>NZ_DF952505.1:0-2003 GCF_001263615.2 Arthrobacter sp. Hiyo1 | reverse complement strand
GCTGGTCGACAAGATCGCCGCGGTGGTCGGAGTCGACACAGCGCTGCTCACGCACCGCACGCCGCGCAAGACGCACGTCAAGCCGCAGGGTGCGCACGGCGCGAACCGCCCCGGACCGAAGGTGCCGGCCTCGCTGGCCGAGGTTGAGCAGCGGTTCGGTGTGACCGGACGGCTGATCTACGAAACGCTGGGCAAGAACTATCTGGCGATGATCGCTGAGGACTACGTCTACGAGCAGCAGAAGGGCCACGTCCAGCGCTACCCCGAGTTCGTCGCGATCGCGAATGTGCCGCAGAGCGCCGGGTGGAAGGCCGTCTTCGACCCCAACGCCGGCGACGACCCCGCCGACAAAGACAGCGCGAACGACAGCGATGCCAGCGAGTCGGCCAAGGGGTTGGGCCAGAACGCCGAGCCGTTCGTCTTCGAGGGCGCGAACAAGCGGCCCGAGCACCCGAGCATGAAATGGCTCATGAAGGAGCTCGAGAAGCGCGATGTGGGCACCGGCGCGACCCGCACCTCAACGTACTCGGAGGTGACGAGCACGAATGCGAAGTATCCGCTGCTCATCGAGAAGGGGCGCAAGCTCACCCTGGCCGAGGCCGGTGAGATGAGCTGGCTGCTGCTGCCGGGCACACACATCGGGGATCTCGCACTGACTGAGAAGGTCTACGCGGACATGAAGGACATCGCCGCGGGCACGGCTACCGCCGAGGAGCGGCTGGCCATCGTTGCCGACTGGGTGCGCGAAGACATCAGCGTGATGGCCAAGAACGCGGCCTCCATGCGCTCCAGGCTGGGCCTGAAGGAGGAGGTCCTCGCACAGAAGGAGCGCGCGAAGGGCACCTGGGGCACCCGGGAGGTGGCTTTCGCCCGCGAATGGGGCGGACATCGCTTCAGCGACGAGGAGGTCGAGAAGCTGTTGGCCGGAGAGACGATCGACTTCCAGGCCACGAGTCAGCAGGGCAAGACCTACGACGTCTTCGGCAAGCTGGGCGAGGGTACCTACAAGGGCAAGAAGTTCGTGGGCTTCCAGAAGCTCGGCTTCGGCCGCCGGGACGCCAGCGGTGCAGTCCTGCCGCCGAAGGAGTGGTGCAAGCACGTCTTCACGCAAGCCGAGATCCAGAAGCTCACGGCGGGCGAATCGATCGAGGCCGGCGACTTCGTCAGCGGCAAGACCGGCAACAACTTCAGCTGCAAGGTGAGCTGGGACTCCAAGACGCAGAAGATCGTCCCGGACTTCGGCACGAGTGGCGATGAGCCGCCGATGTCCTGGTGCGGCGTGAAGTTCACCGATGCGCAGCGCAAGGATCTGGCCCACGGCAAGACGATCGAGGGGAAGGGTTTCCTGTCGAAGAAGACCGGCAAGAAGTTCGACGCGAAGCTCACCTGGAAGGAGGAAAAGGGGGCGAAGAAGCTGGTGCCGTCATTCGGCTGACGGTGTCATGGCAAGACCCGTTCGTGGAGCGATGAGCTCTGCGGGCGGGTCTTGTCGTATCCAAAGGCCATTCGAATTCCCTATAGAGTCGCATTCCGATAGCGAGTAGACTGGCTGCCTGACTTCAGTTCGATTACCAGGCGAAAGGACACGATTCATGGCGATGACGTCCACTGCAACCACCGCGACACGACCGCGCACGGCGGACATGACCCCCGCCCTGGGCGGACGTGTCGGTCTGATCGGCGACACCCACGGAGACGCAGCGTTCCTGCGCCATGCGGCGACGGTCCTGGCGGCGCGGGGCTGTACCTCACTGGTCCAGCTCGGCGACTTCGGGATGATCTGGCGGGGCACCCGCATGGAGTCCCGGGCACTGGCGGAGCTTAATGACGTGCTCACGGTTCTGGGCATGCCGCTGTACGTCGTGCTCGGCAACCACTAGAATTACACGCTCATCGACGCCCTGCCGCGCAACGAGCACGGCGTAGCACGCATCTTCTCTCACATCGGGCTCCTTCCTCGCTCCGGCGCGATCGCGGTGTCGGCCGGCAGCGGCGACGGCGGT
>NZ_DF952504.1:0-2020 GCF_001263615.2 Arthrobacter sp. Hiyo1 | reverse complement strand
CCCGCGCGGCGCTCCGGGGAAGCCGGTTCGTGGGCGGCACCTCGCTCCATGCCCGGACGGCAATGGCGGGGGAGGAAATGGCTGCGGGAACCCCCTCCCTCATGTACTTCTACGTCAACGAGCTGGACAAAGCCGGACACCGCTACGGCTGTCAGTCCGATCGCTGGGAGCACCAGCTCGAGGAAATCGATTCGACGGTCAAGAGGCTCTCTGCCTCACTGCCGGCGGGGACAACCATCCTGCTCACGGGCGACCATGGAATGCTCGACGTTCCCGAGTCTCAGCGCATCGACTATTCCGCCGATCCTGCCCTTATCGCAGGGGTGCGGCACACAGCGGGCGAGCCACGCATGGTCCACCTGTACCTCGAACCCGACGCCCGGGAGCTTCACCGGGACGCCCTGCTGGATGCCTGGCGCGCCCGCTTCGGCGACCGGATCTGGGCCTTCACGCGCGGGCAGGCCCTTGAAGCAGGACTCTTCGGGGTCCTTCGGCCGGAGGTTTCCCCCCGGATCGGGGATGTCATGATCGCGGCCCGGGACACCTTGGCGCTCTACGACGTCCGCCGCGTCCGTCCGACTGCCTTGGAGGTGGTGGGGCAACACGGTTCGCTGACCAAGGCGGAGCGTGAAGTTCCCTTGCTATGCTTCCAAGCCGGAGGCCCCAAGGGGCGCCGTGGCTGAACTCATTTTCTTCTCCGGAACCATGGACTGCGGCAAGTCCACCCTTGCCTTGCAGATGGATTACAACCACCGTGCCCGCGGCCGGGGCGGGGTCCGCTTCAGTTGCAACGACCGCGCCGGCGGATCCGTCATCTCCAGCCGTCTCGGGCTCCAGACGGACGCCGTGGAAGTCATTGACACCACCGATTTCTGGGACGAAGTTGTCCGACGCCGGACCACGGGCCTCAAGGTGGACTACCTGATCTGTGACGAAGCCCAGTTCTACTCACCCGGGCAAGTGGAACAGCTGGCGCGCGTGGTTGACGAGATGGGCGTAGACGTGTTCGCTTTCGGAATCACGTCCGACTTCCGCACCCGGCTGTTCCCCGGATCCCAGCGTTTCGTCGAGCTCGCGGACCGGGTCCAAGTCCTGCAAGTGGAAGCGCTTTGCTGGTGCGGCCGCCGGGCGACACACAATGCGCGGACCGTGGACGGCATCATGGTGGTTGAAGGCGAGCAAGTCGTGGTGGGAGACGTTGCCAGGGAGGCCGGACAAGCGGAGGTCACCCCGGAGCAAATCGACGCGTCGCACCCGGTTGTCGGGTACGAGACCCTATGCCGAAGGCACTACATGCGCCGGGTCACCGCTCATGGACCAATCTCATGGCGAGCCGGGATCAGTTGCTGCCGTTCGACGTCGACGCTTGCCTTTGGCACGGTGCCGGCTGAAGCCGCAACGAATTGAACGCTGCCTAGTCTCCGCGCGTCCCGAAGACGATTTCATCCCAGCTCGGAATGCTGGAGCGCTTGGGCCGTGACGGCTGGCGCTCGGCCGCTCCCGCGTCGGAAGTTTCTTCATCCTTCTGCCCGGAACGGGTGGGCTTCGGCTCTTCGCGATCCCGCCGGGGAGCGCCGCCGAGCAATTCGTCCAAGCCCGCCCGCGGCGATGCTGCTCCCGGGGTTCGCGCCTCGTCCTGGCCGGTCTGACCGTCGTGATCGTTCCTGCCGCGCAACATGGTCACGGGGCGCAGCGGACCGGGGATCACCGTGATTTCACGGGTGTCCGTGCTGACGCCGTCGTGAAGGTGGAGGGAATCGTCTTCCTTGTCGTCATGCTTCGGGGCCAGGCTCAGCCGCGACAGCATGGATGCACGCGCGTCACGGCGGCTGGGGGCCGGCCCGGATTCAGGCTGCTGGTCCGTTTCCGTATCGGCCGGCTCTTTGTCAGCTGCGTCGCTGTCCGCACGTTCGTCGTCGACGTCACCAGGACGTGGATGCGCAGCCGGAACGCCGCTGCTCAGAAGCAGCGCCAACGCGTCGTCACTGTCTTCGTCAAGTCCCAGCCTCTGTCCGCGACG
>NZ_DF952503.1:0-2185 GCF_001263615.2 Arthrobacter sp. Hiyo1 | reverse complement strand
CGGGCAGCGAGTCCTGCAGCAAGATCCAGCCGTCGGGCTGTTTCTTCCGCCCGTCCGGCGTCTTGTTCGAGGGCTGCGAGCTCGACGGCGGTCAGTGGCACCTCACCGATCTGGGCTTCCTTGGCCGCGAGAACGAGATCCTCGGACTCGAAGAGCTCTGCGAGCCGGGCGCTCTCGGTCTCCGCGGACCTGATGGCTTCGTCGAGCCTTGCAGCGTGCTGCTCGTCGAGGATTTCGAGGCGCGCAGCATCCGCGGTGTCGAATCCGTTCGCTGCAAGGGCGGTTTCCAAGGCCGCAGACGCATCGTCCAAAGCCTCCCGGGCACGTTCAAGTTGCACTCCGGCGGCGACAGCGGACTGCAGGAGTTCGCGATGCCCGGTCAGGGCATCGATCCGCTCGTGCAGCGTGTCGAAGCCATCACGCAGCCCGCAAAGCAAGGTCTCCAGGGACTCACGTTGCTCACCCAGCAGGGCCATGGTGGACCCGGCCTGCGCCGCAGCGGTGTCCTCTTGGACTTGTTCTTCCTCCAAGCGGGCAATCCGCTCCGTCATGCGGGCGAGCTCTGCCTTGCCACGTTTGAGGCTGTCGACGGCGGAACGCGCCAAGGCCAGGGCGTCTTTGGCCAGGGCCTCCGCCGAAGCGGCTTCCTTGGGATCGATGCCTCCGCCCTGGGCGGCGAGCACGGCAACTTCCTGCTCGGCGGCCGCCAGCTCGCCTGCCGCTTGGAGAAGTTCATGCTCGCTTTCGTCATAGCGTTCGTGGGCGGATTGCTCTTCCTCCGCAAGGGCCAGTGCGGTTAGCCCCGCGGCTGCCGGGGACGGGTGTTCGGCGCTTCCGCAGACCGGGCATGGATCGCCGTCGTTCAGCTTTGCGGCGAGTTCGGCAGCGGCATTGGCCAGCCGGGATTCGCGGAGATCCAGCCAGAGTTGCCGGAGGTCCTGGGAAAGCGCGCGGGCAAAAGCGTGGCGCTTCACTGCCGCGGACTGGGAATCCAGGCGCTTGAGTAACGGGCAACTGTCTTGACGGTGTTCTGCGCTGCTGCCGCTTCGCTTTCCCGCAGGGGTAGCTGAGAAGCGGCCGCTTCCAGCGGGCCCAGCTCGCCTTCCAAAACAGCCGCATCCGAGCGAAGCCCGGCCAACGCAAGGGACCGCGCCGCATTGGCCGACTCGCGCTGCCGTGAAGCGACGTCGAGGGCATCAAGCCTGGCAGTGATGTCCTCGAGCTTTTGTTCGTCCCCGATCCGGGCCTCAACGACAGCATGGTCTCTTGAATCCTCGCCAGCGACGTGCCCGGCTCGCTTGCGTCAAGAGAGGCGGCAAGCAGCTTCGCCGTCGCCGACTCCGCCTTCGCGCCCGCGATGTCTAAGGCCTTGGCAGCGCGGTCGACGGCGTCGAGTTGTCCTCCGAGGACGGCGGCTTTACGGTGGCGTCCAAGCCGCTCGCGGAATTCCTGCACTTCAGCCGCACGTGTGGCGAGGACTTCGCGCCGGCAAGTGGCGGCGTCGAGCTTCGCGTGCCGTTGGACCCGTTCCCGCGCGGAGTTGAGCTTGTCGGCAAGCTGAAGCCGGACGGCTTCGGCAGAGCCGGCGGCTTGTTGCCGCTTGAGAGATTCGGCACGGGCCCGGGCCTCGAGGGTCCCGAGCCGGAGTTCGGGCGTGGAATCGTTGGAGCCTGCGTTGGATCCTGCGTCATCAAGATCCGGGTCAGCCGCCTCGTCAATGCCGAGTTGCGCGAACTCGGACTCTGCCCGCTGCGCGAGCAGCTTAAGTCCGTTCTGGTTGTCCTGCACTTCTGCGCGCGCGGCGTTTGCTTGGAGTGCCAACTGCTGCTCGATCGCTTCAAAACGCTGGGTTCCGAAGAGCTTCTGCAGAAGATCCAGCCGGTCGGACGCCTTGGAACGCAGGAAAGCCGCGAAGTCTCCCTGCGGGAGCATGACCACCCTGGTGAATTGTTCCCGATCCATCCCCAGGACATCTCCGATTTCCATGCCGGCTTCGTCGTTGCGGGAGGTCTTTTCTTCCCACGAGCCATCAACCCGTTCACGCAGGAGGGTTTTGGCCTGCTGGGTGGTGAAGCCCTTGCGTCCACGGGCACTTGGCCTGTCCCACGCCGGTGAGCGGGTGACCTCAAAGCGTCTTCCGCGCGCCGAAAATTCGCAAACGACCCGCGGCTCCGCAGCCGGTTCC
>NZ_DF952502.1:0-2189 GCF_001263615.2 Arthrobacter sp. Hiyo1 | reverse complement strand
CGCCGCCGCCGAGGATGATGACGTGCTTGCCCTTGGCGTCGATCTGGCCCTCGACGGTTTCACCGGCAACCACGCGGTTGGCGGGCACCAGGTAGTCCATGGCGAAGTGGATGCCTTCGAGTTCGCGGCCGGGGATGGGAAGGTCGCGCGGAACGGTGGCACCGGTGGCGATCACCACGGAGTCGTAACGGCGGCGCAACTGCTCCCACGTCACGTCGCTTCCTACCGCCACACCCGTGCGGAAGCGGGTGCCCTCGGCCTTCATCTGCTCGACGCGGCGGTCGACCTGCTCCTTTTCCATCTTGAAGTCGGGGATGCCATAGCGCAGCAGTCCCCCGATCTTGTCGTCGCGTTCGTAGACGGCCACGGTGTGGCCGACCCGAGTCAGCTGCTGTGCGACGGCAAGCCCCGCGGGGCCGGAGCCGACGACGGCGACCGTCTTGCCGGAGAGGCGTGCCGGCGGAAGCGGCTGGACCCAGCCGTTTTCGAAGGCGTCGTCGATGATCGAAACTTCCACCTGCTTGATGGTCACGGCGGGCTGGTTGATGCCCAGGACACAGGATGCTTCGCACGGCGCGGGACACAAGCGGCCGGTGAACTCCGGGAAGTTGTTCGTCGCGTGCAGGCGCTCGATCGCTTCCTCGCCTTTGCCGCGCCAGGTCAGGTCGTTCCACTCCGGAATGAGGTTCCCGAGCGGGCAGCCCTGGTGGCAGAACGGAACGCCACAGTCCATGCAGCGCCCTGCCTGGCTCTTGAGCACGCCCTTGTCCTGGGCTTCGTAGACTTCCTTCCAGTCCATGATGCGGACGGGAACAGGACGGCGAGGCTGCGTCTCGCGCTGCCGGACTTTCAGAAATCCGCGTGGATCAGCCACCGGTTACCTCCAGGATTCGAGACCATACTTCTTCGCCATCGGGATCAAGGCCCTCTTCAATAGCGTCGAGACGGGTTTGCAGGACTGCGGCGTAGTCGCGCGGCAGAACTTTGGTGATGCGGGCGGCTGTGTCATCGAAGTTTTCGAGCAAGCGGCCCGCGAGGACGGATTCGGTTTCTTCCAGGTGCTTGACCAGGAGGCTATGGACGATGGTGCGGTCCTCGTCGTCAAGCTCGAGCAACTGCAGCTCGCCGGAATCCAACGCCTGCTTGTTGACCCGGGCAGGCTGGAGGTCCAGCACGTAGGCTGTACCGCCGGACATGCCGGCACCGAAGTTGCGTCCGGTGCGGCCGATGATCAGCGTCTGGCCGCCGGTCATGTACTCGCAGCCGTGGTCACCGATGCCTTCGACGACGGCGGTCGCGCCCGAGTTGCGTACCAGGAACCGTTCGCCCACCTGGCCGCGCAGGAACATCTCGCCGCTCGTGGCACCGTAGCCGATCACGTTGCCGGCGATGACGTTGCGCTCCGCCTGGAAAACGTTGGTGCGGTCCGGGCGGACAATAATGCGTCCACCCGAGAGACCCTTGCCGACGTAGTCGTTGGAGTCGCCGAACATGCGCAGGGTGATGCCCGCCGGGAGGAAGGCGCCCAGAGACTGCCCTGCGGTGCCCTTCAGGGTGATGTCGATCGTGTCCGTCGCGAGCACATCGACGCCGAACGTCTTGGTTACGACGTGGCCCAGCATGGTGCCGACCGACCGGTCCGTGTTGATGACGTCGACCGCGATCTTCACCGGCGTACGGTCGCTCAAAGCCTCGGCGGCCATGCCGATGAGGCGCTGGTCGAAGTGCTTGTCGAGCTCGTGGTTCTGGCCG
Source organism: Arthrobacter sp. Hiyo1 (assembly GCF_001263615.2). Classification (NCBI taxonomy): domain Bacteria; kingdom Bacillati; phylum Actinomycetota; class Actinomycetes; order Micrococcales; family Micrococcaceae; genus Arthrobacter; species Arthrobacter sp. Hiyo1. Next base: position 437 of record NZ_DF952502.1, on the reverse strand, counting down.
GTGAGGTTCCGCAGGGGAACGTCGTCGTCGAACTCGAGGCCGTGCAGGATCGGGTCGAGGTCCAGCCCATCGGCCTTCCAGTGGTCCACCGCCTCCCGGGTGTCGAGGACCTCGGCGTGGCCGATGGCCTCTTCGAGGCTGCGGAAACCGAGTTCGGCAAGCAGCTCCCGGACTTCCTCGGCAAGGAATTCGAAGAAGTTGACCACGAACTCGGGCTTGCCGTTGAAGCGGGCGCGGAGCTCGGGATTCTGGGTTGCCACGCCGACCGGGCAGGTGTCGAGGTGGCAGACGCGCATCATGATGCAGCCGGACACCACGAGGGGCGCAGTCGCGAAACCGTACTCCTCGGCACCCAGCAGGGCGGCGATGACGACGTCGCGTCCCGTCTTGAGCTGGCCGTCCACCTGGACCACCACGCGGTCGCGGAGCCCGTTGAG
>NZ_DF952501.1:0-2268 GCF_001263615.2 Arthrobacter sp. Hiyo1 | reverse complement strand
CCCTCGCGGACGCACTGGGCGCGTGGAGCAAAGACGGTTCAGTGGTCCTCGTGCACCCGGACGTCGACGTCACCCGGCACCTGCTGGACAACGAGCGCGTCAGCGGCGCCTAGGCACGTCAGCCGCGCTTGACCGCGTCTTCGCCTTGGTCCGAGCCAGTCTCGGAGCTGGCAACATGCATGGCCTTGGCTTTGGCCCTGTGGTGGGCCTCGATGATCTCGTGGTCATGCGAGAAGGCCGGCTCTTCGTCGAGTTCCTTGTTGAAGACCAGGAAGCGGTAGGCGAAGAAGCGCACGACAGTGGCCACGAGGATGCCGACGACTCCGGCGGCGAAGAGAACGTTCTTGTCCTGGATGTTCATGCCGTATTTGGCGATGGCGGTGAGGCCGGTGGAGATGCCGATACCAATTCCGTTGATGATGATGAACATCACGAACTCGCGCACCACGTTCTGCTGGCGGCGGTGGCGGAAGGTCCAGAAACGGTTGGCGATCCACGAGAACACGGTGGCCACGGTGGCGCCGACGAAACGGGCCTTCGCCTCACTGTCCGACATCGGGCCGTGCATGAGATAGTAGGTCAAGCCGTTATCTATGACGAACGCAACACCGCCGACAGCGCCAAACTTGGCTACTTCGCGCCAAAAGAGCGAGGCGAGCCCGCGGATGCGATCTGCAAGTGTGTTGATCATGACCCTCCATGGCCGTTGTTCTAGGGGGCCGATGGGCCGAAGCCTCCATTTTAGCTCCGATTTCTTGGAGCTTGCCCATTTGTTCCGTGCCGACGGCTTCGAGCCGGGTTCCAAGGACCCAGCGGCGAGCAGAATCTGGGAACCAGCCGCTGGTTCGGTAGGCTGAACCTTGTGACTTTTCCTGTAATTGGCGTGGTGGGCGGCGGACAGCTCGCACGAATGATGGCCCCGGCCGCAACCGCTCTCGGCTTTGAACTCCGGGTCCTTGCTGAAGGTGAGGACGTTTCCGCAGTCCAGGCCGTAGCAACGGCCCCCATTGGCGACTACAAGGACCTCGCGGCCCTTCTTGAGTTCTCGGAGGGCTTGGACGTCATGACCTTCGACCACGAACACGTTCCCACCGAGCACCTCCGGGCCTTGATCGAGGCCGGAGTCAACGTCCAGCCCGGCCCCGATGCCCTGGTGCACGCGCAGGACAAACTGGTGATGCGCGCCGCGATCGACCGCTTGGGGCTCCCCAATCCGGCGTGGGCTGCAGTCCACGGCGTCGAGGACCTCGTGGCATTCGGTGAGCAGACCGGTTGGCCGATCGTCTTGAAGACCCCGCGCGGAGGCTATGACGGCAAAGGCGTGCGCATCGTCCATTCCGCCGACGACGCCCGGAGCACCACGGACTGGTTCGACGCCATGAGCCCGCTGCTCGCGGAAGAGAAGGTTGACTTCAGCCGCGAGCTTTCCGCGCTCGTCGCAAGGACCCCAGACGGCGAATCCCGTGCTTGGCCGGTAGTCCACACCGTCCAGGTGGACGGCGTTTGCGACGAAGTGATTGCGCCGGCCCAGGACATTCCCGTAGAAGTCGCCGCGGCGGCCGAAGAGGCAGCGCTGCGGATCGCCAATGAACTCGGCGTCACGGGCGTCATGGCGGCCGAACTCTTCGAAACGCCCGGCGTCGGAGTCGGCTTCCTGGTCAACGAGCTCGCCATGCGGCCGCACAACACCGGCCACTGGACGCAAGACGGCTCCGTCACGAGCCAGTTCGAACAGCACTTGCGAGCGGTCCTCAACCTCCCGCTCGGTGCCACCGACGCGCTCGGCGCAGTAGTTGTCATGAAGAACTTCCTGGGCGGCGACAACCAGGATCTCTTCAGCGCCTACCCCAAGGCCCTCGCCTACGAACCTGCCGCAAAGGTCCACTGCTACGGCAAGTCCGTGCGGGCCGGCCGCAAGATCGGGCACGTGAACCTCGTCGGCAACTCGACGGCGGACGTCGACTCCATCCGACGCCGCGCCACCGTAGTGGCCGACATCATCCGCGACGGCCGCATGCCGGCCGAAACCACCTCCGAGGAGACCGCATGAGCGCAGAGAACATGGAAGCCGAAAACGCGGATGCGGCTGTCGCCGCCCCGATCGTAGGCCTCGTCATGGGCTCCGACTCCGACTGGCCGGTCATGGAAGCCGCGGCGGACGCCTGGCAGAATTCGGCATCCCTTTCGAAGCCGACGTCGTCTCAGCCCACCGCATGCCCACGGAAATGATCCGATACGGCCAGACTGCCCATGAACGTGGCCTTCGCG
>NZ_DF952500.1:0-2428 GCF_001263615.2 Arthrobacter sp. Hiyo1 | reverse complement strand
ACCCCCGGAAGCGGCGCGATCATCTGCGCGCCGGTCTCGGTCTGCCACCAGGTGTCCACGATCGGGGCAGGGTGTTCCTTCTTTTCCCCGTTCTTCCCGGCGTTGGAGCCGATGACGTCCCGGTACCACATCCAGGCCTCGGGTTGATGGGCTCACCCACCGAGCCCAGGACCCGGATCGAGGACAGATCGTACTTGGCAGGGATCTCCCGGCCCCACTTCATGAACGTCCGGATCGCCGTCGGGGCGGTGTACAGGATGGAGACCTTGTACTTCTCCACGATTTCCCACCAGCGGCCCTGGTGCGGGGAATCCGGGGTGCCCTCGTACATGACCTGGGTGGCGCCGTTGACCAGCGGGGCGTAGGCGACGTACGAGTGGCCGGTGACCCATCCGACGTCGGCGGTGCACCAGAACACGTCCGTGTCCGGGTGCAGGTCGAAGACCGCCTTGTGCGTGTACGCGGTCTGGGTGAGGTACCCGCCGGTGGTGTGCAGGATGCCCTTGGGCTTGCCCGTGGTCCCGGAGGTGTACAGGATGAACAGCGGGTGTTCGGCGTCATGCCCGACGGCGGTGTGCTCACCGGAGGCGACGCCGACCGTGTCCTCCCACCACTGGTCCCGGCCCTCGTGCCAGTCCACCGGCTGGCCGTTGCGCTTGACCACCACGACGTTCCGGACCGAATGTCCCTCTTTGGACAGGGCCTGGTCCACGGCCGGCTTGAGCGGGCTGGGCTTCCCGCGCCGGTAGGTGCCGTCGGCGGTGACCACGAGCTTGGCCTCGGCGTCATCGATCCGGGAGCGCAGGGCATCGGCGGAGAACCCGCCGAACACCACCGAGTGCACGGCCCCGATCCGGGCACAGGCCAGCATCGTGATCACGGCCTCGGGAATCATGGGCAGGTACACGGCCACCCGGTCACCCTTGGCCACACCGAGCGACTCGAAAGCGTTGGCGGCCTTCTTCACCTCGTCGGTCAGCTGCGCGTAGGTGTAGGAGCGGGTGTCGCCCGGTTCGCCCTCGAAATGGATGGCCACCCGGTCCCCGAGCCCGTTCTCCACGTGCCGGTCCAGGGCGTTGTACGCGGCATTGACTTGCCCGCCGACGAACCACTTCGCGAACGGCGGGTTGGACCAGTCCAGGGCTTCGGTGAAGTCCGTGTCCCAGTCCAGCAGTTCCCGGGCTTGCTTCGCCCAGAACGCGGGACGGTCCGCATTGGCTTCCGCATAGACTTCGGCGCCGACTACCGCGTTGGCCGCGAACTCAGGGGTGGGCGCGAACTTCCGGTTTTCGTGGAGAAGGTTTTCGAGGGCGTCGCCGTTGCCTGCCCCGTCGGATCCGGGTGCAGCGGTGGTCGTCGATCCATTGGCGTCCTGGGACATGTGAACCTCATCATTCATCGATCTCTGCCGCGCGGTTGTCCCGTGTCGGGGCCGCCCCACGCGCCAATCGTGCACGGCGTTGGGCTGCGGCGCCTCACGGGATTCCGCAAAGAGCTTTTCCGGAACCCACCTTAGCGTTTTGAGCCGACAACAAGTGTCTGCGGTCACAATCCGGACCGTGAGCGGCCGGTGATTCGCGCCGAACGGTGCTGAAGGCTTTCGCTTGGCTCCCAAGGCGGGGAATATTACGGCGCGGCGTGCCTGCCTCCGCGCCGATGCCAACTAGTGGACTGTCAGATGCGTGGCATAGGCTGAAGAGGTCTCGAGACGCGAGAACTTGCCGCCCGGTCCGGCCCGGAAATTACTGGGTGCAGCCTTGGGCGGCGGCGTCCGGAACACCGCCGTACTAAGGAGATTTGCACATGAACCAGACGAGCCAAGGTCCGAAATACGGTGCACTCGCGCCCGGGTCGGCCCCCGAAGCAGCAGCTGGATCCGGGGCGCCAGAGCCCGGCAGCGTGACCTCCCCGAAGTACCAGGCCGTGCTGGGTCCGTTCACTATCCGGGACCTGACCGTTTTCGGCTCCACCTTGGTGATGTTTGTGGGGTCCCTCCTGCCGATGTTTGGCGGGCGCTATAACTTGTGGAACCTCGACAACCTTTTCTTCCTGGCACTCGGGATCGTTCTTCCCCTCGTCGTTACCGCCTTGTTCGTTGCCCGGCGCCTGCAGCCGGGGAACATCGTGAGGATCGGTTCCCTTTCGACCGACCAGTTCGCTTCCGTCGTGGCGTCGTTCGCCCTGACCCTGTTCTTCCTGTCCGCAGCAGGCGCGTTTACCGTCTTCGTGCTCGTCGGACTTATCGGCTCAGTAGGTCTTCTGGCCGCGACGGTCCTGGCTCCCCACTTGCCGTTCCTCCGCGACGATTTCCAGGACCGTGCAGAACAGCCAGCTCACGTTGTGGCCCGGGAATCGACCGTTCCAACCCGCAAGCCTGCGGTGCCGAAGCCGGTCAAGCCCAAGCCGGAGCCTGCCAGCCCGGCACCGG
>NZ_DF952499.1:0-2540 GCF_001263615.2 Arthrobacter sp. Hiyo1 | reverse complement strand
CGACGCCGGATGCCTGGGCAACGCCCATGACCGTACTGACGTTCAACTGGGAGAAGACCCGTTCGACCGCGAGAACGTCGGGTTTATAGAGGTCCAGCCATTCATCGATGGCCTTGGCTATGACCAGCAGTCGCTGGTCCAATGATTGCTCCGGGGAGGTTCCCACGACGCAGACAGCTACCATCGTGGCGCGCCGGTTCCGTTCGACGTCGACCACTCCGATGCCGCAACGGGTGAGGCCCGGATCGACTCCCAATACGCGAAGAGTCAAGTCCGGGCCTCCCTGTTTGTTGTGAAGCTGAATGGCAAGCGGGCGCTACTCGGCTTCGAGCGCAGCCTGGACTTCCTCGCTCATGTCCGCGTTGGTATAAACGTTCTGGACGTCGTCGAGATCCTCAAGGGCGTCGACGAGCTTCATGAACTTCTTGGCACCGTCAAGGTCCAGCGGCACCTGCATGGACGGGACGAATTCAGCTTCGTCCGTTTCGTATTCGATGCCGGCCTCCGTGAGGGCTTCGCGGATTGCCGGGAGATCGGTGGGTTCCGAGTGGATTTCCCAGTTGTCGCCGTTGTCCTTGACTTCTTCTGCGCCGGCGTCGAGCACTGCCATCAGGATGTCGTCTTCGCTGAGCCCGTTCTTGGGCAGGTTGACGACGCCCTTGCGGGTGAAGAGGTAGCTCACGGAGCCGGGATCGGCGATAGTGCCGCCGTTGCGGGAAATCGCCAGGCGGACCTCGGAGGCGGCACGGTTCTTGTTGTCCGTGAGGCACTCGATCAGGAGGGCGGAACCCTGCGGGCCGCGGGCCTCGTACATGATCTCCGTGTAGTCGACCACTTCGCCGGTGAGGCCGGCTCCGCGCTTGATGGCGCGGTCGATGTTGTCGGCGGGGACCGAGGTCTTCTTGGCTTTGGTCACAGCCAGTTCGAGGCTCGGGTTGCCGGCAAGGTCCGGTCCGCCCATGCGGGCCGCGACTTCGATGTTCTTGATCAGTTTGGCGAACGACTTGGCCCGGCGGCTATCGAGGATGGCCTTCTTGTGCTTGGTCGTCGCCCATTTGGAGTGGCCTGACATGCTTTAAACTTCCCCTCTGATCATTCGAATAAACAATTCATGCACGCGCTTCTCCCCAGTCACTTCCGGGTGGAAGGAGGTGGCCAGCAACCGACCTGAGCGCACTGCAACAATTCTAGCCAACCCGTGCAAAGTGTCCGTGTGGGTCGCTTTGCCCGGTTCCACCTGCGCGAGGATTTCGACGCCGGGTCCGACCCGTTCCACCCACGGTCCGCGGATGAAGACGGCGTGGACGGGGTCGACGCCGGACTCGCCTGCGCTGAACTCGAGGCCCTTGAAGTCAAGATCGGTTTCGAAGGACTCGCGCTGCCGGCCGAAGGCATTGCGACGGACCGTGATGTCCAATCCACCGAAAGTCTGCTGCGGATTTCCGGCGAGGTCCGTGGCGGGATCGGCGATGTCGTCCGCCAGCAGGATCATGCCGGCGCAGGATCCATACACCGGCAGCCCGGACGCGATCTGCTTGCGGATGGGATCGGCGAGTTCGAAGATGCGCGCCAGCTTGTCGATGGTAGTCGACTCGCCGCCGGGAATGATGAGGCCGTCAATGTCGTCGAGCTCCGCCGGACGCCGGATGCCGACGCCGGTGGCACCGGCCGCTTCGACGGCGTGGATGTGCTCACGAAAATCGCCTTGTAGTGCGAGGACGCCGATGCGCAGGCCCGCGCCCACGCTTGATGACGCCTCGGAAGGGGGATTGGTCATTCGACCATCATAATGCGCTGCCACTGCCGGGCTTGCGCCGGCAACCCGATCGCGGCTTTACGGCACGTGGTTTATGCACCAACTGGGATATATTACAGAGCATGTTTTCGTTCACCGTTCCACTCGGCAAGCTGGTCCGTGCTGTGTCCCGGCTGCGCGGCGGGGGTTCGGCTTTGCCCGGCCTCGTGGTCGAGAAGATCGACCCCGGCTTCATGCAGAGGACGCTGTCCTCGCTCCCCCACGGTGTGGCGGTGGTGAGCGGAACCAACGGCAAGACGACCACCACAAAAATGGTGGTGGAGCTCCTGGAAAGCCAGGGCTTGAAGGTCTTCACCAACCGGACGGGCAGCAACTTCACCCGTGGCGTTGCGGCCGCTCTCCTGGGTGAGGTGGACTGGCGCGGCAGGTTGGACGCCGACGTCGCGGTGTTGGAACTCGACGAGGCACACGCCGTGCATTTCGTGAACAAGGTGCCGCCGCGCTATTGCCTTCTCCTCAACGTCCTGCGCGACCAACTGGACCGTTTCGGCGAAATCGACACCACGGCGCTACTCCTCCAGCGCATCGCCGAGCGAACCACCGGGACCGTGGTCCTGAACCGCGAGGATCCCCGGGTCGCCCGTATTGCCGGAGCCGTGAGCGGCCCCGAGGTGCTCTACTTCGGATTGGACGAATCGCTCCGCAGCACCTTCCCGAACGACGACGACATGCGCGCCGCGGCTCCGGAAACCAGCCCCCGCGGTGAGTCCCCGCATCCCCGGCG
>NZ_DF952498.1:0-2549 GCF_001263615.2 Arthrobacter sp. Hiyo1 | reverse complement strand
CGCCTCCAGCCCGGCGACCCCGTCGAACAGCCCGACGGCGAGCGCCTCGCCGTCGGCATCGTCCAATTGGAATACCCCCATCCAGGACGGGCTCAAGGCCACGCAAGCTGCCTCGGTGAGCGGCACCAAAGGACCGGGCTCGGACATGTTCGCCGTGATCGCGATCATGGGCGGCGTGCTTTTGGTGGCGGCCGGAGGCATTGCCTTCGCCTTGTGGAGCCGCCACCGCTTTACGCACTGATACCCGCTTGTGATTCCTGCTTGTGATCCCTGCTTCCCGTCCGGGGGCCGTATTTTGTCGCGGCTTTGCGGCAAGATAGGTACGTGAGCACAGCAGAGAGCGAAACCGCAGTTCCAACGGAAGCCGTACGGAAAGAGTACGAAAACCTCGCAGACCTCGTCCGCAAGTACCGCTACGCGTACTACCAGGAAGATGCGCCGACGGTTTCGGATGCCGAGTTCGACTCCCTGTACCGCCGCCTCGAGGAGCTCGAGGCCCTGCATCCCGAGCTCGTGTCCAACGATTCGCCCACACAGGAAGTAGGCGGCGAGGTGTCGGCTGCTTTCGCCGCCGTCGAGCACCTCCAGAGGATGTACAGCCTGGAGGACGTCTTCTCGCTCGACGAGTTGGAAGCGTGGGTCCGCAAGGCCGAGGCTTCGGTCGAAAAGCTGGGCACGGCGGCTTCCCGCATTGCGTGGCTGACGGAGCTGAAGATCGACGGCCTGGCAGTGAACCTGCTGTACCGCGATGGCAAGCTGGTCCGTGCCGCCACGCGCGGAGACGGCACCACGGGCGAGGACATCACCCACAACGTGCTCACCATCAAGGAGATCCCGCGCCAGCTCAGCGGCAGCGGATATCCGTCCGAGGTGGAAATCCGGGGCGAAGTCTTCATTCCGTCCAAGGCATTCGCCGAATTCAACGAAGCGCTGATCGAGTCCGGCAAGGCGCCGTTGGCCAACCCCCGCAACGCCGCGGCCGGCTCCCTGCGCCAGAAAGACCCCGCGGAAACCGCCAAGCGTCCGTTGCGGATGTTCGTCCACGGCATCGGGGCACGCGAAGGCCTCGACTCCACGAGCCAGTCGGAAACGTACAAGCTGCTGGAGGAATGGGGCTTGCCGGTCAGCCCCTACCTGAAGGTCCTGGACTCCTTCGAGGAGGTCCTCGACTTCATCAAGCACTTCGGCGAACACCGGCACGACCTCCTGCACGAGATCGACGGCATCGTGGTCAAAATCGACGACTTCGCCACGCAGCGTGCCCTCGGTTACACCTCGCGCGTGCCGCGATGGGCCGTTGCCTACAAATACCCGCCGGAGGAAGTCCACACCAAGCTGCTGGACATCCAAGTCAACGTCGGCCGCACCGGCCGCGTCACTCCCTACGGGGTAATGGAACCGGTCAAAGTGGCCGGATCCACTGTGGAGATGGCCACCCTGCACAACCAGGACGTGGTCAAGGCCAAGGGCGTCATGATCGGCGACATCGTGATTCTCCGGAAGGCCGGAGACATCATTCCTGAGATCGTCGGGCCGGTATTGGCGCTGCGCGATCAGCAGGATCCTCCTGTGCGCGAGTTCGTGATGCCCACGGAATGCCCCTCCTGCCACACGCCCCTTGCTCCGGCGAAGGAGGCGACGTCGATATCCGCTGCCCCAACGCGAAGTCGTGCCCCTCCCAGCTGCGCGAGCGTGTCTTCCACGTCGCGAGCAGGGGAGCCTTCGACATCGAGGCTCTCGGGTGGGAGGCAGCCATCGCACTCACCCAGCCTGCGGAACCGGAAACTCCGCCCCTGCGCAGCGAGGCGGCCTTGTTCAGCCTCACGCCGGAGGACCTCGCCGACGTCCGCATCCACCGCGAGAAGCGCTCCAAAGGCGTGGGCACGGGAACGTTCGAATTGGTGCCCTACTTCTATTCCAAGGCCACCGCCAAGACCCCCTCCAAACCCACCGCCACCACCGAGAAACTGTTCAAGGAACTTGAGAAAGCCAAGACGCAACCTCTCTGGCGCGTCCTGGTTGCCCTTTCCATCCGGCACGTCGGCCCCACTGCGTCCCGCGCCCTGGCCACGGCCCTCGGGAGCATGGACGCCATCCGGGCCGCTTCCGAGGAGGAACTGGCCAACGTTGACGGGGTGGGACCGACCATCGCCGCGGCACTCAAGGAATGGTTCGCCGTTGACTGGCACCAGGAAATCGTGGATAGCTGGGCAGCTGCCGGGGTGCGCATGGTTGACGAGCGCGACGCCGGCATCCAGCGGAACCTGGAAGGCCTCACCATCGTGGTGACAGGCTCCTTGCCCACCCTGAGCCGGGACGAAGCCAAGGAAGCCATCATCATCAGGGGCGGCAAAGCGGCGGGCTCGGTTTCCAAGAACACCAGTTACGTCGTGGCCGGCGAGAACGCAGGCTCCAAGCTGGACAAGGCTGAGCAACTCGGCATCCGGGTACTGGACGAGGACGGCTTCAAGGCATTGCTCGACGGCGTCTTGGAACCCGCCGGCGGCACGGCTCCGGATGATGAAGACGCAGCCGTTGCCCTGGCGGGC
>NZ_DF952497.1:0-2651 GCF_001263615.2 Arthrobacter sp. Hiyo1 | reverse complement strand
CTTCGGCCGGCACCCCCGCGAGCCGGCCGGCCGCCGTCGTTCTTCACCGCGAAAGTGGTGACTGCCTACCGGAAACGCCCAGTCGACTCCAAGCTTCCCCGGAATAGTGGTGCACAACACCGTTATCCCGACGAGCCGGGCAGTTAAATGACAATACCCCGGCCGTAGGGCCGGGGTATTGATACTTGGTGTCAGGAATTGGCCTTCTGGTAGGCTTCCTGAATTTCGGCCTGAATGCGGCCACGGCTGTTTACGGTATAACCGTTCTCGCGCGCCCATTGACGGATCTGTGCCGAGTCCTGGTTTCTCCCTGCGGCAACGCGGCTACGCGTTGCACGGCCGGTCGATGTCTTGCGTGCCTTGGCTACAAATGGCCCCAGAGCGTCCCGCAGCTTCGCAGCGTTGGCACTGGACAGGTCCATTTCGTAACTGACTCCATCAAGGCCAAAGCGGACAGTTTCATCCGCAGAGCCCTCATCCAGGTCGTCAACGAGGATAATTTTGACTTTCTGTGCCATGAAAAGACTCTCTTTTGGAGGGGTCGGATATGCAGAATAGCTAGACTACTAATTAAAGATTATCGTCCAGCGCATGGCACCCCGTCAAAGGCTCCGTCAAAGGCACTATTAAATCTTCGGGAGCGGCCCCGAGAAAGAGCTATTTGGCAGGTGTTGAGCCGTCGCCCGCAGGCTTGGCAATTCCGAATCCGGCTTCTTCCTGGGCGCGGGCTTCTGCTTGGCGCTCTGATTTGTCCGCGTTGAAGATAGCCTTCATGGCAAACCAAAAGAGAAGTCCGACAACAACGGACGGTGCAAGAACGGCAATGTATTCCATGGTCAGTGCCCTTCGGGCTTGAGGAGTGGGAACAAGATGGTTTCCCGGATGCCTGCTCCGGTGAACAGCATGACCAAGCGGTCGATGCCTAGGCCGATGCCGCCCATGGGCGGAGCACCGTACTCGAGGGCGCGCAGGAAGTCTTCATCCAACTGCATTGCCTCGACGTCGCCGGCGGCCGAACGACGCGACTGCTCCGTGAGGCGTTCGCGCTGGATGACGGGGTCGATCAGCTCGGAGAAGGCCGTGCCGCGTTCCATGCCGCCAATGATGAGGTCCCAGGCCTCGATCAGGCGGCCGTCCTCCCGGTGCGGGCGGGCAAGGGGCTGCGCGGAGGGTGGGTAGTTGTAGACGAAGGTCGGGTTGAGCAGGGTCGGCTCGACGATCTCGCCAAACAGTTCCACGACAAGCTTCTCGGCGTCCCACTTCGGATCCACCTTGACCTCGTGCTTGGCGGCAATGGCCTGCAGTTCCGCCACCGTGGTGTCGGGGGTGATCTCTTCCCCGATCGCCTCGGAGAGCCCCGGGTAGACAGCAACCCAGGCCCATTCGCCGTCGAGGTCGATCTCTCCGGCGTCAGTCTGGATGGTGCGGGTGCCCACGACGTCGGCGACGTTCAGGATGATTTCCTTCATGCGTTCGGCCATGACGAACTGGTCCGCCCACGCCTCGTAGCATTCCAAGGTGGTGAATTCAGGGCTGTGCGTGGAGTCGACGCCTTCGTTGCGGAACACGCGGCCCATGTCGTAGACGCGATCGATTCCGCCCACCACGGCACGCTTGAGGAAGAGCTCTGTGGCGATGCGCAACGTCATCTTCTGGTCGAAGGCGTTCATGTGCGTCTCGAACGGCCGGGCCGTGGCACCACCGTGGACGAGCTGCAGGATGGGGGTCTCCACCTCCACATAGCCGCGGCGGTCCAAAGTGTCGCGAACCGAGCGGGTAATCGCCGCGCGGGTGTAGACCATTTCCCGGGCTTCGTCACGGACCATCAGGTCCACATAGCGCTGCCTGACACGGGTTTCCTCATTCAGCTCGGCGTGCAGCACCGGCAACGGGCGCAAGGCCTTGGAGGCCATGGACCAGGAATCAGCCATGACAGAGAGCTCGCCACGCCTGGAGGAAATGACTTCGCCCTTGATGAAAACGTGGTCTCCGAGGTCCACCAGCGCTTTCCAGTCCGCGAGGGTTTCCTCGCCGACGTTTGCCAGGCTGAGCATCGCCTGCAGGCGCACGCCCTTCCCGTCCACACCGCCCTCCTGGAGGGTAGCGAAGCAGAGCTTGCCGGTGTTGCGCACGAACACCACACGGCCGGTGACGCCCACGATGTCGCCGGTGGTTTCGTCAGCCTCGAGATGTGCGTACTTCTCGCGGATCTCGGCAAGGGAATGCGTCCGCTCAACACCCACCGGGTAGGCCTCGGTGCCGCGCTCAATCAGCTTGCTGCGCTTTTCCATGCGGATGCGCATCTGCTCGCTGGCGTCGGCAGGCTCGGCGGCGGTGTGCGGGGATGGGGTGTTTGCGGAAGTCACAATCCACAAGTTTACCGGGGATTCCTTGGAGTTCCCTATCTTCCCCTCCCGCCCCCGCGGCAACATAGACTCGGGCTGTGGAGACATGGACAGTTGAAACGGACGACGACGGCGGGCACCTCGAGGTGCACTCCTTCCGGCCGGCGGCTGAGGCGTCCATTCCGGGCGCGTCGGGCGCTACGGAGGAGCCCGGCGTCGTGCTCGTTCACGGCACCTTGGTGACCGACTCCCTCTACTGGCCATTCGCCCGGAACCTGAGCGTCCTGCTAGGCCGGCCGGTGCATT
>NZ_DF952496.1:0-2889 GCF_001263615.2 Arthrobacter sp. Hiyo1 | reverse complement strand
TGCGCGCCTGCGCAATGCACCACCGTCCGGACACCGCTCAAGGCGGCTTCGACTCCCTCGCCGGTGTCGAGGTCACACTTAACGAATTCGATGTCCTGCTCCGGTGGAGGGGCATGACGGCCTGCCACGCGTGCGGCATGGCCCCGGTCCCGAAGCCGCGAAACCACGAGCCGCCCGAGGGTGCCGGTGCCGCCCGTTACCAACATCGTCGAGTTCATGACCGATTCCCTTCGGATTGGCTCACGCCGGACCGCTGCCCGGCGGACCGCTGAGGACGGTGGGGACGTATTCGAGCAGCTGGAGCCGGCCATCGAAGGTCCTGCTTTCCACCATCTCGAGCTTGACGTCGGGATAGCCGTCGTAGATCCGTTCCCGACCGGTGCTGCCCGTGATCACCGGGAAAACGACCACCCGGAACCTGTCCACGAGTCCGGCGGTCAGCAAGGACCGGCACAGGCTCAGGCTTCCGAGGGTGCTTAAGGGCGCGGTCCGGGTCCGTTTCATCTCCGCCACGGCCTGGACCGCGTCCCCGGTGACGAGTTCCGAGTTCGGCCACGTGAGGGGAGCGTGGAGCGTGGAGGAGAAAACGACCTTCGGTACCGCAGCAAGGCCGGTCAGGGCGGCCCCCTCATCCTCCGAGAATCCCGGGCCTTGGGCCTCGGCCTCCTCCGACATCCTGGACATCAGCCGGTAGGTGTTCGCCCCGAGAAGGAAGGTGTGGCCCTTCTCCCCCTCTTCAGCGAGCCATGCCAGATATTCCGGCCCCTCCAGACCCCACCAGCCGGGCCATCCCTCGGCAGATGCATATCCGTCCAGGGATATGATCAGGTCGACCATAAGGTCCGCTGATGACGCGTCCGCAGTTGTCCCGCCCATGACCGTCTCCCCGAAGTCGACCGATGTCAGTGTCCGCCCGGCCTCTCGGCCAAGGACAGCCGGGTCCGGTGGCCGCAATGCTAGCCCTCGAGCGACCGGACGTTCAAGGGTCCGCGGGCACGAGCAACTTCAGATGAACGTCCAAGCGGCCCACCGCCCGCGGGAATCATGCGGGGTTCCCGTCCGTTCTCTCCGTTGATGACCTGCTTTCACAGGCGGGAACAGACACGACAGGAAGTTTGGGGACAGACCATGACGTTGAACGAAACGATTGCCCGTCTCCGGGCCGGGCACCTCATGGTCCGCGACGCCCGGGAATGGGACGAGCTTTCCATGGACCTGGGGCGCGCTTACGAAAGCAACGACGACGAACTCATTGAACAGTTGCAGCCACAGTTCCTCCAGTCATGGAGGACAGTCACACGATACGTCCTCCGCGACACCTTCGACGCGGCGGGAATCGCAGTGACGGACCCCAGCCATCCTTGGGGAATCGCACGGCTGACCGCGAAGGGAACCAGTTGCGAACCCCTCCTCTGCCACACCGACGAAGCAGGCAACGAAAGGGCAGAGCCCGGCACTGAAGGCGGACCCAGGCTTCTCACTTTCGCGGACGCAATGACCAACTATGTCGACTGCCTGTCGCGCCTGTTCGACGAGCTGGACACGGCGAATAGCTAGCTTTTACACAGGCTCTTGCCAACTCGGCCGCGCCCGCCGAAAAATGGGCGTGTGGGAATCATCGTGGTCGACCTGTTCAGCACCCTTGACGGGGTTTACCAGGCGCCCGGCGGGCCCGACGAGGATCGCGAGGGCGGCTTCGAGTTCGGCGGCTGGCAGGCACCATACTTCGACAAGGAATCCGGTGAGGCGATCACCGCGGGAATCGAACGCCTCGACGCGCTTCTCCTCGGCCGGAAGACGTACGACATTTTCGCCGGTTTCTGGCCCACCGCACCGGCCGATGACCCGATTGCTGCCCGGTTCAACGCTGTGCCGAAATATGTCGCATCACATACCCTGAGCGACCCCGCTTGGGCCGGGACCACGGTGCTGACGGATGTCGCCTCCGAGGCCCGCGAAATCCGCGAACGGCACGCCGAGACCCACGTCATCGGCAGCGGCGACCTCTTCCAGTCCCTCCTCACCGAGAACCTCGTTGACCGGCTGAATCTCTGGCTGTACCCGGTGACTTTCGGTACAGGCAAGAAGATCTTCCGGGACGGTACCGTTCCAGCCGCCTTCACGGTCACGCAGCCGCCTCAGGCCTTCCCGAAGCGCAATCTGGCTCGTCTACGAGCGCGCCGGAGATGTGGTGACGGGCATCGACATCGAGGCGGAGCGCACGCAGCCATGACAGCTGGTGGCGTGGGCGGAATCCCGTGGGTGCTGCACGTTGATCTCGACCAGTTCATCGCAGCGGTCGAAGTGCTCCGACGGCCGGAACTTGCGGGCAAGCCGATCATTGTCGGCGGTCGGGGCGACCCCACGGAACGGGCCGTTGTGTCGACCGCGTCCTACGAGGCCAGGGCGTTTGGCGTGGGTTCCGGCATGCCCTTGCGCATTGCGGCCCGGAAAGTGCCCGACGCCGTGATCCTGCCCGTCGATCAGGAGGCCTATCTCGCGGCGTCCGAAACGGTGATGGCTACCCTCCGCGCGCAGCCCGGGGCCACGGTGCAGGTGCTGGGTTGGGATGAAGCCTTTGTGGGCGTCGAGACGGAGGATCCTGAAGCCTACGCCCGGCAGGTGCAGGCCGCCGTCCTGGAGCGCACACGGCTGCATTGCAGCGTGGGCATCGGCGATACCCTGGTCCGGGCCAAGGTCGCCACCGGTTTCGGCAAGCCAGCCGGCGTCTTCCGGCTCACCGCCGGGAACTGGCTCGATGTCATGGGCCGCCGGCCCACCAAGGAACTGTGGGGCGTCGGGACCAGGGTGTCTGCCCGGCTGGCCAAGCTCGGCATCGACACAGTGGCCGAACTCGCCGCGTCCAATCCCCAGGACCTCGGTCCCGGA
>NZ_DF952495.1:0-3030 GCF_001263615.2 Arthrobacter sp. Hiyo1 | reverse complement strand
AGCAACTTTCCAAACTTACCAGACACGCCCTCTCCGCACAACTCCCGAATCCGGGAACCGCGTCGGACAAAACACCATCCGTGACACCCGGAAACCACACCGGAACGCAAGAAAGCGAACCAAGAATTTGGTTTCCATTTGAAAGGGGGTCGGTCGCAATTTTTCCGCATCAGCGGCGGCGACTCGATCTACTTTACACACCCCAAAGACCCCACGCAAATCACCCCCACAGCACCATCCTGCGCTTCAAAACCCGCTACAACACGGCAATTCCGCGCCCAGTGCCACCTGAGTGAAAGCCTTTAGGGCCGCCAGCCAAAAACATGCCGTGCGTCACAAACAAGCGGCGCGGTGCCGCCACCCAGCCGTGCAGCCACCCAGCCGCGCCGCCACCGAGAGTCAGTGCCCGGCTGCGCCCTCGGTTTTGCGCATCATGGTGGACAGCACTACGGCAACCACCGCAATCAAAGTGGCCGTCAGGAATGCGGCCTGCATCCCGGCAACAAAGCCGGACGCAGCCGAGACCACCGCGAAGATCGAAACCAGGAGCGCAGTCCCCGCGGCACCCGCCACCTGCTGCAGTGTGCTCATGATGGCCGAGCCGTGCGAATAGAGGTGCGGCGGAAGCGGGTTGAGGCCAGTGGTGAACGCCGGCGTGAACAGCAAAGCCAACCCCAGGCTAAGCACTGCGTAAAGGACCACGACCCACCACAGGGGGCTGCTCGCGTTGAGCATTGAGAACTGCCACAGCGTGAGCACCAGCAGGATGGAACCCGTGACAGTCAGTGGAAGCGGGCCTATCCTGTCGAACAATCTGCCGACCACCGGACCGAGCAGGCCCATCGCCAAGCCGCCCGGAAGGAGCGCAAGGCCGGTCTCCATTGGCTGCAGGTGGAGAACGTTTTGCAGGTAGAGCGGTAGCAGGATCACTCCGCCGAACAGGGCCATCATGGCAACCACCATGAGCAGGACCGAGACCGTGAACATGCGGAAGTTGAATGCCCTGAGGTCCAGCAGGGGCGCGTCGGACTTCTGCAATTTGAGCTGGCGGAAGACGAACGCCACCATGCACAGGACGCCGATCACGAGTGCAGCGATCGGAACGGCGGTTGCTCCGGAGTGGCCGCCGATCTGGCTCAGTCCATAGACCAGCCCGCCGAAGGCAGGAACGGTCAGGACCACCGAGACGAAGTCCAACCTGACGTTGCCGCGTTCACCGACGTTGGTCAGGAACTTGGCGCCAATGCCCATCGCCAACAAGGCCACCGGCAGTACGAAGACGAACATGAATCGCCACGAGAAGTGGTCAAGGATGATCCCGGAAACCGTGGGGCCCAAGGCCGGCGCAACCGAGATGGCAATGGTCACGTTGCCCATCACGGCACCGCGTCGGGACAGAGGCACCAAGGTCAAGATGGTCGTCATCAGCAGCGGCAGCATAATTGCCGTGCCGCCCGCTTGGACGATGCGCGCCAACAAGAGCACTCCAAAACCCGGGGCCAGTGCCGCGAGCAGGGTACCGCCGCTGAACAGTCCGATGGCCAGGAGGAACGCAGCTCGAGTGGTGAGCCTCTGGAGGATGAAGCCGGTGGTGGGGATGACCACGGCCATGGTCAGCATGAATCCAGTGGAGAGCCACTGGACAGTAGGCGCGTCGACATTGAGGTCCGTCATGAGCCGCTGCAAGGCGACGTTCATGATGGTCTCGTTGAGGATCACTACGAAGGTGGCCACAAGGAGCGTGACGATGACGGTGACAGACTCGCGCGACATCCTGTCGCTGGCTTGCTGTGTCCCTGTTTCCGGCATGGGGTTGCCGTGCGCGTCGGATGTGACGTCGGTAGACATGAGGATCCCTCAGCTTTGGGTGCGATGGTTTCCGGCGCTCGTCACCGGTGAAGATTGCAACAGTCTAAGCCTCAACGGCATTCCCGTCAGCAGCTTAATCCAAACGTTTGCGTACTGGCATCCGGAAGTTAAGAGACTTCAGGAACCCAGCGGCAGGTTGTCGATCAACCGCACGGGCCCGACCTTCGCCGCAATGATCGCAAGCCCTTCGCCCCGGAAGGGAGTTTCCTTGCAGTTTTCGGCGAGCGGTTCCAGCGTGCGGGGATCGACGACGTCGAAATAGTCCAGCTTCACGAGGGGCTGCGATTCAACGAGCGCGACGGCGGAGTCCAGCTCGAGCGGCTCGTTCGCCAGGGCACGGGACTCGAGCAGGCGGAGGGCGCGGGACAGAACCAGCGCCGCTTCCCGCTCTTCGTCGGAAAGGAAACGATTCCTGCTGGAAAGGGCCAGCCCGTCCGCGTCACGCACAGTAGGTACGGCCACGATGTCCACCGGAAAGCTGAGATCTGCCACCATCCGCTTCACGAGCGCCAACTGCTGGGCATCCTTCTGGCCGAAGTACGCGCGGTACGCGGCAGCACCGCCGTCGGCTGCTGGACCGCCCGGCAGTCCGTAGTGCAACAGTTTGGCGACCACCGTTAGGGCCCCGTCGAAGTGGCTGGGGCGCGAGGCGCCCTCCCATTTCTCGCCCAACGGTCCCGAAGTCACCCGGACCAGCGGCTCCCCACCGGGGTAAACCTCTTCTACGGAAGGGGCGAAGACGAGATCCACGCCCTCGGCGTCCAGGAGGGCCATATCGGCATCAAGCGTGCGCGGGTAGCGTTCGAGGTCCGCGGCCTCGCCGAATTGCAGAGGGTTCACGAAGATGGAGGCCACCACTACGTCGTTCTGTTCGACGGCGGTGCGGGCCAGCGTCGCGTGACCCGTGTGCAGCGCTCCCATCGTCGGGACGAGGCCCTGCGAGCTCCCGCGCTTTTCCGCGAGCAACCGCGCGCTTTCTGCCCGCAATTCCGCTGCAGTGGTCACAAGTTTGATGGCCATTCTCAGTTTCCTTCCTGCGTCCCGGCAGCGTCGTTGCCTGGACGGTCTTCACCGTTGTCCGGCGTACCCGAGGTGTCCAAGGCGTTGTTGATGTCGCCAAGCTGGCCCTCTTTGAGCAGTCCGCGATTGACAGCCCGGCGG
>NZ_DF952494.1:0-3054 GCF_001263615.2 Arthrobacter sp. Hiyo1 | reverse complement strand
CCAGTCGTGGGCTGAGGCGGGCACCGCCGTCGGGCCCCATGAGCAGCAGCTCGAGGCACTCCTGGCGCAATTGTCGGGCAAGGAAGCCGGAACCCTGCAGCGCATCCACGGAGACCTTCACTTGGGCCAGATCCTTTTGGTGCCTGGCGCCGCGGGCGAACCTGCGCGGTGGGCGATCCTGGACTTTGAGGGCGAACCCCTGAGGCCGATTGAACACCGTAACATTCCCGACGTTCCCCTGCGGGACGTCGTCGGGATGCTGCGGTCCTTCGACTACGCGGCCGGTGCGGCCATCCGCGAGAACCCGGGCGCCCGGTTCCCGCCACGTGGGTTGACGACTGCGCCGAGGCCTTCCTGGCTGGCTACAGCGACATCACCCCTGGAACGATTGACCGCCGCTCGCCGCTGTTTGTGGCATTGTGGCTGGACAAGGCCTTGTACGAGGTGATCTATGAGCTGCGGAACAGGCCGGACTGGTTGCCCATTCCGGTCAATGCTTCGCGGCAGCTCCTCGGAAACACGAGCCCCGGCACGGATGCCGCGGCGACATCGGAAGGTAAGGAAATGACAGGCTCAGCACGTACCGAACGGCCCCGAGTCCCGCTGTATGTGGACGCCGCTACCCTGGGCCGGGTGGCCGCTGGTGCGCACCACGCCCCGCACTCGGTGCTGGGCGCCCACCTTGACGACCACGGTCACGTCACCATCCGTACGGTCAAGCACCTCGCTGCGGAGGTATCTGTGGTCACCGAAGCCGGTTCCACCCCGATGACCCACGAGACCGACGGCATCTGGGTGGCTGTCCTCGAACCGCTGCAGCAAGGCCACGTACCGGACTACCGACTGGACGTCGTGTACGGCGATTCCGCGCCCGTGACGATCAACGATCCCTACCACTACCTTCCAACCGTCGGGGAAGTGGACCTGCACCTCATCGGAGAAGGCCGGCACGAACGGCTTTGGGACACGCTGGGCTCCCACGTCCAGCACTACCGTTCCCCGCTCGGCGATGTGGACGGCGTCTCCTTCGCCGTCTGGGCCCCCAACGCACAGGCAGTCCGCGTCAAGGGTGACTTCAACTCCTGGGATGGGCGTGAGCACGCCTTGCGCTCACTCGGGTCTTCAGGCGTCTGGGAGGTCTTCATCCCGGGCGTTGTAGCAGGGGCGTGCTACAAATTCGAGTTGCTCACCAAGGCCGGACACTGGGTGGAGAAAGCCGACCCGCTCGCCTTCGGCACCGAAGTTCCGCCCTTGACCGCGTCACGCGTAGTGGAGTCCGGCTACCGCTTCAAGGACGACGCCTGGATGACCGCGCGCGCCAACAAGGATCCGCACAACTCGCCCATGAGCGTGTACGAGGTCCACCTTGGTTCCTGGCGCCTTGGCCTCGGGTACAAGGAGTTGGCCAAGGACCTCGTTGAGTACGTGAAGTGGCTCGGGTTCACCCACGTCGAGTTCATGCCGGTGGCCGAGCACCCCTTTGGCGGTTCATGGGGCTACCAAGTCACGTCCTACTTTGCTCCGACCTCCCGCTTCGGGCATCCGGATGAATTCAGGTTCCTTGTCGATTCGCTGCACCAGGCGGGCATCGGCGTCATCTTGGACTGGGTCCCCGCGCACTTCCCGAAGGATGCCTGGGCCCTCGCCCGTTTCGACGGCGAACCACTGTACGAGCACTCCGATCCCAGGCTCGGTGAGCACCCGGACTGGGGCACGCTCATCTTCGACTTCGGCCGCACCGAAGTTCGCAACTTCCTGGTCGCGAACGCGCTCTACTGGCTCGAGGAATTCCATATCGACGGACTCCGCGTGGACGCCGTGGCCTCCATGCTCTACAGGGACTATTCGCGAGAGGAAGGGGAGTGGTTCCCCAATGTCCACGGTGGACGCGAGAACCTGGAAGCGATTTCGTTCCTCCAAGAGGTCAACGCCACGATCTACAAGACCCACCCCGGCGCAGTGACCATTGCCGAGGAATCCACCGCATTCCCCGGTGTCACCGCGCCGACCAACCACGGTGGCCTCGGATTCGGCCTCAAATGGAACATGGGCTGGATGCACGATTCCCTCAAGTACATCTCCGAAAACCCGGTGAACCGCCGTTGGCACCACGGCACAGTGACGTTCTCCATGGTCTATGCCTTCACGGAGAACTTCCTGCTGCCCATTAGCCACGACGAGGTAGTGCACGGCAAAGGATCCATGCTGCGCAAGATGCCCGGCGACCGTTGGCAGCAGCTCGCCAACCTGCGGGCGTTCATGGCGTACCAGTGGGCCCACCCGGGCAAGCAGCTCATCTTCATGGGCACCGAATTCGGCCAAGAGGCCGAGTGGTCCGAACAGCACGGGCTCGACTGGTTCCTTGCCGACATCCCGGCGCACCGAGGACTGCAATTGCTCACGCGCGAGTTGAACACGCTGTACAGCTCGACGCCGGCCCTTCACGTCCGGGACAACGAGCCCGGCGGTTTCCAGTGGATCAACGGCGCGGACGCGGATCGCAACGTCCTGACCTTTATCAGGTGGGACCACGACGGCAACCCCTTGGTGTGCGCCGTGAATTTCTCGGGAGGCCCGCACCAGGACTATGTGCTCGGCGTCCCGGCCGCCGGCGCATGGCAGGAAGTACTCAACACTGACGCGAGGTCTACGGAGGCTCGGGTGTGATCAACAGCGGTGAACTTCTTGCCACCGCACCCGGGGCGGAAGGGCTGCCTGCGGCACTGACCGTCACCTTGCCGCCGCTCGGAGCCTCTTGGTTCGCGCCTGTGGGGTAGTTGTCCTGTTTGCGTGAGGGTGAAGCTTGCCTGAGGGTGAAGGGTCCGGAAAACTTTGAGTTTCCGGGCCCTTTGCGTGGGATCTCAGGGGCGCCTGCTGGAGCGTAGGAAGCCGCCCGGAGGGGGGTTTTGCCTCCCCGGTGAAGTGGTGGTATAGTTAGTACCCGCGCTGCTCCCCAGTGGAGATCGGTGAAGTTGACTGAGTTCCTCGTGAAAATCAAGTCAAGAACGCTGATTTGACTAGGAGGCAAGCAGCCGGTAAGTTTGGAAAGTTGCT
>NZ_DF952493.1:6435-8295 GCF_001263615.2 Arthrobacter sp. Hiyo1 | reverse complement strand
CGCGCCAGGCGGCCGGCCCGTCGTCGTGGTTGCCGTCCTGGATCCGGCAGCGGGTACGGAACGGATCCTTCAAGCGGTTCGGGACGCCCTGGCTTAGTTCGATCCAGCAGAATCCATGGTGGAACTGAGTTCCTTGACATGAAACTGAGTGTCAGCGCATGCTGGGAGTCGTAGATCGCAACCCCGAGCGAGGATCCCCCATGACGACGATGTCCAACAGCGCTTCCGAGGAACTGGATGCCATATTCCCGGTCGGCGCAGCTTTTCCGGCTGGCACCATGGAGCCCGAGTATGTCCTGAACGAATCCCTGGACCCGGACCCGGCCTCCGTCTTCAAGGACGTTAGCCGCGAAGACCGCGCCTACTGGGACCGCGCGCGGACCTTTGTCCAGGACGACGTGCTCCCGGTCATCGCGGGGTACTGGGAGCGCGCGGAGTATCCGCTCCATCTGGTGAAGCGCCTGGGTGAACTTGATCTGCTGCGCGACGGAATCAACGTCGACGGGTTCCCGGCCATGAGCAAAACCGCCGCCGGACTGGTCACCATGGAACTGAGCCGCGGGGACGGCTCCATCGGCACAGTCGTCGCAGTCCAGGGCGGCTTGGCTTTGCGGTCCGTGGCGGAATGCGGTTCCCCAGAGCAGCAGGACCGTTGGCTTCCCGCGCTTTCCCGGGCCGAGGAATATGGCGCTTTCGCCTTGACCGAGCCCGCGCACGGTTCCGATTCGGTGGGACTCGAGACGACTGCGACCGCCGTCGACGGCGGCTATGTGCTCAACGGTGAAAAGAAATGGATCGGCAACGGCTCGATCGGCGGGCTGACCGTCGTCTGGGCCCGTGGCGACGACGGGCAGGTTCACGGATACCTCGTCCCCCAGGATTCCCCCGGGTACTCCGCCACGACCATTGAAGGCAAGCTGTCACTCAGGGCAATCTGGCAGGCACACATCCGCCTTGAGGATGTCTTCGTCCCGGCGGAAAACGCGCTCCCGGTGCCCGGAGTTTCAAGGACACAGCCCGGGTGCTCTTGGCGACCCGGCTGGGAGTGGCCTGGTCCGCCGTCGGGCACGCCACTGCCTGTTACGAAACCGCGGTGCAGTACGCGGCCCAACGCCGGCAGTTCGGCCGCCCACTGGCCGCTTCGCAGATTGTGCAGGAGCGACTTGCCCGGATGCATTCGGAGCTCGCCACCATGCAGCTCATGGTCATGCAGATGACCAAGCTGGACGATGAGGGCGTGCTGACTCCCGCGCAGGCGGCGCTCGCGAAGTTCACCTGCACCCGCACTGCCCGCAGCATCGCCTCGAACGCCCGCGACCTGCTCGGTGGCAACGGGATCTTGTTGGCCAACCGCGTGGCCCGGCACTTCGCCGACATAGAGGGAATCCATACCTATGAAGGCACAGAGACTGTCCAAGCGTTGATCATCGGACGCTCGATCACGGGCATCTCCGCCTTCGCCTAAAACGGTATCCCCCGCCCCCGGCGCGGCCCCCCAGACGCTCGCTCAGATATGAGCCCAAAATCCCGGACGCTCGCTCAGATATGAGCGCAATCGACGTAACGCTCGCTCGCCAATCAACGGTGAGCGAGCGTCTGGCGGGAGGCCACCATATGTGAGCGAGCGTTTGACCGGAGGCCACCATATGTGAGCGAGCGTCTGGCGGGAGGCCACCATATGTGAGCGAGCGTCGGGTGGGAGGTGCCTACTCCGCGTCGAGGTCCGTTTCCAACAGTGTCACCAGGGAATCGAGGGCAGCGTCGGCGCCGTCGCCCTCGGCCCGAAGCACCACGACGTCGCCCTTCGCCGCCCCAAGCGTCATGAGCGAAAGGATGCTGCGGCGTGACGCGCGTCGTCGG
>NZ_DF952493.1:0-1649 GCF_001263615.2 Arthrobacter sp. Hiyo1 | reverse complement strand
TTGCCGAACCGGCCGCCGGTGCCCACGCGGCCCAGCCAGCCGTCGTCGGGGGCAAGGATGTCCTGCTCCCCGAAAGCGTGATCCTCACCGGCACCGCGACGGATCGTGACTCGGCCATCGACGAAGCAGGCAAGCTCCTGCTGGACCGCGGCGCCGTGGACATGGGCTACATTCACGCCATGCATGAGCGCGAGGAATCGGTGTCCACGTACATGGGCAGCTTCCTGGCCATCCCGCACGGCACGAACGCTGCCAAGAACCACATCCTGCACTCCGGTGTGTCGATCGTCCGCTATCCCGAGGGCATCGACTGGGGCGGCAAGCAGGTCAAGTTCGTCGTCGGCGTCGCCGGCATCAACAACGAGCACCTCCACATCCTGTCCTCCATCGCCAAGATCTTCACGGACAAGGCGCAAGTGGCCCAGCTTGAACAGGCCACGTCGGTTCAGGAAGTGCTGGATCTGTTCGGGAAGGTCAACGCATAGTGAAGGCAGTCCATTTTGGGGCAGGGAACATCGGACGGGGATTCGTCGGCTTACTGCTGCACGAGGCCGGATATGAGGTGGTCTTCGCCGATGTAGCGGATGCCTTGATCAGCCAACTCGCCTCCGCGTCCTCCTACGAGGTCCACGAGGTCGGAGAAAACGCGGCGGTCAAGACCGTGTCCGGTTTCCGGGCCCTGAATTCGGGCACCGAAGAGGTTGCCGTCGTCGCGGAAATCGCGACGGCGGACCTCGTCACCACGGCGGTGGGGCCGCACATCCTGAAGTTCGTGGCACCCGTGATCGCGCGGGGCATCGCCGGCCGCTCGCCGTCGTTGGCTCCGCTCCAGGTGATGGCCTGCGAGAACGCGATCAACGCCACGGACCTCCTGCGTTCCGAAGTGGAAGCGGCGTGGGACGGTGCCGCGGGCGATCTTTCCTCCGTTGCTGTTTTTGCGAATACCGCGGTGGACAGAATTGTCCCCAACCAGGCGCCGGGCCAAGGCCTGGACGTCACTGTGGAGACCTTTTACGAGTGGGTCATCGACCAGACGCCGTTCGCGGGGGAGGCGCCGGTTATCCCCGGCGCGACCTTCGTGGACGAGCTCGGTCCGTATATCGAACGGAAGCTCTTCACGGTCAACACGGGACACGCCTCGGCAGCATACTTCGGCTACGGCGCCGGCTTGGAGAAGATCTCCGATGCGATGGCCGACGCCTCGGTGGCCGCCCGGGTGCGTGCCGTGCTAGAGGAGACCAAACAGCTTCTCGTGGCCAAGCACGGTTTCGTCGAAGCTGAGCAGGAAGCGTACGTGCAGAAGATCCTGTCCCGCTTCACCAACCCGTACTTGCCGGACACCGTGAACCGGGTTGGCCGTGCTCCGCTCCGGAAGTTGGGCCGGCACGAACGGTTCATCGGCCCGGCAGCGGAACTGGCCGAGCGCGGAATAACTCCCGTTGCCTTGCTCGACGCGATGTCCGCTGCCCTTCGTTTCGACGACGGAGCCGACGACGAAGCCGTGGAACTCGCCCGGATGCTTTCGGAGATGGACGCCGGCGAGGCGGTTGAGCGGATCACGGAACTGCCGCCGTCGCACCCGTTGTTCCCGCAAGTGCAGAAGCTGATCGAAGACCGCAAGGCCGAGGCCTAGACAGCCGGGGCCGGGC
>NZ_DF952492.1:0-3943 GCF_001263615.2 Arthrobacter sp. Hiyo1 | reverse complement strand
CTCATCGCCAAGGCGAGCGCCGCAGGCGTCACGTTCCGCGGTTCCACTCCCGTCACCGGCATTGAACAGACAGGCGGCAAAGTCACGGGAGTCGAAACGCCCGACGGTGTGATCCCTGCGGACATCGTAGTTTCCTGCGCCGGGTTCTGGGGACCCAAGATCGGCGCCATGGTGGGCATGTCCGTGCCACTCCTCCCGCTGGCCCACCAATACGTCAAGACCACCTCCGTACCGGAGCTCGTGGGCCGGAACGATGCCTCGCGGCTGCTTGATCCCGCCAACGGCGCGTGGATGCCCATCCTTCGCCACCAGGACAAAGACCTCTATTACCGCGAGCACGGGGACCGGATGGGCATTGGCTCCTACGCCCACAAGCCCATGCCCGTGGACCTCCGGGAGCTCCCCGAGGTTGCTGCGGCGGACATGTCCGAGCACCGCATGCATCCCGCCTGGCGTTCACCGAAGAGGACTTCCTGCCGAGTTGGGAGGACTCCAAGGAACTCCTTCCGGCACTTGCCGGCGCGGGGATTGCGGATGGCTTCAACGGCATCTTCTCCTTCACCCCCGACGGCGGTCCCTTGGTGGGCGAGTCCAAAGAGGTTGAAGGGTTCTTCGTTGCCGAGGCCGTGTGGGTGACGCACTCCGCCGGCGTGGCCAGGGCAGTGGCCGAGCTCTTGATCGAGGGCCAATCCCGGATTCCGCTCCACGAATGCGAAGTCTCCCGCTTCGAAGAGATCCAGACCGCGGAGAGCTACGTCAGCGAAACCTCCCAGCAGAACTTCGTAGAGATCTACGATGTCCTGCACCCGCTGCAGCCACGCGTCTCGCCCCGCGAACTGCGCGTGAGCCCATTCAATGCCCGGCAGAAGGAGCTCGGGGCGTTCTTCCTCGAAGCCCAGGGTTGGGAGCGCCCGCACTGGTTCGAGGCAAACCGCGGCTTGCTGGAGATCCTCCCGGAAGAATGGCGCGCACCTGAACGCGAACCGTGGGCCGCCATGTTCCATTCCCCCATTTCCGCTGCCGAAGCGTGGAAGACGCGCACCGCCGTCGCGCTCTATGACATGACACCGCTCAAGCGGCTGGAGGTTTCCGGCCCTGGCGCCGAAGCCCTCTTGCAGCGCCTCAGCGCCGGGAAGGTCGACAAGAAGCCGGGTGCGGTGACGTACTGCCTGCTCCTCAACGGCGACGGCGGCATCCGCAGCGACATTACGGTGGCCCGCCTCGACGAAACCACGTTCCAGGTAGGCGCGAACGGCAACATCGACTTCGCCTACCTCACCACCGAAGCCCGCAAACAGACCGCTGGGGACGTCACCCAGTGGGTCCAGGTCAGGGACATCACGGGTTCCACGTGTTGCGTGGGGCTTTGGGGGCCGCTCGCCCGCGAAATCATGGCCAAGGTGAGCGACGACGATTTCAGCAACGACGGATTGAAGTACTTCCGCACCAAGAAAGTCCGGATCGGCGGGATCCCTGTCACCGCGATGCGCCTGTCCTACGTAGGCGAGTTGGGCTGGGAGCTGTACACGACGGCGGAAAACGGTCAAAAGCTCTGGGACCTTTTGTTCGAGGCCGGCCAGGAGCAGGGCATCATCGCGGCCGGCCGCGGCGCGTTCAACAGCCTCCGCCTCGAGAAGGGCTACCGGCTGTGGGGCACCGACATGACCCCCGAGCATGAGCCCTTCCAAGCGGGCCTTGGCTTCTCCGTCGGCAAGGACAAGGAAGGATACATCGGTGCCGAGGCCCTCAAAGCCCGCCGCGAACTGCCCATCAACCGCCGCTTGCGTTGCCTGACGGTCGACGACGGCACGTCCGTTGTGTTGGGCAAGGAACCTGTCTATTTCAAGGGAGAGCCCGCCGGCTACGTCACAAGCGCCGCCTACGGCTACACCGTCCGGAAGCCCATCGCCTACGCTTGGCTGCCCGCCGAAGCGGGCGAGGGTGACACCGTCGAGATCGAATACTTCGGGAAGCGGATCCCGGCCACCATCTCTGCCGATCCCCTCGTGGATCCAACCATGGAAAAGCTACGGGGCTGACGCCCCTCCTGGCTACTCGACACAGCAATGGGGATCACTTCAAAGGAGTTCAACTAATGGCCAACGAAAAGTTTGACTACGTCATTGTGGGTGGGGGCAGCGCCGGATCGGTGCTGGCGGACAGGCTCAGCGCAGACCGCACCAAGACCGTCCTGGTCCTGGAGGCCGGCCGCAGCGACTACCCCTGGGACCTGTTCATCCAGATGCCCGCGGCGCTCACCTTCCCCAGCGGGAACAGGTTCTATGACTGGCGCTACCAGTCCGACCCTGAGCCGCACATGCACGGACGCCGGATCGCCCACACCCGCGGCAAGGTCCTGGGCGGCTCCAGTTCCATCAACGGGATGATCTTCCAGCGCGGCAACCCCTTGGACTACGAACGCTGGGGAGCCGACGCCGGGATGGAGACCTGGGACTTCGCTCACTGCCTCCCCTACTTCAACCGCATGGAGACCGCGCTGGCCGCGGAACCCGACGATGAACTGCGCGGACACGACGGACCGCTGGTCCTTGAACGCGGTCCGGCGCGCAATCCCCTCTTCCAAGCCTTCTTCCGCGCGGCCCAACAAGCCGGATTCGCACGGACCAACGATGTCAACGGGTACCGGCAGGAGGGCTTCGGTCCCTTCGACCGCAATGTGCACAAGGGCCAGCGGCTCTCCGCCTCCAGGGCTTACTTGCGGCCGCACCTCAACCGGCCGAACCTCACGGTCAGGACCCGGGCCCTCGTCTCGAAAATCAACTTCGACGGCATTGGAACGTCCGATGTCAGGGCCACGGGCGTGAGCTATCGACGCAACGGCAAGCAGCACAGCGTGGATGCCCAGGAAGTAGTCCTGTGCGGAGGGGCCATCAACACCCCGCAGCTCCTGCAGTTGTCCGGCGTCGGGGACTCCACGCACCTCACGTCCCTCGGCATCAAACCCGTAGTTGACCTGCCCGGCGTCGGCGAAAACCTGCAGGACCACCTGGAGGTCTACATCCAGCACGCCTGCACCCAGCCGGTGTCCATGCAACCCAGCCTGAGCCTGTGGCGCTACCCGTGGATCGGCCTGCAGTGGCTGTTCGGGCGCAAGGGACCTGCTGCCACCAACCACTTCGAGGGCGGCGGCTTTGTGCGCTCCAACGAGGACGTGGCCTACCCCAACCTCATGTTCCACTTCCTGCCGGTGGCCGTCCGCTACGACGGCCAGAAGGCCGATGCCAAGCATGGCTACCAAGTGCACATCGGGCCCATGTACTCCGATGCGCGCGGCAGCCTGAAGATCACCTCCACGGACCCCACCGTCCACCCGTCCATGAAATTCAACTACCTTTCCACGGAGCAGGACCGGCGCGAGTGGGTCGAAGCCATCCGGATTTCCCGGCAGATCCTCGAGCAGTCGGCCATGGCGCCTTTCGATGGCGGTGAGCTCTCCCCCGGTCCAACCGTCCAGACGGACGAGGAAATCCTCGACTGGGTAGCCCGCGACGCAGAAACCGCGCTGCACCCGTCCTGCACGGCCAAGATGGGCCCGGCCACCGATCCGATGTCCGTGGTGGACCCGCTCAGCATGAGGGTGCACGGCACCTCGGGCCTGCGGGTGGCTGACGCTTCGGCAATGCCCTACGTGACCAACGGCAACATCTACGCGCCGGTCATGATGCTGGCCGAGAAAGCCGCTGACCTGATCCAGGGCCGCGAACCCCTTGCTCCCATCGCCGCCGAGTTCTACCGGCACGGCAGCAGCCCGGTTCCGGACAGCCTGGAAGGCCTGGACAGCCGGCCCCAGGTCACTCCCGCGAGGAACCAAGGAGCGGCATGAACAGCCCACAACTTTCCCAGACCCACACGGTGCGCGGCAGCTACGTTGACGGCGGCTGGCGGCAGTCCGCCGGAGGAATCCGCAGCATCAACTGCCCGG
>NZ_DF952491.1:7098-9260 GCF_001263615.2 Arthrobacter sp. Hiyo1 | reverse complement strand
CTTGGCCCAGGCCCGCTTAGAGATCAGTTTGCGGCCCACCAGCGAGAGGACTGCCGGAGTCAGAGTGAGGGAGACGACGACGGCGACTGCCACCGTCGCGGCGGCCGACAGACCCATGACCGCAAGGAATGGCAGCCCGGGAACCACCAGTGCCGCAAGCGCGATGACGACGGTGAGGCCGGCGAAAAGGACGGCGTTGCCTGAAGTGCCGGTCGCGAGGGCCACTGATTCCTCGGCGTCCATCCCCGAAAGCAATTGCCCGCGGTGGCGGTTGACGATGAAGAGCGAGTAGTCGATCCCGACGGCGAGTCCCAGCATGAGCGCGAGCATCGGGGAGATGGAACTCATGTCAATGACGCCGGTGAGGGCAAAGGTACCGCCGACGCCCACCGCCACGCCGATGATCGCCATCAGCAGGGGAAGGCCGGCGGCGACGAGCGTTCCCAGCATCACAATCAGGGCAATGGCCGCGACGGCGATACCGATGATTTCGGAGACACCGAACAATTGGGAGACGTCCTCGGTGATTTCCTTGCTGGCCAAGGCTGTGACGCCTGCCGAGGAGACCCCATGGACAATGTCCTGGACTTGCTGCCGGACGGCGGGGGTCAGGCCATTGATCGAGGTCTTGAACTGGACCTGCGCGATCGCCGCTTTACCGTCCGTGGAGACAAAGCGCATCCCTTGGGAAGCGGTCACTTGGCGTTTGGCCAGGGCGAGGGTGGCGGCGCCGTCGGCGGCTTGCTTCTGGCCGGCATCGAGCTTCTGGCGTCCGGCCAGGAGTTCGGCCTGTTGAGGGGCAAGCTGAGCCTGGATCTGCGCCGCGGGCATACCGACGGCGGTCATTTGCTGCTCGGCGGCCTTGAGTTGGGCATCGCCTGCGTCGAGCGTGGCCCGCGCCTTGTCCAGCTCAGCTTGCCCGGCGGCAGCTTTCTGTTCCCCGGCAGCAAGATCGGACGGTGCCTTGTCCAAGGCGGCTTGGGTCGTGAACGGGTTGACCGTGGACTGCACATCCGGCAGCTTTTCCAGCTGGGCGAGGGCCGACGCAATGGCGTCCTTGCCGGCTTGGTTGAATCCGGCGTCGCCGGCTTCGAAGACGATCCCTGCGGAACCGCCCGAGGAGGCAGGAAGGTCCTTCTTGAGTTTGTCCAGCATCTGCTGGGTCTCAGTGCCGGGGATCTGGAAATTGTTGGACATGGTGCCGTGGAAGGCGGCTGCAGAACCGCCGACGGCCACGAGCACAGCCAGCCAGAGGGAGATCACCAGCCAGCGGTGACGGTAGGAGAACTTGCCAAGGCGGTAGAGCAGGAGTGCCATATCGGAACCGATCTGTCGGTGTGTGGTTATGCCGAGTGTTGGGAGTCTGCCGCGGGCTGAGGGCTGTGCGCCGACGGGGTTTGAGGGGCGGGTGCCGTGAAGCCTGAACCGAGCAGGCCGATAGCGTCGATCAAGTGCTGCCGCAAGCTCGCGAGGGATTCAGCGGATAGATCCGGGCCGTGTTGTTCGAACCAGACGCTCATGGCTGCCTTGCCGCAGGAAATGATGGACCCTGCCAGAGCCCGCAGATAGAGCTCGTTGACATCCGGGCCGAGGCGACGACGGGCAGCGTCGATGATCTGAGTGGTGCAGTGGTCCCAGGCTTCCAGTTCGGAACGCACCAAGGCACGGTTGTCGTGGGTGAGGCTGAAGAGTTCGGCCATGGGGGAAACCGTCATAGGGTCAGCCAGCGCCGTGAGGGCGGCCCGGGCGGAATCGAGGATGGGTTCGTCCGAAGGGCGCAATCGGAACTGTTCCAAGGCATGGTCCAGGAAGCCTTCGGTCACGGACGCCAAGGCTGCTTCGAGGCTGGGGAAGTAGTTGAAGAAGGTGCGCCGGGATACGCCGGCTTCTTCCGCGATGTCTTCCACGGTGAAATTGCCGGCCCCCTTGCTGCGCAACACGGCGAGGGCCGCGTCGGCGATCGCTTGGCGGGTGGCCAGTTTGTTCTGTTCGCGGCGCGACGGGAGGGCGATAGTGTCGGAAGGCGTCACATAGTTACACTAAGTGCAACTTTGCACTCAGGGCAAGTTAAATCTCCGGTGGGGTCTCGTGTTCCTGGGGCGCGGCCGACGTCGCGGCCTGCGTGGATTGCTGGGTGGGCTGTTGGCTGCCGCGCTGGTGAG
>NZ_DF952491.1:0-1821 GCF_001263615.2 Arthrobacter sp. Hiyo1 | reverse complement strand
CTCGGCGACCGCGGCAAGATCGCGGCGGTACAGGATGTTGACGGCACCTTTGCGCCCATGACGCCGATTTGCGCCGTGGGCCAGGCCAGGTTGAGGTCCGCGCCGAGCTTCTTGGAACCCATGACGATGTACGCTCCGCCGTAGGCCTTGCGCGTGATGACCGTCAGCTTGGGCACGGTGGCTTCGGCGTAGGCGTAAAGCAGCTTGGCTCCGCGGCGGATGATGCCTTGGAATTCCTGGTCCTTGCCGGGCAGGAAGCCGGGGACGTCCACCAAGGTGATGATGGGGACGTTGAAGGCGTCGCAGTGGCGGACAAAGCGGGCGGCCTTTTCCGAAGCCGAGATGTCCAGCGTGCCCGCGAACTGCATGGGCTGGTTGGCCACGATCCCGACCGTGTGGCCTTCAACCCGGCCGTAGCCGATGATCACGTTGGGGGCGTAGAGCGACTGCATTTCGAGGAAATGGGCGTCATCCACGATCTGCTCGATGACCTTGCGCATGTCGTACGGCTGGTTGGCCGAGTCCGGGATGAGCGTGTCGAGGGCGAGGTCGTCGTCGTCGAGCTCCAGTTCCTGCTCGTGCTCCAGGACGGGCGCCTCGGACAGGTTGTTGGACGGCAGGAAGTCCAGGAGTTCGCGGACGAACTCGATCGCGTCGGCTTCGTCATTGGCGAGGTATGTTGCAGTACCGGTGGTGGCGTTGTGCTGGCGTGCGCCGCCAAGGGTTTCCATGTCCACGTCTTCGCCGGTGACGGTCTTGATGACGTCGGGGCCGGTGATGAACATGTGGGAGGTCTTGTCCACCATCACGATGTAGTCGGTGAGGGCGGGGGAGTAGGCCGCCCCGCCGGCGCACGGCCCATGATGAGGGAAATCTGCGGGACGACGCCGGAAGAATGGACGTTGTTGCGGAAGATGTCAGCGAACATCGCCAGCGAGGCGACGCCTTCCTGGATACGCGCGCCGCCGCCGTCGTTGATGCCCACCATCGGGCAACCGTTGCGGAGGGCGAATTCCTGGACCTTGACGATCTTCTCGCCGTTGACTTGGCTCAGGGAGCCACCGTAGACGCTGAATTCCTGGCTGTAGATGGCTACGAGGCGGCCGTCGACGGTGCCGTAGCCCGAGACGACGCCGTCGCCGAGGGGCTTCTTCTTCTCCATGCCGAACGCGGTGGAGCGGTGGACGGCCAAAGCGTCGAACTCTACGAAGGAGTCTTCATCGAGGAGCATGTCGATGCGTTCGCGGGCGGTGTTCTTGCCGCGGGCATGTTGCTTTTCGATGGCTTCGGGGCCGGACGGTTGTTCTGCACGGGCCTGGCGGTCGCGGAAGTCGGCAATCTTTCCCGCTGTCGTTGTCAGATCGTGGCTCATCAAATGTCTCCGGCTCTGTAGCTGATTTACGCTGGCACTGCTTTGTTAGGCATGCGCTCTTAAGTAGCATCCGTACAAAGTGCGGGCCCTGTTGGCTAGTCTAATGACGCAAAAGCCACAGACCGCTGTAGAAACCCTACAATTTTCCGACTTCAAGTCGAGCATCGAGTGATGTTACTCGCCAGTAACATAGTTGGGCTACAGTGTCCTCATGACCTCAAGCAACGATGCTTCTGCAAGCCCTGCCCTTCCCTACCAGGCACGTGGATCACTGAAGGGCCGCACCATTCTGATGTCCGGCGGCAGCCGCGGCATCGGCCTGGCAATCGCTACCCGCGCGGCACGTGACGGCGCCAACATCGTCATCATGGCCAAGACCGGGGAGCCACACCCCAAGCTTGAAGGAACGGTCTTCACGGCCGCCGAACAACTGGAAGCGGCGGGCGGCC
>NZ_DF952490.1:5539-8394 GCF_001263615.2 Arthrobacter sp. Hiyo1 | reverse complement strand
CCCAGCCCCGGTCCGACCGGACCCGCTAGCCCAACCCCGACACCGGATCCGACGGATCCAGCGTCTCCGACTCCCGCACCCACAGGTTCTTGGAAGCCACGGACCCCGGCCAGCCCCACACCGACGCCACCGCCTACCCAACCGGGCGTCGATCTTGGGTCGATTCTGGACGCAGCAACCAAGGCACTGCAGTGAGGATGGGAGGGCATCGAGCATTTGCCGTCGAGTGGCACGGACGATGCTGCCGGAACACCCGGACGCAGATGATTCAGCACCGCCCGGACCGCTGGCGCTGCAGCCTTCAGTTGAGGCAGTTCAACAAGTAGGCCAGCGCGGTTTCCGGTACCTGCGCTTCAAATCCGCGGTCGGCCAGCCCAGCGGCGCGCCTTGAGCGTTGCGTGGAGTTCGAGCCGGGTGGCGCCATTCAGCGGATCCGCTCCGATAAGCTGGCGGACCCTGGCCAGTCGGTTGTAGATGCTGCTGCGGTGCAGGTGGAGCTTCGAGGCCACATCCTGAACGGAGCCGTCGCTGTCGTAAAGCAGTTCGAGCACGGGCAGCAGCTCGCCGTTGCGGTCGGCGTCCTCGATCTCCTGGAAGTGCACGGAACCCGAATCGTCCCACCCCCCGGGCGCCTGTAGCCGTTCGAACAACTGATAGATCCCGGCCGAGCGGCTGTCCACGAGCTCGCCGAGCGGAGGATCGACGGCGGCAGCCTGGGCCGCGAGCTTCGACTGCCGGTACGCCCGGCCCAGTTGGCGAATAGCCGAAAACGGCTCGCTGATGCCAAGAATGACGCGGTCCACTTTTCGGCCGGCGCGCTTGGCGAGTTCCAGCTGATAGTGGACCAGGACCTGGGCATGCTCTGCCCGTCCGCCCGTTTCGCGGAACAACAGGACCGAGTGCGTCTCAGTCCCGGCGCTGAAAAGCACGGAATCGACCCCGATAGTGGCCTGCAGTGCGGCGGAACGGTGTGTCAGGGTCGCCGCGATCGGATCAGAGACACCGCCGCTGTCCGCAGCATCGAGCACGGTAACCAGCTGCCACGGTCCCCTGCCTTGGATCTCCTTCCATCCCGCCACGGCCGCCACCGCGTTGGACTCGCCTTGGCATGCAGCGAGGAATTCCTGCTCACGGCGGCGCCGGAACTCCGATTCCGCCGTGTTGGAATCGAGCAGCAACCCCGCGAGGAGGTCCAACTCGTCACGGACGCCGGGCAATTCGGCGAGTATCGCCGTCGCGGTCTGCTCGTCAAGGTCCTGCTGGACCCAGAGGTATCCCACACGGAATCCGCGCACCAGCAACGGGACGCAAACCCGCCCGACCATCCCGAGTTCTTCATTGGCTGGTACGACGACGGGACGCACCGCGGTTGCGATGCCGTGCGAGAGCTGCCAGGCGCTGACGTCCACCGGGACACGCTTGCTGAGGAGGAAATTCACGCGCACGCGGTCGGCGTGGGACTGGTTGGAGCTGTAGGCGAGCAGCACGCCGTCGAGGTCTTCCAAGGAGAGGCCGCGGCCCAACTTGAGTGCTACGTCCTCAACGATTTTCTCCACGTCTTGCTGCATGGAGAAAACACTACTTTGCCCCACGAACATCAGGCGACACCTGACGCCCTCAATATCGACAAATGTCGAGTCGAGGGCGGCAAAAACCGCGGAATTCCGGGGAAGTCGGCAACCGTGACGATCGCCTTTCCTGTCGACTGGCTCACAGCGGATTTATTCTGGAAGCACAGTCCCCCGCAGAGAAAAAGGCCGTTGAAGCCTTTCGAAGATGGAGCCCAAAATGATCATCGGTGTCCCCAAAGAGATCAAGAACAACGAATTCCGCGTTGCCATCACGGCCGCGGGCGTTCACGAGTTCCGCACCCACGGCCACACCGTTCTGGTGGAACGGGGCGCAGGCCTGGGCTCCGGTATCACGGACGAGGAATACTCGGTTGCCGGCGCTGAGATCGTGGCCGAGGCCGACGACGTCTGGGCACGCGCTGACATGGTCATGAAGGTCAAGGAACCGATCAAGGCCGAGTACCACCGCTTCCGCAAGGGCCTGATCCTCTTCACCTACCTGCACTTGGCCGCCGAGGCCGAGCTGACCCAGGAACTCATCAACTCCGGCGTCACGGCCATCGCCTACGAAACCGTCCAGGACGGCCGCGCGCTGCCTCTGTTGGCACCCATGTCCGAGGTTGCCGGCCGCCTGTCGGTCGTCGTCGGCGCTTCCTCCCTCATGGCTCCGGCCGGTGGCAAGGGTGTGCTGCTGGGCGGCGTACCCGGCGTCCGCCCGGCCAAGGTTGTTGTCCTCGGCGCCGGTGTTGCCGGTACCAACGCCGCCGCCATGGCCTTGGGCCTGGGCGCCGACGTCACCATCCTGGACATCAACATCAACCGCCTCCGCGAACTGGACGCCTCTACCAGGGCCGCCTGAAGACGGTCGCCTCCAACGCATACGAGATCGAGAAGTCCGTGGTCGACGCCGACCTCGTCATCGGTTCCGTGCTGATCCCGGGCGCCAAGGCCCCCAAGCTGGTCACCAACGAGCTGGTTTCCCGCATGAAGCCCGGCTCCGTGCTGGTGGACATCGCAGTGGACCAGGGCGGCTGCTTCGAGGACACGCACCCCACCACGCACCAGGAACCCACGTACAAGGTCCACAACACGATCTTCTACTGCGTCGCCAACATGCCGGGCGCCGTTCCGAACACTTCCACTTACGCCCTGACCAACGTCACCCTGCGCTACGCGGTGTCACTGGCCAACCTGGGCGTCAGGGCTGCATTCGACCGCGACCCCGCACTGGCGGCCGGCCTCAACATCGCGGCAGGCAAGGTCACGCACCGCTCGGTTTCCGAG
>NZ_DF952490.1:0-1393 GCF_001263615.2 Arthrobacter sp. Hiyo1 | reverse complement strand
CCGCGAGCTCGATCAGCTCCTGCCCCTGAGCGCTGGTCACCGCGAACGGCTTGTCCACGACGACGTCGAGCCCGGCTTCCAGCGCGCCTTCGCGAGCGGGTGATGGGTCGCGGGCGGCGTACCGAGCACCACGAGGTCCAATTCCCCGGCAAGCGCCAAGACGTCCTCCGGGCTGTCCACGACCCTCGTGCCGGGATACCGTTCCTGGGCTTTGGCCTTACGGCCCGCATCCGAAGTGGCGATGACGTCGAGCGAATACGCGGGATTGGCTGCGATAAACGGCGCGTGAAAGACGCTGCCGGAAAGGCCAAAGCCGACGACGGCGGTGCGGATCGGTGTGTGGGTCATGCCGCTACGCTACCGGGCGAAGATGGCACGGCGAAGGTTATGTCAGCAGTCTTTCAGTAGGCGAGTGACGAGCTCGCGCCACGACGCAGCCAGGCGTTCCGGCGCAACTCCGTGAACTCGGAGGGAATGGAGCATGCGCTCTGGATCCAGGGTGGCGCCGAGGGAAAGAGCCAGAAGCCAAGGATCGCTGTCCAGGCCCGCTTCCCGCAACAGCATCTCGATGTGCCGGTGCCACAACACCACCGGCGGGGCGTCGTGCCGGTTTTGCGGGGAATGTTCCGCCGCGGCACGGGCCAGCTCGCCGTACTCTTCGACATATTTGATACGTGCTTCGCCGAAGGCGATGAGGCGCTCGAGCGGGGGCGCTCCCGGGCCCAGGGGCGGCGGACCGAAGATGAACTCGCGCTGGAATTCCGCCTCGGCATCGCTCAGGAGGGTCATCATGAGTCCGGCCCTGCTGCCGAAACGGCGGAAGACCGTTCCCTTCCCGACGTCGGCCCGGCACGCGAGCATGTCCATCGTGACGGCGTCCACTCCGTGTTCGGCCACGAGATCCCTGGCAGCTTGAAGGAGCCGTTCGCGGTTACGCGCGGCGTCGCTGCGCTCCGGCGGCGTCCCGAAAGGCGAACCGGGCCGGATGGGGATGAGGCTCACAGAAACATTCTAGCCTTGGGAATATTAAGCGGACCGCAGTCCGTTTAGAATCTACGAAGGCAGCAAAAGCCTCCAAAACCGAGCGCCTGCGGCACCGTCCGCGGCCAGACCCAAGGAGTTCCCATGTCCAAGAACACCGTTCTCGCCCTTGTTGGCAGCCTCCGCGCCGATTCCCACAACCGCAAGCTCGCCGAAGCCATCCAGCTCAACGCCCCGGAAAACGTCGAAGTACAGATCCACGGCTCCCTCGGCAACATCCCGTTCTACAACGAAGACATCGACGTCGAAGGCCAGGTTCCGGCCGAAGCCGCAGCCCTCCGCGCTGCCGCCGCCGAAGCAGACGCCATCCTGCTCGTCACACCGGAGCACAACGGCACCATGCCGGCGTCGC
>NZ_DF952489.1:6413-8439 GCF_001263615.2 Arthrobacter sp. Hiyo1 | reverse complement strand
CGGAACTGCTCGGACGGCGGCAAGCTCACGGTGCTGCTCGGCGGCGGGCACGAAACTGCTTTCGCCAGCTACCTGGGTGTGGCTGGCTCGGAGACCGTGAGGGGCGGCAAGCGCCTCGGAGTCCTGAACCTCGACGCGCACTTCGACCTGCGGGACGAACCGGTGCCGAGCTCAGGCACGCCGTTCCTGCAGATGGCCCGGGCGGAAGCCGCCGAGGGCCGCGAACTGAACTACGCCGTCGTCGGAATCTCCGAGCCCAACAACACGCGCACCCTCTTCAACACGGCGGACCGGCTGGGCGTGAAGTACCTGCTGGACGAGGACTGCTCTGCGGAGGCCGTGCACGATTTTGTGGCACGGTTCCTGGACAGCGTGGACGTGCTGTACCTGACGATCGACCTGGACGTGCTGCCGGCGTCGGTGGCTCCCGGGGTGAGCGCGCCTGCGGCGTATGGGGTGCCGCTGCCCGTTATCAGCGCGGTGTGCAAGCAAGTTGCCACGAGCGGAAAACTCATGCACCTGGACGTCGCCGAGCTCAACCCCGAGTTCGATATCGACTCGCGGACCGCCAAGGTGGCCGCGCGCCTGGTGAACACGCTGCTGGGGTAGGCGGGGTTAGCCGAGGGCGCGGAGCCTGACGGCGATGAACTGGCGGCCGGGGAGCTCCACGCGGAAGCGCCCTTCCACTGCGTCCGGCAGGGTGTCAATGCTCATGTTCCAGGTGTCGATGATGTCCACCTCGTAACGGCGGCCAGCGGGCATCACGAAGTTCCGGTAGGTGGGCTGGTTGAAACCGAAATAGCTGATCTCGTACTCGTGCCGGATCCCGGCCGTGGGGACGTCCCAGGCGCTCGGCAGAGGCTCAAGGAATCCGCCCGGGGTTTCTTCGAGGATGCGGCGCAGGAAAGCGATCCGCTCCGGGCTGCTGCCATGGAATTCGCCGCCCTTGGCCCACCACAGCACGTCAGCAGGGTGCATGTACGTTTCGCCGTGGCCCACGTACCCGCCCCGAACGGCCCCCTCCCAGAACCGCCGGGTCATTTCCTCGCCGGTGATGTTTCCCCAGCCCTGATCAATGTTGCCCTCGTACGCGCACTCGTCGATGACCACCGGTTTCTGCCAGCGTTCCCGCCATTCCCCGGTGAATTCAGCCGTCTTGTGGACGTCCTGGCGCTGGATGCTGCTGTGCGTAACCCATGGCCGGGAGTAGTCGTAGAACGCGTGGCAATTGTGGATGGACAGCAGGTGCCCGCTCGGGTCATTGGCCTGGACAATGCCCGCGAAGCGCTCCCAGTCCTCGGTGGTCTTGCGGAACAGGAGATCGTACTCGTTGGCCAGGGACCACCAGATGTTCCGGTGCGAAGCCAGCCGGGCCACGACATATTTCAGATAGCGGTCATCCCGGCCCGGGCTCATCGTGGAGAAACCCCAGCGGTCGTACGCGTGGAACAGGATGAGGTCCGCCTCGATCCCCAGCTCCTCCAATTGCCCGATCCTGTGTTCCAGGTGCCGGTAGAACTCCGGGTTGGGCCGGTCATAGTCGAAGCCGGCAGCGAGGGATCCTTCGAAGGGGTAGAACTCCGGCTCGTTCTCGTTGAACAGGTAGGACTTCGGGAAAACGCACATGCGCATCTTGTTGAACGGACCGGCCGCCAACGTATCCAGGGTCTGCTTCTCCAGCGCATCGCCCTGATGGGTCCAGGCGTAGGAGGTAGTGCCGATGGGCAGGTACGGGCTGCCGTCCTCATAGGCGAAGTGGAAGGTCTTGGCCACCCGGACCACGCCCTTCGCCCCGGCAACCGCCTCGCGGGCCGTGAACGCGCCGGTAACGCCGTCCAGCGAGCGCGCGTTGCTGGTGGTGGTGAACGTCCACTCCCCCGGGCCCGGAACCAGGAGCCGGACCTTGTAGCTCCCGTCGCCGTCGTAGAAACCGGGCACACTGAGCGTGTCACCTGACGGAGAAGTGAACACGGCACGGAGTTCGACGTCGGTGAATGGGTTGCCGTGCGACGGACCGGCCAGGGTG
>NZ_DF952489.1:0-2304 GCF_001263615.2 Arthrobacter sp. Hiyo1 | reverse complement strand
CACTCCACCAGCACCGAGTCAGGGCCTTCGTGCACTGCCGACTCGACAGCCCCCGCACGGGTCAGCCGCAGTTCGGCACGGGTCTGCTGCCAATCGGTGCTGTCCGTGGCGACGACCCAGCTGAGCCGCGGCCGCGGATTGGCCACGAAGGCGGTATCGGTCCTGTACTCAGCGCTGAACCGGCTGACAGAAGCCTGGCGGAGACCTGCTGGCTGCGGTGCCAGGGATGTTGATGTCACGGAGGGGCCTTTCGGAAGCGGTGGGTGGATAGGCGCCGGAGTTCCTACTGTGGTTCGCGGCCTTCACCACGGAACCAGTCGAACGTGACCGTGCCGCGGCTCGCGAAGACGCCGGAAACGCGTCCCGTGAAGGAGGCTGCGGTTTCCGCCGAGAGGTAGCGGCCGTCCAGTTCGGCCAAGGTGAGCAGTTCGCCGTCGACGACTGCCTGGAGGGCGATGGTGTCCGAGCTCAGGTGCCCGAATCCCGCGCCCGAATCCGGCTGTCGGGTTGCGATGCGAAGTTCCAGCGGCCCGGCGGGAACCTGTCGCGTCCAGCTTTCTTCGATCGAGGAGATCCGGGCCCGCGCCGTCAGGGTGGTTCCGCTCAGTTCGATCGAATAGTGGTGTGCCTCGTCGTAGCGGACGGCGAGGCCGCCGGCATTCCTTCCCCCGTCAAGGGTCCAGGTCCTCGGACGATCCGGTGTCCACCAGCGCGGAGATGGTCTCCACCTGGTACCGCTGGCGGCGGCCCAGGAAGGAAGGCCGTGGATCGTCCAGGCCGGCGCCGTCGCTGACCAGGGTGAGGCGCCCGGGGTTCTTCTCGGTGGAGGCGAACGTGCCAGGGAATCGCCGCACGGCGATCCAGCCGCCGTCGAGCTCGGCGTCCGTAAGTTGTCCTCGAACTCGCCGCCGCCCAGGCGGGGGTTGAGGATGACGGGTTCGACGACGGGCCAGCCGTCCTCCCACGTGACCGGGGTGATGAAGGTTTCCCGGCCCAGGGCGGAGAAAGCCCGGGTCATGCCCTTGGGCCGCATGCCCAAGAGCACCATGGCCCAGCCGCCGTCGGGCGTCTGCACGAGGTCGCCGTGGCCGGTGTTCTGGATGGGACGCTCGGTGCTGCGGGCGCTCAAGATGGGGTTGGCCGGGTTGCCCTCGAAAGGACCGGCCGGCGAGGTTCCGCGGGCAATGCTGACGCTGTGTCCGCGCTCGGTCCCGCCTTCGGCGATCATGAGGTACCAGTAGTCGCCATGCCGGTAAAGGTGGGGCGCTTCCGGGAACATCAGTCCGGTCCCGGACCACACGCTACGGGGCACCTCAAGGGCCTTGCCGGTTTCCAGATCCACGCGGACTTGGAGGATGCCGCCGTGCTCGCCGATGTTCCCGGTGACGGTGTCGAGTCCCGAGTACGTCATGTAGGCGGTGCCGTCCTCGTCCCAGGCAAGGTCCTGGTCGATGCCGATGGCGCCCTCAATGGCGAGTCCGTCGCTCCATGGCCCGGCAGGGTCCTCTGCCGTGAACACCAGGGTCCCGCGTGCCATGGCGTCGGTGACAGCGACGTAGAAGAGGCCGTCGTGGAAACGGATTGTGGGTGCCCACGCGCCGCCAAGGGTGGGCACGTCCCTTGAATCGAGCTGCCCTTCCCGGTCCACCACGTGGCCGATCCGGTCCCAGTTGACCAGGTCGGTGCTGTGGTAGACCGGAATGCCGGGGAGGTATTCGAACGTGGAGGTCGCCAGATAGTAGTCCTCGCCGACCTTGACGACGCTGGGATCGGGGTTGAAGCCGGGAATCAGTGGGTTGGGGAAGTTCATGCAGCGCCTCCAAGTGTGAGAACGGTTTCGAGCGGCAGTTCGGTGACGGAGGTGCCGATGCGCAGGCGGTAGTCACCGGGTTCGTAGGTCCAGCCGTTGTCCCAGTAGGCCAGCAGCCGGGTGGGCACATTGATCACCGCGGTGCGGGTTTCGCCGGGTTCGGCCCATACGGGGGCGGAGGCGACGAGCCAGCGCACGGGACGGTCCACGGCGGAGCCGGCCCGTTCGGCGTAGACCTGCACCACTTGCTTGCCGGGGCGGGTGCCGGTGTTGGTGAGGGCCACCGTGAGGGGCACGATGGCGCCGGGCACCGCCGCTGCGGGGGCTTCGGCTGTGTCGAGGGTCCAACGGGTGTAGCCGAGTCCGTGCCCGAATTCGTACGCCGGAGCGGCTCCTGCCTTCAGCCAGGCCCGGTAACCGATGTGGATCCCCTCGGTATAGGCCAGTTCCCCGTTCGCGTCCGGGGTGGTGTTCAGGACCGGCACGTCCTCCTG
>NZ_DF952488.1:7597-8903 GCF_001263615.2 Arthrobacter sp. Hiyo1 | reverse complement strand
CGGGAATCCGCGGAAATACGGGGATCCCGGACTGCAGCACCGGCCAAAAGTGGTCAAAAGTTGAGTGCCCGACGGCGGCCTGCCGCCTATTCCGGCAGCTTCAGTTCCCAGACCTCCGCGGCCGCACCTTCGGGAAGCTCAAGGATCCATGCTTCCCCGGCCGCA
The DNA here is from genome assembly GCF_001263615.2 of Arthrobacter sp. Hiyo1. Lineage (NCBI taxonomy): Bacteria > Bacillati > Actinomycetota > Actinomycetes > Micrococcales > Micrococcaceae > Arthrobacter > Arthrobacter sp. Hiyo1. The sequence continues at coordinate 8,738 of NZ_DF952488.1, read as the reverse complement.
GGGTAGGCGCGGAGTGTCGTGGCGACGGAACCTGTCCGATACACCTCCACCAAGGAAGCATCCACGAAGATGCGGAGTTCCTCGCCCTCGGACAACGGCCCTGCAAACACAACTTGCCGTTCCGCGCCGGAGGCCAGGACCAGCCGAACCTCACCGGCTCCAGCAACAGTCCCAGCCGTCACAACTGCCTCGGCAAACGGCGGCAAGTCAACGGCCCCGGAAGCCCCGGCCGCGAGGACAGGACCCCGGTAAGCGTCCACCTCCGGCGCCGGAGCAACCACCAATGCGCCGTCCTCAACCGAGAGGAAGCGCGGGTGGGTTAATACGCCTGCCCAGCCTGCGGCGTCGATCTCGTCCTGCGAACGGCCACGCCGGCCATCACGACCCGGGCCTTCGTTGGCCCATCCCCACAGCAGGGCACGCGGCTCCGACTCCGAGCCGGACGAAGACGCAGTATCCAGCTGAACGATCTGCGGAGCATAGAAGTCCCTGCCAAGGTCGGACCTGCCGCCGGAACGCGGGACGAACACCGGCAGCCCGGTAGACGGGTCCTCGGCGAGCGAGCCGATCAGGTGGCCGACTCCGTTTGCGTGCTCGTGGTCATCCCCGGAGAGCCACAGGGAGAACATCATGACCCAGGTGTCGTCCCCGTCGGACGCCGCCTCGTCGGACGGCACACGGACCAGTTGCGGGCACTCCCAGATCTCAGCCGGCGTCTGCGCAGCCGCCACCGGGTTTTCCGTGGTCAGCCAAATGCCTTGGTACTTCCAGTCGGACATGTCCTCCACCGTGTACAGCAGCAAAGCAGCATGTCCATTGGCCAGCCCGGCGCCCTGCATGGCGTAGCGCTTGCCGTTGAAGTGGAAGATGAAGGGGTCGCGCACGGCCGTGACAAGGCCGTCGTCCGGCATGGAAGCGGCAATGTGGCCATCCTGTTCCCAGGACACCAGGTCCGCCGAGCCCCGGGAAATCACCACCTGGGAGTGACCACCATCGCCCCGCACGCCGGAGTACGCAGCGGTGGGGACACCGCCGTCGTCGGTCACTACGCCGGTCCAGCAGCCGAACTCGTCCGGCCCGCCATCCTGCGGGCGCAGCGCGACGGGGTGTTCATCCCAGTGGACCAGGTCCGGGGAGCTCA
>NZ_DF952488.1:0-3238 GCF_001263615.2 Arthrobacter sp. Hiyo1 | reverse complement strand
CACAACCCGCCATATCCGAGCGAGCGCCCACCCACAACCCGCCATATCCGAGCGAGCGTCCACCCAAGAGCCCCCATATCTGCAGGAGGGTTCACTTCCGAAGACGCGGCGAATACGCTGAAGCAAGCTGCCCCATTCCCCCGTCCCTAGCTTTGGAGCCCATTAATGACAGGTTGGAATGCCGAGAACCTCGCAGGTTCGGCCGGCGCAGGTGCCGTGACACTTTTGGCAGGAACATCGTTTTGCGTCTCGGCGGCCAACGGCGATATGGACCAACTGCGCCCGCACGGGATGTTCTTCCGCGACACACGGTTCGTTTCGAACTGGGCGTTGGAGGTGAACGGCCACCCCATCGAGGCCTTGGGTTCCCCTGTCCCGGAGCCCTATCGCGCCGATTTCGTCGGCCGAGCGTCTCGCACCGATGGCTTGGCAGACAGCCATCTCCTGATCGAGCGCCGGCGGAGCCTGTTCGGCGGGGTGCACGAAGAGATTACGATCAGGAATTTTTCCAGCAAGCCCACACACGCCACGGTTTCACTCACGGTCAATGCGGACTTTGCGGACATCTTCGAAGTGAAGGAAGGCCGGGCACGCCACGAGAGCGTGCATTTGACGCGGGCCAGTGACGGTTCGTTAGTCCTCGAGTCCCAGCGGGAGGGGCGGCACGTACTTGTCACCATTGACGCACCGAATTCCGAGGTTGACGGAGACGTCGTCAGCTACGACATCTCTCTTGAGCCCCAAGGCCATTGGTCCACGGGTGTGACGGCCACGCCCCGCATCGACGGAGTTGGACCCGAGGCGGACGCCCAGGTTTGGGGCAACCAGCGCGCCTACGATCTTCCTGAAGAAAGGCTTCAGGAGTGGCACGGCAGGGTTCCCATAACGGAGCTTGCCAACCAGGCCTTCGACAAAGCATTGGCCCGGAGCAGGGAAGACCTCGGTTCCCTCAGGATCTTCGACCCCGACCATCCCGGACGGACGGTGGTGGCCGCAGGATCGCCTTGGTTCATGGCACTTTTCGGCCGGGACTCCCTCCTGACGTCCTTCATGACCCTTCCACTGGACCCGTCCCTGGCGTTGGGAACGCTCAAAACCTTGGCCGACCATCAGGGCCGGACCGTCAATCCGCTCAGCGAAGAGGAGCCGGGCCGGATCCTGCATGAGGTGCGCCTGGGCGCCACGACAGGCCTCGCGCTTGGCGGCGGCAGTGCGTACTACGGTTCAGTGGATGCCACCCCGTTGTTCGTCACGCTCGCGGGGGAGCTCACCCGCTGGGGGTTCCATTCCGAGGTCTCGGAGTCCCTTCTGCCGGCGGTGGACCGGGCCCTTGACTGGATCCGCGACTACGGAGACGCCGACGGCGACGGGTTCGTTGAGTACTCGCGGGCCACGGACCATGGCCTCCTCAATCAAGGCTGGAAGGACTCCGGGGACGGGATCAACTTCGCCGACGGCACATTGGCGGAGCCTCCGATCGCCTTGTGCGAAGTCCAAGGCTACGTCTACACCGCCTATCTCAGCCGGGCCTTGATGGCCCAGGAGGAGGGCGACCTGAAGCTGGCTGCGGTGTGGGGCGCGCGGGCGGCCGAACTCAAGCGAAAGTTCAACGAGGAGTTCTGGCTCCCTGAACGCGGCTATTTCGCCATCGCCCTCGATCGCGACAAGCGGCCGGTAGACGCCTGCGCATCCAATATGGGTCACTGCCTGTGGAGCGGAATCGTCGACGACGACAAGGCTCGGTTAGTCGCGGAGCGGCTCATGTCGGACACAATGTTCACGGGCTGGGGCGTCCGGACCTTGGCCTCGGACATGGCGGCCTACAACCCGGCGAGCTACCACAACGGCTCGGTGTGGCCGCATGACAATGCCCTCATTGCCGGCGGATTGATGCGCTACGGCTTCGTCGAGGAGTCCCAGCGCCTCGTCACGGGCCTTCTCGATGCGGCCGAGGCGTTCGACGGACGGCTACCGGAGTTGTTCTGCGGCCTGGACAGGAAAACCTACGGGACGCCCGTCCCCTACCCTTCGTCCTGTTCGCCGCAAGCGTGGGCCGCTGCCACACCTGTTCACTTGCTGCGCGTATTGCTCCGTTTCGATCCTTGCCTCACTCACGGCGGCCTCTGGCTGGCACCGGTGGTTCCCGAAGGCTTCGGCCGGATCAAAATGCGGAACATCCCGCTTGCCGGCTCCCGGATCTCCGTGGAGGTGGTCAACGGAGAAACACGGGTCACGGACCTGCCCGAGGATGTCGCGCTGCACCGCGAAGCCCGCAAGCCGTTGTCCGATCTCTTGGATGTCCACCACGTCACCTCTGGTCTGCGGCGGGGGCACTAGGTGCGCATCGGCTTGGTTGCGCCGCCTTGGATTCCAGTCCCGCCGCCTGCATACGGGGGGACGGAGTCGATCATCGATATCCTCGCTCGCGGCCTGGTGGCCGCGGGCCACGATGTGCTCCTCGCCGCGGCGTCCGGAAGCACGTGTCCAGTGGACAAGGTCCCCGGCCCGCCGCTTGCCGACGGCTCCCGGATAGGGAACGGGACGGACGAGCTCCGCCACAGCGTGTACGCCTTCGCGGCCATGCACGACGTCGACCTCATCCACGACAACACCTTGGCGGGGCCGCTGTACCGGCATCGGCCGGAGGGAACGCCCATCGTCGCAACGGCGCACCTTCCGTTTTCAGAAGAAAACCATGACATTTACCAGGCCATGGCCACAGACACCGCGATCATTGCCATCTCGCACCATCAAGCGGAAACTGCCCCCGGAATCAAGATACGGAGGGTCATCCACCACGGCATCGACACGCAATCCGTCCCGCTCGGAGCCGGCGACGGCGGCTACGCCAGCTTCCTCGGCCGGATGCATCCCGGAAAGGGCCTGCCGGAAGCAATAGAGACCGCCCGCCTGGCCCAGGTACCGCTGCGAATTGCGGCCAAGATGTACAGCGCGGAAGAACATGAGTACTACGCCGCGGTCATCGCGCCGCTGCTGGGGCCCGACGTCGAATACCTCGGCGAGCTGAACGCTGCGGACAAGTTCGTCCTCCTGGGCGGGTCCGTGGCCTTGCTGAATCCGCTTCAGTGGGATGAACCTTTCGGCATGGCCATGATCGAGTCCCTCGCCGCCGGGACTCCGGTGGTGGCAACATTCCGGGGATCCGCCCCGGAAATCGTCTCCGAGGGCGTCACCGGCTACCTTCGTTCCAGCCCCCCGGAGCTGGCCGAGGCAGTCA
>NZ_DF952487.1:0-4630 GCF_001263615.2 Arthrobacter sp. Hiyo1 | reverse complement strand
GACTTGGCACCGGAGCGTACCGCACCGGCGTCGGACCTGGCCCCCAGAAGGAGCCCGACGGCGGTGACCACCATGGTCTTGCCGGCGCCCGTTTCACCCGTGACCACGCTCAGGCCGGGCCCCAACGGCAAGGTGGCGTCGGTGATGACGCCGAGATCACGGATCCGGAGTTCCTCGATCATGGTTTACATCTCCTTTGTGGGGTCGGCCGCTCTGCCTGTCCGCACGTCCTGGGGCGTCGGCAAAGGGCTGGGCTTGAAGGTCCTGATCACGGGGGTAGGACCGGTGTGGATGTCAGCCGAACGGGGTGCCGGACCCCGCCAGCCGTGGATGGGCAGCTCAAACTTCCGCACGAGCCGGGCGGAGAACGGGGTCTGGTGGGTGCGGGCAAGCCGCACAGGCCGGGTGGACCGGGTTACTTCGATCCGGGCGCCGGGTGGGAGGTCCACGGAACGGCGGCCGTCGCACCAAAGCACGCCCTGGGCATCGGTCCGGGTAAGGATCTCCACGGCCAGCTTGGACCGCGGCGAAACGACAAGGGGCTTGGCGAAGAGGGCATGGGCGCTGATGGGGACGATCACGAGGGCCTCCACCTCCGGCCACACCACAGGCCCGCCGGATGAGAAGGCGTAGGCCGTGGAGCCCGTAGGGGTAGCAAGCACCACTCCATCGCAGCCGAAGGACGTCAGCGGACGTTCATCCACTTCGGTCACCACTTCGATCATGCGTTCCCGGTCCGCCTTTTCGATGGCGGCTTCGTTGAGTGCCCAGGTATGCCAGATCTTTTGGCCCCGGACCCACACCTGGACATCGATGGTCATGCGCTCTTCCACTGTGTATTCGCGGCTGGCGATCCACTCGACTGTCTGGGCAAGATCGGCCCGCTCGCTCTCGGCGAGGAAACCAACGTGCCCGAGGTTGACGCCCAGCAGGGGAACATCGACGTTGCGGACCAGCTCGGCCGCGCGCAGGATGGTGCCGTCGCCTCCGAGAACCATGACGAGTTCGACATCTTCCAACCGGACGTCCTCGTGGAGTATCTCGATCGGCTTGTCCACCACGCCGTAGAACCGTTCGATGTCGTCCAGCTCTGATTTCTGCATCACGGGGATCAGGCCGGAGGAGTGGAGCTGCCCGCAGGCATCCCAGGCCGCGCGAAGGGAGTCCTCGCGCCCGGTGTGGGCAAGGACCAAAACGCGCCTGCTCATGGTGTTCTGCTTTCTAGTGGGTGGTCCAGATTCGTTCCATCAGTGCAGCAACTTCCTCGTCCCGCTCTTCGATCTTAGGCAACTCCGTCTGCATCCTGCGTTTTATCCACAGGAAGTACTCCACATTTCCGTCCTGGCCGGGCAGGGGACTCGGTGCCAGGCCGCAGAGTTCAAGCCCTGCGTCCACGGCCGCCCTGGCGACCTGGGCCACGGCGCGCCGCCGTTCATGATCGGAGGTGACCACGCCGGTGCGGCTCAGCCGTTCCTTGCCGACCTCGAATTGCGGCTTCACCATGAGCACCAGGTCTCCCCCGGGTTCGGTGCATGCAGCGAGCGGATGCAGAACCAGGGTGAGGGAAATGAAGGACAAGTCGGCCACGGTGAGCGCTGCCGGCCCGCCGATCTGCTCGGGCGTCATGTAGCGGACGTTGAGGCCCTCATGGACTGCGACGCGGGGATCGTTCCGCAGGGACGGCACCAACTGGTCATGCCCGACGTCGACCGCCACCACGTGCGCGGCACCTTGCCGCAGCAGCACGTCAGTGAAGCCACCGGTGGAGGCTCCGGCGTCGAGGCACCGCTTCCCTTCCACAACGACGAAAGGGAAGGCCGCCAGCGCCCCGGCCAGTTTGTGTCCGGCGCGGCTGACGTAAACGTCCTCGGCGTGGGCCTGAACATCGATTTCCGTCTCTTCGGAGACCTGTTGCGCTGCCTTGGCGAGAACGCTGCCTCCGGAGCTGACTTTTCCGTCCGCAATGAGTTTCGCGGCGTGGGTCCGCGATCTCGCCAATCCACGGCTGACGAGTTCCTGGTCGAGTCTTGGCATGCTCAGCGTTCTTCGTCGAGGGACGCCAGGAGGGAGTCATGGATCCCCGCGTAGATGCCGCTGTGCTCGGCCACCGGGACAGCGGAGACGACCGCCAGCCGCTCCAAGGTGGAATCCACGGCGCGTCGCCCGTGGACGCCGTGCCGTCTGGCCATGGAGCGTCGTGCGGTTCGGCGCTTTGCGGCTCGAGGCTTTGAAGCTCAGTGCTTTGCGGACCGCCGGCGCCTCCGGTGATCGTTCAACTCGCTCATTGGACCAGTTTAGTTTTCCAGCCATTCGAGCCGCGGCGATGTAGCCTCTGCCGCGTCGGGATTGGCGGCCCACCAGGCTGCGCACGCAGCACGCCAGGCGTCCAGGTCCTTCTCGGAACCGGAGACGGTGATCAGGCCGTCCTGGACTTCGGCGGTTGCCTTTCCGCAGCGGAACGTGCTGTCCTCCTCGACGATCTCGGGGTACGGCTCGTACAGTTCCGTCAGGTCAGCGAGCAAGTAGCCGGGGCGTTCCGAGCTGCGAGCGGCAAGGATGGACTCGGGCGTGTCGACACCGGTGAGGACCGCCGCCGTCGCGAAGCCCGCACGGTTTCCACCAAGGATGTCGGTGTCCAGCCTGTCTCCCACGACGATCGGGCGCTCTGACTTCAGCCTCCGTGCCGCCGAGTGGAAGAGCGGGGCCTCCGGCTTGCCGGCGACCCGCGGCTGTTTGCCCGTGGCGGACGCGACAGCGGCCACGAGGGTGCCGTTTCCGGGAGCGATCCCGCGGGCCTGGGGAATGGACATGTCCGTATTGGTAGCTACCCAGAGCGCGCCTGCGGCAACAACGTAGGACGCCTCGGCCAGGTCCTTCCACGCGATGTCCGGGTTGAAGCCCTGGACCACAGCCACAGGGTTGTCTTTGGCGCTGTGGACAGGTGTGAGGCCCACGAGTTCGATTTCGTGGGCCAGGGCCGGGCTGCCGGTGATCATTACCCGGGAACCCGGAGCCAGGAGTCCAGCCAAAAGGTCGCCTGCGGCCTGCGAAGAACTGACCACCTGGTTGTCCTCAGCAGGCGCGCCCAGTTCACGAAGATGCGCGGCAACCTGCGCGGGGGTACGCGAGGCGTTGTTGGTGACATAGCCCAGGCGCACCCCGACCGACTCGAGCCGCTGCAGGGACTCCACAGCGCCGGGAATCGCGTGCGGACCTGCGTAGACAACTCCGTCCAGGTCGGACAGAACGGCGTCAAAACGCGATACCAGTGAGGCCTCAGTCATTCTTGGTCTCTTCGCCGTCGGAAGCCTCTTCTCCGTCTTCCTCGTTGTCCTCGTCTTCCTCTACGGAATCGCGGTCCGACTCGGCGTCGTCGGACTCGAAGTAGTCAGACTCGACGTCGTCGAGTTCTACGTCGTTCTGTTCCGTGTCGTCCTGTTCGGTGGTTTCGGAGGAGATGGCCGTCTCCGGGATCGCGGGCGCGGCCTCGGACGTGCTCTCTTCGGATCGCCCGGTGTTCTCTTCGATGCTCCGGAAACGGGGCTTGCGAACCTCGTTCTCGTCTTCCTCGCCGAGGTCGATGATGTCCGGATCCTCGAAGTCTCCAACGCCGAGGGCATTTTCGGCGACAACCGCCTGGCGCTGCCACTTGCCGGCTTCTTCCGTGCGACCCACTGCCGTCAGGGCGTCGGCGTAGGCACGGAACAGACGCGGGCTATAGGAGAAGGCGCGGTTGATGTCGAGCTGGATGATCTCCAGCTCAGCGACGGCGGCATCCAACTGGCCAAGATCGCTCCGGGCGCCGGAAGCCACAATGGCTAGCTCAACCTTGCCGGGAGCGTCGAGATCCTGGGCCTCGGGTGAACGGACGACGTCCAGCGCACGGTCCGGGCGCCCCAGACCGCGTTCGCAGTCGGCCATAAGGGGCAAATGGACGTTGGAGCCACTGATCCGGCGGTAGGTGCGGAATTCGCGAAGTGCTTCCCCATAGTGGCCGGCAGCGTAGGCAGTCAGGCCCACAGCCTCGCGGACAGCCGCCAACCTGCCACCACGGCGGCTTGCGGCGAGGGCATGCTGGAAGGACAGCTCAGGGTCGATATCGATGAGGCGGCCCGCCATCACCAGGTGCTTGGCAACCCAATCAGCGTTCATGCCTTCAAGGGTCTTGATCTGGTGCTTGGTGACCCGGTCGAGCTCCTGGCCTGTAACGTCGTCGTCGATCTCCGGGGAACGCTCGCGGTCCGGGCGGTTGGCGCTGCGCAGATCCGCCGCGTTGGGAACCCGGGCGGGACGCTCTTCCCAGGATCCGCCGCCGAAGCTACGTCCCTCGGTACGTGGGCCATCGAACTTGCGGGGACCTCGCTCGGGGCGGTCGCCGAAGCTACGGCGTTCTCCGTCGCCTTCGCGGCGCGGACGGTCACCGAACGGCTTCCGATCACGGTCACCGTCGCGGCTCGGACGATCACCAAACGGCTTCCGATCACGGTCACCGAAACTCGGGCGCGCATCCCCATCACGACGAGGACGGTCACCAAACGGCTTCCGCTCGCGGTCACCAAACGGCTTCCGATCACGCTCACCGAAACTCGGGCGCGCATCCCCATCACGACGAGAACGGTCACCAAAGGGT
>NZ_DF952486.1:7566-10120 GCF_001263615.2 Arthrobacter sp. Hiyo1 | reverse complement strand
CACCCGGGCCTGACCGGTGGTAACGGTGCCGATGTGGTGATTGACGCCGTCGCGCCCGGAGACCTACAAGCAGGCTTCTACGCGCGCGACCTCGCCGGCCGCGTAGTGCTGGTGGGCGTCCCGACGCCGGGCATGTTGCTCGACCTGCCGTTGCTGGATGTCTTTGGCCGCGGCGGTTCGCTGAAGTCCTCCTGGTACGGGGACTGCCTGCCGTCCCGCGACTTCCCGATGCTGGTGGCGCACTACAAGCAGGGCAACCTTGACTTGGACGCGTTCGTGTCCGAACGGATCACCATCGACCAGGTGGAAGAGGCGTTCGCCAAGATGCACGAGGGCAAAGTGCTCCGTTCGGTGGTGGAAATCGGATGAGCGTCAGCATCGAAAACCTCGTCACCTCGGGCACGTTTTCGCTCGACGGCGGCACGTGGGACGTGGACAACAACGTCTGGATCGTCGGCAACGACGACGAATGCGTGATCATCGATTCGCCGCACGACGCGGAGGCAATCATCGGCCAGGTCCGTGGCCGGAAGGTGCGCGCCATCCTGCTCACCCACGCGCACAATGACCACATCGGAGCAGCGCTCGACGTCGCGAAGGCAGTGAACGCGCCGATCCACCTTCACCCGGCAGACATGGTCCTGTGGGAGCAGCTGTACCCGGACGCCGGCCCGGACCGCTACATCACGGACGGCGACGTCTTCGAAGTGGCGGGCACGGCTTTGCACGCCTTCCACACGCCGGGCCACTCACCGGGTTCCACGTGCTTCTACCTGGAAAGCGAAGGCACGGTGTTCACTGGCGACACCCTCTTCAACGGCGGCCCGGGGGCGACGGGCAGGTCGCACAGCGACCACCCGACCATCCTGGCCTCGATCCGGGAACGCCTCCTGACGCTTCCGCTGGAAACCGTGGTCCGCACCGGGCACGGCGACAACACCACCATCAAAGCCGAGGCGGAAAACCTCGCCCAGGCAGCGCTGGATCGCCAGGCCGACGGCGCTTAGGCGCCGCCGGCTGCTGTGTAACCCATCTTGACGCTGATTGAATACCCGGCTTGCTTGAGCGCATCGAGCAGGCCGGGTATTTTTTCCGGCTCGAAACGGAAGGCCGGCCCGGAAAGGCTGATGGCTCCGATCACCATGCCGCTGTGGTTGTGGATCGGAACGGCGACGGCGTTGAGTCCGCGCTCGAGTTCTTCATACGTGGCGGCGTACCCGGCCTCCGCAATGACCGGCATTTGCCGCTCCAGCTCGTCGCGGTCGGTGATGGTCTGCGGAGTGTATCGTGCCTGGCCGGATTCCCTGAGAACTCGGTCACGCGTCCCAGGCGGCAGCGCTGCAAGCATGACCTTGCCGCTGGAGGTGGCGTGGAGCGGGGTGAGCCCGCCGATCCAGTCCTGCGTGCCAAGCGTGTTGGGGCCAATGGCCTGGTCCACGTTGACCGCGAAATTTGACCGAAGCACGGCCAGGTTGGCGGTCTCGGCGAACTTCTCCGCAAGGGCTTCGAGATCTTCCCGGGCTTCCTTTACCAAGCTGAGGCGGGCCGGAATGGCGCTGGCCAGGCGCAGGATGTTGAATCCGAGTTGGTATTTTCCGCGCTCGTGGTTCTGCTGAACCATGCCACGGGCGTCCAGGGCGCTCAGCAGTCGCGATGCCGTTGACTTGTGGACGCCCATTTCCTCAGCGATCTCACTCACGCCGGCATCGCCGTTGCGGGCGATGATTTCGAGCACGGTGATGGCCCGGTCCACGGACTGCACACCCGCGTGGTGCGCACCGCCCGGATCGGAATCGGGGTCGTTGGCAGGGCTAGCATCAGCGTCCATGTGGTTCATCGTCTCAAACACGGTCAAATGCGCGGCCTCTCCGGTCAGCGTGTCCTGGGATGTTGCCGCTCAGCCGGGTATTGCCTGGTTATAGGATCGGGCGGTATGGCACTGCGACTTGTTCAAGTGAATTTCAAGGCCCGGGACGACTCGGCTCTGGGCCGGTTTTGGGCGGAGGCGCTTGGTTGGGATATTTCCAGCGAAGGCCCCGGTGTGAGCAATGTTGAACCCGCGGGCTTCACCGGGCCGGACCCCGCCGCCGTCTGCGTCGATGTCGTCACTGTGCCTGACCCCGAAACGGTGAGGTATCGCGCCCACCTCGACCTCGCCACCGCCTCTGAGGCCCATCAAGCGGAGCTTGTGGCGCGCCTGGTGAAGCTCGGCGCGACGCCTGCCGATATCGGCCAGGGCGATGTGCCGTGGACGGTCCTGGCCGATCCGGAGGGCAACGTGTTCTGCGTGTTGGAGCCTCGGCCGATCTACCAGGACACCGGGCCGATCGCCGCGGTGGTGGTCAGTTGTGCGGATCCGCGGGCCATGGTGCGGTTCTGGAGCGGGGCGATGGACTGGACTGTGCACGAGGAGACTGATGATTTTGCGAGGCTGCGTTCGGCCAAGGGCGTTGGGCCGTATTTGGAATTCGTCCGGACTCCCGCCGCGAATGCCGCGCGCGGCCGGGTCCATCTCGACCTGAGGCCGTACCCCGGAGATGATCAAGCGGCGGAG
>NZ_DF952486.1:0-2268 GCF_001263615.2 Arthrobacter sp. Hiyo1 | reverse complement strand
CCTCCGACTCCGCATCGGCACCCCGGCGCTCGCCGCACCGCGGCTTCGGTGCCAGGAATTCGCGGAGTCGCGGACATCATCGCGACGGCGTTGATCGCCTCCGCCAGCACTGGCACAAACAGCAGCGGCACCTTGGGAGACGAGGCCGCCGTCGAACTCCGGGGGAGGGTTACCGCGCTCGCCGAGCAATTCCCGCTTTACCCGCACCTTTCCCAGGCTGGCAGCGGCAACGACGCCGCTTCCACCGAACTTGAGGCAGAAATGATTGGAGCAGCCCAGTGAGCGCAGACCAACTCCCCGAACACCCGGATTTCCTGTGGCGTAACCCGGAGCCCAAGGCTTCCTACGATGCCGTGATCGTGGGTGGTGGCGGCCACGGCCTGGCCACCGCGTACTTCCTGGCCAAGAACCACGGTATGACCAACATCGCCGTCCTGGAAAAGGGCTGGCTGGCCGGCGGCAACATGGCGCGCAACACCACCATCATCCGTTCCAACTACCTGTGGGACGAGAGCGCCGCCATCTACGAGCACGCCCTTAAGCTCTGGGAGATCCTGCCCGAGGAACTCGAATACGATTTCCTCTTCAGCCAGCGCGGCGTCATGAACCTCGCCCACACCCTCGGCGACGTCCGCGAAAGCGTCCGCCGCGTCGGCGCGAACAAGCTCAACGGGGTCGACGCCGAATGGCTGGACCCGCAGCAGGTCAAGGAACTCTGCCCCATCCTGAACATCAGCGACAACATCCGCTACCCGGTGATGGGCGCTACTTACCAGCCCCGGGCCGGCATCGCGAAGCACGACCACGTCGCCTGGGCTTTCGCCCGCAAGTGCGACGAGCTCGGCGTGGATATCATCCAGAACTGCGAAGTAACGGGCTTCCTGAAGGACGGCAACCGCGTGGTGGGCGTCAAGACCAACCAGGGAACCATCCACACCGAAAAGGTTGGCCTCGCGGCCGCCGGCCACAGCTCGGTCCTCGCCGAAATGGCCGGCTTCCGCCTCCCGATCCAGTCCCACCCCCTCCAAGCGTTGGTGTCGGAGCTGCATGAGCCGGTCCACCCCACGGTGGTCATGTCCAACCACGTGCATGTCTATGTTTCCCAGGCACACAAGGTGAATTGGTCATGGGCGCCGGCGTCGACTCTTACAACGGCTATGGCCAGCGCGGCTCCTTCCACGTGATCGAGCACCAGATGGCTGCCGCCGTCGAACTGTTCCCGATCTTCGCCCGGGCCCATGTGCTCCGGACTTGGGGCGGAATTGTGGACACCACCATGGATGCCTCGCCGATCGTCGGACTCTCGCCGGTTGAGAACATGTTCGTCAACTGTGGATGGGGAACGGGCGGCTTCAAGGGCACGCCCGCTGCGGGCCTGACCTTCGCCCACACCATCGCCACGGGAACGCCGCACGAGCTCAACAAGCCCTTTTCACTGGAACGCTTCGAGACCGGTGCCCTGATCGACGAACACGGCGCCGCCGCCGTCGCCCACTAGCCGCAGCCTTTTAGGAGACCAACCATGCTGCTCATCAGCTGCCCCAATTGCGGGCCACGAGACGAAACCGAATTCCACTACGGCGGCCAGGCCCACGTGGCCTACCCGGAAAACCCGGACGCGCTAACGGACCGCCAGTGGGCCGAGTACTTGTTCTACCGCGACAACACGAAAGGCGCCTTCGCCGAACGCTGGGTACACAGCACCGGTTGCCGCCAATGGTTCAACATGCTCCGTGACACCGTCAGCTATGACATCCAGGCCATCTACAAGATGGGCGAACCGCGCCCTGATGTGAACCCCACAGCAGCCACCACTCCGGAAGGAGCAACGAAGTGAGCCCGCAGAACGCCCGCCTCGCCACTGGCGGCCGCATCGACCGCAGCATCTCCTGGCGGTTCACCGTGGACGGCCAGGAATACACCGGCCACCCGGGGGACACCGTCGCTTCCGCTCTGCTGGCCAACGGCCGCATCAACGCAGGCAACTCCCTCTACGAGGACCGGCCCCGCGGCATCATGTCCGCCGGCGTGGAAGAATCCAACGCCCTGGTCAAGGTGGCTGCCCGCTTCCCCGGCCATGTCGCCGAGTCGATGCTTCCGGCGACCACCGTGTCTCTCGTGGACGGGCTCAACGTTGAGTTCCTGAACGGCCTCGGCAAGCTCGATCCCAACGAGGACCGCGCCGAGTACGACAAGAAGTACGTCCACACAGACGTCCTGGTGGTTGGCGGCGGCGTTTCCGGCCTCGCGGCAGCCCGCGAAGCCGTC
>NZ_DF952485.1:7875-10484 GCF_001263615.2 Arthrobacter sp. Hiyo1 | reverse complement strand
TGTGGGCGTGGGTTGCATGGCCGGCGTCGGCGATTCCTTGAAGCGCAGCGTTCATGGGCATGCCCCAAATCTACCGAACGGCGATGCCCGTGAACTTCAGCCGATGCTCGCGAGCACCTCTCCGCGCCCGACGGCGATGCCCGGCTCGTATGGACCGCGCGCCACAGTGCCGGAACGGTGGGCCGGGACAGTGGTTTCCATCTTCATGGCTTCCAGCACGGCCACGGGTTGCCCGACTTCCACAGCCGCACCGTCCTCAACCAGCCACTTCACCAGCGAGCCGGACATCGGCGAAGCGAGCCCGGCGTCGTCGGCCACCACGGGGGCCGAAACCGCAGCCTGAGAACCGCCGCCACCGCTCATCAGCGCTTCGAACAAGCGGAGGGGGAGCCCAAGCTGCACCGCCTTGCCGTCCAGCTCCACCGTGAACGTGCTGCGTTCGGAGCCTGGGGCCACACGGGCGATCTCTGGGGAGGCGGCCAGCTCTTCGGCGAACTCGGTCTCGATCCACGTGGTGTAGACGCCGAGCTTGTCCTCCGAGGTGAAGGCCTCGTGGCGGACCACGGCCCTGTGGAAGGGCAGCACGGTGGGCAAACCCTTGATCTGCATCTCGTCCAGGGCAACCCGGGCGCGGCGCAGGGCCTGCTGACGGTCCTCGCCCCGGACGATCAGCTTGGCCAGGAGGGAGTCATATTCTCCGGGAACCACTGATCCGGAGCGAACCCCCGAGTCCACGCGGATGCCCGGACCGGTGGGCGCTTCGAAGACGTCCACCGTGCCAGGGCCCGGCAGGAAGCCGCGTGCCGGATCTTCGGCGTTGAGGCGGAACTCGAAGGCGTGTCCTGTGGGCTCAGGATCCTCGGTCAGGGAGAGGATGCCGCCCGCGGCGATCCGGAACTGCTCGCGGACCAGGTCCACCCCGGAGGTTTCTTCAGTGACGGGATGCTCTACCTGCAGGCGCGTGTTGACCTCCAGGAAGGAGATGGTGCCATCCACGGCCACGAGGTATTCCACGGTTCCGGCACCGTAGTATCCGGCCTCGCGGCAAATGGCCTTGGCCGATTCGTGGATGAGCGTGCGCTGTTCAGGGCTCAGGAAGGGTGCGGGCGCCTCTTCGACGAGCTTCTGGTTGCGACGCTGCAGGGAGCAATCGCGGGTTCCGAGGACCACCACGTTGCCGTGCATATCGGCCAGGATCTGCGCCTCGACGTGCCGCGGTTGGTCCAGGAAGCGCTCCACGAAGCATTCGTCGCGTCCGAAGGCCGCCTTGGACTCACGCACGGCGGATTCGAAAGAGTCCTCGATGTCCTCCAAGCGGCGCGCAATCTTGAGCCCGCGGCCTCCCCCGCCAAAAGCAGCTTTGATCGCCACTGGCACGCCGTGTTCCAAGGCGAAGGCAAGTACTTCAGCGGCGTTGGCCACAGGACCGTCGCTGCCCGGGACAAGCGGAGCCCCAGCGCGGACGGCGATCTCGCGGGCCGTCACCTTATTGCCCAATTCCCGGATGGACTGCGCGGCGGGGCCGATCCACGTGAGGCCGGCGTCGATCACGGCCTGGGCGAAGTCGGCGTTCTCGGACAAGAATCCATATCCGGGATGCACGGCATCGGCACCGGCGCGGCGGGCGACGTCGATCAGCTTGGCGATGTCCAAGTACGTCTCCGCGCCGGTGGAACCGCCCAGTGCGTACGCTTCGTCGGCAAATCGCACGTGGAGGGCATCGGCGTCGGGGTCCGAATACACGGCAACGGACTCCAAGCCCTCGTCGGAGCAGGCGCGGGCAATCCGCACGGCGATCTCGCCGCGGTTGGCGATCAGGACCTTTTTCATGGCTGGGTTCCTTCGGGGACAGCGCCGGTAACGGCAGTTTCACGTGGTTCAAGGGTTGCGGGGTCCACGATCGTGAACCGCACGCTATGGCCGGGCGGCAATTGCGCCGCCGTCGGAAGGTCTTCGGGTACGACGACGGCAATCACCGGATAGCCGCCCGTCACCGGGTGGTCGGCCAGGAAAAGGACCGGGTGGCCGCTGGGTGGAACTTGGAGTGCGCCGGCAACCGTGCCTTCACTCGGGAGCTCGCCGGTGCCGCTATCGGGGTTTCGTTCGAGGGAACGGCCTCCGGCGGGCTCAAGCCGCACACCGATTCTGTTGGACTGCTCAGTGGTGATCCAATCCTGCCCCGTGAGCGCCCCCAGGCCCGGGAATCAAACCAGTCGTCCCGCGGGCCCAAGGTAATCCGCAGTTCCGCTGATCCCTTTCCTAGCCGGAGCGTGGATTCCTCGGGAGCGCCAACCATCTGGAACAGCGGCGCTCTTCCCACCGGCAGGCGGGTCCCGGCCGACAGTGGTGCGGGACCGATTCCGGACATCGAGTCGCTTGAGCGGCTGCCGAGCACCGGATCAACATCGATCCCGCCGCGGACGGCAAGGTAACTGCGGGCCCCGAGGGTCGGCTCTCCCAGGCTGAGCGTTTCGCCGTCCAGGAGGGCGAAGGGCGCGCACATTGCGGCGCGGCGGGCCGGCGCCCCCGATGCATCGCGGATTTCCATGGGACAACTGCCCGGCAACCGCGAGTACCTGGTCGCCGATGGTCCGGACCGTGAGTTCGCC
>NZ_DF952485.1:0-2611 GCF_001263615.2 Arthrobacter sp. Hiyo1 | reverse complement strand
AAGTCCCCGCCGGCGAGGGAGTTCGGTGAGTTAAACAAAGGAACCCCGGTCAGAGACCGGGGTTCCTTTGAATTGCGTGCGCGAGGGGGATTTGAACCCCCACACCCTTTCGGATACTGGCACCTGAAGCCAGCGCGTCTGCCGTTCCGCCACTCGCGCGCAACTTTCTTTCGCCCGGGCCGTACCAGGTTTCCCCGGCCTCACCCCTGCGAAAGCAGCGAGATCAAGCATAACGGACAACCTGTTGAAAACGCCAATCGACCCGGGACGGGGCCGTAAAACCCTGGGACGCCACGGATTGCCGGTCCCCCAGATGATGCGGAAATCACGCGAGAAGCATCCCGGAATGATGCAGTCCGGCGAACTTTTCCGGCGTTCCGGCCGTTGTGGAATAAGGCCATTCACAGTCTTGCCCAGTAGTATCGGGGTTGAAGACAGGCTTCCTGCGTGCGCTCCGGCCACTGCGGGGATTCGTCTTGGCTACTGATACTGCCGGGTCAACGAAGCGGAAGGAGAAGGACCATGGGCTTGCTTGACAGGGTTGAGCGTGGCATCGAAAAGGCCGTCCGAGGCGTCTTCTCCACCGGGTCGCGGGCGCGGGTGGAGCCGGTGGAAATCGCCAGCAAGCTTCGCCGTGAACTGGACAACAAGTCCATCACCATTTCAGCCGGCCGAACATTGGCACCCAACGTTTTCGACGTTCTCTTGAGCGATGAAGACTTCGCGCGCGCAGGACTGGGGAACTCCCCTGGCCGAAGAATTGTGCGACGTCGTCATCCAGCACGTGCGCAGCCAAGGTTACATTCTGCAGGGTCCCGTACGGATCTCCTTCCGTCACGACGATGCCCAGCGCGAAGGCCATTTCGAGATCACGTCCCGCACCGAGAAATCCGGCGGGGCTGCCGCGCCCGTTGCTCCCCGGCCCGTTGTGCCCGCCGCTCCGAGCCGCGAGCCCACACGGCTCCAGCCTGTCCTGGACATCGGCGGACAACGCTATTCCCTCAACGCGCCTTCCATCGTGCTGGGCAGGTCATCCGAAGCCGACATCCTGGTGGACGATACCGGCGTCTCCCGCAAGCACTTGGAAATCCAGACGGCAGACGGAGTCATCCGCGCCGTCGACCTCGGTTCCACCAACGGAAGTTACGTCAACGGCCATAAAGTGGACGGCAGTGTAGAACTTACTGACGGATCCACCATCACCATGGGACGGACCAAGATCATCTTCAGACTTCTCCCCCAGCCCTCTGGTGGGCGCCCGTGAGCGACATCAGCGAACTGACCATCACCGCACTCCGCTTCGGCTTCCTGCTGTTGCTCTGGATACTGATCTTCAGCATCGTCTCGACCATGCGTCGCGATCTCGTGATCGGCCGCAAGGCAGCCATGGGAACTCCGACGGCGCGCGAAGTACGCAAGCATCCGGAGCTCGCCCCGGCGCCGCCCCAGCCCGTGAAGCAGCAGGCGCACCAGCTCGTCGTCGTCGAGGGCCCGCTCAAGGGCACCACGCTTCCTTTGGCCGCGAGCCCCATTCTGCTGGGCCGCGCACAAGAGGCCACCTTGGTCCTCGAGGATGATTATGCTTCGGGCAGGCACGCGCGCTTGTTCCCCCAGGGCAGCCGATGGTTCATCGAAGATCTTGGCTCCACCAACGGCACCTACCTCGCCGATCAGCAACTGACCCGAGCCCTGCCGGTGGAGCTTGGCGTCCCCGTGAGGATCGGCAAGACGGTCATCGAATTGAGGGCGTAGCCCATGGCTTCCCCCCAGCCTTCCGAAGGCAAGGCGCTGCCTCCGGAGCTCCCCCTCATCATGCGTTACGCGGCGCGGTCCGACGTCGGGCGTGTCCGCTCGAAGAATGACGACTCCGCATATGCCGGCCGGCATCTTGCCGTCGTCGCGGACGGCATGGGCGGGCACGCGGGCGGGGACGTCGCCTCGGCATCCACCGTGCTGGACATGATCCACCTCGATCACGATTCCTACCCGGACGGCGCGGAAACAGTCCTCGCGGACGAAATCCAGACTGCCAATTCCCTCCTCTCCGAACTCGTCCACGTAGACCCGAAGCTCGCGGGCATGGGCACCACGGTCACCGCCCTGCTGCTCGAAGGCAGGCGGCTGCACTTCGCGCACATCGGCGATTCCCGCGCCTACCGCCTGCGCAATGGCAAATTCGAGCAAATCAGCGTGGACCACACTTTCGTGCAGAGGCTGATCGACGAAGGCCGGCTGCGCCCCGAGGAAGCCGAAACCCACCCGCACAAGAACGTCCTCATGCGCGTCCTGGGCGACGTGGACGCCAGCCCCGAGCTGGACCTCGACGAGCTCGACGTCGAACCGGGCGAACGCTGGCTCCTCTGCTCCGACGGCCTGAACTACGTCCAAGGCGCAGTCGTGGAGCAAGTAGTCCGCGAAACCAAGGACCTCGCCGAATGCGCCGAGCTCCTTATTGAGCTCACGCTCGCCAACGGGGCTCCGGACAATGTCACCGTGGTGCTGTTGGAAATCGTGGAAGAGACCGGCGATAACCTCAGCACGGCCGCCGTCGACGTCGTCCCGGAAGCTCAGACGCCGCCGAAAGCGGCCGATCCCGCGAAGTCCGCACCGA
>NZ_DF952484.1:0-5475 GCF_001263615.2 Arthrobacter sp. Hiyo1 | reverse complement strand
TGTGTCTGTTGTTTGAGAACTCAATAGTGTGCCAAGTTTGTTGATACCGATTTGTTTTTATGAATTGGTTGATTTTGCCGGGCCTTGTCCGCTCTTGTGGGTGGGGTCTGGTTTTCAGCTGGTTTCAAATTTTGTGCAGCCTGGTCGCCGTTATTTCCGGTGGTTGTGGTTGTGTCTGTTTTTGTTTTACTTCAACGGAGAGTTTGATCCTGGCTCAGGATGAACGCTGGCGGCGTGCTTAACACATGCAAGTCGAACGATGATCTCCAGCTTGCTGGGGGGATTAGTGGCGAACGGGTGAGTAACACGTGAGTAACCTGCCCTTGACTCTGGGATAAGCCTGGGAAACTGGGTCTAATACCGGATACGACCGCTCCACGCATGTGGTGGTGGTGGAAAGCTTTTGCGGTTTTGGATGGACTCGCGGCCTATCAGCTTGTTGGTGGGGTAATGGCCTACCAAGGCGACGACGGGTAGCCGGCCTGAGAGGGTGACCGGCCACACTGGGACTGAGACACGGCCCAGACTCCTACGGGAGGCAGCAGTGGGGAATATTGCACAATGGGCGGAAGCCTGATGCAGCGACGCCGCGTGAGGGATGACGGCCTTCGGGTTGTAAACCTCTTTCAGTAGGGAAGAAGCGTAAGTGACGGTACCTGCAGAAGAAGCGCCGGCTAACTACGTGCCAGCAGCCGCGGTAATACGTAGGGCGCAAGCGTTATCCGGAATTATTGGGCGTAAAGAGCTCGTAGGCGGTTTGTCGCGTCTGCTGTGAAAGACCGGGGCTCAACTCCGGTTCTGCAGTGGGTACGGGCAGACTAGAGTGATGTAGGGGAGACTGGAATTCCTGGTGTAGCGGTGAAATGCGCAGATATCAGGAGGAACACCGATGGCGAAGGCAGGTCTCTGGGCATTAACTGACGCTGAGGAGCGAAAGCATGGGGAGCGAACAGGATTAGATACCCTGGTAGTCCATGCCGTAAACGTTGGGCACTAGGTGTGGGGGACATTCCACGTTTTCCGCGCCGTAGCTAACGCATTAAGTGCCCCGCCTGGGGAGTACGGCCGCAAGGCTAAAACTCAAAGGAATTGACGGGGGCCCGCACAAGCGGCGGAGCATGCGGATTAATTCGATGCAACGCGAAGAACCTTACCAAGGCTTGACATGAACCGGTAACGCCTGGAAACAGGTGCCCCGCTTGCGGTCGGTTTACAGGTGGTGCATGGTTGTCGTCAGCTCGTGTCGTGAGATGTTGGGTTAAGTCCCGCAACGAGCGCAACCCTCGTTCCATGTTGCCAGCACGTAGTGGTGGGGACTCATGGGAGACTGCCGGGGTCAACTCGGAGGAAGGTGGGGACGACGTCAAATCATCATGCCCCTTATGTCTTGGGCTTCACGCATGCTACAATGGCCGGTACAAAGGGTTGCGATACTGTGAGGTGGAGCTAATCCCAAAAAGCCGGTCTCAGTTCGGATTGGGGTCTGCAACTCGACCCCATGAAGTCGGAGTCGCTAGTAATCGCAGATCAGCAACGCTGCGGTGAATACGTTCCCGGGCCTTGTACACACCGCCCGTCAAGTCACGAAAGTTGGTAACACCCGAAGCCGGTGGCCTAACCCTTGTGGGGGGAGCCGTCGAAGGTGGGACCGGCGATTGGGACTAAGTCGTAACAAGGTAGCCGTACCGGAAGGTGCGGCTGGATCACCTCCTTTCTAAGGAGCACCATTATCGCCCTTCTTCCTTCCGCATGGTTGGTGGGGGGGTGTGTGGAAGCAAAGCCCATTGCGCAGGCGTCTGTTCTGCGGTGGGTGCTCATGGGTGGAATATCAGCAGATAGCGGCCGGGTGGTTTCTTTCCCGCGTTCAGTACGGATGTCCTGTCATTTTTGTGGTGGGGTGTTGTGGAACGGTGCGGGTGGGGGGTTGTCCGGTTTTCGTGTTTGGCACACTGTTGGGTCCTGAGGCAACAGGGCCGTCGGGGGGTGCGTGGCCTGTGTGGGTTGCGTGGTTCCGGGCGGGTTTGTGTGTTTCTGGTTTCCTGGCTGCATTTCTTCGTGTGTTCCCGGTTGTCCTTTCCTTTTGTTGGGGGGGGTGGCGGGGGTGCGGGGGGTGTGTGGTACGGGGTTGTTGTTTGAGAACTACATAGTGGACGCGAGCATCTAGCACGCGCATGGTCATTGCCTCTTGTGGGGTGGTGGGGTGTGTGTGTCTTACAGCAATTTCTTTTTATGAACCCGGCCCTTTCGGGGGTTTGGTTCTCTCGAGAAGTTTTTTGATCTTGTGTGGTCAAGTTTTTAAGGGCACACGGTGGATGCCTTGGCATTAGGAGCCGAAGAAGGACGTAGGAATCTGCGATAAGCCTGGGGGAGTTGATAACCGAACGGTGATCCCAGGATGTCCGAATGGGGAAACCCCGCCAGACGCGTTTTGCGTGATCTGGTGACCCGCATCTGAACACATAGGGTGCGTGGGGGGAACGCGGGGAAGTGAAACATCTCAGTACCCGCAGGAAGAGAAAACAAGAGTGATTCCGTTAGTAGTGGCGAGCGAACGCGGATGAGGCTAAACCGTTCCATGTGTGATAGCCGGCGGGCGTTGCATGGGCGGGGTTGTGGGACTTTCCGTACTGGTTCTGCCGGACCGGTGGGGTGAGAGCATGGACATAGGTGAACGGTCTTGAAAGGCCGGCCGGAGAGGGTGTTAGCCCCGTAACCGTAATGTTGTGTGCCGCCTGGAGAGGATCCCAAGTAGCACGGGGCCCGAGAAATCCCGTGTGAATCTGTCAGGACCACCTGATAAGCCTAAATACTTCCTAATGACCGATAGCGGACCAGTACCGTGAGGGAAAGGTGAAAAGTACCCCGGGAGGGGAGTGAAACAGTACCTGAAACCGTGTGCTTACAATCCGTCGGAGCCAGTCTGATTCTGGTGACGGCGTGCCTTTTGAAGAATGAGCCTGCGAGTTAGTGTTACGTCGCGAGGTTAACCCGTGTGGGGTAGCCGTAGCGAAAGCGAGTCTGAACAGGGCGAGTGTAGTGGCGTGATCTAGACCCGAAGCGGAGTGATCTACCCATGGCCAGGTTGAAGCGACGGTAAGACGTCGTGGAGGACCGAACCCACTTCAGTTGAAAATGGAGGGGATGAGCTGTGGGTAGGGGTGAAAGGCCAATCAAACTCCGTGATAGCTGGTTCTCCCCGAAATGCATTTAGGTGCAGCGTTGCGTGTTTCTTGCCGGAGGTAGAGCTACTGGATGGCCGATGGGCCCTACAAGGTTACTGACGTCAGCCAAACTCCGAATGCCGGTAAGTGAGAGCGCAGCAGTGAGACTGTGGGGGATAAGCTTCATAGTCGAGAGGGAAACAGCCCAGACCACCAACTAAGGCCCCTAAGCGTGTGCTAAGTGGGAAAGGATGTGGAGTTGCGAAGACAACCAGGAGGTTGGCTTAGAAGCAGCCATCCTTGAAAGAGTGCGTAATAGCTCACTGGTCAAGTGATTCCGCGCCGACAATGTAGCGGGGCTCAAGTACACCGCCGAAGTTGTGGATTTCAGATAGTAGACAAGCCTTCGTGGTTCAGTCGTCTGGAGTGGTAGGGGAGCGTCGTGTGGGCGGTGAAGTCGCGGTGTAAACCAGCGGTGGAGCCTACACGAGTGAGAATGCAGGCATGAGTAGCGAAAGACGGGTGAGAAACCCGTCCGCCGAATGATCAAGGGTTCCAGGGTCAAGCTAATCTGCCCTGGGTAAGTCGGGACCTAAGGCGAGGCCGACAGGCGTAGTCGATGGACAACGGGTTGATATTCCCGTACCGGCGAAGGACCGCCCATGCCAAGCGGGGGATACTAACCGCCCGGAGCCTGCCCAATCACCCTTGTGGTGTGCGGGTTTTGGCCGAGCGCGGGACCTGATCCCGGGAGGTAAGCGTATTAACAGGTGTGACGCAGGAAGGTAGCCGGGCCGGGCGATGGTTGCCCCGGTCTAAGGATGTAGGGTCAGCGATAGGCAAATCCGTCGCTGTGTCTTTGATGACGTTCCTGAGATCTGATAGGACCCCCGTTCCGGGGGGATCCGGTGATCCTAT
Organism: Arthrobacter sp. Hiyo1; assembly: GCF_001263615.2. NCBI lineage: Bacteria > Bacillati > Actinomycetota > Actinomycetes > Micrococcales > Micrococcaceae > Arthrobacter > Arthrobacter sp. Hiyo1. The sequence continues at coordinate 1,396 of NZ_DF952484.1, read as the reverse complement.
GCTGCCTAGAAAAGCATCGGCGCGAGGTTCAAGCCGCCCGTACCCCAAACCGACACAGGTGATCAGGTAGAGAATACCAAGGCGATCGAGAGAATTATGGTTAAGGAACTCGGCAAAATGCCCCCGTAACTTCGGGAGAAGGGGCCCCAACCTTGAACACCACTTGCTGGTGGGAGGGGATCGGGGCCGCAGAGACCAGGGGGAAGCGACTGTTTACTAAAAACACAGGTCCGTGCGAAGTCGCAAGACGATGTATACGGACTGACTCCTGCCCGGTGCTGGAAGGTTAAGAGGACCGGTTAGCCGCAAGGCGAAGCTGAGAATTTAAGCCCCAGTAAACGGCGGTGGTAACTATAACCATCCTAAGGTAGCGAAATTCCTTGTCGGGTAAGTTCCGACCTGCACGAATGGAGTAACGACTTCCCCGCTGTCTCAACCATAAACTCGGCGAAATTGCAGTACGAGTAAAGATGCTCGTTACGCGCAGCAGGACGGAAAGACCCCGAGACCTTTACTATAGTTTGGTATTGGTGTTCGGAGTGGCTTGTGTAGGATAGGTGGGAGACGTTGAAGCCCTCACGCCAGTGGGGGTGGAGTCATCGTTGAAATACCACTCTGGTCACTTTGGACATCTAACTTCGGCCCGTGATCCGGGTCAGGGACAGTGCCTGATGGGTAGTTTAACTGGGGCGGTTGCCTCCTAAAAAGTAACGGAGGCGCCCAAAGGTTCCCTCAGCCTGGTTGGCAATCAGGTGTCGAGTGTAAGTGCACAAGGGAGCTTGACTGTGAGAGAGACATCTCAAGCAGGGACGAAAGTCGGGACTAGTGATCCGGCGGTACATTGTGGAATGGCCGTCGCTCAACGGATAAAAGGTACCTCGGGGATAACAGGCTGATCTTGCCCAAGAGTCCATATCGACGGCATGGTTTGGCACCTCGATGTCGGCTCGTCGCATCCTGGGGCTGGAGTAGGTCCCAAGGGTTGGGCTGTTCGCCCATTAAAGCGGTACGCGAGCTGGGTTTAGAACGTCGTGAGACAGTTCGGTCCCTATCCGCTGCGCGCGCAGGAAATTTGAGAAGGGCTGTCCTTAGTACGAGAGGACCGGGACGGACGAACCTCTGGTGTGTCAGTTGTACTGCCAAGTGCACCGCTGATTAGCTACGTTCGGATGGGATAACCGCTGAAAGCATCTAAGCGGGAAGCTCGCTTCAAGATGAGATTTCCATACACCTCGTGTGTGAGAGGCCCCCAGCCAGACCACTGGGTTGATAGGCCGGATGTGGAAGACAGGACTAAAGACTGTTGAAGCTGACCGGTACTAATAGGCCGACAACTTACACCACACAAACACGATCACTGCTTGCGTCCACTATGTGGTTCCCGAACAACAACCCG
>NZ_DF952483.1:6425-9229 GCF_001263615.2 Arthrobacter sp. Hiyo1 | reverse complement strand
CCCGCCGCCTGCCCGACGGCCGCCGCTACGGCATCGTCGCCGGCACCGGCCGGCTGCTTGAGGGAATCAAGGACTTCCGTTTCGGCGATGCCGAGCTCGCGTTCCTCGATCAGCACAAAGTCGTTGACAGGCAAACACTGGACTTCCTCGCCGACTACAGGTTTTCCGGCGACATCTGGGGCTATCCGGAGGGCGAGGCCTACTTCCCCGGCTCGCCCATCCTGATCGTCGAATCAACGTTCGCGGAAGCCTGCATCCTGGAAACGTACATCTTGTCCGTGCTCAACCATGACACCGCGATTGCTTCTGCTGCTTCCCGGATGACCAGCGCGGCCGGCAACCGGCCTTGCATCGAGATGGGCTCCCGGCGCACCCAGGAGGAGTCCGCGACGGCGGCAGCCCGCGCTGCGGTCATCGCCGGTTTCGGCAGCACCTCCAACCTTGAAGCCGGACGCCGTTACGGCATCAAGACCGTGGGCACGGCCGCCCACTCGTTCACTCTCCTGCACGACACCGAGCGCGAGCCTTCGAAGCCCAGATCGCCGCCTTCGGACCGGAAACCACGCTCCTGGTGGACACGTACGACGTCGAGGTCGGGGTACGGACCGCGGTGGAACTCGCGGGTGACAAACTCGGGGCTGTCCGGCTGGACTCCGGAGACCTCGTGGCCCAAGCCCAATGGGTCCGCGAGCTGCTGGACAACCTCGGCAACATCAACACCCGGATCGTCGTCACCTCGGATCTCGATGAATACGCGATCGCGGCCCTGCAATCGGCCCCGGTGGATGTGTACGGCGTGGGCACCTCCCTGGTCACAGGATCGGGAGCGCCCACCGCCAGCATGGTCTACAAGCTCGTCAGCCGGACCAACGATGCCGGGGAATTCGTGCCCGTGGCCAAGGTAGCCAAGAACAAGGCCAGCGTGGGCGGCCGCAAATACGCCCTGCGCAAGCTCAACGAACTCGGCATCGCAACCCAGGAGATCGTAGGCATCGGACACCGCCCGGAAGACGATGGTAACGACCGCCAGTTGCTCCAGCAATTCATCAAGAACGGTGAGCTGCTCCCGGGATGGACCGGACACGAGGGCGTAGTCCGGGCACAGGAACGCCACGCTGCCACCATGGCCGAATTGCCTCCAGTAGTGCGCAGGCTGCAGCGCGGTGAGCCGGCAATCCCCACCGTCTATGAGGAGGACTGAATGTCCCGTGCCCTGATTATCGTGGACGTCCAGAACGATTTCTGCGAAGGCGGCTCCCTCGCCGTGGAAGGTGGCGCCGCCACGGCGGCTGCTATCAGCGAATACCTGGACGCGAACCATCAGCACTTCGACCACGTCGTGGCTACGCAGGACTGGCACGTGGACCCGGGCAGCCATTTTTCGGAAACTCCGGACTTCGTGGACAGTTGGCCGCCGCATTGCCGCGCCGGGAGCAAGGGCGCGGAGCTCCACCCGGATCTCGACGCCGAATACGTCCAGGCCTATTTCCGCAAGGGACAGTACACGGCCGCCTACTCGGGATTCGAAGGAGTCCTGGCGCCCGAAGACGAAGTGCCCATGGGCGAACTCGCGCCCGGTGCAGTCCCCTCCGTCGAGCTGGATGAGGACGCCCTCGGGCTCGATGACTGGCTGCAGAGCCACGGAGTGGAAGAAGTCGTCGTGGTGGGAATCGCGACCGACTACTGCGTCAGGGCCACCGCGCTGGACGCCGTGCAGGCGGGCTACTCGGTGACGGTGATCGGTGAACTCACCGCCGGAATCGCGGAAGATCTTGACGAGACCTACGCGGAACTGGAAGAAAACGGCGTCGAGCTGGGGCAGCGCTAAGGGCAGGAGCCCTGCCAAGCACTTCTACTTCCGTCCGATGAACCAATCCTGGAGCTTGCGCAGGCGCGACTGCAATTGCTCCTCGTTCGCCTGCGCGACTGCCGGTCCGCCACACACTTCGCGCAACTTGTTGTGGACGACGCCGTGCGGGGTGCCGGTACGGGCCGACCAGGCCGCGACGTTTTTTGCGAGCTCATTGCGCAGGTCCATCAGCATGCGGTGGTCCGGAACCGCGGGTGACGCCGCGGCAGCCAACGGAGATTGGCGTTTCTTCCTCGACTGCTGGTCATGCTGCCGCTGCCGGAGCAACGTTCCCACTTGTTCGGCGTCGAGCAGCCCGGGGATCCCGAGGAAATCAAGTTCGTCCTCGGAGCCGATATCGGCTCCCGTACCGAATTCGCCGCCGTCGAACAGCACCCTGTCAAAGGATGCCTGCGAATCGAGGGCCTCGAATTTGCCCTTCTCCAGGGAGTCCGAGGCCTTCTCTTCGCGGTTGGCCTCAGCCATCAGGCTCTCTTCGGGGTTGAAGAGGCCGTCCGGATCTTCCTTCTCCGGCCGGTCCAGCGCGTGGTCCCGCTCGGCTTCCATGGAGTTGGCCAAGGCCATGAGGGGTGGCACGGAGGGCAGGAAGACCGACGCCGTTTCCCCGCGTTTGCGGCACGGACGAAGCGGCCCACGGCCTGGGCGAAGAACAGCGGCGTGGAGGTGGACGTCGCGTAGACGCCGACCGAAAGCCTGGGGACGTCGACGCCTTCGGACACCATGCGGACGGCCACCATCCAGCGCTTGTCGCTGGCGGTGAACTCCTCGATCTTGTGCGAAGCCTTGGAATCATCGGACAGGATCACGGTGGGCGACTGACCCGTGATCTTCTTGAGCTGACCGGCGTAGGCGCGGGCGTCGTCGTGATCCGTGGCAATCACCAGACCGCCGGCGTCGGGCACGGTGCGCCGCACTTCACTGAGGCGCTTGTCAG
>NZ_DF952483.1:0-2993 GCF_001263615.2 Arthrobacter sp. Hiyo1 | reverse complement strand
CGACGGCGGTGTGGGCCGTCTCGGCGTCGGCCCACCGCAGGGCGACGAGCGTCACCACGAGGGTCGCGACGACCCCCAGCGCATAGAGCCCTCCGATCGCGATTCCCACAAGCTGGCCGGGGCTGCGCCGAAAGCCGTTCAGCAGGAGCCGCCACTTCAGGCTCAGAAGGTGCGCAACCATTCCAGGCCCCCCGTCTGGTTTCCGCCGCCCACGAGCTGCACAAAGCGGTCCTCGAGCGTGGCGCCATCGCGGACCTCGTCGACGGTACCGGCGGCGAGGACCCTGCCGGCAGCCACGACGGCTACGTGGTCGCACATGCGCTGCACAAGGTCCATGACGTGGCTCGAGACGATGACCGTCCCTCCCGAGGCCACATAGTTGTCAAGAATTCCCCTGATATTGGCTGCCGAGACGGGATCCACGGACTCAAAGGGCTCGTCCAGCACCAGCAGCCTGGGCGCATGGATGAGCGCCGACGCGAGGGCAATCTTCTTCGTCATGCCGGCGGAGTAGTCCACCACGAGGTGCCGGCGTCGGCGCTGAGATCCAGGGCGGCCATCAACTCCCCCACCCTTTGGGCAACGACGTCCCTGTCCATGCCGCGGAGCAAGCCGGCGTAAGTAACAAGCTGCTCACCCGTCAAGCGGTCGAAGAGGCGGACGCGTCGGGCAGTATCCCCATCAGCTTCTTGGCTTCGAGCGGCTTCGTCCACACATCCACGCCGTGGATGTAGGCCGTCCCGAAATCCGGCCGCAAGAGGCCGGTGGCCATGGACAACGTGGTGGTCTTGCCCGCCCCATTGGGACCAACGACGCCGTAGAAGGAGCCGGACGGGACGTCCAGGCTGATGCCGTCGACGGCGATTTTGCCGCCGAAGCGTTTCGCCAGTCCGCGCAGGGCCAAGGCGGGCACCGGGGATGTGGGAGGGGAACCGGGAAGCTGGACAGTCATGCAGTCAGCCTAGCCCCGGGGGCCGTGCCAGGGGTCGTCCCGGAGGGGGAACTACGGGGCGCCTTTACGGATCCGCCTCATCCCAAAGGACTAGCTCCTAGAAGCTGTGCCGTGGAACCGCGCGCTGATACTGCGGCGCCCAATCCAAGGGGAAGCCGAGTTCAAATGCCGCGCGGAGCCACCAGTGCGGATCGCGGAGGGCTGCCCGTGCCATGAATACACCGTCGGCTTGGCCCGTAGCTACAGTGTGTTCGGCCTGTCCTGAGGATGTCAGGAATCCGACGGCTCCGGTGGGAACTCCCGCTTCGCGCCGGATCTGTTCGGAGAATCCCGTCTGGTATCCCGGGCCGGCCTTGATCCGCTGATGGGCCACCGCACCCCCGCTGGAGACGTCCACCAAGTCCACGCCGCGCTCGGCCGCGGCCCTCGCGAGACGCACCGAGGCGTCAATGTCGATGCCGCCCTCGGCCCAATCACTGGCGGAAATCCGCAGCAGCAACGGCATCGAATCCGGAATGACCGCACGGACGGCGTCAACGACCGCAAGCATCAAGCGGTTTCGTGCCGCCTCGCTGCCTCCCCAGGAATCCTCGCGCTTATTGATGAGCGGGCTTTGGAATTGGTGCAGGAGGTAGCCATGCGCGCCGTGGATCTCCACCGTGTCGAACCCGGCGTCCACAGCCCGTCCGGCCGCCGCGGCGAAATCCGAAATCACGGCGTGGATGTCCGCCTCGCTCATGGCGCGAGGAGCTGCAAGCCCGGCGAAGGCCTCAACTCCGGGGCCGCGGGTAACCCACCCGCCGTCGGACTCCGCTACCGATCCGCTCTCTTCCGCGAAAGGCCAATAGGTGGAAGCCTTGCGGCCGGCGTGCGCCAGTTGGACGCCGATCTTGCCGCCCACCGCACTGTTGCGGTGGACGAAGTCCACAATCCGCTCCCAGGCGCCCGCTTGCTCGTCCGTGTACAGTCCGGCGTCCCGCGGGCTGATCCGCCCCTCCGGGCTGACGGCCGACGCCTCGGTGAGGATGAGCGCCGCGCCGCCCGTGGCAAACGCTCCAAGATGCACCAGGTGCCAATCGTTCGGCACGCCGCCCCCGCCGTCGGGCGAGCAGCTGTATTGGCACATCGGGGAAACCCAGCCGCGATGCGGCAACGTCAAGGAGCGCAATTGAAGCGGACTGAACAACGCCGGCTGCGTCATTAGAAGAGGACCCGCGCCAGACCTTGCCGGGCCTTGGCAACGCGTTGGTCCGCAATGCCGACGACGTCGAACAGCTCCAGCAGGCGCACACGAGCCGTCTCGCGCTCGGGCCCGAAGTTGCGGCCAATGAATGCGATGATGCGGTTGAACGCGTCCTCGATGTGTCCGCCCGAGATGTCGAGGTCGGCCACTGTGAGCTGTACTTCGATATCGTCCGGCTCCTCCGCCGCACGCTGACGCATGGCTTCGGCATCCGTTGCCGTCAGGAGCTCAATCCTGCCCATGAGTTCCACCTGGGCAAGTCCGGCCTTCGCCTCGGCGTCAGCCGGTTTCTCGGCCAGCGCCTGGCGGTAGGCACTGGCGGCGGCGGCGTAATCCCCCGCTTCAATGGCGTCGAAGGCTGCCTGGTGCAGCGGCGGCAAAGGAGGGGCCTCCGCAGCAGCGGGGCCAGCGCCGATGCTGCCCGTTACGCCGTTGGCTTCGGCCACCTTGAGGAGTTCATCGATGAGGGCACGGATTTCCTGGTCCGACGCGGGCCCCTCGAAGAGCGGCACGGGCTGGCCCTTCAGGACCGCGACGGCGGTGGGGACAGCCTGGACCTGAAATGCCTGCGCAAGCTGCGGGAACGCGTCCACGTCCGCCGCGGCCAGCACCACTTTGCCGGCGTAGCTTTCGACGACGCCTTCGAGGCTATGAAGGAGGGTCGAGGCCTCCAAGGAGCGATTGGACCACAAGAGGAAAAGGACGGGAATCTGCGCGGAGAGCTGGACGAGGTCCTGGAAATTGGCCTCGGTGGCATCTACGCGAAGGGGCTGGCCGCTTCCCGGGCTTCCGCCGGAG
>NZ_DF952482.1:8167-10932 GCF_001263615.2 Arthrobacter sp. Hiyo1 | reverse complement strand
GCGTAGTCATATGTCCGTCTTCCCGGCGCCCAGCAGGAACTCCAGCAGGACGCGGGCGTGATTGATTTCAGGGTCCCTGGCGCGTAGAGCAGCGTGACGCGCTTTTCCGCGGCCGCCAGCTCCAGCAGCTGCTCCACGGCGGGATTCTGTTCCAGCTCAGCCTGGTACGAGCGGCGGAAGTCCTCGAATCGCTCCTCCATATGGCAAACTCGGTACGGAGGGACGGCGAGGGAGCGATCTCCTTGAGCCAGAGATCCAGGTGGGCGCGTTCTTTGGATACCCCTCGCGGCCACAGCCTGTCGACCAGAACCCGGTAGCCGTCGTCGTCCGCTGCTTCGTCATAGATGCGCCTGATAACCAAAACGTCCTTGAGTTCCGTCATGGCCCGCATGCTACTGCACCCCTGCGTGCCGCGGAACAAAGGGCGCCATGAAACAATTGGCCCATGGCTGAATCAACGCAGGGTACAGACACGCCCGCCACCGCCCCCATCAACGTTCCCGACAAGCCGGCCCTTGAAGGCCTCGAGGCTGCCCTGACGCAGCGCTGGCTGGACGAAGGAACCTACAAGTTCAACCCGGACACCACCCGGGAGCAGGTCTACTCGATCGACACTCCCCCGCCCACCGCATCCGGTTCGCTCCACGTGGGCCACATGTTCTCGTTCACGCAGACGGATGTCCAGGCCCGCTACATGCGCATGACCGGCAAGAACGTCTTCTACCCGATGGGCTGGGACGACAACGGGCTGCCTACCGAGCGCCGCGTCCAGAACTACTACGGCGTTCGCTGCGATCCCGCCATTCCCTACAACGCCGACTACCGCCCGCCGGCACAGCCGGCCAAGAACCAGCGCGATTTCGACGTCGTCTCGCGCCAGAACTTCATCGAACTCTGCGAGGAACTCGCCGTCGAAGACGAAAAGGTCTTCGAGAACCTGTTCCAGACACTCGGCCTGTCCGTTGACTGGGACCTCACCTACCGCACCATCGACGACACCTCCCGTGCGGTGTCCCAGCGTGCCTTCCTCGCGAACCTGAACGCCGGTGACGCCTACATGGCCGAGGCCCCCACCCTGTGGGACGTGACGTTCCGTACCGCCGTCGCGCAGGCCGAACTCGAGGACCGCGAGGTTGCCGGCGCGTACTACCGCTACCCTTTCTTCACCGCTGACGGCGAGAAGATCTACATCGAGACAACACGTCCGGAACTCCTCGCCGCGTGCGCCGCGTTGGTGGCGAACCCCGACGACGAGCGCTACCAGCCGCTGTTCGGCAAGACCGTCACGTCTCCCCTGTTCGACGTCGAACTCGAGGTCAAAGCCCATCCGCTCGCCAAGGCGGACAAGGGTTCCGGCATCGCCATGGTCTGTACCTTCGGCGACCTGACCGACGTCACCTGGTGGCGCGAGCTGCAGTTGCCCACCCGCGCCATCATGGGCCGCGACGGCCGCATCATCGCCGAGACACCCGAGTGGATCACCACCGACGCCGGCAAGGAAGCCTACGCGGCGATCGCAGGCAAGACTGCGTTCTCTGCCAAGGAGGCGGTGGTCGAGCTTCTCGCCGCCGCCGATTTGCTGGATGGCGAGCCCAAGAAGATCACGCACCCGTGAACTTCTTCGAGAAGGGCGACAAGCCCCTTGAAGTTGTCACCTCGCGCCAGTGGTACATCCGCAATGGCGGACGGGACGAGGACCGCCGCGAGCGGTTGATCGCGCGCGGACACGAGATCGAATTCCACCCGTCGTTCATGCGTTCCCGCTACGAGAACTGGATTTCCGGGCTGAACGGTGACTGGCTCGTTTCACGCCAGCGCTTCTTCGGTGTGCCGATCCCCGCCTGGTACCCGCTGGATGCCCAGGGCTACCCGGACTACGAGAACCCGATCCTGCCGTCCGACGAGTCCCTTCCCGTGGACCCTGCGGCGGACGCGGCCCCCGGCTTCGACGAGTCCCAGCGCGAGCAGCCCAATGGCTTCATCGGCGACGCGGATGTCCTGGACACCTGGGCCACGTCTTCGCTGACCCCGCAGATCGTGGGCGGCTGGAGCCGTGACGAGGAACTGTTCGGCAAGGTCTACCCCTTCGACCTCCGGCCGCAGGGCCACGACATCATCCGCACCTGGCTCTTCTCCTCGGCTGTCCGGGCAGATGCCCTGCAGGACAGCGCGCCGTGGAAGCACGCCGCCATCTCGGGCTGGATCCTGGACCCGGACCGCAAGAAGATGTCCAAGTCCAAAGGCAACGTGGTTGTTCCCACCGACGTCCTGAACGAATTCGGCTCCGACGCCGTCCGTTACTGGGCCGCCTCGGCCAAGCTCGGCGCCGACACCGCCTACGAGATCGCCCAGATGAAGATCGGGCGCCGCCTGGCCATCAAGCTGCTCAATGCCTCCAAGTTCGTGTTGAACCTGGGCGCCACGGAGAACTCGGTGGTCGGCGCGGACCTTTCCGTCCTGAGCAACCCCTTAGACCGGGCATTGCTCGCGCAGCTGGCCGATGTCGTGGCACAGTCCACCAAGGCGTTCGACAACTACGACTACGCCCGCGCCCTGCAGATCACGGAATCGTTCTTCTGGCAGTTCACGGACGACTACGTGGAGCTCATCAAGGATCGCGCCTACGGTGCGGCCGGCGAGACCGAGCAGGCATCCGTGCTTGCTGCCCTTGCCACCACGCTGGATGCGCTGTTGCGGCTGTTCGCGCCGTTCCTGCCCTTCGCCACCGAAGAGGTCTGGAGCTGGTGGCGCACGGGTTCGGTCCA
>NZ_DF952482.1:0-4617 GCF_001263615.2 Arthrobacter sp. Hiyo1 | reverse complement strand
CAGGACCCGGGCGTTGGGCAGGGCGAGGCGTTTGCCCGCCGTACCTGCCGCGAGCAGCACAGCCGCCGCGCTGGCCGCCTGGCCGAGGCACACGGTCTGGATCTCCGGACGAATGTACGTCATCGTGTCGTAGATCGCCGTCATGGCCGTGAACGAGCCACCCGGCGAGTTGATGTACAACGTGATGTCGCGGTCCGGGTCCGTGGACTCGAGCACCAGCAGCTGGGCCATGATGTCGTCGGCAGAAGCGTCGTCAACCTGCACACCGAGAAAGATGATGCGGTCCTCGAAGAGTTTCGTGTACGGGTCCTGGCGCTTGAAGCCGTAGGGCGTGCGCTCCTCGAACTGCGGGAGGACGTAGCGGCTGGACGGGAGATTACCGGCAGACCATCCAAAGTTGTAGTTCATTTTCATTGCTCCTGATCTGAATGTTTCTTGGTGCCGGTTACTTCTCGGAATTCGACGAGTTGGCCGTTCCGCCGCCACCGGCCACAGAGCCTGCGTGGGCGGAGATCTTGTCGAAGAAGCCGTACTCGAGCGCTTCGGTGGCCGTGAACCACTTGTCGCGGTCGTTGTCCTTGAGGATGGTCTCCACGGTCTGTCCGGTCTGTTCGGCTGTCAGCTCGGCCATGACCTTCTTCATGTGAAGGATCAGCTCCGCCTGGATCTTGATGTCCGACGCCGTGCCACCGATGCCGCCGGAAGGCTGGTGCATCAGGATGCGGGCGTTGGGCGTGGCGTAGCGCTTGCCCTTGGTGCCCGAGGAAAGGAGGAACTGGCCCATGGAGGCCGCGAGGCCGGTGGCAACCGTCACGACGTCGTTCGGGATGAACTGCATGGTGTCGTAGATAGCCATGCCGCGGTCACGGAGCCGCCAGGCGAGTTGATGTAGAGGTAGATGTCCTTCTCAGGGTCTTCAGCCGAGAGGAGGAGGAGCTGGGAGCAGATCGCGTTGGCGTTTTCGTCACGGACTTCGGATCCGAGCCAGATGATGCGCTCTTTCAGCAGGCGGTTGTAGATGTAGTTGTCCTGGGCCGCTGGATCGACGGTTGCCATCCTGGGGGCCTCTGCGTGCTGTGACATAAGTACTTACCTCTCGCTGGTGACAGGGCCATTGCTGAACTTGCCATCCCTGATCTTCACTACTTGGACACTAACCGTTTTCCACGGCGATTTGTTCTCCCAAATCGCGCTGTTCGCTGACGGCGCACGATTGCGGAAGGGCGTACTTTGCACGGTTCCGGGGCTTAAACCAAGCCGCCCCGGATCTATGATCCGGGGGCGGCTTGAGTTGAAACTAGAACTTCACTGCGGCGGGGTCGTCGCTCGGAACAACAGCTGCCTCTTCGGCTTCCTCGACGGAGGCCTCTTCGCCTGCGGGGCGCACGAAGTCGCTGAGGTCGACCTTGTTGCCCTCGGAGTCGACAACCTCGGCCTGGCCGAGGACAACTGCGAGAGCCTTACGGCGGCGGACCTCGGAAACCATCATGGGAACCTGGCCACTCTGATCGATGATCTGGGCGAACTGGTTCGGGTCCATGCCGTACTGGCTTGCCGTGGTGACGATGTAGTCGATCAGCTCGTTCTGGCTGACGCTCACTTCTTCCTTGTCGGCAATGGCGTCAAGGATGATCTCGTTCTGGAAGGCGCGGGCGGTGTTGGCCTTGACCTCGGCGCGGTGTTCCTCGGTGTCGTGATCGCCTTCACCGTGGGCGTTCTCCGGGTTGAAGTGCGCTTCGAGCTGCTCTTCGACTACAGAGTCCGGAACCGGAACCTCGATGAGCTCCACGAGCTTGTCCAGGACCTTGTCACGGGCTTCGACGCCCTGGCCGACGACCTTGGACTCAGCGGCCTGCTTGGCAAGGTCTTCACGCAGTTCGGCGAGGGTGTCGAACTCGGATGCCAACTGGGCGAAGTCGTCGTTGGCCTCAGGAAGCTCGCGCTCCTTGACGGTCTTGACAACAACCTTGACCTGGGCTGCTTCGCCGGCGTGCTCGCCGCCAACCAGGGTGGTGTCGAAGATTGCTTCTTCTTCGGCAGAAAGGCCGGTGACGGCCTCATCGAGGCCTTCAAGCATGGTGCCTGCGCCAACCTGGTAGGACAGGCCGGTGGCGGAGTCGATCTCAGCGCCGTCGATCGTGGCGGTGATGTCGATGGTCAGGAAGTCACCATCGGCGGCCGGGCGGTCAACGGACTTCAGCGTGCCGAAGCGGCCGCGGAGCTCGTCGAGGGCCTTGTCGACGTCGGCGTCGGAGGAATCGGCTGCGGCAACCTCTACCTTGATGCCGGCGTAGTCGGGGAGCTCAACCTCGGGACGGACGTCGATCTCAACCTGGAACTTCAGTTCACCGTCGGTCGAGGACGGGTCCGGAACCTCGGTGATCTCAACCTCGGGACGGCTCAGCGGACGGAGGCCGGCTTCCTGGACGGCAGCCTGGTACCAGCCGTTGAGGCCATCGTTGATGGCGGTCTCCAGGACGTAGCCGCGGCCAACGCGCTGGTCAACCAGCTTGGAGGGAACTTTGCCCTTGCGGAACCCGGGAACCTGGATCTGCGAAGCAACGGTCTTGTAAGCGGCATCGATGCTCGGCTTCAGTTCCTCAAAGGGAACCTCAACGTTGAGCTTGACCCGCGTGGCGGTGAGGTTCTCGACAGCGCTCTTCACAGTCTAAGTACTCCTGGTTTTGTGGGATGGGGTTCTGCCGCGTTCCGGACCGGAACAGGCACACAGAGTCGGGGTGACAGGATTTGAACCTGCGACTTCCTGCTCCCAAAGCAGGCGCTCTAGCCAAGCTGAGCTACACCCCGTGAATGCACAGGACAGTCTACGGGCATCTCGCCGGAGAATGCACATTTGACACTTGGCCCCTGAATTAGGTTTAGTTATATCCGGCTTCAACAGCCACCGGAAAGATGCACGGAACCCTCTGATAGATTCGTAGAGACCATGCAGCCTTGCGCGGGGACGTAGCTTAATGGTAAAGCCTCAGTCTTCCAAACTGATTACGCGGGTTCGATTCCCGTCGTCCCCTCCACAGAACGAAGGGCCCCTCCATGAGGGGCCCTTCGTGTTTCCGCCTGTTCGTGTTTCCGCCTGTTTGCGCCCGCCAAAGGCGCACTTCAGTTCTGGCAGCCGGGGCACCAATAGAGTTTGCGCGCACCGATCTCGGCCAGTCCCACTGTTTCGCCGCATCGCCGGCACGGCTGTCCGTGCCGCTTGTAGACAAAGTGCGCCTCGCCGTCGAGCGCTCCGGCGTTCCCGCCGCTCCACAAAGCCGATGGGGTCGTAACAATCCGCCCGTCACGGACGCCGTCGGACATCGCCGCCACGGTGTCATCCCACAGTCGTCCGGCGGTTTCGGCGCCCAGAGAGCTGCCCGGGGTCCACGGATCAACGCGCTGGCGGAACAGCACTTCCGCGCGATAGATATTGCCGATTCCGGCCACGATTGCCTGGTCCATGAGGAGGAGCCCGACGGCGGTCTTGCGGCGCAGCAAGCGGCGGACGAACTCGTCGCGATCGTCGGGCCGGTTGTGGAGAGGATCCGGACCCAGGCGCGCCAGGACGGCAGCGGCCTCCGCATCGGTGATCGCTGCGCACGTCGTAGCGCCCCTGAGATCCGCCCAGCCGTTCGCTGAAATGAGGCGAACGCGGACGGCACCCACGGGCTCAGGCGGACCCGCGTAGCTTCTGGCGCCCCCTTTGCCGGCACCTTGCTCTGCTTCCGGCGAGAAACTCTCCCGTTCGCCGATCCGCCGCGGAGCCCCGATGCTCGAGGCCCCGGTGAAGGATTCATCGCCACCGAAGCTCCACGCACCGTAGAGACCCAGATGGACATGCAGGAGCACCCCGTGGTCAAAACGGAGGAAGAGCTGCTTGCCGTGCGCCGTCGCTTCGAGCAGTTCGTGGCGGTCCAAAAGCGCCGCACCCGCGGTGAAACGGCCCTGGGGGCTGGAGACTTCCAGCACGTGGCCGGCGAAAACATCCTGGAACTGGCGCGCCAGGCGATGGATGGAATGCCCTTCAGGCATTAGGCAACGATTTCGCCGGTGTTCTCGTAGGTAGCGATTTTTCCGATGCGGCGCACGTGGCGTTCGTCGTTGCTGAACGGTTCTTCCAGGAAGGCCTCGATCAGTTCGGTGGCTTCCTCGACGGTGTGCTGGCGGCCGCCGACGGCAACCACGTTGGCGTCGTTGTGCTCCCGGGCAAGCTTTGCGGTCGAAAGGTTCCAGGCGAGCGCGGCCCGGACACCCTTGACCTTGTTCGCGGCGATTTGTTCGCCGTTGCCGGATCCGCCCAGGACGATGCCCAATGCGTGAACGCCGGCCTCTTGGTCGGCGACCACCGCGGCAGCCGCGTTGATGCAGAACGAAGGGTAGTCATCGAGGGCGTCGTACACCTTGGGGCCGTGGTCAACGACGTCGTAGCCTTTGGCGGTCAAGTGGCTTACGAGGTGGGCGCTGAGCTCCATGCCGGCGTGGTCCGTGGCAATGTGGACGCGGGGTGTGGTCACAGGAAGTCCATTCAGTCTGGCGCGCGAACGCGGCAAAGCCGGGCGCGGCGTTGAGGGATGCGGTTCCTAGGTTACTAGGATCGTGCCCCGGCCCACCTCTTAA
>NZ_DF952481.1:24143-32352 GCF_001263615.2 Arthrobacter sp. Hiyo1 | reverse complement strand
ACTCAAGACAGAGCTGACCGAGATGCTGCCTTTCGCGCCGATCGTGTCTCTGCTGATCGAACTGGACAAACGCACAGGTTTTCTGGGCTTCTTCACCCACGCAGGGGGCAAACAGGCCCGCAGCCCGGAGCTGAAGCGGAATCTGATCGCGGTGCTCCTGGCGCACTCGACCAACCTTGGCCTGACGCGGATGGCCGATGCCTGCGGTATTCCCTATGACGTTCTGGCCTGGACTGCGGAGTGGTACGTCCGGGAAGAAACGCTGCGCGCAGCGAACCTTGCGATCATCAGCTATCACCAAAAGCTGCCGCTGACCCCGGTCTTCGGCACCGGCACCCTGTCTTCATCGGACGGCCAGCGGTTCCCGACACGGGGGAAGTCCATCACGGCCAGGGCAATGAGCCGGTACTTCGCGAACGAAGGGCTTTCAACGTACACGCACGTGACCGATCAGCACACCACCTATGGCACGAAGATCATCGTCGCGACCAAGCGCGAAGCCCACTACGTCCTCGACGAAATTCTGGGCAACGCAACCGACATTCCCATCACCGAGCATGCAACGGATACACACGGGGTGACTTTGGTGAACTTCGCTTTGTTCGATCTGCTGGGACTCCAGCTTTCTCCGCGCATACGGGACCTGGGCAAGATCACCCTAAACCGGGTGGGGCCCCGTGCGCAGGTCGAAGCCGACTTCCCGAACACCGGGTCGCTGCTGACACGCAAGCTGAACACCGATCTGATCGCCGAACACTACGACGATATGTTGCGTGTGGCAGGGTCACTGAAATTCGGGCACGCCACCGCGTCGTTGCTGGTGGGCAAGCTATCCGCCTCGGGGCGGCAGAACGCATTGGCGGCGGCGTTGAAGGAGTACGGGTCGGCGAGGAGGACCATCTACGCTGCCCGCTACCTGGCTGACCCCGAGTACCGGCGCCGGATCTCCCGCCAGCTCAACAAAGGCGAGTCGCTGCACGCCCTGAAACGGGATCTGCTCTACGCCCACGAGGGCGTCATCCGGGGCCGGCACCTGGAACAACAGACAGAACAGGCATGGTGCCTCACGCTCGTGACCAACTCAGTCGTGGCGTGGACGACCGAATACTACGGTCTCGCCGTGGAATCGATGCGTCGATCCGGGCGGCGGATCGACGAGGAGGTGCTGGCACATATCTCTCCGGCACACAGCGAGAACATCAACTTCTTCGGCGCGATCGAGGTTGATATCGAGGGTGAACTGGCCCAACTCGGACCCACCGGCTACCGGCCACTGCGCGTCCGGGACACCCTGTTCTGACAGGCCCCGGCCAGATCTTTTGCTGTCCATTAGGGGATCCCCTTACGCGCTGAGGGGATCGATCACCGTATCCTTGGTGCCCGTCAGCCGAACGTTGAGCTGGCTTTTTGCAGGCGGGCCCGGTGGGCCATTCTCGTTGCGGACGGCCTCGCGGTTTATGAGAGGTCACCTTTTTTGAAGAGGTCCGTCCACCGTTTCCTCCGCGGGCCCGTGTGGGCACGCGTCAGTTCACGCATCGCCTCGTAACGGGGTTGGTCCATGAATACGCCAAACCATCTCCATTGAACCCCGGACACGATGACGTCGCCACTCATTACGGACCCGTCGCGGTATTCGCCCGCCGGAGGCCGGGGAATGCCGTTGGCGATCACCTCACCGATGTCCGCGCTGAACGCTGAGGCTTTCTGCGCTGTGAGGACACTGAACAGTTCCGGCCGTATCCTGGCCGGTCCCTGCCTGAAAGGATTGGGGACTTCGCTGTCGGTAAACAGGGGCGGTGCGGTGGCCATGAACTCTCGCGTCGGCAGCTCTCCTGCGTCATCCCATAGCAGCAGTTCCACTACCGGGTTTTCGGTGCCTTTTGGCCAGCCGGGTTTATGCCCTACCACGACCACGATCGCGCGCTTACCGCCCGGAGACCGCAGCAGCACAGCATCACCGACGTCAAACGCCACACCGTGCGGCACCGGACGCTTCAAACGCTTCGGTGCCGGCTGCGGTCCGGCCAGCTTCTTCCGTAGCCTCTCCAGCACTTGCTGCCGCTGTTTCGCCAGGCCAGGGTCCTCCTCTTCCCAGCGGGTAACGTCGCCTCCGCGGTCAAGGATGTCCAGTGCCGTGTCCCGCACGTCGGGACGGAGTCGACCGGTCTCGTGCTGGGCCGCGGCCAAGGCAAGCCAAAACACCACACCGTCGTCCGTGTCGTCCGCCTGCGCCGCATAAGAATTGATGAGCTTTGCCGTCAGTTCCTCGGGAGGGACTCGGTCGAGGATCCCTTCCCGCCAGTCCGCACGCACATCAGCGGCCACGTCATCGGAAAAAATCGCCGTACCCCAGCTACCCATGCAGACAGCATAAACACGACCACGCAATAATCACCGACCTCAGCGGATACAGACCCAGAGCTCAGGGCCCGACGACTTTCACAGACGGCCCGTCCAGCGCAGAGCGCCGGCCAGTCTCATTTGAGCATCCCCTATAGGGCGCAAGGGCGTCCGCTGAACCACCGGCTTACGGGCAGCCCAGCCGCCCACTGAGCGCACACAGAGAACCGTCAAAAGGGCACTCACATTCACTCGCCGTTTTCCGTTGACATGTCCTCGCTGTCTCGCGAACGTTCGTTTGCGAACGGCAGCTGCGACGCAAGGATGTCGTGGACCTAGCGGCAGTCGCCGTCTGAGACGATCTGGGCATGAGTATTAGCGCCAACGGCGAACCGGAGATCCTTCCACTGACGGAAGATCTGTCTCTTATTTCCGATGGCCGTCCGTCCGGGAATGGACCGGCCTGGGTTGAATCGGGGCTGCGCCGTCGGTTCCTAAGACGGCTCCGGGTGGCCGTTGCGTTGGCTGCGGCGACGGTCCTGCTGTGGGCCGTGGGTTTCTGGGCCGTGACAAGGCCATTTCATGAAGACTGGCCGCGCACCGGGGCAACTGTGGTGCGCACCCATGAGTACTACGCCAAAGGCCAACACTGCGACGTCTACCTCCGGCTCGCCTCCGCGGAACCTCCGCGCACCGTCATGTTCTCCGGCTACGCGCCCTGCAGCGGGCTGCCGCCCGGCGGCGACAACGTCACTGTAGCCGTGGATCCCGTTGACCAAAACTCGGTCCATATCATCGGCTATGACGGGCCGTTGTGGGCCGACATCTGGCTTCCTGCCACGGTTTTTGCGCTGCCGGTCCTCTGGGCTTCCGCGTATCTGCTCTTCGTCGCCGTGCGTTTCCGGCGGGTCCGCAAGACCGGTGGGGACCGTCCATGGCGGGAAGTGACAGCCCGGTTCGTCTCGCGTACCCATTACCGGGGCATCATCACCTCGCGGCTATGGGCAGTGGACGCGGAAGGCAAGGAGCGCACGTTCCTGCTCTCGGGGACGGCCACGGACCTGCCCGGCTTTGCCAGCGCCCGGCCGGGATCAATAATGACGTTCTGGCTGGTCGGTGACGGCGGCGGAAACGTCCTGGTCAGCCAGTCCGGTTCCGGCCGTGCCGGCACAGCCAGCATCCGAGTGCCCAACGAGTTCGAGCTACGCGCCATGGCATGATCCGGCCGGCGCTCGTCCCTTGCCGCGGCGGCGCCACCACCGGACGCTGGTTCACCTTTAGCATTACCAGGCGTTTGCGTAGATGGCAGGATCGACCCCATGGTTTCAGCAAAATCCGCGGATGAACTTCTTGGCGTCGAAACTCCCGCGTGGCCGATGTTGAAGGCGCGCTTTGCCGACGCAGCGGTCGACGTCAAGGTGCTCCCAGCAGACGATGCCACCAGCAAAAACGTGCTCTACCGCTTACAAGTGACGGCCGCCTCGACGCTTGGAGCAATCGCTTCGAGCTGCGGTGCACTCGTTCTCGATCACGGATGGCTCCGCATCCTCGGCGCTGGCACCGAGGGACTTGAGGACCTCGCGACCGCGAACGGTCTCGGCGATCCAAGCCATCGCACCGTGCCGCCAGGTCACCTCGTCTTCGCGTACGACGTCCTGGGAGGCGTCTTCGCCATCAATCACAATGATCTCCCCGCCCAGCGCGGCGAAGTCTGCTACTGGGGTCCCGATACTCTCGAATGGACACCCCTCCGAGCCGGCCACACAGCATTCATGGAGTGGGTGCTGAACGCAGGGGCCGCGAAGTTCTACCGTGACCTGCGCTGGCCAAGATGGGAAGCCGACGTCTCAGGGCTGTCTATAGACGAAGGCATCAGCGTCTACCCATTCCTCTTCACAGCAGAGGGCCGCAACATCTCAACTGCGGCAAGAAAGGCAGTGCCCTTCCGGGAACTGCTCAATCTGAACGAACAACTGGCCGAAAGCGTCCGCACCGGCGCCGAATAAGGACCTGCCTACCCTGTGCCCGGTTGAGGATCCCTTAGCGGACGCCAAATCCACCAAGTCGAAACGGAAATAGTCGTTCTGACTTGGTGGGCGCTTTACCCGCCGCCGTCTACGTTTCTGAAGCCGCGAGCGGATTCCAGCCCCGGGCAGATACGGACTTGGCGCGCATTGGCGGACCTCCGCTGCCGTGTACCCTGCCTGAAGCCGAACAGCCTCGGAGCCGGCACTTTCGCAATTGGAAATAACCGTGCGCTCAATGTTCCTGAGTTGGGCCTTGTGAGTGTAGCGGTTGATTGATACATTGCGTGTCAATTGATTGATACACGTGGAGGTCGCGGTGCAGCAGTGGATCATTATCCTTTGGGAATTGTCGCCGCTGATCCTGGGCGGCGTAGTGGCAGTCGGCGTCTGGCTGGCGACGCGGCGACACGGCACCACCCCGCTTCGCGGCCGGGCCGGTGTTCTCGCTGCCATCGGCGGTCTGGTGCCCGTGGTCAGTTGCACGTACTCGGTCGTGAGGATCACCCCGCAGCTGCTCGCAGCGATGGGGCTGGACGCGGGCAGGGGTGTTCAGGAGGCGCAATTCCTCATACCGCTGGCTGCCGGGCTCGTCGCGTTGGCCGTGCTCTGTGTCCCCGGCCGCCGCAACCCTTCAGCGTCAGCCGCAGGTATCGCCCGCAGGACGGCGTTCACTTTCCTGTCGTCAGGCTGGACTGTGGCCCTGACGGCGATAGCTGTTGTCACGGTCGCCCTCTCGCTCGCGGCGGGGCTGGCATCTGTCCCGGACCAAGCCGGCAACTACACCATGCTTACTGTCCAGATCGGCACCATGAGGGTGGGAACCACGATCTACGGCTGGTACTACTCGATTCCGGCGATGGCCCTGCTGATGGTTCTGATCGGCACCGCGTGGGCAGGCCTGGCGCTGGTTGCCCGCCCTCCGCTGGGCGACGCCAGAGAACAGGATGCCGCCATCCGCCGCACCCGGAGCCGCAACATCGCCGCGCTCACCACGGGCGCTATCGCCTTCCACCTCGCCGCGATCCTCGGCTCACTCGCTGGCACATCCAGATTGGAGGAGGCCTCGCCACCGACGCCGGAGTGATCAACGTGGGGTCCCCGTTCGCCGCACTGGGCTCCTTCCTCTCCGCCAGCAGCTTCATGGCCACGTGCCTCGGCGCAGTGCTCTGCCTTAGCGTTGCACTCACGGCCGTTCCCCGGACCGCCAGGGCCCGGCAACACACCATCAAGACCGCGCCATGATCATCACCCTTTCCACGACCGGCGGAACGCCGGCAGAACAGATACACGACCAGATCCGCGGCCTCATCACCACCGGGGCACTCGCTGCAAACGAACGCCTCCCATCAGTCCGGCAACTCGCCGCCGATCTCCGGGTCGCCCCCGGCACCGTCGCCAAGGTCTACAAGCAACTCGAAGAAGAACAACTCGTTGAAACTCGAATCGGAGCCGGCACACGGGTCAGCCCACACGCCACAGCCATTTCCAAAGACGTCGCCCGAGCCGCCCGAAAGCTCATCGACACCTGCAAGCGTGACAACCTCGAACTCAGCGAAGTCCTCCAGGTCATCCGCGCCACCTGGTAACTGCCGATCCTCTGCACGCAAAAGGATCCCCTACCGGACCAACCTCACGACGAGCGTGAAGATGTAGACGGCCTGTGGGACGCTTCACCCGATCATGCTTCCTGTCTCTCCCGCGCCGAATGCTTCGCCGGGACATCATCTTGCCCAATTGGCCAAGTCGTAGCTCGGAGCATTTGGTATCGTGACGGTCAACCGAATAATGCCATTCCCAACCAAGCCGAGGCCTCTCTGGAACCGTCAAAACCGTCCGCCGCTGATCCCGGCGCACTGACATATTTCGATCGCCTGATAGCCTCGGGGAAATACGGTAGAGATTCCCTGTATTACTTGAATAGGTTTTGGAACTTCTTCTGGCTGTTCAAGGCCATTTTCGTTGTGGAAGCCGTTGCTCTCGTCGCGACCGTAGTATCGACCCGGCCCAAAGTATCAAGCCCGTTCTTCTACATTCCTATGAGCGTCCTGTGTCTGACACTCGTCATCTATATCACGGTCGCCGTTCTTCGGTTGTCGGCACTATTTCGTTCAAGGGCTCGCGATCGCCGAAATTTAAGGCAGCGTGTGGCCCTCGATATACCGCCGGTAGGTTGGAGCCCGCCTCGGAACTGGAAGCCCGGCCTGGCCGCCACATCTCAAGTCGAGTAAACCGCCGCCCAGTTCGACTCATATCGCCCTAAGTCCTCCACCGCAGGCTTACTCTCTTTACTTCATCCAGCTTCAGAACGTCCCGCTCAAGGATCCTCAACCGTGCGCTTGTTAATCTTCGGAGAGCCAGCGGCGAACGGAGGGTTCAGCTCGCCCAGTACGCTATGCCTGTGCAGATCCGCGAAGCCAGCTTGGATGACCTGGAACACGTGACTGCAATCTGTGATTTCAGCAGACGAACACGTTGGACCAGCGAGATGATCGCTATAAGGAGCGACCGCGTCGTTTTGGTGGCGGTCACAGAGGATGAAGTCGTCGGCGTGGCCAAGACGCATCTCCACCCGAATCCCGATGGCAACGCTCCAACGGGCCACTATCTCGGTGGCGTGGAAGTCGCTCCAGGGTTCCGCCGGCGAGGAATGGGTTCCGCACTCACTCGGGCGAGATTGCAATGGATCTGGTCCCGGGATTCGACTGCGTACTACTTCACGAACGAACACAACACTGCATCCATCAGGATGCACGAGGCTCTCAACTTCTGGCCGGTCGCCCGATTCTCGGAGATTCGCGGAGTGACCGCCGACAACGGTCGGTCAGACCTCATTCTTTTCGAGGCGTCCCGGTAAACGATCCTTCACCGGACGTTGAGTCAATCCCCGGACGATTCACCGCAGCGGGGGTGGTCTCTCCAGCCTTCGGTCACAAACACTGAAGAACAGCGGGCTACGCTGGGCGGGTGCAAATTCGAGCCGTCCTATTCGATCTGGACAACACTCTGTTCGATCATCCGTCATCCGCCCGTGCCGGAGTGGACGCTCTCCTTCACCATCTTGGAACGGAGCGTTCCACCGAACTGACACGTTGCTGGTTTCAAATCGAGGAAGCCAATTACCAGCGGTTCCTCGCAAAGGAACTTACTTTCCAGGAACAGCGCCGTGAGCGACTCCGCCAGTTCCTTCCCTTAGCCGGGCTCTCAGTTCCCCAAACTGACACCCGAATCGATGAGTTGTTCACCACGTACCTCGAGACCTACGAGGACGCCTGGATGGCCTTTCCAGACGCGGCGCCGGCATTGAAAAGCCTCCGGGCCATCGGCATGCCGGTGGGCGTCATCACCAACGGGAACCACGACCAGCAAACGTCCAAAGTTAACAGAATAGGGCTCAAACCCCTCCTAGACCGGGTATTCAGCTCCGAACTTACAAACCACGCCAAACCGGCACAAGAGGCGTTCTTACAGCCCTGCAGAAGCATGAATGTGTCACCGGCCGAGACCCTTTATATCGGAGACAACTACCGGGTCGATGTGGAAGGTGCCCGGAACGCGGGGTTGAAAGCCATACACCTCAACCGCGAAGGCCCAATGGGAGAGGGGGCTATCCAAAGCCTTGCTGAATTGCCTCTTCGCCTCTTCGAAGGATCCCTTTAGGTTGGCAGGTGGTATGCGAAACTCCAGGAAGCACGATTTCGGACCCTATTTTGCAGCCCAGAAAGAGAACGAGTTCGCAGCGATCTCGACCACGACAGTTTGACCCCGCCATCGCGGTCAAACTGTCGGTAGTGAATTTCCGGATAGTCAGCTTCCTTAGCTGTTCTTCCTCGTGAGGTTGTGTA
>NZ_DF952481.1:21280-24029 GCF_001263615.2 Arthrobacter sp. Hiyo1 | reverse complement strand
GCTTCACCGGACGCTATGCAGGCCGCTACGGGAGCGAGAGGTCCATGATCTGTGTGAAAACCATCTCCTCGCTCGGATCGCGGGCAGCAGCATGGCGCCTCCCGGGTTCTGGACAATGCTAGGCGTGGGGGGTCTCCGCCGGTACCGTCCGAGCCCGAGCGTCGCAGTCTGGGCGCCGAGCGGGCGGGCGAACGCGGTTGCCATGACGCTGAAGCGGTCGCTGCCGCCGCCGTTCCCGTGAACCGATTTCGCGAATGTGCCGTCGGAGAGCCGTAGAACGAGCGCGTCGTCGTTGTGCTCCCTCCGCCGCGGACGATCAATGAAAGTCACGTTCACCCGCACAAACGAATCCCAGACCTCGTAGCTGGTTACATAGCCTCGGACCACCGAGCCGTCCGGGACCGTCACCTCGAATTCATGCCGCGCCGGCAGTAGCACCCGTTCCAGCCGCGGCGGCTCGCCCCCCATAGAGTGCACTGTACCGATCATCGTCACCATTGGTTAGCTCCTATTTCTGACAGCAGCGCGCCCCTCATCCCGTTCAGCGACACACCACCGATGATGCCTTATAGCCCGCAGCTGTCAACACTCACCGCCGGGGCAAGAGGCTTCCAATAGAAGCAGTGGGCTTCTATTGGCGGGAACAATTTCTTTCGGCTGCAGCTATCTCGGTGAGGGATCTCTCACCAGACATGTTGGGATTTGCGCAGCTGCGGTTACGGGCCGCCCATGAGATCGCAGGTGTAGGTGGCTTGGCCCGTCATGATCACGATCCAAGTCGCTGTGCCGCTTTGTGTTCCCGGCGACGCTGAGTAGATGTCAGCTCCGCCCGCGGTCTTTCCCCGTTTGGTCAATCCGTCGAGAGAGTGCGTGTTCGGCATCGGGTTCGCCCCGCATTTGTAGTCACGATTGGCGAACTGGACCTTCGACGGCACCTCCTTTGGCCAGAGCGCCCAGTCAGAGGTCATCTGATGGACGTCCCAGACCCGAACCCCCACTACAACGAGCGCGACGACAATGACCGCGCCGAGGGCCCCGCCTGCAACCCATTTCCCCCGTTTCACTCCGCAACTATCGCACGGGTCGCTCTTCCACCACCATGGGCGTACCCTTTCGCCGCAATTGCCCTTTGGGGCTGCCCGTAAGCCGGTCCCCCACCGCGACACCCACGCCCGTTGGCCCGCAGCGAAAATTCCTACACAAATGCTGGTGTGACCTGCAGCGGTGTCGAGGCCGATGAACAGCGGAGATTTCCCTGTCCCGGCGCCGAGGAGGCACAAGGGTAATCCTTTGCGGATCCAGTCCCCGGCGGCCAGGGTGTGGACGGCGGCAGGGTTAATGTTCGGGTTCCCATCGAAATCGAAATCCCGAGCCACTTGTTCCGGGTAGAATTCCCTTTGGTGCGTATGCTTCGCTGTAGCAGCCAGAACGATGGCTATGTCAGCATGAAAACATGAAAATGGGGGTGGTCCACAACAGTGGATCCAATTTATGAAGATGGTGCCGGCGTCTCCATCGATGAATTGCCGTTTGGGAACACGTCTGCCGTGGCTGCGAACGGACTTGACCGGCGCTTGCGGTGGCGCCGCTCCGTATGCTGGACCCTGATAGTGGCCGTTGTGACCTCGTCCCTTATTGGGACGATTCTTTGGCTCCAGCATAATTCCGGATTTACTGAACACGTCGACGCTACTATCACCGGTCAGCACGAGGTAAAGGACGATCGAGGGGCCAGCTGTTTCCTTGACGTTCGCTACTTCGTCAGGGAGACCGTTTATACCGCTACGGTCCCAATAGGTGAATCGTGTGGGGCCAGCGCGTCTAACGGTTCCATTGTGGGGTTGCTGATCAACCCGGGCGATAGAAGTCGCCTGCCCCTGTTTGCCAGCCATAGTGGGGCCGCCAGCTTCACAGCCCTGGGCGAATTTTTTATCCTTGGCCCAGCGTTGGCCATTCTAGCGTTATGCGCGTTCAGGCTCCGGTCGTTGACGATGATATACCGCACCGCCAGTAGCCTGCCGTGGCGTCAGTTGTCTCCGCTCGGGTTCAGATATGTCAAAGGCCCCGGCGGCAGGCTGGCTCTGAAAGCATCCATCGCCTCGACGTCTGGCGAACCCGCCCTTTTGGTGTTGTCCGGAGTGGGTCGCTGGTCCATCGGGTCGTTGCGGAAAAGGCCAACCAGAAACGAGCCCATCTGGATAGCAGGCGACCTCACCGCCCCCTGGGGCCGCGTTTTGCTGGGCAGCCCGAGACAAGACTTTGTTTCCGTCGTGACAGTTCGGCACGATAATTCAGACTAAAGCGTCCGGCAAATATCGGTCCCGACCCTGAAGACGCACTGTGCCGATCCATGATTCGAAAATGTTGGCTCATAGGCAAGGCACTCCGCTCAGATTACCCCAAATGGACACGCAGCGGCCGTGCAAGCAACTTTAGATACCCGTGCAGCCGTCTTTGGATAATGACAGCCGCGCCCGTTAGCCGGTCCTCCACCGGACATATCGGCGCTGCCCCCGGAGCTGTTCAAGAGTGGCGAGATCCCGGGCCTGCCAAATTCCCATATGACCCGCCCCCAAAATTGCCCGGTGAAGGTGCCCTAAACGCTACAGTTCTGACCATGCTCATCGGTTACGCGAGATGCTCCACCAATTCTCAGGACCTCACCGCGCAGCGGAACGCACTTGCGGCCGCTGGGGTTGACCCCGACGCGGTCTACGTCGACCACGGTCTCACCGGCACGAAACGCGAC
>NZ_DF952481.1:9653-21255 GCF_001263615.2 Arthrobacter sp. Hiyo1 | reverse complement strand
CGCGGTCGCTGCCGGATGCGCGGGACATCGCCGATGAACTCACCCGCAAGGGAGTGAGTCTGAACCTCGGTGGAAGCATCTATGACCCCAACGACCCGGTGGGCAAGCTCCTGTTCAACGTCCTGGGCATGGTCGCTGAGTTTGAAGCCGACCTCATCCGCGCCCGAACCCGCGAGGGCATGGCCGTTGCGAAGGCAAAAGGCAAGCTCCGGGGCAAGAAGCCCAAGCTCTCCAAATCCCAAGAGGCCCATCTAGTCGCCCTCCATCGGGCTGGAGAGCACACCACAACCGAGATCGCCGAGATCTTCAAAGTTGCCCGGTCCACGGTTTACCGGGCCATCCAGCGCGCGACGCCGATCGCGTGATCAGGGAGTGCGTGAGACACGCGCAAACCGCAAAACTAACGCCAGGGTCAGCACCACCGACCAAAACCTCACCCTGCAACAAGATGCGCTCACAGCCGCCGGCTGCCAGAAGATCTACACCGACACGATCAGCGGCGCCAAGGCCTCACGGCCCGGACTGGACAAAGCACTTGAGCACCTCCGGGACGGCGACACTCTCGTCGTCTGGAAAATCGACAGGCTCGGACGGAACCTGCGTGACCTCATCGACATCGTCACCACCCTCGACGAACGCGGTATCGGTGTCCAGTCACCCACCAACGGAATCGTGGACACCACTACCGCGCACGGCAAACTCGTCTTCGGGATGTTCGCGCTCATGGCCGAATACGAAGCCGCACTCATCCGCGAACGCACCCAGACCGGCCTGATAGCGGCCCGCGCCAGGGGAAGCAAAGGCGGACGCAAACCCAAAATGACCCCCGAGCTCATCAACAAAGCCCAGCGCATGTACGACGCACAGCAATTCACCATGGCCGAAATCGCCCAGTCCTGCGCCGTTACCCCCATGACCATCTACCGCAACATCAAAACAACCAGCCTCAAACCCGAGCGCTCCTGACCACCGCGACGCCGACCCTACGATGACCCTGCAGAAGACAGGCCAAAGAGTGCCGCAGAAAGACCAAAACCCGATCCCTACGACACAATAAAGTTCGTTTTCTGCCATCGGTGCGACTGCGAAGTGTCCATGACGTTAGCCAACGTCGCCTCGGATAGGATCGCCTGATCTACACCTTCGGAGGGAAACGGCATCATGGGGGACACCAACGAGGACCAGACCGTGAGTTTCGTGATCACACTTACGTACACGGTTCCGCTACCGGAGATCGAGGAACATCTGGCGGATCATCGTTCTTGGCTTGACGAGCACTTCCAATCCGGTGACTTCCTCGCTTCGGGTCCAATGATCCCGAGAAACGGGGGCGTCATTCTGGCGAAGGGAACAAGCCGTGAAGGACTGCTGAATCTCATTAGGAATGACCCGTTTTTCCGCGCCGGACTAGCCCGGTACGAGATCACGGCCTTTGAACCGACCCGCGGGCCTATGGCTTGCCGCCTGCTCGGCCATGCAGGACAAATTCCGGATCCCTGGTATTGATACTCGAATATCCTGCATCGAGGTCCCGGCCTGCGTCCCATGAAACTACGAGACTGCGACGCCCATAGGGTTGGCGTGCTAGGCAGCTTCAGGTGGGCTAAGCCATATCCGCCCGATTTTTCCCCGATATTACGGCGACCCCCCCTGGGAGGGGAGCGAGCAAGGAAAATCATGGCTGGTATCGAGCACACCCGCGGCAAAGCAGTGGAAGGTGAAGTCCTACCCGACGACCACAACGACATCGGCGACGCCCTTCAATGGGTGCGACTGACGTACGCCCTGGACTACCCAGCCCGACCGGACTCCTGGGACCGGCCCGAAGACTAGGGGGCTGAGCCGCAATGGAACGGTCAGTCACGTTTAGAGTGCTCGTTGGTCGTTCTTGGCGTGAGTGACCGTTCTGATGCGTGTCGGGCTGGGGTGGTTTAGATTGGCTGAGTGCCGGTTGAGTTCCTGACTGATGATGAGGCTGCCGCGTTTGGGCGTTTCGCCGGCGTGCCGGCGCGGGCTGATTTGGAGCGTGTGTTCTTTCTCGATGATGCGGATTTGGTCTTGGTCGCTGGTCGTCGGGGTGAGTACTCTCGGCTCGGGTTCGCGTTGCAGCTGGTGACTGCCCGGTGGCTCGGGACGTTTTTGGAGGACCCGTTAGATGTGCCGGTGGTTGTCCTGGATTTCGTGGCCGGGCAATTAGGGATTGGTGATCCGTCGGTCGTTAAAAAGTATCTCGAGCGGCGGACTACGTTATTCGAGCATCAGCTGCTAATTCGTGAGGCGGATGGGTGGCGGGATTTCTCCGCTGCGGAGGCTGACTTCACTGAGTGGGCGGCCGCGCGTGCGTGGACCTCGGGAGATGGCCCGAAGGGGATCTTCAGCGACGGGGTGGTGTGGCTGCGTCAGCGCAGAGTGCTGCTACCTGGTGTGTCCACGTTGGCGCGTCTGGTCGCTCGGGTTCGCAAGGAAGCCACTGAGCGGTTGTGGGGCGCGTTGGCGTCGTTGGTAACGGTTGATCAGCGACGTGTCCTGGACCGGCTGGTGGAAGTCGCACCGGGCTCGCGGGTGTCTGATCTGGAACGATGGCGCAAGGGCGTGGTCCCGCGCGCATCGGGGCCGACGATCATCAAGGCCTTGGATTTGGTGGCCGAAATCGCTGGGTTCGGCTTCGCACGGGTTGATTTAGAGGCCAGGGTCCCGTCTCAGCGGTTGGTTGAGTTGGTGAAGTATGGGATGCGTGCGGATGCTTCGATGTTGCGCCGCCACCCGCCTGCCCGTCGGGTCGCTACATTGCTGGCCACGGTGCGGCATGTGGAGGGCAAGGCGATCGATGATGCTTTGGAGCTACTGGATCTGTTGATGACCACCGAGCTGCTGGCTAAGGCACGTAACGCATCCGATAAGGACCGGCTCCGTAAGCATCCGCGTTTGGCGAAAGCCTCTGCTCGCCTTGCTGTGGCTGTGGAGGCGTTGTTTGCTGCGGAGGGGTGGAGCGGAACCGACGGAACGGTGAGACTCGAGCAGATCTGGAGCGCTATCGAGGACGTTGTCTCGCGTGATCAGTTGCGTGCGGCGCTGGCTGTGGTCAACGAAGAAGTGCCACCAGCGGATGCAGATGCCGGCGATGATTGGCGTTCTGAACTGGTTAAGCGTTTCCCGACTGTGTCGGGTTTTTTGAAGGTCCTGACCGAGGTCATCGAATTCGGGGCAAACGCCGAAGGCGCGCAGGTCCTGGCAGCGATGACAGCATTGCCAGGGGTTCTTGCTCATCGCAGCCGCTTATCCGCGCCGTTGATTCCAGGGGATCTAATCGATGCCGGTGTTGTGAGTGGGTCGTGGAAACACCTGGTGTTCGGCAGTCCCGTCTACGAGGCCGGGGCGGTCAACCGGCACGCGTATGCCTTGTGCGTTCTGGAACGATTCTGGCGCTGTCTTAAACGGCGGGAAGTTTTCGCCGAGGCGTCCACGCGGTGGCGTAACCCCCAAGCCGCGCTCTTAGACGGTGAACGGTGGCAGGGCATGCGCGCAGAAACGTTGACCGCACTCGGGCTTCCCGCGTCCCCGGAAACATTGCTGGTAGAACACGCCGATGCCCTCGATGAGACTTTGCGCAGGGTCGGAGGAAGACTGGTCGCTAATCCCGACGCACGCATTGATGAAGATGGAAAGATTCACTTGACGGGTCTCAGAGCTGTTGAGGAACCGCCGTCTTTAGTGGATCTGAGGACCCGCACCACCGCGATGTTGCCACGCGTTGAGATTCCCGAAGCGATCCTCGAGGTCATGAATTGGGTACCGCAGCTGCAAGAGGCCTTCACCGCAGCGTCTGGGTCACGGTCACGGATGACAGACCTACCGGTGTCGGTCGCGGCATGCCTGACAGCCCACTCGCTGAACGTCGGGTACCGTCCAATCGCGAGCAAGGGAACCCCGGCCTTGGAACGATCCAGGCTCTCACACGTCTACCAGAACTACTTCCGCCCAGAGACTCTCTCAGCAGCCAACACCCCGCTTGTTGACGCCCAAGCTGCCCTCCCTTTGGCGCAGGCTTGGGGCGGCGGCATGGTTGCCGCTGTCGACGGCATGCGTTTCGTCGTCCCTGTCCCTGCCACCTTCGCGCGTCCCAACCGCAAGTACTTCGGTTCCAAACGGGGCATGACCTGGCTCAACGCCATCAACGACCGCGGCATGGGCCGCGGCGCCAAAGTCGTCTCCGGAACGATCCGCGACTCACTGCACATGGTCGACGTCATCTTCGGCCTCGACGGCGGCGAACTACCCGAAATCGTCGTCACCGACACCGGATCCTACAGCGACCTCGTCTTCGGGCTCCTGGCCCTCCTGGGCATCTCGTACCGGCCCGCTCTCGCAGACTTGCCTGACCAAAAAGGCTGGCGCATCAACAGGGGCGCCGACTACGGCCAGCTGAACACTTTCGTGCGCGGGCGTGTCGACTTGACCAAGATCGGCAGGAACTGGGAAGACATCCTGCGGGTGACAGCCTCGATCTATACCGGTGCGGTGCGCGCCTACGACGTCGTGGCGATGCTCCAACGTGACGGCCATCCCACTGCCCTCGGCGAAGCGATCGCCTCCTATGGTCGGATCTTCAAGACGCTGCACATCCTCAGCTACATCGACACCGACGAGTCCTACCGCCGCGACATCAAAGACATCCGGAATCTCCAGGAAAACCGCCATTCCCTGGCTCGCAAGATCTGCCATGGCAAGAAAGGCGAGCTCTATCACCACTACGAACGCGGCCTGGAAAACCAGCTCGGAGCCCTTGGCCTCGTCTTGAACTGTGTCACGCTGTGGACGACCCGCTACCTCGACGCCGCAGTCACCAGCCTCCAGGCTCAGGGGTACCCGATCAAGGATGAAGACGTCGCACGTCTGTCACCGTTCGTCCACTCCCACCTTGGCGTCCACGGAACGTACGCCTTCACTGCACCTGAACTCCCGCCCGGCACGATCCGCGACCTACGCGATCCTGACGCCGATGAAGACGACGAGACATGACCAGCATCGAGGCTCTCCATCTGTTCATCAAACGATCGTCTCCCGAACACCACCACGCCCCGGCCCGCAAGGACACGAAACACACCACCGAACGTTCATCTGGCCGTTCATCAACTAGTAGTGTTCATCATGGTTGAAAACAATGTTTGATGAACGAATAGGTAACGCGCATGTCAATCCTCGTCGGCCTGGTCCGGGTCAGTACCGATAAACAGAACACCGCCCGGCAGCACAATGCACTGGAGCCGATCTGCTGGAAAGTCTTCGAAGAAAAAGCCAGCGGCAAACTGGCAACCAAGGACCGGCCGGTCCTGCTGGAAGCAATCTCGCAAGTACCTCCCGGAGGAATGCTCGCCATCCACGAAGTCGACCGACTCGGACGCAACCTCCTCGAAGGCCTCATCGTCCTGAACGACCTGTTCCAACACGGCATCGCCGTCAAAGTCCTCGCCGGGATCGCCGCCGGCGAACACACCCAGCGTTCCTTCATCCTCGATATCGCCCTGGCCCTGTCAGAAGACCGCCGCCGCGATATCTCAGCCAAAACCAAGAACGGCCTGGAGGCCGCCCGCCGGAACGGCCGTGTCGGAGGTCGACGCCCCGTGGTTGACGACGACAAACGAGCTGCCATCCTGGCGCGACGCGAACGCGGCGAGTCCATCAGAACCATCGCCAACAACCTCGGCATATCAATCGGCGTCGTCCACAAAACACTCACCCTGGCAAGCCCTCAAATCGACCAAAGCCCAAAACAAGCCGCTAAAACGTGACTGACCGTTCTGAGCTGCGTGGAGATCTCGGACAGTGGGGGGTTATCTCTTAAGCTTTGCGGTCCGGACTGCCTCTGCACGGGCGGTGGCGGTAGCGAGGGCTTTGTCGCGGGTGCGCCAGTGGGAGACCTCGGTGATCTGGGTGTCGGTGAGGGGTTTGCGGGCGTCGAGGCCGAGGTCGGGGCTGGGGGTCCGGCCCTAACTCTGTGGAGAATGCCCTGATGAGGCGGTACGTTCTCTATTCTCGCCGTGCTCGTGGCTCTGGCCGACCGATCGAACCGATGGTCAGGGAGCTCACCGGGACCGCGATGCTTGCTCCGGCTCGCACTAGGACCTAGTTAGCGGGTCAGAGCAAGTGCGGGACTGATCGCCGTTGCCCGGAACGCCGGCACCAGCCCTGCCGCAAGACCCGAGACGGTCCCGGCCCCGATCGACGACGCGGCCACGAGGGGATCAAGGACAGGTACCCAGTGCTGGATAAGCGCCACGACGATCACGGCCAACGTTCCCAACGCCGAGCCGAATAGCCCCCCGAGCAGTCCCAGGGCGGATGTCTCCGTCAGGATCTGGAGGAAGATATCGCGCCGCCGCGCCCCTAGAGCACGACGGAGCCCGATCTCTGAGGTCCGGAGGACGACTCCAATCGCTGTTGTGTTCCCGATCGAGACGGCGCCGATCACCAGGATCATCAAGCTCACGAGGAGACTCAGGAGTGTCACGCTCCCCTCAACTTCCAATCTGAGGGTGGTCGGGTCGGGAGGGGCAGTTACAACCAGGGACGCCGGTTGGTCAGGTGCGAGTGCAAGCGGAATCTGGCGGCCGACCTGGGCTGCAGCACCGGGCAGGGTCTCGACAAAAACCTCATTGGCCGGAGTCTGTCCCGCGGCTATGGGGTTTGCCTTCTCGTAGCTGATCGGGAGCAGGATTGCAGCCGCAGCATCTGGGACTCGGCTGACATCCGAGTAGATCCCTATTACCGAGATCGCACTGTCCCCGATGAAGATGGTGGTGCCTGCACTCGCTACTCCGAGGCGTTGGGCGACCGTCTTCGAGAGCATGCATACTGGGTCTCCTCTTGTGAGGTGACCGTTGTCGAAGATGCGTCCACTGGTCACGTGAGGCGAGATGGCAGCGAGGGCTTCGGTGTCGACCGCGAAGATGTCTGCGTTATCAGGTGCGTCCGGCTGCACGAAGAGCCGACGGACCGCGATGCTGCTGAGGGTCGTGATCCGGCCGGCGTGGACTATCCCCGAGATGGTTCGCGCCCTTTCTAAAGCAGAGGGAGTGAACCATGCGGGAGTCAGGCTGTCGATGTCTTGGGTGCTTATGGTGCTCGCGGTACTCACAGTCACTTCGGTTGCCCGCCTGATATCGAATGATGTCGAAATCTGGTGTCCCACAGTCCCTGTGAGTCCAAGAGTAGCGACGAAGGCGGCGCAGCCAAGGGTGGCCCCGAGAGCTGCAGTGACCGTGCGCCCGAGGTTTCGGTTGACTGACCACCAGGCCTCACGCAAGAGGTCTACGAGGAAGAGCCGGCCCGGTCGTGGGGGATCGTGCGGTGAGGGTCTAGCCTTTCGCAGGATCATGTGGCACTCCAGTCAGCCGGCCGTCGGTGACATCGACGATGCGATGGGCCAGCGCGGCCACCTCAAGGTCATGGGTCACTACGACAAGAGTCTGTCCTTGGTCGTTCAGACCTTTCAGTGACTGCATCACGTTGCGGGTGTTCTCCGAGTCGAGGTTGCCTGTCGGCTCGTCGCAGAGGAGCAAGTCGGGTTGGGAGCAGACGGCACGGGCGATGGCAGTGCGTTGCTTTTCTCCTCCGGATAGCTCAGATGCAAATGCATCGCGCCGGTGGGCCAAACCGAGGGATTCGATCGACTCTTCGACCCGCGCCCGTCGTGCTTTCCGACGCATTCCGGAGTAGAGCAACCCGAGTTCGATGTTCTCCACAACGGTCCTTCTCGGCAGGAGGTGAAAGGCTTGGAAGATGAAACCGAGGCGGGCGCCCCGTATTGCACCCCTTGTGCGTTCATCGAGCGCCATCACGTCGATCCCATCGAACGTGTAGCTGCCCCCTGTAGGAAGGTCGAGCATGCCGATGATGTTCAGCAAGGTTGATTTGCCGGACCCGGAAGGACCAACAATGGCCAGTGCTTCGCCTCGTTCGATCCGAAGGTCTATTCCCGCCAGTACGCTTGCCCGGCTGTTGGTCCCGTAGATCTTGCTGACATCACCCAGCTCCACGATGGGCGGTGCAGGCGTCGTGTCGGGGCAGTGGTCCGCTGACGTCACGGACCGTTCTCCATCCCGAGGACGACGGTATCGCCTTCTCGAAGGTTGGACCCCGTTGCCAGTTCCACCCAGCCGTCGATATTCTCTTTGACTGTGACGGGGATCCTCGAGCCGGCCGCGCCTGCCGGTACGACGTAGGTGGAACCGTCAGTTGCGGAGTAGATGGCGGTCACTGGCAAGACGAGCCCGGCCCCAGTGTCCGGACCGGTGATGATCTCCACCTTGACGGTCGTGCCTACGCCCGTGACCGGCGGGATCACCTTCGGGTCCGTGAAGGAGAGGTCCACCCTGATCCCGTTACCTAGGCCGGATACGTCTGTAGGGGCAGCACCGACGGCGGTCACCTTTACAGGAAATGAGTCCCCGTTGGCGGTGAGGGTGCCCTGGCTGCCCGCGGACACCTTGTTGGCTCGGTCCGGGGTGGTGGTCGCGATCGCCGCATTCTGGGTCCCGTCAAGGCGGGCAAGGATGGCGTCCGCGGCGATCTTCTGGCCGACGTGCAGTGGGACCTCCGTCAGGCGGCTGGCGGACTTGGGCACCGAAACCACGTCCCGGGCGGGCAGGTAGACCTTTGGGGTGCCTCGGGCTGTGGATGTGTCCGAGCTGTTCGAGCCCGACGAAGAGGACTGTGCTCCCCCCGAGGATCTCTGAGCGGTCGTGGCATCCTGCCTAGGGACTGGATAGCCGAGGCTCTGGTAGAGCTCGGCCACACCCTCCTGTGTGAGCCAGTCGAACACCCCCGTTGTTCCGGTGGGAAGTGAGAGTGCGTTGAGGGAGTTCTGCAGCCCCTTCACATCTGGTCCGGTGTCTCCGTCATGGATGTCCCGGTAGGCGGGGAAGGGCCAGGCGAAGGCGATGAGGGGCTCTCCATCGACCTCGACTAGCGCAGCGCCCTCTTGCAGTTCGTTCGAACCCGTGCTCGGAAGTCCTGTTACTACCATCGAGGCTGCTACAAGTGCGTCGTCCGGCTTAATGTCCACAGTTGCCCCTGCCGCGACGGTGCCGCGCATGAGGACCGAGCTCTTCAATGCCCTCTGTTCGACCTTATAGGTGATCGGCGTCGCCGGCGGAGGGGCGGCGTCCGCAACGGCCTGCTGGGGCGTCCTGAAGACGGGCAGGACCATCGACCCCAGCACGATCATCCCGAAAACGACAGTCAGGGAGAAGAACCCGAGAACGACCAGCCGAACCCTTAGGGTGCGCTTGCCCGTCCTCATGACGATGGCTGGGACTGCACCGCCAGGGCGGCCGCCTTTGCCGATGAATGGATCTTCGGACCCATCTCGGTAAGAGCGGTCTCATTCTTGGCAACAGCTGCGTGCTTCGCTTCGGTCATCTTCTGCACCCACACCGTGTGTACGCCTGAGTCGATAGAGCATTGGTACATTGCCGCAGCCGATTCCGACTCCTGCTGCGTCGGAACGTAGTTCGCAGCCGGAACTGCAGGGATCACCCGCACAGTGGAGTTCAATGATCCCGACACGCTCGGTCGCGGGATAGGTGGCTGCGTTCCCAGAGGCACGCCGAAGTCTACGCCCCACACCGGCTGCTTGTTCGGGCCATTTGGATCCACCGGGTATTTCCCGTTGACCATGCAGGCGAAGACCTTCTTGGTGAGCTCGTCCTGATTCTCTTTGGCAGCCGCGGCCAGAGCTCCCGAAAGGGTGTTGCCGAGGGAGGTGTAGTCCTGCACGAGCGTCTCGGACCCCGAAATCGCCCCATATGCCTCGGATCGGCACTGCTTTAGTGTGTCTCCGAACGACTTGTCCTGTATCTGCACGAATGGGTCACGAGCCTCGAAGCTGTGCCCATAGCCCGCAGCTCGGGCGTACTCCTCCGAGGGAAACCAAGGCAATTCGGCGAAGGAAGCAAACGTCTGCGCGAAATCAGGGGTGGCGGCCATCGATCGGAAGCTGTTTGCCTTTTGGGCGGGCAGTACATCCAGGAATTGCGGGTAGCCGGCCTTGGCGTAGCAGCGATACTGCAGTTCCTGGATGGCGCTGTTAATGCTCAGCAGATCGCCGGCGAGGAAAACGTTGTAGGGGTCGTCAGGACCAGCCGTCGGCTTGGGTGGGGCCTGGGCGCTGCGCGACGGCCCGGCAAGGGTCTGATGGGCGGACGCAGAGACTGTCGCCGGAGCGCATCCGGCGAGAGCCATGGCACCGACGACCGCTGCCGGAAGCAGCCGAGCAAGACTTGGGGTAAGAAGCACGAGAGAAGACCTCAGAGGGGTTCGACAGGGAGAATGGGTTTCAAAGACCAGACAAGACCAGAGCTGAGTTGCGGTGTTGGAGCTTGTCTTCGGTCTTGATCTCAGGGCGAGATCAGCGCAGGTGCACCCAAGTGACTTCGACAGGACTGTTGAAGTTGCCGGTATACCAGTGGGGGCGGTAGGCCGAGTCATACCAAGCGCCTTCTATGTAGTCGTAGAACGTGACCCATCCGTCGTTGTTGCCCGTCGAGATCGTGCTGACATATTGCATGTACATGTTCAGGTCGCCGTAATTCGCGAAGCACTGCTCTTCGGTGTCGCTCATGAGTATGTACCAGTCTGTTCGCCCTGCACAGTCCACCTGATTTGCGGCATTGGCAGCAGCGGCACCTCCGAAAAGCATTCCCGCTGCCAGACAGACGCCGGTGAGGCTAACAGCGGCTTTGCGCATCGTTGGTTGAAGATGCTGAGCAAGTTTCATTGTTGTCCCCCTATGGACTTGTCATTGGGCAGGGTGATGTGAGTGCGTCCCTCCAGGATTAACGTTTATGAGAGCGCGGTGCGCGGTTAGCCGAGGAGGACAAAAATGGGATTTCTTCGGTACGAAGGAACGATCAAGCTGTAGCCTGAACGCGTTTCTGTTCTCCTGGGAGACGGCGGGTCAGCCCACAAAGCCGATCTTATTTCCCTGCGTACCCCTTCAAACGATCGGATCGTATGCGCCCAGAGTGCGATAGTGCAAGTTCGCACGCCTCTGGTTCCCGGACATTACGATTTTCGATACCCAATCACACTGGTCGGGCTCCGTTAGCAGTCCAGCGATTATGCAATAGCTAATTGGTTTCCTTGCGTCCAGTTTTCCCAGTATCGTTTCGGCGTCATGCCGTCCTGGGATCCGTGGGGCCGTTCATGATTGTAGATAGCTTTCCATTCCTCGGCCAAATACTGCGCTTCGGCCATGGTGTCCATGATTTCTCCGGAGAGTTGTTCCCTTCTGAATTGGGCGTTGAAGGATTCGATGAAGCCGTTCTGCCAGGGTGATCCCGGGTCGATGAACGCGGTATCCACCCCGGCGGTGTCGCACCACCCGATCAGCGCGGCGGCGGTGAATTCCGGCCCGTTGTCACACCGGACGCAGGTCGAAAGCGATGATGTCCTCCAGCACCGCGACCACGTCAGAGGCTTTGAAGGACCTGTCTTCGTCGATGACATTGAAGAAACGGACGTGCCGCCCGGCACGAGGTCACGTCGGACTGCAAATCGAAGCTGACCACATGCATCGGATACTGGGCGGTCAGCCGCTTCC
>NZ_DF952481.1:7489-9517 GCF_001263615.2 Arthrobacter sp. Hiyo1 | reverse complement strand
GGGGCCTGCGAGTCGCGGTCGCCCGCGGTATGCCGGCTAGGACGGCCGCTTCCCGTGTCGGAATATCCGCCCCTGTGAGTTCGGTATAGGCGCCCATCAGGGCTTCCTGTACCAGGGCTGCTGCTCCGCACTTTCGGAGATATCCTCCAAAAGCTGCCGTGCTTTTTCCATGATGGACAACGCTGCTTCCGTCCGTACCA
This sequence comes from Arthrobacter sp. Hiyo1, assembly GCF_001263615.2. NCBI lineage: Bacteria > Bacillati > Actinomycetota > Actinomycetes > Micrococcales > Micrococcaceae > Arthrobacter > Arthrobacter sp. Hiyo1. The sequence goes on along the minus strand of NZ_DF952481.1, from coordinate 9,317 downwards.
GCTTGCGTTCGCTCACCTCCAGCTGCCGGCGCAGATGGGCGATTTCATTCTGCCCGGCAGTGAGTTTGCCGATCTTCTCACCGGCCTTTCCTGCCCGCGAGCACTCCGGCTCGCGGAGCTTGCGCCACTCGGTGATCTGGGAGGAATAGATGCCTTCACGACGCAGGTAGGAATTGTAGAGATAGACATTGATGCTGATCCTCATTCTCGCCCTACGAATTAGACGGACTTGCTATGAGCCCTTGGCCTCAACTCACCCTGACACGTAGGGAGGGGGGCAATCGGGTTGACATGGCCCGGCACAGGTCGAATATCCGATCAGCCGTCCATCCCATTTACAGACCCCAGACGCTTGACTTGACAAGCATGGAAATTCGCCCGTAGCCTCCTCTCGGTATCCATGGACTTGTCATGTGCATGAGCAAACCAATACATATTTGGGGGAATCTAGTGAGACGCCATAAAAGTAGTGCCCGGGCGACGACCATTGCTCCGCATTCGGCTCTCGACCCCTGATGCGTTTTTCATCGTGACTCGAAGGCACCCGCAGACCTTCACCTTCATCAAATCTCCTCGACCGGCTGGGGAGCGCGTTTCATCCCCGGTCGGTTAGTTATTGGCACCGATTCCGGTTGGTTGGTCGATCTGGTCGACCGAGCCGGAAGACTGCTTATGATCACCAGCTGTTGAGCTTCATCTTCCGTTGTCTGCCTCGCCAAGCCACGTCTTTCATAAGGCTGTGGGCTTCCCTTGAATTGGATTTTCACGAATGAACAGATTCGCATGGGCCTCTCGCCGCGCATTTAGTTTCGTTGCGGTACCGTTGGTCGGCGCGTTGGTCGGCGCCCTGATCCAAGGGATGCCTGCGGAAGCGCTCCCTTCCGCCAAAAACACGCAGTCATCAAACCCTCTCGCTGTGGCCACGGCTGAAGATTTCGGGCCCTCTGCATCATCGTCAAGTGATGAGGCGTTGGCGGGATTCGGCGACGCTTCCGGGTACCACGTTCAGCTCGGCAGGGAGTCCGGTGGATTTGCCTGGAAGTCCCTCGCGGTCATCAAACCCCAGGGAGTCGATGCTTCGTCATGGACGGGCTATCAGTGCCTGTCCGGCGACGGGAAATATGCCGCGGTGGCTGTCCTGGCCGCTTCCTCGGTGAATCTGACCGCTGCCCGCGACCGCGGCGCGTTCGGCTACTCCATCGAGCTTGCAACAGGCAAAGTCACCCCCGTTGTGAGCGGTGTCGGGTTGAAGTACTACTCACCTGGTTGCGGTGCCGCGGATACTGCCGTGTTCTCTCTCTCCCTGGGTGCCCAGGAGCAGACGACCGGGCTGGTGTCCGTTGACCTTGCTTCAGGGAAAGTCACGGCTTCGACGACAGCTGCGGGGCAGGTCTCCTCGGCTGTGCCGACCCCGGGCGGGGTCATTGGCGTCGTGGGGTCAGGTCTCGTCGCGGTACCCGGCAACGGAACGGATACTAGCCCGGCCAAACCGTCGGAAGTCGCGACCGTGAAGGGGTCAGCGTTCAATCTGCGTCCTTCCGGCGACGGCGGCGTCGATCTGCTGAACGTGGCCGTCGACAATTCCCACACGCAGGTCATGCATTTTGACGGCAAGAAGCTCACCACCCTTGGCCAGGGGTCGGTGAACAAGGTCGCGTTGTTCGGTGGCCGCGACGGCAAGAACACCATCACCGGGCTTGAAGCAGCACCGTCCAGTTCCGCGCTGAAAAACGTCGATTCATCACACCTGAGCGGTCCGGCCGTCGGGGCGTCCCTGAACGGGGACGCCGTTTTCGGCGCCAAGCAGACGCCCCGCCCGGTGCCACCA
>NZ_DF952481.1:0-6641 GCF_001263615.2 Arthrobacter sp. Hiyo1 | reverse complement strand
GGCCGACCAGGCCCAGACAACAGCGATCACCGCCGGGGAAGCCGTCGCCACGGGCACCGGCAAACTCATCGACCGTTCGTTCGACCCCGCTGTCGGGACAGTCACCACTGCCGTGTCGAGCTATGTTCCCGCGGGCGTGGCCGGGCAGCGGACAGCCCCGGCTGAACGAAACACCATCACACCGAAAGAGTCTTCCGCCGCCCACCCGTCACCGGGGAAACCTGCCATCAAGGGCTCAGTGCAGCTTGGTTCCAGCCCCACGATCAACAGCGCTGTCATGCTCGATTCCGGCCCGACGATCAATTTGGCCAGCAGCACCGACACCCCGACGTGCGCGATCGGCCGGTTGGATCCGGCCATGCAGGTCATGCAGCCCTCCAACGCGCAGGTGAACTGGGCTGTACAGATGGCCGAACAGGGCCTGTTGTCCGGGTCGCAGTATGCCCGGCCGGCGAACTTCGCGAACATGGGACTGGTCAGCTACTCGCCCAGCGATGACTTCTCGCCCATCCCGCTGGACCACCCCACAGGCAGCACGCAGACCACTGTCCCGCGTTCGGTCATGCTGGGCATCCTGGCCCAGGAGTCCAATTTTAACCAGGCGTCCTGGCATGCCCTGCCCGGCATCCCGGCCGACCCGCTGATCGCCGACTACTACGGTGTGCCCGGCAGCATCGACCAGATCGATTACCCGAACGCTGACTGCGGTTACGGCATCTCCCAGGTCACCGACGGCATGCACGTCGGCGACGTCTCGATCTCCCACCACGGGCAGATGAAGATCGCCAACGACTACCAGGAAAACATTTCCGCGGGCCTGCAGATCCTGGAAGGCACCTGGAACCAGCTCTACGAATCCGGGATCACCGCGAACAACGCCGACCCGTCCAAGCTGGAAAACTGGTACTTCGCCCTCTGGGCCTACAACAGCGGAATCCAGCCGACCGCGGCATTCGGGAACACGACCGGCTGCACCCCCGGCCCGAGCTGCACCGGACCCGACGGAACCTGGGGGCTGGGCTGGGCGAACAACCCCCGCAACCCCTCCTACCCGCCGAACCGCACCCCGTTCCTGCAAAGCACGTACGCGGACGCGGCCCACCCGGGCGACTGGCCCTACCAGGAACGCGTCCTGGGCTGGATGGCCAGCCCCCTGATCCGCTACGGCTACTACGGCTACTCCACCCCGGACTACCACGGCACCAACTGGCCGCAGCTCCCAGGCCTCAACGCCATGTGCGACAGCAGCAACGACTGCAACCCCGCCGACTCCACCGGGGCATACTGCTCTCTGGCCGATTATGAGTGCTGGTGGCACAAACCCGCCACCTGGGTGGCCACGTGTGCGACCACCTGCACCACGTCGGCCTACGAATACGGCGCCGGATCAACGGAACCTACCTATGCGGATCCTCATCCTCCGACTTGCAACCTGGATGGCACCGTCCCCTCGGGCCCGGGCGGCGCGCCCATCATCGTCGATGATCAACCCTCCCCGCCGCTGAATACTGTCGGATGTTCCGGGGAGAACTGGTCCAGCAACGGCACGTTCGCCATGAACTACGGTAAAGACACGAACGGTGTCACCGTCGGCCAGATCGACACGCACCAGCTCGGGGTCGGTCTCGGCGGCCGGATCCTGTTCACCCACACTCAACCCGCCAATCAGCCCCAGGTCATCAACACCGGTGTGTGGACCCCGAACCTGCCGAGCCTGCAGTACTACAAGATCAAACTCCATTTCCCGGCCACCGGGGCCACCGCTACGGACGTGGTCTACACGATCAACCCGGCGGCGGAGCCGCGCCTTGGAAGATCCGTGTCAATCAGGACTGGGGCTCTGAACAGTGGGCCACCATCGGCACGTTCGCGATGCAGAACGGCGGGACCGTCAGTCTGGACAACACTAGCAACATGACAGCCGGGGCCTACGATGTCGCCTACGATGGGGTCGCGTTCATCCCGATGGGCGGCACCCCGGGCACCCCGATCGGCGGCCCGCCGGGAGTCCAGGACGCGCCCAAGGGCTCGAACCCGGCCTTCGTGAACTGTGGATGCGTCCAACGCACCGCCGGGGACCCGGTCAGCACCCAGACCGGGTACTTCGGTGAAAGCGCGACCGACCTCGCCACCCCCGGGCTCGGCTCGCCCCTGAACGTGACCCGTTCCTATGCCTCCGCCATCGCCGACCCCGCCGGGCCCAACGGCTCAGGAGCCGCCAACGGACCCTTCGGCTGGGGCTGGACCTACAACTACGGCCTCACCGCCGCCACGGACGGAACTACCGGCAAAGTCACGATTACCCAGGAGGACGGCTCAAAAGTCGCGTTCACCCTTGCCGGCGGGGTCTACACCCCGACCGCACCACGCTTTGACGCAACCCTGAGCAAAGCGGGAACCACCTACACCTACACCCGCCGCGGCACCGCGGTCTTCACCTTCGATACCGCCACCGGCAGGCTGAGCAGCGAAACGGACCTCGCCGGCACCGTAGCGACCCCCGCGTACGCCACGAACCTGGCCTACGACGGCTCAGGACACTTGTCCACCGTCACGGACCCTCCGGGCGTACCTACACCTTTACCTGGACCGGCGCCCACATCACCGGCGTCAAAGACACGGCAAACCGCCAGGTGAGTTACGTCTACGACGCCAACTCGAACCTGACCGATGTGTACGGGGTTGGCACCACCTTTACTGGCGGAACCCCGAACGACGCAGACCACGCCCAGTACGGGTACTCCTCCACGCACCTCATCACGTCCATGCGCACCCCCGTGAACTACGGCAAAACCGGGACACCGACCCCGGTCACGTCCATGGTCTACGACACCTCCGAGCGGGTCACCTCCCAGACAGACCCGCTCGGACGGGTCACGACGTTCACCTACGGCCCCAACACCGGGGCGAACCTCGTCCAGGGGCAGACCCTTGTCACCGACCCCGCCGGCCACAAGACCATCGACAGCTACGACGTCAACGGGCTCCTCACCTCCGAAACCAAGGGAGCCGGGACCGCCGATTCCGGGACCTGGACCTACACCTACGATCCCGTCACACTGGGGGTCTCCACGCAGGTTGACCCCGACGGGCACACCCAGACCTACGCCTACGATGACCACGGCAACCGGATATCCTCCTCCGACCCCGCCGGGAACACGACCGTTGCCCAGTACGACAACGCCGGACACCAAACCCTCGCCATCACGCCCACCGGGCTCAGAACGGCCACCAGTTACACCCCGGCCGGGGTTCCTTCATCCGTCGCTGTGAGCCAGACCGTTGAAGACGCCGAGCTGGGAAACCCCGCCGGCGGCACCGGTGGCTCCGGAGCGGCAGCACGCACCGTCAGCTACGGCTATTCGGATGCGGCGCATCCCGGTGAGCCTACCTCCACGACAGATGCACGGGGCAAGATCACAACCGCGACCTACGATGCGTTCGGTGACCTCACGAGCACGACGGATCCGCTGGGCAACAAGACCCTCATGGGATACGCGACAGCAACAGGCTGGCTCACCAGCACCGTAGCGCCTTCGGGAACGGCAGCAGGAACCCCAATCACGTGCACTCCGCCGGCGAAGGGCTGCACCACCGCCGCTCACGACGCCTGGGGCCACACCACAACCCTGACAGACCCCCTCGGTCACCACACAAGCACGGCCTTTGACGCGGACGGCAACAAAGTCACCGCCACAGACGCGGACGGCAATGTGACCACCTCAAGCTTCGACGCGGCCGATCAGCAGACGAGTGTGAAGGCCGCCGACAACTCCGTCACCGGAACGCTCTACACACCGGATGGGCATGTCTCGGATACCGTGGACGGCCTCGGAAAGCACACGACCTATGGCTATGACGGGCAAGGCCGCCAAACGACCGTCACCGACGCCAACGGCCACAAGACCACGACCGCCTACGACACAGCAGGACTGAAGAAGACCGTTACCACCGCGAACAACATCACCGCCACATTCTCCTATGACACGGCCGGGCGGATGAGTTCCCTCTCCTATTCCGACAGCACACCGGGAACCTCCGCTGTCAGCTACGACGCTGCGGGCAGGAGGACCGCGGTCACGGATGGAACCGGAACCAGCACCTGGGTCTATGACGTGTTCGGTGAAATCACCAGCCACACCAACGGCGCCGGCGCGACCATCGGCTACGGCTACGACCCTTCAGGGAATGAGACGAGCCTCAGCTACCCCGGACAGGCGGTCCCGGTCGCGCAGACCTTCGACGACGCCGGACACCTCTCCACCGTCACCGACTTCGCCGGCAACAAAACCAGCATCGGCTACACCGCCGATAACCAGGTCCAAACCCTGAGCTATCCGAACGGCACTATCGTCACCAACACCATTGACAATGCCGGGGCACTGAGCGCCTCTGCGCTCACGAAAGGTGCTACGACCTTGGCGTCCCTGAGCTACACGAGGGACAACGCCAACCAGATCACCGGTCAAACTCCCACTGGGCTCCCCGGGGCAGCAGAAACCGACGCGTACAACAACCTCAACCAACTCAAATCCGTTACTTCCGGCGGCACGACTACCACCAATGCGTACGACGCCGCGAATAACGCCTCGACCCTACGGGGCGGCACCCAGACCTTTGACGCAGCAAACCAGCTGTGTTGGTCCAACCCCACAATCGTCAGCAGTCCGTCCTGCGCCAGCAAACCGGCGGGCGCCTCAGGCTACGGCTACGACAATGACGGCAACCGGACCATCAGCACACCCGCGACCGGTTCGGCGACCACCTACACCTACAACGGCTCCGATGAACTCACGAAGGCAACCACCGGAACCACAACCACAACCTATGCCTATAACGCAGGCGGGCTGCGGACCAGCAAGACAACTGGAACCACGACAACCAGCTTCACCTGGGACGACGCCAAGGTCGCGAACCTCCTCACCGACGGGACCAACACCTGGATCCACGGCCCCGGCGGTGTCCCCCTCGAACAAATCAGCGGAACCCAGCTGCAGTTCTTCTTCACCGATCAGATCGGATCCACCCGGGCGCTGACCGACAACACCGGCAATGTCGTAGCCACCTATAGCTTCGACGCCTACGGCAAAACCACCGGACACACAGGAACAAGCACCACACCCCTCCAGTACACCGGCGGATACACAGATACCGAAACCAGCTATATCTACCTCCGGGCCCGCTACTACGACACCAATACGGCACAATTCCTGACCAAAGATCCCGCCTACCAAAGGACTTTGCAGTGGTTTGCATACGCCGGTAACAATCCGTTGAATATCGTTGACCCGCTCGGTCTCTGGGGTTTCTGGGACACGGTCGGAGCCATTGGACTGGGTGTGGCTATTGTGGGCCTCGCGCTCACGGGTGTCGGCGCAATCGCTGAGATTGCAGCGGGGTCGGCCTTTGTGGCGGGAGAGGCTGTCGCCGAAGGGGCGGCAATCGGTGCGGAGGCCGCGGACGCCGCTGCACTGGCTTCCGAGAGTGCAGATGCGGCCACTGCGGGTGCCGAAGAGGCATCGGCAGCGAATGCTCCGCGCGAGGTACCATGGGCTAAACCGCTGAAGAACGTGGGAACTGCGATGGGCGACCTAGGTTTTGCCGGGGACGCCGTCAACTGCGGTGCCACCGGAGATGACCTCGCATGTGCAGCAACGTATGTCGGAGGTGTGGCGCTTGGCTTTGGCTGGGCTGCAGGTGCAGCCGGTGTAGTTGGCGGTGGATGGGACGTCGGTAGTCTTCTCTTTGGAGCTGGCGCATCCGGAATCGACGGCAAGAGCACCTGGGACGCGGTGGTGAAGGCATGCTCAGGAAAGGGCTAGATACCAACGATTTCAAGGCAGGAAAAATGCGTTTGAGCGTGGATGCCCGGATTCGGCGGGAATGGACCCCAAGGGTAGGTGAAGCAGCGGCAGCGAAGCTTGTCCGAGGCATGCACGATCGCTTCATCCAGCTCTCTTCTGCCGTTTTCATTTTTCTGTGGGCGATGGTTCCGTTGGCAGTCTCCGCTTCGATTTGGACGACTTTGCCTGCTCTCTTCCGGGCGTTGTTCACTGCTGCCGCACTAGCCGCCATCCTTTTCGGAATGGCCATGCCGGGCAGGCGTCGCGCCAAGCGAACGAGAGAAGCTGCCGTATGCGCCTTAAACTACCTCCGGGCTACAAACTACCCACGGCTCACCCGGCTCCCTTACACGGTCATGAGAAACCCACGGGCGTTCGATAAATACATTGGTTCCATCCCGTCAAACTAGACCGTAGGACGATTTCAGTAACAGTGCTACGCCGCCCATGATTATATGACCTTCATGGGGGTCGCCGTAGTATCCGGGAAAAATCGGGCGGATAAGGCTTGGGTAGGCTCCTGACCAAGAGATTTGTGGTGGTGGTCGGAGGGCGTGCTGAGTGGTTGTTCAGATATTCACGGATGAAGAGTTGGAACGGCTCCGGGAGTTCCCGGAGATCGGCAGGGATGAGTTGTTCCGGTTTTTTACCCTGTCGCGGCGGATCTTGCGTTTGTTGATCCTGGCCGGGGAAGGGGCGCCTCGGACAGGCTTGGCCTAGCGGTAGCGCTGTGTACATTGCCGTGGCTTGGGTTCGTGCCGGATGAGGTGTCGTCCGCACCGCGGGTGGCGGTCGCGC
>NZ_DF952480.1:38382-40087 GCF_001263615.2 Arthrobacter sp. Hiyo1 | reverse complement strand
CGCCGCTGCCCGAAGGCGAGGACGTCGGTATCGGTGACGCCGTAGTCGGGCAGATTAAAGAGGACGGTGGCAGCATCGGGGCGCGGGGAAGTAGGCTCGATCAAGCTCTAGCTCCTGACTCTTGATGAATGCGTAGAGAACATCCATCACAGCAGGGCTACGAGCCCTTCAGCTTTCAAGACACGGAATCCGTTTCACCACGAACCACGGAGAGCCCTCAACAGGGACCATTTAAGCTAGGTATGTCGGAAACCATGTCGCAGGAAACCAGGGTCTGTGTCTGTCCGCTACTTGGCTATATTGCCGGGACCCGGGCTTTGGAAGGCCGTCAAAATTTGTCGTCGAGCTCGACGAAATCAGCCGCGCCCCGAACAGTGGACAACAGAGGAACACGAATTCATTGCCTGCGATCCCGCCAGCATCGAAAGCTCGTTGCTCTCCGGATCGCCTCCCACCAAGTCAACGACACGCCTGCGCCAAGAAAAGAGAACGAGGCATGGTCCGTAAAGCACCTGACGTCGTAGACAATCGCAGCTGCCTGGCGGATCCAACAGAGGCTTAGTAAATTGACCGTTCGGTCGCGGTGTCATGCCCTGGACCATCCCCCATCCCTCCACGAGTGGGGGTCTTGAAGACGCCAGCCGGACTCGTCAAGGACCCGGTCATGGTCAGCTGCCGACAAGTCTTTCGGTGTAATCTGCCCTCCAGCGGCTCCTAAGGTCTGAAGTGCGGCAGTAGAGCAAAAAACTGACTCTTGAGTCTGGCAAGGGAGCATGCGAGCAAACCCGCTCATCAAGAGCACCCATCTCGAACACGACATCGTCCTCGGCGGCCACGACGTGCGGGCCTGGATGGCCCGGTGTGAGTCATCGATCCGAAGGCTGTCGCTTTGGATAAACCGACCGGGGTTTCCCACAGCTCCAGCACCAGGGTCCTGGTCAGAACGGTGACCGGGAAGGCGCGCTCCAGGGCGGGGGAAGATCTACAGCAGCAGGGACCGCAGCCGGTTGATCGCCCGTGTGCATTCGTGGGTCAGGTCGCGTCGAAACCGGAGAGCGCCTTCAACGTCGCAAGCAATTCGCTGTCCTGGTCCACGGACCGCAGGGTGTGGGGCTTCGAACGTTGAGTCTTGATGTGGCTGGTCTGGGACTGGCTGGCAGGGTTGGTGCTGGAAGCCTCTTCCTGGCTGTGACTCAACACCCCCTCGGCCCGTTCGTGGGCCTTGGATCCGAATTGTCCGGTCAGGGGAATGGCGGCCAGTGCCTGCCTGGCCCACCCCGATGGCTTGATCAGAAGACTGCGCGGCCCCTTGGGGACTGTGGCTCATCACAGGAATGCCTCGGAGTGACCTTCACCCGGGCCGGCGTCCGGCCGCACCGCGCGGCCTGAAGCATCTGCCGGTTCCTGAGGAAGGAACCCCGGCCGCGATGAGAACTGTCGCATGCTCCCACCCGTTCGTCATCGGCGTGGACACCCACGCCCGCACACATACCTATGCCGTTATCGCTGCCAGCGGCGAGCATCTGGGCATCCAGGCCTTCCCGAATACCCACGCCGGCAGGAACCGTGCGATCGCCCTTGGGTCGCACGCCGCACTGGCGGCGACCTCGGTGCCTTGTGGGTCATCGAGGGCGCCGGCAGCTACGGGGCCCTGCTCACGGGCACCGTCGGAAGGGCGGGGTACCGGTTCGTTGAAGCCCCTAGG
>NZ_DF952480.1:30392-37724 GCF_001263615.2 Arthrobacter sp. Hiyo1 | reverse complement strand
CGCCAAGCGCATCACCACGCTGGACGCCGAGCTAAAGGACAATCTCACCCGTTCACGGAGCTCTTGGAGTCCAGCCCCGCCGCTCCGCTTCTGGAGGAAACAGGAATCGGGACCGTGACCGCCGCCGTGGTCTACACGGCTTGGTCGCATCTAGCCAGGTACGTTCGGAGGCCGCCTTCGCCGCTCTGGCCGGGGTCAATCCCATCCCAGCATCGTCGGGGAACACAGTCCGACACAGACTCAACAGAGGAGGCGACAGGCGCCTCAACAGTGCACTCCACATGGCCACCGTCGTCAGGATGGTCCACGACCCCGCCACCCGGGCCAATGCCGAACGCAAGAAAGCCGAAGGCAAGAACCCCCGAGAGATCCGCCGCATCCTCAAGAGATATCTCGCGCGGCACCTCTATCGCACCCTGAACGCCCTCCACACCCCTAACGAAACCGTCCCGAGGGCGGCTTGACAGATATAGAAGATTCGGATCATCAGTGACAGGGCAAGAAAGTCATACCGGGTCCAGCGACCAAATCCCCGGCTCTCGGGGAATAAATGTAACGGGTGGAAACCGCTCGGCTACGTCAGGATGATGCACTGGCCGCCCGCCGTGCTGGCCACATCGTCCCCCGGTTCACGCAGGCCTGGAGAGCATACGGACGCGCAGTCGACTCCGCCGGACAGGACCTGTTTGTCTGCCTGCTCTTGTGCCGGCCCTAGTCGGCCTTCCCATCGCACTGGTGCCCGCATGGCTGACCGACACTACTTGGGACGCTCCGTCGGTCCTGATGGGACGCAACTCAGTGCAGACCGCCAACGCGGTTCAGGGCGTGATCAATCTCCATGACAAACAGCCCGGCGGCCCTCGATGGAACCGCTCTGCAAATGATATTCTGCCTGACCACGGCCGGTGGTGTCACCATCAGTGCCGGCTGATGACCGGCAGCAGTTCGGTGCGCTTTCGTCCGGTCAAAGGGAGCGCTGTTGGGACGGTTACCAATGGGCGAAAACTTGAACGCGCGCGGATAGGCAGCGCCGGTTCAGGGCAGACCCAGCTACCCGCCCCTTCCGCGGAACCCGGTTGTCGCCACTTCAGGGGTCCATCAACAGAGGCCGCTGGTATTACCAGCTGACCGTTCCGCCAATCAGGATCCTGGAAGGCGCAGGATTGGCGGATTTTGATGAGAGATTTAAGGCATCGATATGGAAAAGCTATTGAAAACGACCATGTTTCATATCGCCTCATCCCGTCATTAGATCTCGTGTCACTCTGATATTGGGATCCGACTACAGATCCTGTTTCCTCTCCTGCCGCTTGCTAATGCGCCACCAAGACGAGCTGGAGCAAATGACCAATGGAGGTCAGAGTGTTGAAAGTAGCCAGCTTTAGGGGAATTCGTTCGGCCGTGTTCGGGGTAGCCCCGAGAAGGGATGCGCCCTTGTTGGCTGCCGTCCTGGCCGTCGGGATGATCGCGCTCACCGGATGCGGGGCAGGAGACCACGCCACCGCAGGCAGCTCTCCCCGGCTCCAGACTGTGTCCGTGGGACATACCAAGGACCTCTCGAATGCTCCCCTATACATCGCAATGGCAAAGGGCTACTTCGCCCAAAATGGCATCGAAGTACAGGATCAAATCATTGCAAGCGGGGCCACCGGGATGAGCTTGGTAGCCACCGGCCGGCTTAACGTGCTTCAGGCGGGTCTGTCCGCTGGTTACTTCAATAGCATCCACCAGAAGTTGGACCTGAAAATTGTCGGAGGGGGGAACGTTATGCCCGAGCCCGGCTCCGGACCAGCCCCCGGCGGTCTACTAGTCCGGAAGTCCTTGGTGGACAGCGGCCAAGTGAAGTCCATTTCAGATCTTAAAGGTCATCCCATGGCGTTGACCGGGGGCCTAGGAGCCGCTTTGAGTTATTTCGCGGACAGGGTGTTGCGTACTGGCGGTCTGAGCGTGAGCGATGTCAAAGCCGTCAACGTCGGGGTGGCCGATACCGCCACTGCGTTGAAGACGGGAGCCGTCGATGCAGCGGTCGGCGTCGAACCTTACGCGTCCCAGGCAATAAGCCAAGGAGTCGCTGTGAACTTTGCGCCCCTCCCTGCGGGCTCTGGGGTTGCAGCCATGATGTACAACTCCGCCTTCAGCTCCAGCCCGAGCGCGAAGGGCTTCTACGCAGCTATGGCACGGGCGGCGTGTGACCTACGCCCGGAAGTGGCCAAGAGCGATGAAAACCTAGCAATTCTGTCAGCCGCACTCGGCGTGCCGAGTGCGCAAATCAAAGCAACCGCATTCTATGCATTTGATATGGCCCCCAGTACGAGCAATGTAGCAGATGCAAGATTTGTGGCTAAGGACGGGCCAACTCGAGTACAAAGACCCTCTGCCGATGGATCAGTTGATCGACACCAGCATCTCCCAAAATCTCCCGGCATCTTCTGTTTGCCCCGCTTTGCCGAAAGGGTGACTTACTTGCAAACGAAAATGAATCCCATTGACCAAACCTTGATCCAGCCACATATCGCTGTTAAGGAGGTGAGCAAATCATTCATCGGCCCCGCCGGAATTACACATGCTCTTGAAAACGTTAGCCTTTCGGTAAGCGCTGGATCATTCGTATGCCTCCTTGGTCCCTCAGGTTGTGGAAAATCAACGTTGCTGAGGATCATCGGTGGTCTTGAGCAAGCCGATGAGGGTTTGTGTGAGATAGACCGCGCTACGCATCCGACTCGCCCGGCAATGGTATTTCAGGGGGGAGGTCTTTTTCCTTGGCGAACCGTGCTGCGCAATGTCACCTTCCCGCTCGAAATAGACGGAATTTCTAAGAAAGAGCGCAACGAGACTGCCCATTACTGGATCGAGCAGGTCGGTCTCCGCGGATTTGCTGACAGCTATCCTCATCAGATGTCCGGCGGAATGCGCCAGCGGGTGGCCATTGCCAGAGCTTTTGCGTCGGGAAGCGACCTTCTGCTCATGGACGAGCCTCTCGGGGCCCTCGACGCTCAAACTCGTGCCCTAATGCAGGAGCAACTTCTCGACCTATGGCAACAGCACCGTAAAACCGTGGTGTTCGTTACCCACAGCCTCGACGAAGGACTCCTGCTAGGAGACCGAATCATCATGATGTCTTCGCGCCCTGGCCGTGTTCGCGATGACCTTGAGGTCCCGTTCGATCGTCCCAGGGACGCCCGCCTCGTAGGTTCATCTGCATTTGCCGAACTGAAAGCCACCTTGTGGGACTCCCTCCGTGACGAGGTCGCAGCGGGACTCCTAATCGAAAGCAGCAACTCATGAAGTCAACACCAGCCACCTCTGACTCTGTAAGAAGCAACGTGATCGAGCGGCAGCCCAGCGAAGGACGACAGAACGTCGCGAGCAGACTACTGCAACGAGAGATCCGCAGACGCAGAAGGGATCTCATAGCAGGAGTCATAACGCCTGTTGTACTCCTAGCAGCTTGGCAGATGGCATCTCAGTTCGGCGTCCTCGACGTACGGCTGTTCTCTGAGCCCACTCGTGTTCTCGAACAAGGCTGGAAGATGCTTAGTACGGGGATGCTGACAGGCGACTCATTCGCGACCATCCAGCGGCTCGTCATCGGATACGTTATTGGAGCAGTTGTAGGGATAGCGTTCGGACTCGTCCTTGGGATGTCGCGGCTGATGCGCGCGGCCCTAAATCCAACCCTGGCAGCTCTGTACGCCGTGCCAAAAATCGCAGTCCTCCCTTTGTTGCTGCTCCTGTTTGGGCTCGGCGACGTTCCCTTGGTGATTATGGTCTTTTTTGCTGTGGTGTTTCCGGTATATATCAGCACAGAATCTGGTGTGCGCAGTCTGGATACGCAACTGATCGAAGCTGGACGGTCCTGCGGTGCCACGGGCATCACACTATTTCTACGCGTTATCCTTCCAGGCTCACTCAGTCAGATATTTGCTGGTCTGAAGGTTGCTGCCGGCCTTGGAATTGTTGTAATAATCGCCGCGGAGTTCGTCAGTGCTAACAATGGGCTTGGGCAACTTATTTGGACGTCATGGACCTTACTTCAACCCGATCCGATGTTTGTTGGTATAGTACTCGCCGCGCTCATTGGCGCCGTTTTCATCCAAATTATTGTCACACTGGAAAAGATTGTCATCCCATGGCGAAGCGGCGCGTCCGGCGTAACAAAATCAATACGGAGGGTCCGACACCATGAAGTATAGTTACGCTTCCGTTGCTCTGCCGACATTGAGTCCACAAGAAGCCATTTTTGCCTTAAGTGATGCCGGATATAAGGGGGTGGAATGGAAAGTTGGTGAAGCGCCGCATGCAATGTCCAGCACCGCAAATTCATTCCTCCAGGGCAATAAATGTACGCTGCCTCTTGACCCACGCGCCGGCGCACAAGCAAGGCTTTGGTGCGAAGAAGCAGGGCTGACGGTTGTTGGTCTGGCACCCTATGTCGAGATGGGTAACTTAAACGCGTTAGTTGCCGCGTTAGATATGGCCGTCTCAGCAGGTGCACCCCAGATCAGGGTGCAGGGCTCTCGGTTTAGCCCTGGGGGACCTACTTATCGGAGGCTGTTCGCCGAAGCCTTGAGTTTCTTCTGCATTGCAGAACGAGAAGCAGCTCGGCGTAAAATCCGTATTGCGGTCGAGATCCACCACAACACGATCTTCGCCAGCGCTTCCCTTGTCCACCGATTGGTCTCAAATTTTGATCCAGCCGTCATTGGGGTCATATACGACGTTGGGAACATGGTGTATGAAGGTTATGAAGATCACCGCATCGGAATGGACCTGTTAGGCCCCTACCTCCACCACGTGCACCTAAAGAATGCGGCGGCATTTCCTGATGAACTGCGCGCAAATGGTATTCAGAAGTGGCGCAACCGCTGGACACCGCTAGATGAAGGCTTGGTAAACGTAAAAGACTTCCTGTTGGCGTTGGAAGCAGGAGGCTACAATGGCTGGATCTCGTTGGAAGACCTGAGTACCGAACGTGATCCCCTCAGCACCCTGAAATACAACGCAGGGGTGTTGAATGCGCTGGGGGCGCCCGGCTGGGGGGCACTCATCGCCAGCTAACTGATCGGATCGGAGAGGAGACGAGGTTTGGAACTTCGACAGCTCCGCTATTTCATGGCTTTAGTGGAGCACGAGCATTTCGGTAGGGCTGCAGCTTCGCAGGGAATCAAGCAGCCGCCCCTGTCACTGCAGATCAAAAGTTTAGAGCAGGAGCTTGGCGTTCAGCTCTTCACCCGGAATCGAAACGGTTCCAAACTCACCCCTGCGGGACGAACCTTCGCAGAGCATGTGCGCACCATTCTGGAATCCATTGAAACCGCTCAGCGAGAGACGCGTCGTACGGAGCGCGGGGAACTTGGCCACCTCAATGTCGGTTTCCTTGCCTCTGCGCTCACTTCTATCCTCCCCAATGCGTTACGTGTATTCGCAGGAAGCTGGCCGGATGTCACGGTCGAACCCCGGGAATTCCGGAAAACGGCAGACGCCATGACGGCATTAAGTGCAGGAAGCGTTGATGTTGCATTCGGCCGCCCTCCTCTCGCCACCACTGTAACGTCTGGCTCCCTTCTGGCATTGAGGTTGACCAAAGACACCACGCATGTTGTGCTTCATCGAAGTCACCGGCTTTCCTCTGCGCCCGTCGTGGATCCGCGGCTGCTTTCCAAAGAGAAATTCATTCTTTCCCCGCTAGAGGAGCGCTTTCCTCAGTACTGGCATTTGGTATGTAGAGCGGCAGGATTCGAGCCGCTCGTCGTTGCGCGAGTTCAGGGTATCAATACGGTTGTCAGTTTGGTTGCGGCAGGGATTGGGGTGGGTGTCGCACCGGGACCTTCTTCTATGAGCGGGCGAATGGACGTCGTCATGCGTCCCCTCCGTCACCGAGTCATGGCACCCCCCCTGACGTTGATATGGCGCGCGACTGACCGTCGCCCAATGGTACTTAACTTCATTGACGTGGTGAAGAAGGATTTGGTAACTAATGCCGAACCGATGTCGGACAGTGAATACGATCGCCGCTATTTGTTGGATCTCTATGCAGATATAGCGGCGATCAAATAAATAATCCAATCATGCGTACTTGTCATCTGCTTAACCAATGCCGCGCCCATGCGAGTCTCCATTAATCAACTCCGAAGTGGCGGTCACAATTTTACAAAGCTCCCAAAAGAAAGGCACGAACCCGATGAGACTGTCTACAGTTGAACACCTTCACAGGCTCTCCCCGTGAACCGCGCAGAGTCCCCCGGGGAAGCGGGCTTTACCAGGGCCCTGACAGTACGGAGGAACCCCAAGTGGGGAAACGACGCTGCCCGACGGGCAGGTATGAGTACCAGTGTCATTCATGATCACTGACACTGCCCGGCTCTTCTTTACAGACTCGCTACCGCTGGCGCAGAGAGCTGCGACCGATAGTTGTTCAATGTCTGTACCCACGCTGCTAATCCATGGCTGGTTGTGTGACTCTGACGACTGGATTTACCAGCTTCCTGCCCTGCGGCAACGTTGCCGCACTATCGCCGTCGATCTCCGAGGACATGGTCGTTCATCAGCACCACCCGACGGCTACTCCCCGCAAATTATGGCTGCTGATGTCGCAGCCCTCCTCGAGAATCTCGAAGTAGACCGAGTCGTAGTGATGGCACATTCATCGGGGGCAGAGGTCGCAGTCGCCCTGGCGTCCCAGATTCCAGAAGCCGTGCACGCGCTGATTGCTGTTGACCCCTCCTATGGTCTGCCCGAAGAGAACCGGGCGAGGTTTGAAGAGTTTGCTGCCCGGCTCGCCGGTCCTCAGGGCGCTGAAGTGGCCAGCGCCCATTTTGCTTCTATAGAGACAGCCTCCACCCCAGATCACCTCAAGGAATGGCATGTACGACGACCTCTGGGCGCTCCCCAGCACGTTCTTCAGAACACAATGCGAGAATTTGCATTGGGACCGGAAGGGCTACGTCTGCAACCTCAGAGCGACCGACACCTCCTCAACCGTCAGGCTCCTGTCCTCTCCTTCCATCGCGACCACGTCCGCGCGGAAGCAGACCTAGTTCGGTGCATCAACCCGTCCAGCTCCTCATTGGTCTACTCCGGATCAGGGCACTGGCTTCACCAAGAACAGCCGGAGCGGTTCACAGCTGACGTTGAACGGTGGTTGTTGAAACTGGATGGGAAGGTAGTAGAAAGCGACTAGGACCCGCGCGGTAAGTTCGGCCCCCACTCCCCTGATCTGGTGTTCCTTGGGCACTGGCAGGGTTTCGGCGGTGGGGATCTTATACCCGTCGCGTTAAGTGGTGATCTCCACGGCGAGCTGGCCACATTGCTCCTGCCGGGCCCGGTCCAAGT
>NZ_DF952480.1:0-30136 GCF_001263615.2 Arthrobacter sp. Hiyo1 | reverse complement strand
GTTCCCGACGGGCGGCAAGTTCCTGTTTCCACAGGGCAGGGGTGTCCGGGTGGGCCACGGCGTCGGCCAGAGCCGGCCAGCCCGGTAATCCGTCTGCGCTTCAGTCTCATCAGGTCCGGGTGTCCGGCGAATCTGATCCAGGGGAGCTCGCGAGTGATGATTCGAATTCAACCAGTAGATTGGTTCCGGCGACGCCCCGAGAGTTCAGTAGCTGCGACGCGAATGGCGACTGTCGGAGCTATTTTGATTACTGTCCTGGGTGCTGGCGCCACTCTCAGTTTCTGTGCTACCCCCACGCCAGAAGTGGTTCAACAAAACAGTTGTAACAAGTTGGATCCGGGGCTGGCCAAAGAGTATCCGTGGCTTCAAAACATTAAGGTTGACGCTTTCGCGGTCATGTGGTGGCAACAAGTCACCAGAACTCAAATTTCACGCGGGTCCTCCTGAGACGAAGCTCTCTATCAAAAGGCCGCTGGCAATCCTTCATGAAAACCCGGGTCACAACAGGGCAATCCCAACACTCGAGCGTTTTGAGCGGCTCCGGGCCGCAACTTGCCCTGATATGCCAGCGCTAACCGACGATGAACGGGTGAGCCAGGCGCCCTTGGTACAGCTCTGAACCTTTGATTCCTCGTGCCGTCGCAAAGAATTCCCAAGGTACCTCGAGCCTCCGGCCGTTCCTGCCTGTACTCTGCGAAGGCGTGCAGGCACCTAGGCGCCACCTGGCGAAGAGCGTAGATTCAGACAAGGAACTCGGCATTCGTTCAAAGGAGCCGATGATGGCCGAATGGAATGCCGACAATTTGGCAGGTTCCCCGGTTCTTGGGGCCATAACACTCGTCGACGGTTCGTCCTTCTGTATATCCCTTCCAAACGGGGACGTCCTGCCCCATCATCCTCACGGGGTTTTCTATCGAGACACGAGAATACTTTCGCGTTGGTGTCTTGCCGTGAATGGCGAGCCACTTGAAGCATTAGGCGCCTGGACACCTTCGCCATTTCAGGGAACCTACCTCGGGAGGGCAGCGGGTGACGTCGGCCGTGCAGATAGTACGATGACCGTCGAACGGAAACGGATGGTTGGGGCGGGCATCATCGAGCACATCACAATCCACAACTATTTCCGTGAGCCGACTCGCTGTGAAGTGAGGCTCTCGGTGGATGCCGACTTTGCCGATCTGTTTGAAGTCAAAGGCGGGCGATTTCATCGACACTGGGAAAAGTTGCGGCTGCACGAACGTGATGAAGTCAGGATCGAGGCCGTCTGGCAGGATGTCCGGAAGGGTGTCACCGTGCATGCGCCAGGCTGCACAGTGGATGCCGAGGGAGTTTCCTATCAGATGCTCATCCCTGCCTACGGCGAGTGGAGCGTGCGCTTGGTCGTCGTTCCTTCCGTGGAAGAAGACAACGCCGAAGACATAGCACAGCTTCTGCACTCCACCCCGGACTCCCCCTCACCCCAGGAACTCCGCAAGAAGGCCTGGGTGGAAACTCTCTCTGTTCTCAGCATTGAAAATCGGTCTGTCGAGAATACCATCCTGCGCAGCCGCGATGACATCGGTGCCCTACGGATTGTGGACCCGCAGCGGCCAGACCGGATGGTCGTTGCTGCAGGTGCTCCTTGGTTCATGGCGTTGTTCGGTCGCGATTCATTGCTTGCGTCCTTTATGGTGCTGCCCGTTGATGCCTCACTGGCCTTGGGAACGTTGCAGACGCTGGCCGAAAGGCAGGGCTCGGTCGTGGATCCCCGCACCGAGGAACAGCCGGGCAAGATACTCCATGAAGTGCGGTTTGGCGTGAATATGGGCGTCGCACTCGCTGGCAAGTCCGCCTACTACGGCACCGTGGATGCGACTCCACTTTTCGTCACGCTGCTCGGTGAGGTCACCAGATGGGGTGTGGCTCCTGAGGATGTCGCAATGCTGCTCCCGCATGCGGACCGAGCTCTGGACTGGATCCGAGAATACGGCGACCGCGACGGGGATGGCTTCGTTGAATATGAGCGTCTGAACAAGCAGGGGCTCGTCAATCAGGGCTGGAAGGACTCTTGGATGGCATCAATTTTGCTGACGGCCGCACCGCGGAACCTCCGATTGCTTTGTGTGAGGTGCAGGGCTACGTGTACACCGCCTACATTGCGCGGGCGTGGATAGCCTATGAGGCCGGCGACCTTGGTTTAGCTGCTGAGTTGCGGGATTGCGCGGACCGGCTGAAAAGACAGTTCAACGAAGAGTTCTGGCTCCCGGACCGTGGCTATTTCGCCGTGGCATTGGACCGAGACAAACGTCCGGTGGACGCCTGTGCGTCCAATATGGGGCACTGCCTCTGGTCTGGAATCGTAGCTGAGGACAAGGCACGTCAGGTTGTTGACCGGCTTATGTCCCCTGAGATGTTCAGCGGCTGGGGCGTCCGCACTTTGGCGTCTGATATGCGTGCCTACAACCCGGTCAGTTATCACAATGGCTCGGTCTGGCCTCATGACAATGCAATAATCGTTGCCGGTCTGATGCGCTACGGATTCGTGAAGGAAGCACAGCAACTTGCCTCAGCGCTGATGGAGGCGGCGGAGTACACGGATAACAGATTGCCCGAGCTGTTCTGCGGGTTCAGCCGTTCTGATTATCCTTCCCCTCTCCCCTACCCCACGGCGTGCTCTCCTCAGGCTTGGTCCTCGGCGACGCCTGTAATGCTGCTCCGAAGCCTTTTGCGTTATGAGGCTGACGTTTCCGAGGGGTCGTTGTGGATGGACCCGGCGCTTCCTGAAAGCTGGGGGACCCTGCATTCAACTAATGCAAATATCGGTGGCGCCCGGCTAAAGCTTGATGTATCGGGGACTCAGGTTTCTGTAGAGGGCCTGCCTGAGGGAATGGTCCTTCGGAAGGGGACTCGGCCCTCGTCGGGCGATTTGCTGAAGGGTATCGGAGGAATGCCATAGATTTTTCGGATCCGGCCGGCGGAGGGGATGAGCGTCTGGGGCTCTCTGTGAACGTCCGCTACGAGTGCCCTGCGCGCATAACCACTGATCCGTCATGCTCATAGACCATGATCCGCCCCCGGCCGCAGTGCAGGAGGACCCAGAAAATTGTCGCGTCCTCATTTATTTCGTCGATCTGACCAGGTAATGGGGGTTGGCCAAGCGCTGAACAACCACTTCATCTCCGGCGTTCAAATAGATCCAATCGTCGTATGTCACGGGTCCAGGCTGGTTGTGGTCATGTGCTGCATTGCTGGACATGTCTTTAGAGGGCAAGGTCTCGTTCAAGGGTCAGGCCGAAGGAAACTTCGCGGGTAATTTCCACGGTGTATCTGCCGTGTTCGTGTCGTGTGACCCGGACTCCCCCATCAGTCCGGCGGATAAGCGCTTCTTCTTCTGCAAGTGCAACCTCCTGGCTTAAGCGCGATGCCAAGTCGTTGGCGCGCGATACTGTGATCTCACGGCGATACTCGGCCCGTTCGCTTTTCCCCCGAAGGTCGGCGCCATGTGCAGCTGACAGATGTTGTCCTGTGGTCGGCCTGGCTCTTATCCGTGGTCCGCTGACGTCAGGCGCGGCGGCAAATCGGCTCATGCTGCGGGGTTGTCCAGGCTACCGCTGCGAACAAATTCGCCTGAACTGTTGTACTCCACCGGATTCCCCTCTGAAGGACTGATGCTGCTGATTTCGCTGCCCGCCAGCTGCGGAATCCAGGACCAGAAGAGCTTCTTGCCGTGCTCGCTGAAAAGCGCGTCGTGGATAGGGAACATGGTTGCCGGACTCACTGAACGGACGAACTCGACTGCCTCGGACAGCTTCCCCCAGGGAGAAGAGATGGGAACGGCGAGCACTTGGATATTTTCGGGAGTGTATTCATAGCTGTCGCCTGGATGAAAGAATCTCGGTCCGTCCGCAGGACTCAGCACCACACCGATATTCTCCTCACGAGGAAAATCTTCGTGAATGACTGCGTGGAGACCGCCCACTGACGTTACGTCAACGTCACCGATCCGCATGGATTGATCCGGCGGGAGCAAACGAAAATTCGCTTTGGCCAGAGGACCGAGCCCCGCCGCTGTGGACGCGCCGGCGAGCAACACCGCGTCGGTGTTGAGGGCTAATAGATCTTCGAGCCGCTCGGGCGCGACATGGTCGTGGTGCCGGTGGGTGACAATAACGGCATCCAGTCCAGTGAGTCCGAAGGCTTCGTCAGAGGAGAAGCTGCCTGGATCGATCAAGATGCGCGCGTCGTTCACGTCGACGAGAACTGCTGCGTGTCCCAGTTTGGTGATCTTCATGGTTTCTTTCAGGGGCCTTGGAATTTGTCATGGCGAAAAGGGGCCCGGGCAACTGTGAAGTTCACCCGAGCCCCTTTTGAATGTATCCGCTCACTTAGGACATGAGACTTGCGGCAGTCCTCACATCACTGCGCCTGCATAGCCAGGGCACGCGCCTCCGGGCCCAGCAGCGCGATGGTTCGCGCGTGCTCCGGGTGCTCAACCGGAACAATGCTTGAGAACACTGCAGTCCAGCAGTTGGGGCAGCAGTATTGGCGGAAGACAACTTCTCCGTCCACGTACGTTGCATGGTCAGAAGTGACCTGCGGCCCGGCAGTTCTCGGTGCGCCGTCGAACGTCCCTAGCCAGAGCTCGTCGTCGGTGGCAGTGTCTGCCAGTTGCACTCCGCAGTGTGCACAGGCGACGAGCACTGAATCGTCGACGCGGACCTCAACCAGGTTGTCGTCGATGCGGCGACCGTGGCTGACGTTCAGGATCGGGCGCGTACCGCTGACTGCTTCGACTGTGGACCGCTGCTTCCGCTCGTCCCGGATCCGTAACCGGAGCGATTGGGTGCGTGCCTGGTCTACGTGTTCGGAGCTTTCGTCGTAGGCGACGCCGTAGATTTCTTCTGCGGCCGTAACCGTCACCTTGCCGGCAATTAGATCAGCTTCGACCGCTTCCGGTGACCGGAGCAGCGGGTCGCCATAGCCGCCGCCGCCCTGCCAGTGCATATAGAGGACTTCGCCCGGTTTGACATCGCTTTGTGCGTAGCATTGGCCGATCTCGATTGCGCCGCCCAGCTCATCCAGTGTTTCAGGAACGACTCCTCCTCTGAGCATCTCGAAGACGTCCACGTCTCGCACGACCAGATCGAGGCCGGTGTTTCCCGGATAGCCGCCGGACAGGCCTGTGTTCTGTGAGACGGCTTTGCCGGCCGATGCCAGGACCAGCCCCATTGGAACGCTGGTGCCGTGGGGGGTGAATGCAAGCGACGCGCTGACACCTCCACGCATACGACCGGGACCTCCGGAGTCAGTCTCCTCCCGGCGCCAGAGTACGAGCATCGGATAAAGGAACTCCGACATTTCCGTATCGGGGATACGCCCCATCGGAATGCAGAAGAGCCCTCCCGTGTCCATGCCGTCAGCCTGCGGGCGAGCCCCATATCCTCCCGCCATGGGCTCCATGAGGATGTTGAGGAACGGTACGGGTACCTCTCCGCGTTCGTCCAGTCCGGCGATGACGGCAGTGTCCCAGGTGCCACAGCAAGCGGCCTGCACGCTCTTGCCTAGATCCACGGAGCGGTCGAGCATCTGCGACAGGCATTCTGCTACGAGTGTTCCGGTTAGCCAGGCCGGACCGATGGGTCCGCGGCTTACGGCAGCCGGGAAAGTGGCGTTGTTGATCGTTCCTTCCTCTGACACCAGATCGAAGCAACGCATCAGGCCGCCCGCGGACCACGGTATGTCGTGGGCCAGGATAGGTAGAAGCGCGATCATGACTCCGCCGCGCATTCCTGCGTAGGTGCAGTTGATCATTCCGGCCTGCGGGTCCGTTCCGGTGAAGTCGAAGGTAAGGTGATCATCCTTCTTCGTCATGGCCACGGTGATCTTGTGCAGCGACCGATCGCCTTCGTGAGACTGATCCTGATAGCCGGTGGCACGCCACGTGCCATCGGGCAACGATTTCAGCTTGCCGCGAAGCCTGTTCTCGGAATCGGCCATCATGCGCTTCATGACGGCTTTGACGGTGTCGGCGCCGTAGCGCTTAATGACCTCAAGAAGACGCTGCCGGCCTACGTTGTTGGCGCCAACTTGGGCCCTGAGGTCAAGGCCAACGAGCATGGGAACCCGTGAGCGCCTCGTCCACATGTCGGCCATATCGGCCTGCAATTGGCCGCCCCGGACAATCTTTACCGGTGGTGTGGGCAGGGCTTCGCTGAAGACGTCCTGAGCAGCCGGCGAGAACGAACCAAGTCCTACACCGCCCAGGTCAGGTTCGTGGCAGATCCCGCTTGTCCAGGCAAAGAGCTTTCCGTCATGGAATACAGGCTGATAGATGATGACGTCGCTTTGATGCAAGCCTCCACCGACCCACGGATCGTTGCAGAGGAACATGTCGCCCTCTTCAATGCCTGGGTTTGTTGCGCGGTTCTGAAGCGTCCAGTAGACCGCGAGGTCGACGGCGCCGACAAGCCCGGTGTTGTAGAGACCGACTTGGACCTCCTGACCGAATTCGTCTCCGATGGCGAAGTCGAAGTCATTGGCGTCGGTCACGATGGGCGATCCAGACATCCTCTTCAGCGCCTCACCCATCTCCTCTGTGATCGACCAGATGCGGTGGCGGATGACTTCGTAGGTCAGCGGGTCCACCGCGTCGATTTGCTCCTGCGTAACGGAGTGGATGGGAAAACTGCGGGAGGGAATTCATAAGCTCATCTGGACTCTTTGGTCGGCTGGAATAAACTTCGGAACCGGGGATAGTCATGCTCATAGCTGGGAACCTTTCTGAGTCAGAATGACAAGATTTCCGAGCTTGTCGATCTCGCCGCTCATGCCCTCCGGGACAACTACGGTCGTGGTCGGTACCTCGATGACGGCCGGTCCCGTGATTTGATGGCCGCTTCTGAGTTTTGTGTAGTCGAAGATGGCGGTATCCATGTAGCCGGCGGAGCTGAGGCGCACGGGTCGTGTGGCGATCTGGGCCGCCGACGGATCGGCGGTGTCGGCAGCGTCAATTGGTGGCAGCTCGAGGGAGACGGCGAGTTTGCCTTCAGCCCGGACCCGATACGTGATGGCTTGGATCCCGGCTGCGCTGAATCCCGAACCTTCTCCGTAGAGTTCGGCGTAGCGACGTTCGAACCGCACAGCCGCCTCTTCCAAACTCTCTGCTGTGATCGCCTGGTCCATGGGGATAGGCAGTTCAGCCAGCTGCATTGAATAGCGCATGTCGGTCTCGCGGTGCAGTTCTACGGACTTGAAGTTGAGCCCCTGCCGTTCGAGGGAGGCCAGTACCTGGTTGCCCAGTTTCTGGAAGTTCCGCTCAACGCTCCTGGCATCGAGGGGAAAGGTGGCCGGATCGGATAGTTCTGCTGTCAACACGACATCTGATGTGGCCAGGCCAAAGGCCGAAAAGGCGGAGGCAACCGGTCCCAGGGGAACGACCGCCTGCTGTACGCCCAGTTCCGCGGCGTATGCTGCACAGTTCGCTGGGCCAGCGCCGCCGAAGGCGTAGAGGATGAAGTCCCGGGGGTCATGCCCTGCTTCAACAACTGTCTTGCGAAGCAGGTCACCTGTCTGCGCATTCTGCACTTGATAGATGGCCGCGGCCGCATCTTCAACGCTCATACCCAAGGGCTCTGCGATGCGTGTGCGGATCGCTTCACGGGCGCGCTGGATGTTCAGAGATTTCTTGCCACCAAGCAAGCCACGTTCGGGGAGGATTCCCAAAACCAGGTTTGCATCGGTGTTGGTCGGCTCCGTTCCGCCTTGGTCGTAGCATGCCGGCCCGGGTACTGCCTGTGCGCTTTTGGGTCCAACCTGGAGGTTTCCGCCCTTGTCGATCCAGGCGATGGCACCTCCGCCGGAACCGATCGCGTGCACTTCAAGCGTCGGGACGTTGATGGGGTGGTGATTGATGACCGTAGTGGACGACCGAACCGGTTCGCCATCCACTACGAGTCCTACAAGGAAGGTCGTCCCTCCCACGTCGGTTGTGACGATGTTGGGGTGCCCCAGCTGAGCTCCCAGTGCCACCGAACCTACTACTCCACCGGTGAGTACAGACCCTACAGTACTGATTGCATTTGCAGGGGCCTCTTCGGCGACAATGGCGCCTCCGTTGCTCTGCATCACCAGAAGCGGGCCTTTGAGTCCCTCTTCACGAAGTGCATTCTCCAGGTTTCCAAGGTAGTGCTTGAGCCCTGGGCCAATCTGGGTGCTCATGATGGTGGTTGCGTTTCGGGCAAATTCCCGGATCCTTGGACTGACCTCAGATGAGATTGAGACAAACATCTCCGGGGTGATTTCGTGGATGATGTCGCGGATTCGTCGCTCGTGGGTGGGGTTGCGGAATGACCACAGCAGCGAGACTGCGATCCCTGAGACGTTCTGATCGATAAGATCGCGAACGGCCATCCGGACGTCGTCCTCGTCCAGCGGGACAATGATGTTTCCGTCACGGTCTACCCGCTCGGTGACCTCGTGGGCATGGCGCTTTGGGATCAGACCATGGGATTTTGATTGGGTCACAACGCTTTGCAGCTGCTCTGGTGAGCCGCCAAGTACCGGCCTTCAACGTTCATGATGTAGATGGAATCGCGGTGACCGCGTGTGGTGATGAAACCAACTGGCGGGACGTTGCCCATAACAAGTGCGTTCAACGACGACGTCGTGCCATGCGCGATATGTTGTGTATTGGCCAGCACCTCCCGCACCGTCAGGCCCATCTGTTCCGCCAGGACGCCGATAACGTCCAGAACGCCTTCAGAGTAATCTGGCGGCGTGGATGGTGCTTTCGCTCCGACGATGTTTCCTGCATCGTCGGCCAAAACAGCGTCGGTAAAAGTTCCCCCAACGTCGATTCCAATGATGTATCCCACTTATACGCTCCTTTGCGTGACAATTCTGGGAAGCCAGTGATGTGGATCACTCCGGCTTATATTCAAGCTACTCTTGCTGACTTGCTCCGCCCACGGGTTTCCCCGCTGCAGAAAAGGGATTGAACCTACTTGAGCTGGCGCACCAGGTAGTCCCAAACGTTGCTGATGGCGGTCTCGTTGTAGATCCGTTCGCGCTTTGCTATCGACTCCTCGGGCGCGGACCAGGCCGGCACGCCGCCGTAGCCCAGCGTCACGAGCTGCTGTTCGGCTGCCCGTTCCAACAAAATTGCCGCGACAGTTGCTGACTGAAGATCCGGGCCTACCGCGACGATCCCGTGATTGACGAGAAAGACGGCCCGGGCGCCTCCAAGGGTTTCCGCGAGGGCCACCCCGAGTTCCTGTGTAAAGATGAGATCGGCGGTCAGGGTGAATCTCGGGACCGATGGCGGGACGAAGAAGTTGGCTGCGTGGCTGACCGGCACCAGTTCCTGGCCTGCCGCGGCTAAAGCGACAGCATGCGGGGAATGCGTGTGGACAACGCCTCCGACGTCTGGACGGGCCGCGTAGATCTCAGTATGGATGGGGTACTCAAGATGACGGCGCCCCTCTCCTTCAACGACGGCACCTTCCCTGTCCACAAGGTGGACGCGATCTGGAGTGACTTCCTGAAGGCCCCAGCCGCTGGCCTTGATCCACGCACCGCGTCCTTCCGGATCACGGGCTGAAGCATGCCCCCAGATGAAGTCGCCCTGGTCAGCTCCCCCAAGGATCCGGGAAGAAAGCGAGACGAGTTCCCTAATGTCGGTGTTCATGATTCCCGTTCCTGAGTCATCGGTGAAGAAGGCCGCCATTGACGCTTATGGTCTGGCCGGTGATGTAGCTGCTGTCATCGGAGAGCAGAAAGGCGGCCAGGCTGGTCATGTCGTCCGGTCCTGCTGTCCGGGGCAGTGCCTGACGGGCAAGCATGGCTTCCTTTTGCTCTGGTGTGACTGTGCCGCGGTCGACCTCGGTGTAGACGGGGCCAGGGGAGAGGGTATTGACGCGGATATTCCAATGCCCGAGTTCCTTGGCCATGGCATAGCTCATCCCCGCCACGGCGCCCTTGCTGGCCACGTAATGGGTGTATCCGGTACGGCCCAGCTGAACAGCGTCCGAACCGATGTTCACGATGCTTGCCTTGCCGGAGGCCTTAAAGCCGTCCAGCAGTGCTGAGGTCAACAGCCAGGGGCCCTTGACGTTGACGGCCATGAGGGTGTCCCATTCTGCTTCGGGGATCTCCCAGAAGGGCCTCATGGTTATGGTGGAGAAGATTGCGGCATTGTTAATGAGCCCGTCTACTCGGCCATAATCGCCGATCGCTTTCCGGGCCAGCTCGGTGCACGAAGATGACGAGGAGACGTCAACCTCCACCGGCAAGACCTTACCCGTGTGCGATAGCGATTCCGCCAGAGCAGCCACGCCCTGGAAGTTCCGGTCGGCGGCGATGACGGTACTGCCGTCATTCGCCAGCCTTTGGACGTAGCTGCGCCTATACCTTGCGCTGCCCCTGTAACGACAATGACCTTTTGGTCCAGTCCGAGATAACTCACGATTCTCCTCGTTGAGATGATGATGAGCCCTAAGGCTCAGTAGGCGATGTTGATCGTCTTGAGTTCGGTGTAGCTGAGCAGTTCTTCGATGCTTTCTTCACGGCCGAACCCTGACGCTTTGACTCCCCCATAGGGGACGTTGGGGAAGTGTTTGGCGGAGTCGTTGATCCAGGTGAATCCCGCTTCAATTTCCCGGACAACCCGCAGTGCGCGGTTGAGGTCAGCAGTCCATACGCTCGCGGTGAGTCCATACGGGGAGTCATTGGCGATCTCCACTGCCTCTTCTTCGGTCTCAAAGGTAAGGACCGACAGCACCGGCCCAAAGATCTCCTCTTGGGCGACAGTGTCGCCGGGATTCACATTCGTCAGCACCGTCGGGGCGATAAAAAGACCTTCTGCAAAGGCTTCTCCGTCCGGACGGCCGCCGCCTGCGACAACAGTCGCCCCTTCCTTCCGTGCCGTCTCGATGTAGCCCATGACGGAGTTGAACTGCTTCTCGTTGATCACAGTGCCCTGATCCGTTCCGGGGTCGAGGGGATCTCCGAGGCGGTGCGCTTTGAGCTTGTCAGCGATTTTGGCGACAATCTGGTCATGGACACTGCTATGAACGAGCAGTCGGGAGTTGGATCCACATGACTGACCCGACCAGGCGAAGTTCATGCCGTTGATGGCGCCTTCGGCGGCCTTGTCCAGGTCGGCGTCCGGGAAGACAACCATGGCGTTCTTCCCTCCCAGTTCAAGGGAAACTTCCTTGACACCGGATTCGGCGGCCGCTTTCTGGATGGCTAGTCCGGTCTGCTCTGAGCCGATGAAGCCGATTCTCCGGACCAGTGGGTGGCGCACGAGTGTATCCGCGACGGTTCGTCCCTGACCTGTGACGACCTGGAAGACTCCAGGAGGGAAGACATCCTGAAGTAGCTCCCCGAGTCGAAGTGCTGACAGCGGCGCGGTTTCTGGGGGCTTGAGGATGGTGGGGTTTCCGGCCAGGATGGGCGCGAAAACCTTGCCCGCGAACATGAGCGGGTGGTTGAAGGGCACGATTCTGACGACGACGCCCACCGGCTCCCTCACAGTCATGTGAAGGCCAGTGCTGGCAGGGATGGTGTCACCTTTCATCTCAAGCGCCAGGCCGGCGAACAGACGCGCATGTGCGAGGGTCAGCCGGACGTCCATCCGCGAGTTCTGCAACGCAGAGCCACCATCAATGGAGTCCAGATAAGCGAGTTCCTCACCGTGGGCTTCAATGATGTCCGCAGCCTTGAGGAGTGCAGCGGCACGTTCCGGAACCGTCGTTAAGCGCCACATCCGCCGCGCGGCGTAGGCTGCTTCCGCCGCCGTGTCTGCGTCCGCCTTCGAACCGTTGGGGACCTGGGTAATGGTGTCCCTGGTGAATGGACTGATTCTCTCGTAGACCTTCGAGCCTTCCGCATCCCGAAGTTCGCCACCGAGCAACAGCTTCCATTGGCGCTCTCGCAGGTTGGTCTGGAACGGGGTGCGTTCTTCAATTTGATTCAGCATGATTTGTCCTGTCCTGTATGCCCTTCATGGTGTAGGTCGGTGAACTGGCTTCGCTGCCTCCGCACGGACTCTTGTTCCCAGGGCCAGGAGACCAGTTCACGCCGCCTAGAAGGGTCTTTCAATGTCTTTCTTCGTAGCAGAAAGTACGCTGGACCGGGGATGTGGGCGCACAACTAAACGCCCACGCTGGCGTGGCGAGTCCGGCGCGAAACAAGAGAGTCTTTCCCATCCTGCAACTTGGGGGTATTGTTTCCGCTGTGAAGAAAGCAACTATTGAACACAAACGCCCTCCGTACCCGATTGATTCGGTGGATAACGCGTTGCGGATCCTCAGCATTCTCCGCGACGAGGGGGCCGTTCGCATCACTGATGTTGCGTCGAAACTCGACGTTGCTTACTCCACGGCGCATCGCTTGATGTCGATGCTCATGTACCGGGGGTTTGCCCTGCAGGATGATTCCCGGCGCTACGTGGCCGGGCCGGCGCTGGGAGCTCCGGTCATCGGGTCATCCTGGACGCAAACCCTGCGGGAACTGACCCGGCCCTCGCTTGAACTTCTTTGTTCCCGCCTTGAGGAGACGGTAAACCTCACAGTCCGGGTCGGCATCCACGCGAGGGTTCTGATGACTATCGAGGCGACTTCTGTACTCCGTATCGGCGACAGAGCCGGCTCAGTCTTGCCGGCGCACACGACTGCCGGAGGTCGGGCGTTGCTGGCACATGTTCCTCTGGAGCAACTCGAGCGGCTGTATCGAGGCAAGGGTGCTGAGCTCGCGGGAAGCTACCTCCCGGACAAGGAGTTCGAAGAACTCCTTGTCGAACTTGAGCGCACCCGGAAACGCGGATACGCCATTTGCCGCGAGGAAGCCCAAATAGGTGTCGCCGCACTGGCAGTCCCTCTTTCCACCCCTCCCGGCAGGTCCATGGCCACGTTCTCGGTTTCCGTGCCAGTGGCGCGGCTGGAGGCGCTTTACGCTCCAGACAAGCTGGGCCTCATCTTCCACACCCAGGATGAAATCGTCAGTATTCTGAGGTCCGAGGCCGGCGGCGAGAACGGCCGGTCAGAAAGAAGCGGTCGGTAGGATGCGGAGGTTTCACTAAGGGGTTACCTTAGTACGGATGAAGGCCCCGGCTGCTTGCAGCGCCGCTCGCCCTTCCGGCAATTGGGCGGCAAACGCTTGGAACACATGTACCATTTCGGGCCAGCACTGAAGCTCAACGCTGACACCCGCAGTTCCGGCGTGGGCCGCGAGCCTGATGGAGTCGTCGAACAGAATCTCCCGTGATCCGACTTGGATAAACATGGGCGGAAGTCCAGCCAGGCTGGCGTGCAGGGCGTTGGCTCCTGAGTGCCTGGGTGATCGGCCGTGCAGGTAGTCCGTGGCCGCGCGTCGGAGACCGTTCACGGTGAGGGAAGGGTCCACATCGGCCCGGGTGCGCAAAGACTCGCCGGTCAGTTCCAGATCAATCCAGGGCGAGAACACGACACACGCGCCAGGCATAGGCAAACCTTGTGCTTTGGCAGCAATCAGTAGGGTGATGGCCAGTCCCCCGCCCGCCGATGCGCCCGCAACAACGATGCTCTCCGGATTTGTGCCGTCCTCGATGAGCTGGGCGTACACATTCAAGGAATCCTGCACTCCTGCCGGGTACGGATGTTCGGGAGCGAGACGGTAGTCGACTGAGACAACCTTGGCACCGGCCACAACACCGATCTCGGAGGAGAGTGACAAGGATTCCGTAGCACTTCCGGCCACGTACGCGCCCCCGTGGAAGAAGAGAATGGTTGTGTGGAGGTCTGGTGCATGCGAAGTCTCAATCACCCCGACGCCTCCAACCGTTCGATGGCTTATGGTGATGCCCGCATCGATTTTGTTCCTCGAGGCCAAATCAGCGAAACGGATCCGAAGTTCGTGGATGTCGTCGCTAAAGTCCGGAACGGACTGCGCCAACATCTCGACGACGGACTTCAATTCAACGGAGGGCATCTCTGCCACCTCACTTTCTTGTGCAACCTTCTCGAACACAGCAAGACCCGCGGGGCCTTGGGGATCCGGCTAGCAAGCAGGTGTCCCACCAAACCCCGATGTCCCCAAAGGGCACACCGAGAGCTCGTCTAGCCGCTGACCATGGTCAAGGATCGCCCAGACGCTTTCGAAAAGGTGAAGTCATCCAGTACGACGCCTTCAAGTTCCGTTTCGAAATCCGCGAGGCTTCCGGGCCACTTCGTTACCACTCGGCCGGTTCCACCCAGCCTGTACCAGCTGTGGCATCCTCCGGCTATGTAGACGCTTCTCTCCATCATCTTTTCGAGGCCGGAGTTGAATGTTGCTTGCGCCTGGGGTGTTACCTCAATGACGGGCCTTTCCTGACGGACCGCCTCATCCAGGCATTTGGTGATGTACTTGGTTTGAGCCTCGATAACGCCGATGAGTGATCCAGAAGCCTGGGTATTCGGACCGGTAACGAGAAACAGGTTTGGGAATCCCTTGACCATCGTTCCCTTGTAGGCTTCGGGGCCCTCCTGCCATTCCTCCGTCAGTGGCCACCCGCCGGCGCCAATGATCTCAACATGGCTAAGCATTTCTGTTGCCCGGAACCCTGTAGCGAGTACGACAATGTCAGCGTCGAACTTCTCTCCGGTTTCCGAGACAACCCCTGAGGCAGTGAGCCGTTGTATCCCCGCGTCGATGACGGTAGTTTTCGGATCGGCAAGGGCTGGGTAGAAACTATTGGACACGACGGGACGACGGCAGCCGAAGCGAGAGTCGGGGGTGAGTATTTCCCGCAGCCGTGGATCACTGACAGCAGATTCCATGTGCTCTCGCCAGACCGTCTCGGCTCTCCGCAGAAACTCCTCGTCCATGACAGCCTGGGCGTGCGTGGACTGGTTCCAGTAGTCGTATTGTTCTTTTCGAAGCTCCTGAAGGATTTCTGGATGGTTTCGGAAATGCTCCTTAGCCGTCTCGTCGTAGAATTCCTCGGGCTTCGGCATCACATGCGGTGCCGTCCGGATGACCGCCAAGACCGAGTCTGCCTGCTCAACGGCATGTGGGACGACTTGGATTGCGCTGGCCCCCGCACCGATCACTGCGACACGTTTTCCTGTCATGTCAATGTCCGGCAGCCATTCGGCAGTGTGGATAATCTGGCCCCGGTAGTCTGCCAGGCCCGGCAGGTCCGGAATCAAGGGCTGGTTGAGAGTTCCGAGGGCGGAGATTAAGTATCGGCATTCAATGACCCGTCCCCGGGACGTCTGGAGACGCCAAACCACTTTTTCGCTAATCCACTGCGCTCTAACGAGGGCTTCCTCAAAGCGGATGCGCTCCCGGAGTCCCAGCTCATCGATAACGCGATTCGTGTACTCGAGGATCTCCCATTGGCTGGCGTAGTTGCATGACCATTCGGAGTTTTGCGCGAATGAGAAGCTGTACAGATGGGCTGGAACGTCGCATGCTGCGTTCGGGTAGGTGTTGTCCCGCCAGACGCCCCCGGCTTCGGGGGCCTTTTCCAGAAGGACGAAATCTGTTCGGCCGCTCTCCAGCAGGTCGTGGGCGGCCGCGATACCGCCGAATCCCACTCCGGCTATGACTGTTTCGAAGAATTCAGTCTCTGCTGCTGGATTCATTTGTTTTCTCCTAGGGTTTCAAGATTTTCGTTCCCGGCTGCTTGAAGTTCCGCAACGAAGGCACGGAATCCGGCGGAGCGAGTTCGTGGTGGGATGCGCACAAGGTCCCGAAGCATTGCTGTGAGCTCTGTCGGTTGGCTTTGCCGCGGTGGAATCACCGAGTAATCAAGGCCGCGTCCCACTTGGACGTTGGCTTCAGGGAAGATTTCCGCGAGTGTTTCAACCAGTTGTCCCACTGTTGTTGTCTCGGCAGATCCAACGTTGTAGGCCATGAAGAGTTCATTCATGGGGCTGTCGCCAGCGGCCGCCGCTACTGCGTCTGCAACGTCTTCGACGTAGACAAGTTCGGTCTGGGAAATGATGTTGTCTGGGACTGTGACATTGTCTCCACGCATTGCGCGCAGGACCTGAGCCTCAATGGCCGCACTGCCAACGCTGCCACCGAGATTGGGGCCGTAGCCGTAGATCACCGTCGGCCGAAGAGCAATCGTGGGAAGCTGCTGATCTGCTGCGAACGCGCTCAGCATATGCTCGAGGACCAGCTTCGAGGCGGTGTAGTACGAAGTGAACCTGGTTTTGAGCGGTGATTCTTCGGTAATCGCCTGCTTCTGATCATCCGCATAGACGCTCCAGCTACTGATGACCACCAACCGGCCGGCACCGGACTCCTTGGCAAGGCATGCCAACCGCAGCGATGCCGCCACGTTGATCTCGAGTGTTTCAAGAATGTCTTCTTGTGCGCGGGCTGCAATCAAAGCGGCTGTATGGACAACGGAGTCCAAGCGCCCAAGACCCCTTATTGCTCGTTCGGTTGCCTCGATGTCTGTAAGGTCAACTTCAAGGAGAGTGAGTCCGGTGTCATCCTTGATGACGTCCGATAGGTAGCCGTTGTTGAGTTGGCGGTCCAGGAGGGTAACCCGCCAACCGTTCTCGAGCAGCTTGCGTGCGGTGTAGGCTCCGACCATGCCTGCGCCGGTGATCAGGGCATGACGTTCGTTCATTGTTTTCCTCTTTCATCTAACAAGCGCATGGTTACCGTCGCAGTTCGTTCTTGCCCAGTTCAGGCATAGCCAGGGCAGCCACCAAAGTGATCAGAGCGACACCCACAACGTAGTACGCCGCGGAGATGGGTGAACCCGTCGCTTCGATCAGCAACGTCGTTATGAATCCGCCAAAACCACCGAACACGGTGACCGCGATCGCGGTTGCGATGGAAACGAGAACCCCGCGTCGCCTAAGGGCGAAAAGTTCGGTAACGGTTGCCGTGCCTACGCCGGCGATTGCTGCGGTCGGGAGAGCGAACAGGCCCTGTGCCACAATCACAGTCAGCAGTGATCGGCCATTGACGATTAGCAGGAACAGCGGCACCGACAGTACGACATAAGCAATTGCACTGCCGAGAATGAACGGCCGACGGCCAAAGCGATCAGAAAGGTGCCCAGCGAGAGGAAACAACACAACAGCCAGGAAGCACCCGATGCAGGTGGCCCACAATGCCTCTTGCTGGTTGATCCCGGCGAACTTACTGGTGAATGTCGGCATGTAGTTGATAGTCACGAACGAAGTGACTGCCCAGAGCGCGGTGATGCCGATAGTAAGGAAAAATCCCTTGACGGAGCTCAGCTGAGTTCGGTCGTTACTTTGACTCAAAGCGCCGGAGTCCTGGGATGATTCAGTCTGATCGGAATCGCTGAAGACAGGCGTCTCTTCCACTCGGCGACGAAGGTACAAGACCATCACAGCGAGGAAGGCACCAAACATGAAGGGGATGCGCCATCCCCACGCCTGCATTTGTGCTGGTCCAAGGATTGAAGTGAGCACTGCAACCACGATTACGCCCGTCAGCAGACCGCCGTAGGTGGCGACCTGATGGAAGCTACCGAAAAGCCCACGTCGTTTGGGGGTGGCCCACTCCACGAGGAAGACAGCAGAGCTGCCAAACTCACCTCCAGCCGAGAAACCCTGGAAGAGCCGGCCAAGGACGATGATGGCCGGCGCCAGTAAGCCGATCTGCGCATAAGTTGGCGCAATTCCCACCAGCAATGAGCCCGCGGCCATCAGAAGCATTGATAGCAGCATGACGAACTTGCGACCCTTACTGTCCACCAAGGGACCCAGGATAAACGCCCCGACAGGACGCGCCACAAACCCCACGCCAAAGACAGCAAAGGTCGACAACAGGGCAGCGTTCGGATCGCTTCCCGGGAAGAAGTTGGCGCTGATGGCAAGGGCCAAGAAACCGTAGACGGTGAAGTCGTACCACTCCATGACGTTTCCGAGGGTGGCCAGAGTTACTGCACGTGTTCGCGCCTTCTTGGTAACCTGTGACTCGGTCTGCAAAGCACTCGACATTGAGGCTCCTAAAATTCTTTGAGGTCGAAGGGTCCCGGAGAGCCCGGTGGACTCAGTGTAGGGTCGCCCACCCATTGCTATCGCCACTTTTCTTCACAACGGAAAACTCCTGAAGCGATTGCCCTTTTCGATTGAGAAGGACCCTCCGGGGGCGGTCCAGCCCCAAAGTCTGCTGCCGGTTGACGCGTCCCACGAACCACTGTCACCGTAGAACGACCGAGTCTCCTACGAGTTGGCGCCGACCTGGCACATGGGACTTCTGCTTTGCAGAAAGATTTGCACTGCAGCGAGTCATTTGAGGGATGCCGGGGAATGCCGGGGAATGCCGGGGAATGCCCCTGAAGTCTCGCTTAGACGGTCAATGTCTAAGGCCTGGAGGCATCAGCCAAGAGGGCTTCGGCAGCGATGGTCATCACGCGGACTACGAATGCCTTGCGTCGCGAGGGCCTGTCATGACGGTCACTAACGAGCAGCGCATCCACCTGTGGAAGGACATGCCATCCGCCACAGAGTGTAAGCACAGTGAGAAGAAGGTCCGCAGCGTCCGTCCTGGAAATTCCCGGAAGAACCTTCAGCATCTCATCAACCTTCGAACCCCACGTGCCTGCCCTGGCGGCCCGGTCCGCAACCTGATCACCACGTTCCAGACCCTCCCAGAAGAGAAGGCGTGACACCGCGTCTTCCTTGGTGCGATGTTCAAAGAGCCTTCCGGCAAATTCACCCATGGCCGTGGGCCCGCATCCGACGATGGGGACTTCGTCCATGGCACTGCCCAATTCGGCAGCCAGCACAGCGTCGAAAAGACCTTCCTTGTTTCCAAAGTACTGATAGATGCGTTCCTTACTGATGCCGGCACCGGACGCGATGTTGTCAACTCTTGCCCCCGCCAGCCCTTTCTTACTGAATTCAACGGCCGCGGCCGTCAGCAAGAGTGCTTTGGTGCGTTCGATATCCCATGCCATGTCCATTTTCCAAGCCGTACGCAGGGAAGCCGGAAGGAGGGTTTGATTCCCTGGGACGGCTTCCGGGGGTTCTGGTTACAAGCAGATTCCCAGTTTGCGCTCGCGAGCAGAACCCATTTCTTGCTGGCAGAAACGACGACTCATTTGTGGCTTTGCCGACCGCTGGCGATACTTCGGCGTGTCACCACGATCTCGGATGCCGTGGGGCAGAGGCCCTCCGGTGCGATGAAGCA
This sequence comes from Arthrobacter sp. Hiyo1, assembly GCF_001263615.2. NCBI lineage: Bacteria > Bacillati > Actinomycetota > Actinomycetes > Micrococcales > Micrococcaceae > Arthrobacter > Arthrobacter sp. Hiyo1. The sequence goes on along the minus strand of NZ_DF952480.1, from coordinate 11,002 downwards.
CTGGCGCCGGCTCGAAACCAAGGGGTTCGGCGATACAGGCCCTTCCCTATTGGCAACGTCGACGACCGACCTTGGGCGCACGGTTCGTCCTGGAGAACGCCGGCGAGGGCAGCACTTGGATCACGCTGGGCCTGGAATATCTTGTCCAGATTGAGCCGAGATACAGGTGTTGACACAGTGATGGTCGTGATGGGGCGGCCAGTCGCGGAAGTAACAGGCACAGCTGCTGACGCCGCGCCGATTTGGGTCTCTCCTCGGCACAGCGCATATCCACGCTGACGGGTGGCCTTGAGTTCCCCGAGCAACTGTCGGTAGGCCCTGTCGGTGAGCGCCAGCCCGAGCCCCGCCACTACCCGCCGATGCCACGCATGCACAGTTAAGGTCATAGACCCGGAGGCATACTCATGGTGGAAAGACAATGCGGTATCAGCCATGCCGACACCGCATAGTCGTCGTCCACCTCCCTTCCTGAGGATCTGTCACAACTCGATGAGCCCCAGCCAACCCCTACACGGTCGACGGACTGACTTAGACGAGAAACACCCTGGTGGGGTCCTCAATCACATGCCGCAAGGACGTCGCCGGCTCATTCCCTCACGCCCGTCACGGCGAAAAATGAGCTACCAACGTTACTAATGGAGGTGGGTCGTTGTCGTGCCACAAAGATGTCCACAGATAGGCCGGGACCCGCGTAATTCCGGGGATTTTGGTACCCACCCCCTATATCAACTTTGGTGCCACGGAGCTCATGCGGTCGTCCAGCTCATTGTTTAGTTAGGAGGTGGGTAGGATGGCATCATGCTTAGTTCCAAATCACTGCGTGTACGAGAGTACCTTCGCGTCTCCCAAGATCGATCCGGTACTGGCAAGAGCCCAGATCAGCAGCATGATGAGATGGCCAAAGATTGTTCGAGCAAGGGCTGGGAACTTCATCCTCATCCGTACCGGGACGACAACCGGAGTGCCAGTCGATACTCCAGCAAGGTCCGCGAGGGTTACCTCAGACTCGTGTCCGATATTCGGGCGGGTAACTTCGACGCAGATGTGTTGGGCCTCTGGGAGGCGTCGCGTGGCTCGCGACGGACGAGCGAGTGGTTGGAGATCATTGAGGTCTGCAAGGACCAAGGCATTCTAATCTGGGTACTGACCCACGGGAGGGTTTACGACCCCACTAATGCCCGCGACCGCCGGTCAATTCGTGAGGATGCAAGCGACGCCGAGTACGAAAGCGACAAGACGAGTCAACGGATCCTACGTCACTCGCGTGATAATGCAGAGAAGGGCCGCCCTCACGGAAGACAAATCTACGGATACCGCAGGGTTTACGACGCGGAGACCCGTCGGTTGATAGAGGTTGTCCCGCATCCTGACCAGGCACCGGTTGTTCAGGAGGCAGCCCACCGGGCACTCTCCGGTGAGAGCTTCTACGCCATAGCAAAGGACTTCAATACCCGAGGCATCCCACCGCGTCGGAGCGCGTACCGCGAGCAACGTAAGTATCTGGGGTGGACAGGGCCCGCGGTCAAGCAGATGCTGACGATGCCGGCCTATGCCGGCAAAAGACAACATCGTGGCGAGATCATCGGAGATGCGATCTGGCCACCGTTATTGGAGCCTGAGACGTGGGACAGGCTCCAAAGAGTTATTAGCCCGCCGGATCGACGGAGGACGAATGATTGGCCTGTTGCCCATTTGCTCGGGGGCATTGCTATCTGCGGCATCTGCGGAGTAGGTACGCGAATTGGCAAGCAGAATAGTGGTCGCAAACGGTATGACGATCAAGGGAACGCACTTCCTCGCGCGCATTACAACATATATATCTGCAGCGGCGCTCCTGGCAAGACTGGTTTTCATGTGGCCATGAAGGAGGAGCATCTCGACAAGGTTGTGGTCGACGTTGTTCTTGCCCGTCTCGAGCGGCCGGACTTTCTGGCGATGCTCGGCCAGGCAGACGACAGCGTAGACGCTGAGCGGGAGGCGCTTATCAAAGAAATTGCGGATCATCAGGCCTGGCTTAATGAGGTTCAGTTTGAGGCGGAACGCGACGCGATCTGAGGTGGCTCGACCGCCAGGAAGAAATCGTGCTTCCAAAGATGAAGGCTGCGCAGGACCGGCTAGATGCACTGGTCGGAGTTGATCCCGTAATAGTCGAGCTCGTGAGGTCTGGTCGGGTCCGGGAAATCTGGTCTGAACATGAAGCAGCCGGGGACTTTGCCTGGCGCAGGAAGGTGCTTCGCGCCCTAGTGGTTCCGAAGATCAACAGAGTGAAGCCGGGTGAGATTGGGTCTCGCGGTATCAACCGGGATCGAGTGGACTTCCTCTGGAGGTGACGATTCGACCCAACCTTGATAGCGCTGCTGAGACTGCAGTCAGGCCCATTCATGTTTGCGATTAGCGCAGCATTCGAATACGATTCGAATCATCATGGAGAACTCATTCGATTCGATTGCGATTCAAGCTGACAAGCCTGTCAGCGACGAAGTCGAGTCCTATGACGAATGGGTTCAGCGAAAGGCAGCTGAGGCTCCACCGCTTTCGGAACACCAAGCCTCTCTCCTGATTGGACTATTTTCCGGCTCTTCAGCACCTTACGTAGCGACGTCGACGAAAGCTGCCGAAATTGTTGCAATTGCGCCGTCTGCGCATGAGCAGAAAGTCGATTCGGAGCTTGAAGCGCTTGCAGCCCAGATCTCGAGCGTCTTCTCCTCGTTGACACCTGCCGAGAAAGCGCAGCTGATCCGTCTTCTCGCTCCGGTAGGGTGATAAGCAGCCCGTGGGCAGGGCTTAGGACTCAAACTCAACAAGGATTCTTGCGGCACGGCCAGTGATTTCGTCAGCCTTTGCGAGTATTTCGACTTCTTCTTCCGGGCTGATGTACCTTCCAAGAGGTGCCGGTTCAGGCGATCTCGGGGACTTCTTCGACACCGATCAGATCCCAGGGTTCCGGCACGACGGGTGTGTCCGGGGCGATACGCGCAGGCATGTAGACCACGACGTGCTTGTCGTGGTCGGACTTGATAACCGCGGGCACGCTCTCGCTGCGTTCGAGGCGTGAGCGGACGGCGGCCACGTCCTGCAGAATGACCGAGCGCATCTCAAACGCTAACGGGCCTGGCAGGGGTATCACGTGGTCTCCGAGCTCGAAACTGGAACTCTCAGGCTGGACTAATGTCTCCCCGCAGTGCTCCCGCGGACGGGATCGTTTCTACCGCTTTCGCCAACGCGAGTACGACAGGCGGACGCAACGATCGTGGCACGCTCTCAGCCATGGCGTCAGTGTTAGGCCGACATGCCATTGTTGTCCGCATGTGCAATCGGCTGAGGTATAGAGCCCGAGCGGTTGCCCAGCCGCGCCCATCATTGAGGTCCCGAGACCGTATTCCAGTCGCACCCCTGGGCACGTCCTTATTGATTTCACTCGAATTCAGCAAGGAGTGCTGCCACACGAGTATTGAGCTCGTCGGCCAGGGCAAGGATCTCGATCTCTTCTTCGGGGGTCACATGCCTGATGGTGTGAGGTTCGGGTGCAAATGCTAGCGCTTGAGGTTGCTGCACCGGAGCCTCGAGGAGCATCCTCATCACCGCGATCACTGCAGACAACGATGACCGGTGCATCGAGCTGTATTGATAGATGTAGCCCCAGCGGTCGATGCCCGGCAGCAGATTCGAGCAGTCCTGCCAGTCGCCCCAGTCAGGATTCGGGTCGTCACGCACGTGACGATGCGCCGTGCTGTCCGTTGCGGACTCCTCGCGCGTTGCGCGAGCGAACGGACCAAGGCGGATGACCAAGCTGAGTTTGTGCCGAGCACCTCGAGCCACGACCAGACAGCACATGAAGGGCAGCTGGCTTCCTCTTCTGCGGTTCCGATCTGGGGGCGCAGCTCTTGGAACTCGTCCGGGGCGAGATTGAGGGCCCGGTCGCGTGTGAGGCCCAACCCACCCTGGCAGGCCGGCGCGAGGAGCACCGCGGCGAACATCATTCGTCGGAGTCTGAGTCGCTCGATCCAGAACGTCTGCCTGCTGTTGGCGAGGATAGATCCGAGGCGGAGCAGACGCTCGAGCGCATCGGACTCTTCATGGTGTGCCGCCGGCCAGGCTGTTGCCCGGGATTCGTGATTGGTCCGCGGCGACCGCAGCTGGGAGATCAGTCGCTGTGACGCGCCTGCCTGCTTCTTGAACCGGGTCAGTACGGCGTCGTCGCGGCACTCCTGGGCGGTGTTCGTGACAGCGCACCAGTCGGTCCAGAGGTTAGGTTCAAGACATGAGACTCTATTCGGCTTAGCAGATATCTCCCGGTACAAAACTTGGGCCCCCGTTGATCGCAATGGCCAGTACGTCCAGTGCAATCATGTCAAAGCCGTTGCCTGCCTGGGGCCGAGTGCTAGATTCCGGCAGCGAGCAGGAGAACGCAAATGGAGAGTTCCGTCGCGATTTCAGATCAATCGCGTTCTACGAGCTTCTTGAGTTGCGCGTCGTAGACGTAGTCGGTGATCTCGCCGGACATAATCATTGCGACGGCCTTATTGATGGTCTCCAGCGGCACCACGAACCACTCCGAGGGGTCGTAGTTGCGCCCCTTCCGGTCGACCTGTGTCAGGTCCAGACGCACCTCGGCGAACACGCGGTGCAAGAGGTGCTCCAGCCGCGACGCACGCACGTTGTAGAGCCGGTAGTCCGCCAGCACCTTCACAGGTGCCATCAGGTAGGTCGGTGAATTCACCGCGTTTTTGATGCGGGTCTCGACGTTGGTGGTGGAGAAGCCGATCTTGTGGAGGTCTTTCATCCCCGCGACAACAGAATCCTCGCTGAGCGACTGCAGCACGTAGATGTGACCGCTCTCCATGTCGGCGTCGAGGATTTCGTCAGCATCGTGGCCTGTCCGCGCCAAGACCTGGCCCTGCGCCTCGTACATGCGGGTCATGAGGCTCTGCTTGTACATCGCCGACTCAGTGCCGTTCTCGAAGACGACGCGCAGGCGCTGCTTCTGCCTCGGCCTACCACCAACGATCAGGTCGACGTCCTCGCCGACCTCAGCAACGAAGCACATGACGCCGCTCAGCACGAAGAACACACCCTCGCGGATGAGATCCATGCCAGTGAAGGGCATCAGCTTGTATGTGCCCTCGGCCAGCTCGGCGTGCTTCGTTTTGAACAGCGGCTCGAACAGGTCGAAGTCCTCGGCCTTCACCCGCTGAGCAACCGAGTCCGGAGACTCGGGACGCTTGATCACGGGCAGATCCGACACGTCGAGGATGCCGGAGTCGTCGCCGAGCAGATCGTCCAGGTCATCGCTCTCAAGGAGATCGTCCAGGGACTCAGGAGCTGCCTCTATTGCCAGCAGCTCGAACTCCGTGTCGAGGTGTCTGAGCGCCGCGATCTTTTCGTCGTTGGCGAGGATGCCCTCGAGCCGGGCCCCAAGCTTCCGCTCGGCGATCTCTCGGGTCGCCGAGCTAGGCAGACGCCCGTGCGTCCGGCGGAACTCCACGATTTCCAGAAACGCCCGCTCGAGCCGGTCGGACGAGGTTATCTTCTTGGGTTTCTCGGGCGCGTCGAGGAGCCCGTCGAGGTCGTTGTCGATGAGGTCCTGCAGGGAGTACGGTGCTGCTTCGAGGATATCGTCGTAATCGCTCATTCGCTCTCCACCATCTCAGTCGCGCGCTTCTGTGCTTCAAGCTTCTGCTTGGCCCGCTGGAGCCACAGCAATGCGTCTGCATACCGCTTCTCAGTCGGGTCCTCCGCCCTCGCGTCCGGTTTCCGATCGTTGACCTTGATCCAGTTCTTGATCCTGGGAACGAGGGCGAGGGCTTCTTCCTCGGTGAACTCGATACGCGTCGCGGTGATCGTGTCCTGGATGATGCGCAGCACCGAGGGGGTGACCGACTTGGACATGACCTCGAACGCCCGCTGGAACGGGTTCACCGAGTCGATGAGGTTGATATTCAGCTCGTCGATGTTGACGAACTTCTCGGCCATCTTGATGAACCGCTTGTCGCCTACAGTGCGCACTTCGCCGTTCTTGATCACGGAGTCCACGACGACCTGCTGGCGGACCTCCTCCACCTGCGCCTCGGTGAGATCCGGGTACTTCTCCCGGATGATCTTCGGAATCAGCACCTTGTTGGTCGTCTCGGCGTCCACGGAGCCGGCCGCGGCCCGGGCGAAGGTGTCGTCCTGGAGGATTGTCGCTTTCAGGTCGTTCAGATCGGTCTCCACGATCTGCTTCACGCGATCGCTCGACGGCTCCTTGAAGCCCTTGATCTTCAGCTGGCCTGGCACCGCGGAATCGTCACCGTCGAATTTCTTTGTCTTGAACGTGAAGTTCTGCGCGAGCACCTGCTCCATGAGGAGCGAAGCAGTGATGGCCTTGAGCATGTTGTTGACCGAGACCTTCACCTCGCCCTGCGAGGCGTCGGGTTCGGCGATGAGGTTCGTGAACTGCGCGTGGGCCTTGCCGGGGCTGTCGCGGGTGACCCGGCCGATAATCTGGATGACCTCGGTCAGCGATGCCCGGTACCCGACGGTGAGGGCGTGCTCGGCGAAGGGCCAGTCGAAGCCCTCCTTGGCCATGCCCAGGGCGATGATGATGTCGACCGCATCGCCGTCCTTGGACGCCGTATGGGCCAGGAAGTGCAGCGTGTCGCCGCGCTTCTTCTGCTCGGTGTCGTCGACGAGGTCGGCGACGCGGACAATCGTTCCAGTGTCTTGCCGGCGCACATTGATGATGCCGGTGTCCGGGTCCTCCCCTTCGACATGCCCGATGACGTCGATGATGCGGCCGATCTCTTCGAGCTTGTCTTTCGTGGACTCTCCCGAATTGACGTTCGGGATGTGCACGATGGTCTTCTTGTCCAGGTCGAGCACTTCACCGATCGCGTCGGTGTAGCGGCCCTGGTAGAAGTGGTGGCCGATGCCGAGCGAGTGCAGGTGTTCATACCCGTTGAGCTGGTCGTAGTAGTTGAAGGTGACCGGGGTGAACTTCGCTTCGTCCTCAGGCGAGAGCACCGGAACGGAGTCTCCTCTGAAGTACGAGCCTGTCATCGCGACGATGTGGACGTCGCTGCCGTTCATCACGTCGCGCAGGAGCGCGCCGAGCGGCTCGACTCGATGTCGGCGGAGACGTGGTGGAACTCGTCGATTGCCAGTACCGTGCCGTTGAACGACTCAGGTGCGAGTTTCTCGAATGCGAAGCGAAGTGTCGCGTGGGTGCACACGAGCGTTGCATCAGGCCCTTCGAGGAACTGGATGAACGCGTCGACCTTGCCTGCCGAGGATCCGGCGTCGCACAGATTGTGCTCCGGCTTGATCTCCCAGTCCGCGAAGAAGCCGAACTTCGACAGGGCCGTTGACGCGAACGACGCGCCGATCGAGCGTTCGGGGACGGCGACGATGACCTTCCTGCGCCCTTGGTTGTAGAGCTTGTCGAGGGCCACGAACATCAGTGCACGTGACTTGCCGGACGCCGGCGGGGCCTTCACGAGGAGGTGCTGTGCGTCGCGTTTCGCGAAGACTCGCTGCTGCATGTCACGCATGCCCAGGGCATCCGTGTTCACCGAGGCCTTCGTTTTGGCATAGGTGACATCGACGATGTTGATGGGCTTCTTGATCGCGTTCACTTCGCGGTCCTCCGGGGCTTCTTCACTGAGGCCCTTGCGGCCTCGGTGTTTGTCATCTCCTCATACATAGCAAAGAGGTCAGACAGTCTTTGTTCATCAGTCTCGTATCCGCGCTTGGAGTAGATTGAGTCGACCAGCGCATCGATCTGTGAATGAGCGGCGCGCAGATCCTCCGGCATCTTGTCCGGGTCATAGAGCTCCGCGAGGGTCCGCTCGCAGTGATACTCTCGGACGTCCAACACGCGCAGAGCAGCGACTGTGAGCTTCTCCTTCACCGCGTCGGAGAGCGGTGGGACAGGGAAGTTGTTGTAGACGATGTAAGCGCCGTACTGGAAGTCGAGGCGCATCCGTCCGGACACTGCCCCAACCAAGCCATGTGCATCTGGGAGGTCAGCATAGCGAAAGTCCAGGGCTCGGCGTCGTAGATCGCGAAGCCCTTACTCGAGATCACTACCCCGGCGTCGAGGTAGCCCATGGGGATGTAGCGCCGACGTGAGGACGAGATACTCGGGACCACGATGGACTCGGTCGGTTTGTAGGCGTTCTGCTTGAACCGATTCGGGTAGACCGCGTAGTCCACGGTCGTCGCTGCCTCGCTCTCGAGCCGCCATTTTGACACCGCTTCCAGGCGCTTCGCGATCGCAGGGATCGCCTGGGCCTCTTCCAGCTCGTCGTCTGCGATCCACAAGCAGTAGCGCTCGATGTCGTTAATGAACTCCGCAGCGCCTGCGAAGCGCTTGATGTAGCGTGCCGCCTCAGGGTGCTTATCCAAAATCGCGTCGCGGTCCCTCGGTTCGAGGAGGAGATGGCCGCCGTCCTTTGGCATGGAGCCAGAGCCATACGCGGGAGCGACGGACTGAGGGCGGCAGTCCGGCGGTAAACGAAAACCGACGAGGCATCGGCAAGATAGCCGTTGATGTTCGTCGCCTCTATTTGGAGGCCATCGCTGTAAATGTACTTCGGCTCGGAACTGGCCATCCTCAATCCGATGACGACTACGGTGACGCCGGCGTTGCGCTTGGCGTTGTTCTCCCAGTTGAACGACGTGTATGCGTACCCGATCTCGATGTCCTTCGTGAAAATCATCGGGAACATAAGGCCGACGTGCTCGCCCTGAGTCACGGAGTTGGTTGAGACGAACGCCAACTCCGCCCGAGTGCCTTCAATGTAGTCTGCACCCTTGATGAACCATAGAGCGATATAGTCCAGGTCCTTCGAATACGGCCGCCGCCCGAACACGAAGGGGTAATCCGCTTTCATTTCCGCCTTCTGCGACTTCCCGCCCTTGTACGGAGGGTTGCCGATCAGGTAGATCTCTCCACCGTCGTTCGAGCAGACGTCGTTCCAGTCGACCCGGGTCGCGTTGCCCTGCTTGATCTGGCCGGTCTCCTTCAGCGGGATCAGTGGGATTGAGACGTTGAACTTCTCCTTGAACTCCGTGTTCATCTGGTGCTTGGCAATCCAGAGGGAGAGGATCGCGACCTCTACGGCGAAGTCGTCGATCTCGATCCCGAAGAAGTTCTCGATATTAATCCTCGACTCGGCGAACAGCACGAGGTGCTTGTCGTCCAGCTCGGCCAGGCGTTCGAGGATTGCGTGTTCGAGCTTTCGCAGCTCCTTGTAGGCGATGATCAGGAAGTTGCCTGAACCACAGGCTGGGTCGAAGACCTTGATGGCGCTGATCCGGTCGAGCAACGTTTCGAGCTTCTTCACCGAGTCGAAGCTCTCGTCGAGCTCGTCCTTCAAGGCGTTGAGGAAGAGCGGCTCGATCGTCTTGAGGATGTTCGGCACCGAGGTGTAGTGCTGGCCGAGGTCGCTGCGTTTGCCCGGTGTGACGATCGCCTGGAACATCGAGCCGAAGATGTCCGGGTTGATCTCGCGCCAGATGAGCTTGCCGGCATTGATGAGTTCTTCTCGCGCCTTCTTGGTGAATAAGGGCACCACGTGTCCTCAGACATCGTGAACAGCCGGCCGTTGACGTAGGGGAACGCCGCGAGGTGTTTGGGTTTGTCGGACGCGTCGGCGGTGTCCAGCGCCGTGAACAGATCTGTGAGGAAGTCCGCGGTGTCCAAGCCGTCGTCCAGCGTGTGAGACCCGACGGCGTTGGTGAACTGGTTCTCGGCAAAGATGCCCGTGTCCTCGGCGAAGTAGCAGAACAGCAGACGAGTGAAGAACAGGTTAAGCGCGTGGCGTCCACCTGGTTGCTTAAGAAGATCAGGGTTCGCGTGGAGCAGCTCATCAAACAGCTTGCCCATGCGCTCGGCAGCCTTGACGTCCGCATGCGTTTCGGCGACATACTGCGCTTTCTCCATCCCGGCCCAGGGCAGGAAGAAGGTGAAGTGCTGGTCGATGTCCCGAATCGGGAATCCGATCGTCTCGCCGGTCTGGGTATCCGTGGCTACGAGCTCGACGTAGTCGGTGACGATCACGAAGCGTGTGCTGTAGCGCACGACGCCTGGGGACGTCTTCAGTTCCTCCAGCACTTCCAGGGTGTCCCCTGCTGTCTCCTTGAAGTAGACGACCTTCTTCTGCGCGACCTCACTTCCCTGGTCAGTTGCGACGTTCAGATCGCCGTTGCGCAGGCGAGTGACGCTGCTCTGAGGCTTTCCGTAGGCGAGCAGGAGATCGAAGATGAACTCGCGGTCGTACGTCTCACGACCGGCGAGTGGCGCGACGCGCTCTTCGATGGCTTTCAGATTTAGCTTCGCCACGTACGAATTCCTTGTGCGTAGGCGACACCGTCAATGGTCGCTGGGCGTTTGGTACTCATGCGCCTTTCCTCTAGTCCGGCTGAATTGCCGTCTGCGTACGACCATGGTTCAAACACGTTGCTACTCCTTACATGGCAGGGCGGGAGCGCGCTACCTCCTCGTGATCTTATCCGGGACCGTGCTTCGGTTGTTTTTCATCCATCGCGTCACGCGACGGCATGTGTTTCCCATGCCCGGATAAGAGCCCTTATCAGGGACCGGCTTTTAATTTGCCCTCGCCTTCTGCACACTGGAGGGATGGGCGGTTCACCAGTACGGCTGGCAGCAGTGGAGGCTCCGGAGGCGGTTCCCGAGCCGGAGATCAACGATGAGCTGCGGGAGCTCGAGGCTGTGTCTCTTGATCTGGAGACGCACACTCTGTCGGCCAATACGCGGCGCGCCTACGAATCAGCGTGGCGATCGTTCGAGGAGTTCTGCAGTGCGCACGGCCTGGAGCCGCTCCCGGCGCATCCGGAGACCGTGCGGTGGTACGTCGCCTGGATGTCGATGCAGCTGGACGAGCACGGCCTCCCCCGCTTTTCCGTCGCGACGATCCGCCAGCGTCTGGCCGGTGTCGCGGACCGGCATCTGCGCGACGGGGTGCTCGATCCAACAGGTCACCGAGGCGTGAGCGGTCTG
>NZ_DF952479.1:0-42688 GCF_001263615.2 Arthrobacter sp. Hiyo1 | reverse complement strand
CTCGCGTTCGGCGGCCGCGGGCACCACGACAGCCGGGAACTCAGCGGCAGCTGGAGCCCGGCGCCTGGTCAGGAAGTTTCGCAGTCCCACTGTCCCTCTCTCCTTCTGACAAGAATGTCCCGCCTGGGATTGGGGGAACCAGGCGGGACAAGTCCACCGTACCAGCCAATTCTGACAGCTTCAGGGCAGAGGCATGCTCGCAGGGCTCGCACCCCTTCGGGCGTCCTCTCCGCTTCGCTCCGTGGCCGGCTGTTGGGTGCTGCCGGTCCGTCGCAGAGCTCCTGCCCGTCATCACCTGACGTCTTCGACGCTTTTTTGTGGCTGTCCTTCGGATCATACGGTTCCGCTCCGGCTCAAGCTCCTGGCCCTTTCGTTCCTCAGGGGCCCTGCGGCACTGGAATTCTTCGACGGCGCTCCTGCGTCGCTTATTTCCTTTCGAAGATTTCCAGCACCTTGCCCTGGCGGGAGGAGTCGCCTCCGTCGGCCCCGTAGAGCACTGCGTGCCAGCAACAAAAAAAGCGTCGGGGGGAGAGGGGAGCTGGCCGGTCACCTGAGCCGCCCCACCCACCACTTTCTCGGCAAAAGAAGGAGCAACACCATGAACGCAGCACCCACGCTCGAAATGCTCGATCCCACCACCCTGACCGTTGATATCAACGTCCGCAAAGACGCCGCCCTGACCGCTGACTTCATCGCCAGCATCAAAGAACACGGCGTCATGGAACCGGTGATCGCCCACCGCAAAGAAGACGGCACCGTGCACGTCCTGATGGGGCAGCGCCGCACCCTCGGGGCCATTGAAGCCAAGCGCAACGAAATCCCGGTGATGATCATCAGCAGCCCGGAAGAAGCCGAACGCATCGTGACGCAGGTGGTGGAGAACATCCAGCGCGCCGAACTGACCGAAGCGGACGAAGCCGACGCCTACCACCAGCTGTCCCTGATCGGTGTCTCGGCGGCAGCGATCGCCAAGAAGACCGGACGGAGAAAGACCACCGTTGAGAGTGCGTTGAAGGCCAAGGCATCCGAGGCCGGAGCCGCCGCCCTGGGCAAGGGGTACACGATCGAGGAAGCGTTGATCCTCGCTGAGTTTGAGTCAGACGAGGAAGCCACGGCTGAGTTGGAATCGGTCATCATGGACGAACCCGACCAACTGTTCCACGTCGCCCAGCAGCTGCGGGATGACCGCGAACGCGCCGCCGCCCTTGCAGCCTTCACCGCTGAACTGGAAGCAGCAGGAACCACCATCGTCGAAGCACCCGGCTACAACGAGGACAACGAAACCCTCCGCGTCAGCTCCCTGAACCGGGCAGACGGGGAACGGGCCACCGAGGAAGACGGGAACGCCGTCTACATCCACACCAACTACAACGGCGAACACTCCACCATCCCGGTGATCATCGGATGGAAGGAACTGGGCTTCGCCCTCCGGCACAGCTACCACTCTTCCTCATCGGCCAACAAAGGCCCGATGACCGATGAGCAGAAAGCCGAACGGAAAACCCTGATAGCCAACAACAAGGCCATGGAGTCCGGGACGACGGTCCGCCGTGAGTTCGTGAAGAACCTGCTGGCGAAGAAGCAAGCACCGAAGGGGTGGCAGTACTTCACCGTCCACGCCATCACGCACCACTCCGAAACGGCCAGCGGCTACGACGGCGAGGTGGCCGCTGAAATGGTCAGTGCGAAGATCGAAGGGGAGAAGACATGGGCATGGAACCCGCTCCGCACCCACGTGGCCAAGTCCACCACGCGGCCCGAGTTCTCCCTGATCGCACTCGTCTGCGCAGGGTATGAGAAGACCATCGCCAAGGACTCATGGCGGTCCCCATCCCAGACCCACCGGGACTACCTGAACCAGCTGGTTCTTTGGGGCTACACCCCGAGCGAGGTTGAGAATCTGATCATCGACAGCGGCAAGCCAGCCGAGGAAGAAGCAGCGGCATAAGACCCCTTGCCGGGCGGAACCCCCGCCGCCCGGCAAGGCCCCGGCCACTCACCATGACAGGGCCGGGAACCTCCCAAACATCGGGCGGTCCGCCGCCCAGGGCGAACCACAGCAGCCACTCACCAGCGACGGACCGCCAATCAACGCAAGGATCCACAACCGCGCAATTGCCGCGCTGCCAGGAACGGGTCTGCACACCAACCCGAAGCAGCGTGTGCCATCTTTCAGCTATGCTGGAACCTTAGTTTTCCTTTGCCGAGGAGCGGAAAAGGGTCGGCCCAATAGCCGGCCCTTTTCTGTTTAACCGATCAAAGAACAGTGGGCCGCGATTCTTCATCGCGGCCCAATCCAACATGACTGCTCCTACTATGCTGCGTGCTCGCCAGCCGGTGCCTCCGCACTCTCCTCGGGATGACGCGAAACCATCTCAGTCATACGCTTCACTTCCGCGCCGCTCAGACCGAGCCTCGCGGCCACGGCAGCCTTGCCCTCACCGGCATCCAACATCGCCTGGACTCTTTCGGCGGCCGCGCGAACCGCGCTCTCGGCATCCTTCTCCGCCTTGGCAATGAGAGCATCTGCCTTCTGCCTCGCGTCCGAACGAATAAAGTCCGCTTGCTCCTGCTGCTCGAAGAACTCAGCCGCCAGATCGATCAGTTTCTCGTGACGTTCAGTCAGCTCCTGGGCTTTGGCCCGAGCCTTCTCACGTGCCGCCAACTGCTGCGCTGATTTTCGTGGTGCTGCCATGATGTGGGTCCCTCCCCTTGGGTGGGCTGTGGACCAGACCTAACGGCTAGCGCAGGGCCAGGTCCACAGCCGGCGGCTCGCGCCGCAATGGTCCTCGCTTACGCTCGGGCTGGCCGTGCCCGGGTTTCCCCCACGTGGACAGCTCCGAGAAAAGGACGGTCTCTCCGCTGCCCACCCAGGGATAACCCGGGATGCGGTTCTACACAATCGAACGAACGGTGGATAACGAAAAGCGTGTTACCCACCGCCCATTCTCATGTGCAGAACCGCATCAAAACCTTGATGGCCCGATCCTACCCTTTTTCGCCCTGTTTCATTGAGCACCGCTCGCAGGCTCACATCAGCCAATTCCACAGACCCAAAAAGCGCAATATCTGTCACACCTCATGCATCATCGATGAGTGAGGTGCCTTGGCGGGTATGCTGGGTTCCGTGATGACCGTGCACAAGCTCAGTGCCGGCGACGGATACACGTACTACACACGTGAAGTCGCCTCCGCTGACGAGCTGCGCGCGGCGGACCGCCAGCTGGGCGATTACTACACGGTGGACGGCAATCCTCCCGGCCAGTGGGGCGGGGGAGGGGCGGCCCACCTGGACGTTTCAGGTGAGGTCACCGAGGCCCAGATGGCAGCCCTGTTCGGCGAAGGAATCCATCCGAACGCCGAAGCCCTGATGGAAGCTGACAAGAATGCCGACGTGCGTCTGGGTGCCCGCTTCAAGCAGTTCTCGCAGAAAGACCACGATCTTCAGCAGCGCATCAACGTCGCGATGGGCGACTTCAAGCGCATAAACCACAAGGAACCTGACGCCGACACCCGGCGTCAGATCCGGATGAAGGAAGGCGCCCAGTACTTCCGCGAACTGAACGGCCGCAACGCCAAGGACAAAGAAGAACTGGGGCGCTTCGTCACCGCCCACACCACGCCTGGTTCCCAGGCGGTGGCCGGTTTCGACCTCGTGTTCGCGCCCGCGAAATCGGCCTCCGTGCTGTGGGCAACCGGCGGGGAAGAGGCCCGCAAGGAGATCGAAGCGGCGCACAACGAGGCCATTCAAGAGACCATGGCCTTCCTTGAAAAGGACGCTACGTTCACCCGCCGAGGCCGCAACGGCGTCCGCCAGGAAGACGTCGACGGCGGACTCATCTACACCAAGTTCCGGCACTACGATTCCCGGACCGGGGATCCCCAGCTCCACGATCACGTGGTGGTCTCGAACAAGGTCCTGGGGATTGACGGCAAGTGGTCCAGCCTCGACGCACGGCACCTGTACCAGTTCAACGTCGCCGCATCCGAGCGGTACAACCGGTTGGTCATGGAGAAGATCTGCGCACGCCTGGGACTCGGGTTGATTGAACGTAAGGTCACCGGTGACCGTCCGGTGATCGAGCTGGCCGGCGTCGACGTCGCCGCCATCGACGCTGCTTCCTCCCGCCGCGAAGGCATCAAACCGGTGATCGATGAGCTGAGGCAGGAGTTCATCGATAAGCACGGCTACGCGCCTGGTAAGAAGCAGCTGATTGCACTCGCGCAGCAGGCCACCCTGGACACCCGGCCAAGCAAGAAGGAAGCCCGACAGCTGTCTGTCCTCGTTGGGGAATGGATGCAGGACCTTGGATCCATCCCCGGCGTGACGGTCGGCCCGGAGGCCCTGGAGCATGCCCGGGCGCACCGGCATGACGCCCGAGACCGGGCTGAGCAGGATAAGCCCGGCTGGCTGGTCTCGCACGCTGACGAGCTCGATCCTGCCGTGGAAGCATCAGGGATCATCGAACGCCTGGAACGCGACCGTGGTGTGTGGGGAGAACACCACATCGAGGCCGAAGCGCTGCGCCGGCTCGGCTCCCGCCTGGGCGAAATGCCCATCCCACCGGCCCTTCTGGAGCAGGTCAAGGCACGTGCCATCGATCAGTATTCACTGCGCATCACCCCAGAGACACCGGTCCCGGAACTGAAGGAGCTGCGCCTGGCCAACGGCGCTTCCAAGTACGGCCGCGCCAACGCCACGCTCTACACCTCCGCCGGGATCCTGCACAGCGAAGACCGCCTCCTGACGGCCGCGCAGCGCGTCGTCATCCCCGCCGCCACTGTCGAATCATTCGACGCAGCACTGGCTAAACAGTCCAAACAGTTCGACGCCGGCCAGCTGCGCATGGCCAAGGAATTTGCCACCAGTGACCGGCTGTTGCTGGTCGGTGTCGGCCCTGCAGGTGCCGGCAAGACAACCGCGCTGAAGCTCGCCGCGGACACGGTGCGGGAGGCCGGCGGTCGGGTGTTCGGTCTCGCGCCTACCGCCGTCGCAGCCGCCGTCATGGGCGCGGAGCTCGGCGCGACAGCTACCACGATTGACTCCTTCGTACTGGCCCATAGTCGGGGCGCGAACGATGAGAAGACGACCCCGAAACATGGGGACGTGATCATCATTGACGAGGCCGGCATGGTCGGCACCCAGCTGTTCGCGGCGGCAGTGACGATCGCGGACCAACATGGTGCCGTGGTCCGTGCCCTGGGCGATGACCAGCAGCTTTCGGCCGTCGCATCCGGTGGTGCGCTGCGCCTTTTGAAGAACGCCGTCGGCGCCGTGTACCTGGAAGATCTGCACCGCTTCCGTAACGCGGACGGGTCCCCGAACGAGGCCGAAGCGGCTGCGACCCTGGCGTTGCGCGAACCCCCGGCAACCGGCGCGGATGACCCGTGGGCGTTCTACCGGGAGAACCGCCGCGTCGTCGGCGGGGACCCCGAAACCATGACCTCGCTCGTGTTCGAAGCGTGGCAGAAAGACACCGACGCGGGCAAGCACTCCATCATGATGGCCTTCGACAACGCCACCGTCACCGAGCTGAACGCCCGCGCCCAGGCCTACAAGATCGCCACCGGTGAACTGGACGCGAAGAAACCGGCCGCGATGCTGCGCGACGGCCTCACCGCCCGTGCCGGGGACATCGTCGTCACCCGGGAGAACAACCGCCGGCTCTCCACCAACCGGGGCAAAGACTTCGTGAAGAACAACGACGTCTGGAACGTCGTGAAGGCCCACAAGGACGGCTCGCTGACGGTCAAACACCACGGCCACCAGGGCACGCTGACCCTGCCTAACGAGTACGTGCGCGCCCACACCATGCTCGGGTACGCCGCGACGATCCACCGCACCCAGGGCGTCACGTGCGACACCACGCACGCCCTCATCAGCTCCGGCCTGTCCCGGTCCCTGGCCTACGTCGCCGCCTCCCGCGGACGGGAGTCCAACAAGCTCTACGGCGTCGTGGCCGACGGCGAAACCCTCGAAGACGTGCTCGGCAATGTGGCCGCGAACCACGATTCCAACCTGACCGCTCACGAACAGATGGACGCCGCCCGCGCACAGGCCCGCTCCCTGCCGGACATGTCGGCCGCGTACCGGGACATCGATGACCAGGCCAACGAGCTGCGCATGGCGAACCTCGCCGCCCGTGTCCTGGGCGAAGGAACAGCCGCCGGATTTACCGGGTCCACCGCGTGGGGAGCCGTGGCCACGCACCTGCGCCACGCCGAGAACGACGGCTTCAACATCACCTACCTGCTCAAGGACAGCATCAACGAAGGCGACTTCGACGCCTCCGAAGATCCCGGAGCGGTGCTGGCCTGGCGCGTCGAAGACCGCCTCGCCAAGTGGCGTAAACGCGCCCAGGACCCGGGCCGGCGGCCCCTGGAATCCATGAGCGACGACGCACTGGAACGGTTGGAGAAGCGCGCCGTCGGTGAGCTCATGCGCGCCAAGGCCGAAGCGTCCCGGAAGCCGGCCATGGAACAGCCGGACCGGAAGACCCTGCTTCGCGGCTGGCTGGCCGAACGCAAAGACACCCCGTGGCAGCGGCGCCTGCACGGGCACCTCAGCGATGACGACTTGGCCGCCCGGATCACCGCCGCGACCCAGCAGCTGCGCACCGATACGACGATCAACGATTCCGGCGCGGTGCGCAAGGCCCGCTGGCTCGCGTCATCCCTGCAGAAGGAACAGGCCCTGCGCGAAATCATGAACCCGGAAGCCCGGGCGGATGAGGCCTACGAGCGCGGCGCCGTATCGAACTACCGCCGTGACGAACAGGGTTCCCGGATCCAAGCCGCTGCGCAGGTCCAGCGCCGGATCCACGCTGAAATCGAACTGCGCCGCCAACTGCCCGTACCCGTCACTACCGAACCGCCACCGGACCGGCTGGCCGGTTGGATGGCACCTGCAGACGTCGTCGCGCACCAGGACACACCGGCCCTGTGGCGGCAGGAACTAGCCGCACGGCGTGAGCTCATGGCCAACGAAGCGGCCCGACTGGGCGCACAGCTCGCGGCCGAACCGCCGGCCTGGGCAGCTGCCCTGGGCCCCGTGCCGTCGGGCGCGGAACGTCAGGAACAGTGGCGGCAGCTCGCCATGGAGATCTCCACCTACCGCGACACCTACCGTGTGCCGGCAGCCGAAACCCAGCCAGTACCTACGACCCACCAGGAGAAGGGCATCGGTGCCGAGTTGACCGCAAGGGTCACAGCGATGCACAAGTACACCGCGCAGACCTCCAAGGACCCGCTGTCCTCTGCCGACGCCGCGCTGATGGCCGAAGCCGCCCACGTCGAGGCCGTCGTCAAGGAGACCCCGACGCCGGCGGAAGACGTTGTTGACCACCTACAGCAGGCCCGTGGCGCTGAGGGGCAGCTGAGCCCCGCCCAGGAACGCGCCGAACGTATGGCCGCCCTCGCCCGTAAGGTCCGCGAGAACCGCGCCAAGCGGCAAGGCCGGGATCCAGAGACCAAGAACACGGACGCCGTCAAGGAAGCCCTGGAACAGATCAAGGCACGGCGCGAAGAGGAACAGGCTCGGCGTGAGGAACGTAGCCGCAACGACGACAACGAGCCACGTCAAGACCGGGGGCCAGGATTCAGCCGGTAGTACCCCGCAGGTAGTGGTAGCGGGATAGATGGTTCAAGTTCACCCCGCCTGGCTCCGTGCCGCGCCGAGGCGCACTCTGGAGGGTCGATCGCAACTGGGGCGGACCAAAAGCCTGTGCGGGAAGGGGTATGTCCCAGCCGGAAGCAAGCGCCACAGCGTCAGCCGGCTATGGGGTTTACAGGGGCATTGCATTGGACATTGCAGGGATATCGCAGTGGATTCTCATAACACCCGCTGAAACGCCAGTTTGTCTACCAGTGGTTCGTTTGCCAGACTGACGCATCGTTACGCATAATCAATCTATGGAACACGAGGAATCAACTTACGAAACGGAAGCGGCCACAGAGGATGACACCCGGGCCGCGCTTCTCGAGCGTTCCAATCGACCGTTCGCACCCATCGGCAAAGTTTTCGTCCAGGCCCCTCAAGGTAATACCAAGCGTCACGGCCCACTCAGCCAGTTCGTCCGAAAAGGAGACCTCAGGGGGCTCCGTGCCCAGCTGTTGCTCTACGGGATCATCAGCAGCGACGCCCACGACGACGGGTGGAGCACAACCCTTCCCATCCAAGTCTGGGCCAGAGCCTTCGACACAACGCGCACAGCGTCACCCCAATCGGCAGCGAACGCGGCGAGCAAGATCCTTGCCCGCTTGGAAGAAAGGCAACTGGTCATCCGGGCACGCAAAGGACGGGAACGCAACGTACGCGTAACCCTCTTGCGTGAGGACGGCTCCGGGAAGCCCTACCAGCGGCCATCGCTGAACAACGAAGACCGGTTCTTCCGCCTCCCTCACATCTTCTGGACCGATGGCTGGTACGAACAACTTGATCTGCCTGCGACTGCCATGCTGCTCGTGGCCCTGCACGAAAAGCCCGGCTTTCAGCTTCCTACCGAGAAGGTTCCCCTCTGGTACGGGTGGTCAGCCGACACGGCCGAGCGGGGATTCAAACGGCTGGAAGACCTGCACCTTCTGAAAGTCACGCCGCGCGTAAAGAAGGCTCCGCTGAGCCCTACAGGCCTGGCCAAAGTCAACGAATACACTCTCGCCGGACCCTTCGGCCATGAGGAGATCAAAGTTCTATTGGACAGGCACGGCCGGGCGCGGGCGAGCAAGGACCAGAAAGACGAGAAGCCATGACGCAGGGAAATGTTGGTGATCTCTCCGCCTTCATCGACGAATCCGGATCCTACCGATCCCTTGACCCCAACACCTACATTCTGGCCGCAGCAATCTACGATGCCGAAGCCTCCCAGAAGGCCTCGGCAGCGATGCGTGGCCTCCTGCTTCCGGGCCAGGTGAAAGTGCACTGGCATGACGAAGATGAGCGGCGGAGGCTCAAATTGGTCAATGAGGTGGCAGGGCTCGAAGGTGTCGGGCTCATTGTCGTCCGTAACGGACTGCCTGGTGAAAAGGACGAGCGGCGGCGACGCCTGTGCGGCGAGCGGATGTACTACGAGCTGCAACAACGCGGGGTGCAAAATGCCGTGTTCGAATCCAGGGGGCCGGCTGATGATCGTCGCGACAGGAAACACCTCGATTCCCTGAAAGCGAGCAGGCGGATCACCGGATCATTCCGCGTGGATCATCTGGCCGGAAGAATCGAACCGCTCCTTTGGGTTCCGGACATCTTCTGCGGAGCGCTGTCACAGGCAAGAACCGGAAACGAAACTTACATCGAGCGCCTTGGCGAACTGGTGGACATCATCACCCTTGAAGCCTGAGCGTCCTGCCGGCCGGGACGACACTTGAAGGGAATGCTTGTGAAATATATCCGCCGCGGAGGGTGCCTCAGGGGGCGTTGGGGGTCGATCCCGCCGCTGCGGTATTGGGTGCCTAGGACCGGAAAGGAATGCGGCTCTCGATATCTGGCTCAGGAACACGTCGACTGTTGCTTAGGCATTGAGGGAAGACAGAACCAGGGCCCTACCGGCGGCAGGGCCCTGGAACGTATTTGATTTAGGTCTCGTTTGAAGAAGCTAGGAGTTTTTCACCGCCGCGGCGAAGTCAGCCGGCGAACCGGCAAACTTAGCACCGTCCCGAGCGGCGGGACTGACTTTTCCATTGACAATCTCGAAACGACCTGTTGGACCACCGACCACATAGAACAGCCCAGGTTCAGGTTGTTTCAGGAATAAGACAGCATTCTCGGAGATCTTGAACAGCGGGTCGTCGGTGGTTTGATGGAGAACGCCGTCGACGGTGCCGCCTGTCTGGCGCACAGTCAGTTTGGCCCCCGCGGTGACAAGGTGTCCGGGGTCATTGAGGACCTTGTCGACTGTGAACTCGAAATCGGTGATCGGGATGGTTTTGATGCTGGATTGCGCTATTACGCGTGTGAAGCTGCCTTGTACGGCGATCGCGCTGTGGGCTTTCAAATCGGCCAGGTTGTTATAGCCTTCCGCCCAGCTGGCATCCATGCCCATCGTCGGGGCCGGAGTGGCCGAAGCACCTGCGGTGTCTGGGGGGCTGGAGCACCCCGAAAAGCTGGTAACCGCGGCAACAGCAATCATCACCGAAGCCGCACCGTAAACCAGCTGCTTCCTCATGGAATGAGTCCTCATGATTTCATCATCCTCTCTGATCGATGCCGTTAGTACAGGGCTATAGTGCCGTTGACGTCATCTTGTGTAGGTGTATAGACCCCGCAGCTGTTCCGGGTGCTGGTGTATGGCGTCATCAAAACGCAGCCACCGGTGTGGTCCAGACCGACGGCATGGCCTAGCTCGTGCGCGGCCACCGCCTGGATGGTGTTCGCCGAGTATCCCGACGTGTAGTAGTAATTCATGTACGCGTTGGCATAGCTGAAACAGTTTCCTGTCGAGCAGCCGTGCCAGGCGTAATAGGTAATGCCGTCCCATCCAACCGTGGAGGCGTAAGAATCATCGACCGTAAGCGCCCCGCTTCCGCTGGGTAGATAGATATTGTCCGGGCTGGCATTCCATGCCCAGCGCCCGTTGTCCCAGCCGGTGCTGTCGATGCCGTACATGTTCGCCTGGTACTGGACGGTGATGTACGCACAGCACCCGCTGGTCGGGGTGTTTTCCCACCTGACCCCTTCGAGGTTGTAGGCCTTTGCAGGACTCATGCCAAGTGCTGTTATCAGCAATATCACCAACCCCGCGGTCAGCGACCTCAACCCGAATCGACGCCTAGTTCTGTGTGTCATGAGCGCTACTTCCCTTCTGTGATGCGAACGGATCGCTGCGGGTTTCGAGCATGGCGGATGATAGACGAACAAAGGTCCTGCACCGGACAAAACTCATCTCTGAATTTGTCAAAATCGTCCCACGCATAGACATCGGGACCAGTCTTGGCATATCCCGAATTACTTCGGTGGAAAGGTAGCCCAGCGCGGCGGAGACGTGTCTTTAGACCTGTGTTGTCGGTAAACCGACCATAAACATTAGGCAGGCTGTCGCCCCGATTTTCGCCAACCGCGCGCGTTTTATCGGCCTCATTGCCTGAATTATTCCCCCTCAACCCCCCGGATATCTCGTTCCATTGCGAGATATGGCATGAGGATATTCGAGGGACTGCGGACTTACAATACCTGCAAAAACATTCCGCTGGCCTGTTTTCCCGAGTGTGGAGGCGTCTGAAATCCGTGAGATATATTTTGCGAGGGAATCGACGATTTCTTCGGCGGTTTCCTTCCAGTCGAAGGGTTTAGGGCCCTCGTCCCATGTTTCGATCCAGGCGTTGACGTTTTAGGGCCTGCACGCTTTTGTGGACACCGCGGCGCAGCAGCTGCTCGGTGAGGAAGCCGAATCAGCATCCGGCATGGTTGATTGATCCAGAATGAGCCGGTCGGACGCTCGCCCGTGCCATCGACAACGGTGAGGAGGCCTTCCCCGGGTAGCGGTCGCAAAGCTTCTCTGCACGGCCTTGCGATCCGCCCGTTGTAGTAGGCGTGGATCGCGAGGGAAAGGACCGCAACCAGGCAGAACAGTGCTGCCGGAAGGACCTGGACGAGGGAAAGAGCGCTCTAGGAATCGCCGAAAACAGGAGTGAGTACGAAGCAGTACATGCGTTCTGGTTTATGGCTGATTGTGTCCTTTCGCTCTTCACCAGAGACCGAAGGCTTGCTCGTGTTGTTGTACTCAATCGCAAGAGTGCGCCCAGGATCGTTATTTTCGTGGACCCTCAAGGCAAAGTGCAGCGCTGCTAATCTATACTTTCTGAATGCGCACCGTTATGTCCTGTGGACACGAACCAGCCTCGATTTGGCACCGGCTACTGGAAGCTCTCACGAACGTCCCCCCGACCTGCCCTGAATGTTCGAAGACCCGGGTTAAGTAGGCTGGACCCGTGGAGTTTGAGTACTAACGGGGTGAAATTGAACGCTAAGGATGGCTGATCTGGACAAGCGCCGCCAGCGTCTACAAACAGGATTCCGGGTTCTGGTTGGAGCCGTGTTCGCTGTCACAGTGGTGCGGAGGCATTTCGCTGGGCACAGTCAACGACTACCTCCGCACAATCTCGAGGTTGAATACCTACCTCAAGCTGAACAATGATGGGGCGCTCTAACCACGCCAAGTGTCATGGGACCCAAACGGGCCATTAAGACGGAGCAGCAGACCGTTCCACGATCCTGCCTTCCGCATCGATGAATCGGTCATTGAGCTTGAACAACTCCATCGGCTGCCTGAAAGGCTCCGATACATCTGCATTCGAAGCTACCTCCGCAGAGCAGTATGAAAAAATGGCTTCAGAGTTCCTGATTTCACCACTACGCGGCAACGGTACGCTGCAGAAGATCAGAGGAAATGGAGATATAGCCCGCTACGACCCGAAATCAGGAGAATTTGGCGTGCTCACCAACTCGTTCCTGGTGACGCACGAGATCCGCGGAGCGGAACTACGCACGCTGTGCTTTCAGGTCAGGCATGACCCCACGCCAGAAACCCTGGAGGCACTGGACTTCATTCTCCCGGCTCGGGGATAACTCGAAAGGGCCGTTACTGACCGCCGACTTCGCCATACTGCCGCCAAGCGATTTTCGGCGAGAACTACGGCGACCCCGAATGCTTGTGAAGGGGGCCGCCGCGGAGGGTGTCTCAGGGACGTTGGGTCGATCCCGCTGTGGTATCGGGTGCCTAGGACCGGAAGGGAATGCGGCTCTCGATAACTTTAACGTTTTCGTGTCCGTGGGATCGGAGTAACTCGAGGACGCCGATACGAGCCTCTTCCGGGTATGGGGTTGGCCCGATGACAACTCCCGTGATCGGAAGGGCACGCATCGGCTCGGGTTGGTCTCCGAGTTTCTGGGCAGGGTTTTCCGGTATTCCGAGTTCGACATAGGGGGTCATCCCATACCTTCCCGGGCGGTGCTTGAGGTACATAAGGTCGACGTGCATCCCTGCACCGCACACGATACGAGTCTCGGCTTCGTCCTGGAATGCCGTGTTTTTGAAAGTCGGGAGAACCTGTGCGGCATCTGCCATGGCCTCGAGCTCGTGTTTGTCGGGTTCGCGGCCCTCGGCTCGGGCACGGGCTGTGGATTCGATCCCGCGAAGAGCTGCCCAAGCAGCCCTGTACTGCTCCTCCGGTTTGTACACGGCTGGGCTCCATTCGAACTCTGCGGATCCGTTCGCTGCGAGCTCGCGCACCAGCTGTTTGCTTCTCTCGTCCTGGTAGCCCGTAGCGGCGATCATCTTCTCGGTTATCCGCCGCTGGCGGCGCATCAGGAGCGGCTTGGTGCCGTCTAGGGCAACCGCGAACCCGACCTCGCTGGTGTAGTTCCGCCACATGGTGAGGCTGTCAGGTAGCCTCGAGGCGCACGCGATGAACGTTCTGTATCGGTCGTTCCGCAAGGCGGTTCGGGCCATGGAGTTGAATTCCTCCTGAATGTTCGCATCCACGTCTCCCGCGTGAGTTTCGAGCAGTCTGTCAAATACGGTCTTCCCCGTGTGCATCTCCCGGAGGTCGTTCATGAATGCCGTCGCGCTGGCCCACAGCACGTTGCCACCTACCAGACCCGCTAACCCGGACGCAGTCGTGTAGTGCCAAACGGTTCCGGGGCGCCACACGTTCTCTGAAATTAGATCCGTGCCCGAGTTGAAGCTAGGGGTCATGGGAAGTGCCATATCGAAAGGGTAGCCGGGAAGGCATCGCGGCCCGGGACCGCAGGGCCGCTGGGGCGTGTGGCGAAGAGGGGATTCTGCGGCTTAAAGCGCAAAACCTCGGGCCCTGTCGTCCGGCAGGATCTCCCGAGGTTCACTTCCACGGCCACCGCAATGGCCTAGCACGTTCATTCTGCCAAACTAACCCCGGTTAGGCAATGTGATCGCGGGTACCGCCGTGCTCGATGCCAGCAATGAAGCACACACAATCCCTGTCACGCTCGCTATTGATCACGAGTCCGGGTGCCGGCATTTTGTCCTTGACGCACACGCAAGCTGCCAGCCGAGATCAGTGCGCGCCAGTATGGTGGAGCCTACGACCAGGAAGGACTGACCCCGCATGGGCGGAATGCACGGCTTCGGCCTTACTGACAGGCCACTGGCCGAGCTGTACCGGACCACGACGGGGCCCGTGGCCTTCATAGATGAGTCCTACCGCGAACCTCTGCAGTACGGCAACGAGCGGCCGTTTTACTCCATGTCCGCAGTCATCATCGGCCGTGACCAGGGAGCCCTGGTCCGCGACGTCCTGATGGACATCCCGGGGAGCAGTTACTGGCACACGGCCGAGGCCAACAAAACACCGGCCGGGCAACGCCTTATCAAGGAAATGATCGGCTACATGGCCGGGGCGGTCGATTACAACATCATCACCGTTCAAACCGAGATCCGCCGTGACGATTCCGGCATGCATACAGCACGCAACGAGTGTCTGGGGGCTTTGACCAAGGAAGTCACACGCGGAACCGGGAAGAACGCGGTCCGGCTCCTTGTCGTTGAATCCAGAAAGGCCACCGTCTATCCCGGCGGTGACGCCGCCGACGCGCATGCCGTAAAACTGCTTCGCGGCAGCGGTGTGATCGACCGTGCCGTGCATATCCACCACACCTCTCCTAGCAGGGAGCCCCTGTTGTGGGCGCCCGATCTGAGCGTGTGGGCGTTCCGCAGGAACCTGGCGGTCGCTGACAAACAATGGTTCGCGCCGCTGGAGGGAGTCTCGACAGTCCTGCACGTCAACGGGGCTGATGTGTCCGTTAAACGAAGCAACCCCCATCTGCCGCAGCAAGGTCCGGGGGTCCAGCAGGCTGTCTCCCATGAATCCGGCCTTAACCGGGGCAGAGGGCCCGCTGTTGCTTCTGGGTCAAGTGTAGTGTTCGGAGGCTCCGAAAGCGAGGAGCTGGCCCGCGTACGGCGCATCGCCGGAGCCGCTGGGAAGAACGTTGAGCAGGAGGTGACGCTTGCCGTGGCCACCAACGAGCCCCGCCGTCTTGTGGCGGCCGCGAACGCCTACCTGACGCAGTCACGCCGAGATGGTGCGCCAGCGCGTCCACGCACGGAAGAGGCCATTACCCAGGCCGCGGAGACCATCATGAAGCCCGAAGGGTCTCAGAAGGTCAGGGCGGCGCTGGAAAAGCTGCGTCAGCAGCGCGCGGCCGCCGCAGAGAACCGCGCCGAGACGACGGCCCCGAAGCAGCAAAGAGACCACCGTCTCGGCTATCAGCGATAACCGGGACGATGGTCTCTATCCCTCCCTGTGACGGGAGAGGAACGAAGGGCCGGCAGAAGGTGGGAGGGCTGCCGGCCCTCCGAGATTATGGGTGCTGCGTCATGCCCGGTCCTTGGGTGAGGTCTTCGGTGACATAATCGGCCACCGACCAGGCACCGTTGCTGCGGGTCATCACGAGGAAGATGTTCCGTTTCCGCTGGTCGGACTTAAGGTGTTTGCCGTCCGCATCCCGCCACGTCCAGGTGGCGGTGAAGTTCCGGTACGCCACATCTTCCGTGTCCGTCCCTTCGTCCCCGTCAGTCGGTACGCCCGGGCCGATGGTCGGCTCCGAGAACGCCCCCAGCGGCCCCAGCTCCAACCACAACGCCTGCGATGAGTTGCGCTCCGGTTCCACCGTCCGCTTGGCAAGCTCGGGGGTCATCAGAGGCCGGGCACGGATCGCGGCAGCCGTCTCTGTCTTGTCCTTCGCGACGTCCCAGCGCGTGATGAGCTCCGCGAAGGCAGCAGCTACTTTGTCCGGGTGCCCGCGGTCCACCTCGAGCAGCTGCTTTACCGTGACGTCCATTGCTGCCGGTTTTGGTGTTGGCGTGGCGGAGGGCGAAGGCGCCGGTGGTTCGGCCGGGCCGGGCTGTGCGCAGCCGACTAAGGGAAGCACGGCCGCGAGGGCCAGTGCCGCGAGGGTGGTGGAGAGCTTCATAGGACGCCTTTGCCTTCCAGGATCGGTAGTGGGTCCACCGTCGGGTTCACCGGGACGGTGGGGTCTTTCGGGGATCCGGTAAAGAACTCCAGGTGCAGGTGCCGGCCACTGACGTTCCCGGAGGCCCCTTCGGTACCCAGAGGGGTACCAGCGGCCACCACGTCGCCCACTTTGACCCGCAGCGATCCGGGCTCCATGTGATAAAAACCGATGGTTAGTTGACCATCGGTGGTGACTCCGTCGACCCGGGTACCGAACTGACCGTCAAGGTCCCGGGCGATGATGATCTTCATATCCGTCACTGCCAGTACAGTGCCGGCGTGACCGGGTGTGGAGAAATCCTGGCCATAGTGGAAGTTCGCGAGCACTCCGCCAGCGGTTCCTGGAGGCGCGGGGCGGGGTCCATATCCGGAGGTCATTTCAGAACCGGGCAATGGGTGCGTCCACTTGCCGCTGAGGGTTCCCACCTGAACACCGCCTCCGGCAGGGCAGGCTTCTCCGTACTTCGACTGGGCGGTGCCCATGATCTTGTCAACGTACGCGCGGGTCTCTGCGTGGGGCGGGATCCCGTTGGAGGACTGAACCGCTCCGGGGCCGGCGTTGTACCCGGCCAACGCCAGTTTGATGATGTCCTGCCCGGTGCTCTTGGCCACCGGCAGCAGTTGCTTGACCAGTGCGCCCATGTACCGTCCCTGGGCGGCGATCGCGTGGGCAGGGTTGGTCACGTCGCCGCCGTCACCGTAGCTCGCCCAAGTGGCGGGCATGAATTGTGCAAGTCCGGCGGCTCCGACTGGGGAGGTTACCTGAGGGTTCCAACCACTTTCGGCTTCCAGCTGCGCGGCAAGGACGGACGCAGGGATGCCGGCGACGCCGGCGGCCTTGGAAACCAGAGGACCCCATCCGTTGGGGACTTCCTTCTCGTTGAAGTTTGTCCCGTTGACGCTGACGCACGCGGCCGCCTGTGCCTGAGCGCCGTTGCCGCCGACAGAAATCAGGGCGACGCCGACCAGGCCCAGGACGATCAGGAACGGAAGGAGAAGGACCAGGCCGACTTTACGCATCGGCAGCTACCGGTTCGGCGCTCTCGGGAGCTTGTTCGGCGGTTTCATCGTCTACGAAGGCCGTGAAATCTGGGCTCTCAGCCGTGAGTTCAAGACCGGAACCGGTGGCGTCGTAGTGCCCCTGGTTGTCCATGCAGTTCTTGAAGGTCAGGCGCTGGGTGAAGGTCTCCATGGTCGGCCACAGCGCCCGGCTGAACCATTCGGTGAGTTCGGAGCTGGGCTTTTTGGATTTGGCCCGGTAGGCCGCTTTATGCGCCACCATCAGTGCCGTCAGCATCTCGACAGCGTCAGGGTGGCGGTACCAGCAGGCGGGGATCCAGCCGGCTGAGTTGGACCAGTGCCGCAGAATCCGGTTCTGCAACCAGACCACAAAGCCGTCCAGTTCGGCCCACAGTTCCTTGCGCTGTTCCGGGTTCAGCTCTTCCCAGAACCACGGTCCGCCGGCAGGGTAGCTCGTCAGTTCCTCGAACAAGTTCGCGGCAAGCTCTTCCACACTGTCCATACGATCCAGCAGGTCCGGAATGGCCTCTATGCCGGGTGCGTCATTGGTCAGTTCACCGGTCGTGGCATCAACGCCTGCCGGGGCCGCAGCAGCGTCCTCGGGAGGCAGCCACGCTTCATCGGGCATGCCGTCCTCTTCGGGGATCGGGTCCTCGCTCATGAGGCGGCCGCCAGGTTCGCTTCAGCGGCCGTCTCGGCCGCTGCCGCCTGCGCGGCGCTCTCGGCCGAGATGCCTTCCTTCTCCAGGCACCACACACGCGATGCCTTGAACTTGGCGCTGTCAGGCCGCTCCCACCACGGCACGACATTGACCACGGCTTCAATCTCGCGGTACATCAGCAGGACCCGGCCCTGGGGAAGCTTGCGGATCTCATCGACGCGCATTTTCTGATCAAGCTGCTTGGACTTGGAAATGTTCACCGAAGGGACCCCGTCCTTGCCGGTCGATGATGACGTGGAGGTGTGCTCCACCCAGTGCCTGCCGATCAGATCGGAAATCTTCGTCAGGAACTTCACGTCGGAGATGCCGCCGAAAATCGTCTTGGCGGCCGCGGAATCGAAGATCGTTTCCGCGCCTTCCTCGCCCCACCGGTTCACCAGCTGGGAATACGTCTGGACGAACACGGAGGTGTGAATGCCGTTGCCGCCACCCTCGCTCATCAGGGAAGGCAGCGACGGAAGGGCGCAGGTGTTCGCCGCTTCGTCCAGGATTACCGACAAGGGCACGTCCAGTTTTCCGGACGCCATGGCACCGGACTTACGGATCGCCGCCTGGACGAGCGATTCAACCAAGGCCGTGACAATCGGGGCCGTGGAAGCGTTCATTGAGACACGCGTCAGGCAGTACAGGGTGTTCGGCGCGTCCGTGAACGTGTTGACGTCGATTCCCGGGTCATCTTCCGTGGCGCACAGCATCGAGAGAACGTTCTCGTTCTTCATCGGCCCGGTGATCTTGCCGAGAGTGGTTTTGGTGTTGCCGATCGTGTCAGGGTTGTTCTGCCGGCACCACTCATCAAGGTTTCCCGCCCAGGTCTTCACCGTCGGGGACTTGGCCCGGAGGATATTCGCAGGTTCATGCTCGGAGAAATTCTGCGACCAGCGCAGCACGTCCCGCATCGAGCCGCCCTCCTTCAGCGCGGCCGCGTGCAGCAGTGCTTCCAAGATCATCACGCAACCGGAATCGAAGTACCGGTCCGCCGAGGACGGTGCGCCGGTCCGGGGCATGGCATTAACCATGGCCGAGGCACGCTCGGAGGCGATCTGCGGATCACCGCACCCGGCAACCATGTCCCAGCGGAGCTTGTCCGGGTACTGGCTCAGCCCGTCGAAGTCAGCGACGTAGACCTTGCCCAGGTCCTTCCGCACACCCACCGTCAGGCGCAGCACGTCCGGCCGTGTGCTGGTGGTGATCACAGCGCCGATAGCATCAGCAACCATACCGGCGACCATGTACGTGGTCTTTCCCCACTTGGGCGGGGCAACCGTGCAGGCAGTGTCTTCCAAACGGATGGCGATCTCCTTGCCGTCAAGGACGTAGACGGCAGGTGCGAGCGACGAGCCTTCCGCGCCCTCGATGCGCGTCTTGATGCCCTTGGCGGTGCTCATGCCCCGCTCCCCCGTCTTGGCCTTCTTTCGACGGGCACGGAGCGCTTTCAGCCCAAACAAGGCCCCGATGTAGGCCGCGATGAGCAGCACTACGAGGATGATCCAGACGGTGAGCGGCCAACCCCACTGGTCGGCGGGGTGACCGTTCACCGCAACCGGTGAAGTAGCTCTGTCCGGCGCTATCAGCCCGATCAGCGAGCCAATCAGCGCCTTCCAGGTATCCAGCCACTTAGAGAAGGGCAGACCCGTCGTCCACACCAGGGCGACATGCCAGAGTCCTGCGGACAGCATGGCCAGGACGAATAGTTCCCGTTCGGTCTTCTTGACCGTCGAACCGGACGGGTTGTGCTTTTCTACGGTGACGTTTTCAGTCATGGTCTCCCCCTCAGGCCACGTCCGCATAAGCGGAATCGGTTTCGCGCAGTGCCGAATCGGTATCGGTCATCTCCACTTCCCAAGTGGAGCGAACATGCTCAATCTCCACCTCAGGTGCGTCCGCACCGGACTTGAGAAGGTGGTGTCCATTGCGAAGAACCATGATGTCGTTCACTGATTCCGGATTCAGACCGAACGTCCTGACGCACCACTGAGCAGCCTCAGGCTTGTCCTGCCGGAAGATGTGCACCGTCTGTGCCTCTTCGATCACGGCCATGCCCGGGGATCCAGCCGGAACGTCAGTGGCGCCTTTGTGGATGTTGTAGATGTTCGATAGGCCCAGACCACGGGAAAGCTTGATGTTGGAGCGCTGCTGAACGGCCAGCGGACCGCCCAGGATGTGGCCGGCCTCTTCGTTGATCACATTGGTCCGGATGCCCCGATATTCCGGGCGGCGAACCGTGCCCAGCAGCCACAGGTTCGCCAAGCCCATCACCATGGGAATGGCCGGACCGGTGTCCGGCAACTGGGAAATATCGAACGAAGTCAGCGTCTTATTGAGGCGGACGTCCTTGGAGGTCTCGCCGTCGAAGATCGACCCATATGTTTCCAGCAGCTCGTTGAAGCAGAACCGCATCGAGATCCCCGCTTCGTGGAGCCGTTCCAGCGTCGCGGCACTCATGCCGGCCAGGCTGGCATCGGCCGGATCGATCACGCCGAGAAGATCGTGCAGATCGGCCGTAGTTGGGGTCCTTGACCCCTCGAAGTTCCGCATCATGGTCCGGTAACCCAGGCGCAGCGCTTTCCGCTCCCATTCGTCCGGGCCGTTTCCCTCGCGGATCAGGGCCGGAATGGTGTTCAAGTAGACGAGCTGGTTGTTCAATCCGTCATCATTCACGCCCGAAATGGCGGGGTCCATGATGTTGAAAATGACCCCGTCACCGTCCATGCGGAACCTGATGTGGTCACCTTTGAATTCCCGCACGATGGATGAATACTCACCCTCGCCCTTTTCGGTCTTCTTATCGAAGACCACTGCCCGGCGGTGCCTCAGGATCAGCGGACGGATCACGTACACCGTTTTGGTGTACGCGGACTTGCCAGCCCCCACGTCACCGACAACCAGGACATTCGTTGAGGTGATCCGGCGGGGTGTGGAGTTGTAATCAGTGAAGGGGTCCTTGCTGATGGCTGTCTGCGACAGCACGTCCCTGCCCGCCGCGACGCCCTCAACACCCGTAGGCGCAGCGATCAAGGCCGTGTTGAGGATCTCCGCTTGCCGCGTCGTCGTCGGAGCGCCCTGGAACGCAGGAGCGTAGAACCCGTTCTTGGCCCTACGCTCATTCACCCTCAACCTGGTGCCCTGCTCCGTGTACGGAGGCCACTCCCCCGACTCCAAAAGTCGAATCTCTTCGATGACAGGGGCGGAAAACATCCTGACAATGCCGCGCACGACCGGCACCCTCTGGATCCAGGAGCCCTTCGCGCCCGGGTCATCGATGATGACCTTCTGTTCCACTTCAGGAATCAGAGGAAATCCCAGCTCCCGGGGTTCGGTGATGGCTTCCTTGCTGAGTTCTTCGACCGCGCCCATTAGGCCACCTTCTCTTCCTTCTCGCCACGTCCTGCAAGCTGATTCATCATCTTGGCTCCAAGCGTCGGCGTCGCCGGACGGGTGCCCCTGTAGATGGGCCATGTGGTACCGGCGGCCGCGGACTGGTACGTGTCCAGCCACTCAAGTTTCTGGATCCCGGCGGACGTTCCAGCCGTCTCTTCCAGGCGACGGGCGGCCTCTGTCAGGCCTGCCTGTGTCCGGGCGGAAATGGTGATGAAGCCAACCCAGTTCACGCCGTGCTGGCCGGTCCCCGGCATCAAGTCAGAACCGCGGGCCCTTGCGGACTTCAGGTTTACATCGGTTGCCGGGTCGACCAGCTGGCCCTTCTTCTGTTTTGCGATCACCGCGGCCATGTCCCGCACAACGTCCTTTGACGCCAACTGACGTGCCTGATCAGCTGGGACAGTTTCAAGCTGAAAGCTCAACGTCCGTGCCCCGGAGCCTGCATTGTGCAGCAACGACAGCAGCCAGTATGGGGTCCGTTCCCCCGTCTCCATGTTCTCGGCGCTGATCATGGCCGTCCGGTGACCCCAGACGACCTCTTCACCAGTGATCGGATTGGTTCCCTTGACCCATGTGGAGTTCCACTGGTCCTGCGACGGGAGACCCAGCTGGTCGGCCTTGACGCCCGAGACCATCAAAGGCGGCCTCGACGGATTTTGCTGGTGCAGCATCATGGCCACCACCGCGCGGGCCGTCAAAGGCCGTACTTGGCCCAGCTTCGCAGCACGCAGCGAGCGGGCGAGGGAGGAAGTCTCGGCGGCCATCAACAGCCGCCAACCGTCCCGGCCCGCCCCGTACCGGGCAGCAGTGGCATAGAAATCCGGAGTCAGCGGCCACCGTCCGACAACGAGGTGCCGCTGCACGAACGTATCCCCACCAGTCCGCTCAAGAACCTCCTGGTACGAGTCAACGGCCTTGGGATGCGCGTCGGCGGACAGGTGATCTTCAACCCAAGCCTCGTTCAGGGCCAGATCGGGAGGAAGAACACGCGTGATGGACTGGACTCCGCTGACGAGTTTCGATGCCGGGGCGAACCCCGCAAGCATCGAACCAAAGCCCGCCTGGGCCTGATCCTGCTTGCGCTGGGACTCAGCTCCACGCAGCTGCCCGGAAACCTCGAACGCCACTGACAGATAAGGGTCCTCCCCGATCGGGGCATGCCAGGCAACGCCGGGCTTTCCGGTTCGGGCATCAAGCCAGCCCATCCCGTCGGCCCCGTCAGGACGAGACCGCACGGCAGCCATGATCCTTGCCTTTTGCTCTTTGCTCGTGGCCAAGTCCGCCAGAGCGTTGGCCTCTTCCCAAGCAGCTGCGCTGTAGGGGATGAACCGGTCAGTGCCGGCCTTCTGACGTTCCTTCCAGCGCACCCGGCGCGTGCGCCGCTCCCAATATGACCCGCGGTGCGTCGAAGCCGTCATCAGGTACACGACCAGACCGGAAAGCACGCCAACAATCAGGCCCGGCCAGCCGGTGAACATCATGCCGAAGAAGCCGACAAACACGCACCCGGCCAAACCAACCAGCTGGGTCTTGGACTTAATGCCACCAAAGAAACTCCGGTGCCCCGATTCCCCACCAATGAATCGTGTCGCCATCGTCTTATCTCCCGTACCGTTCTGTTTCGTCTTCCATGCCACCGGCGGCGTACTCTCCGCCTGCTGCGCCGAGACGTGCCGCCCCTTCGCCTATTTCCTTGGCTTTCTCCGCAGCCGCCATAGCGCCTGCGGCCAGCAAGGTAGGAACACCAATTGCAGCGCCAACGCCGGTTGACGACTCAGCTGCACCAGCGGCAGCCATGCCCTCAGCCCCTTCAGCGGCCGCACCGCCGGAACCGGCACCAACACCAGGCTTGGGCAGGCCACTACCGCCCGTAGGCGTGCCTGCAGTGCCGCCCGGGGTGGACCCGGCATCGGCCTGCGAACCGCTGTTCAGCTCGCGGAGCTTGCGGACAAGCGATCCCTCGTCCGGAGAGGCTGCCTGGTCCTGGGACCCTGAGTCCTGACCCTTTGACACCGAAACGTCGCCGCCGGAAGAATCGCCGCGGTTCATGTCTTTTACGTCCCTCATGTTCTGAGGCCCGTACTCCTTTTGAGGAGGAGTCAGTGAGGGGCCGTTCTGGCCGCCCGCCCCCGAAGGGAGGACAGGGGCGAATTTCATCAACACCATCGGGGCGAGGCCGGCGATCATCAGCGCGATGAACGAGGCGATGATGTTCATCAGCGTTCCCAGCCCATCGCTCCACTTCATCCACGACGCGGACGCGGCAATCATGTTGTAAGCGATCCCCAGCATGAAGAACAGCAGCGGGTGGCAGGCAAGAATGCCGAACCACAGCAGCGGGATCTTCCGGCCGAAGGAACCGTGCTTGGCCGACGTGAACCAGACCATGCCCAGCGGAGCCATAACTCCGGAGAAGTACAAGGTCACCAGCATCACGGCCAGCACGATCACGACAACGAATAGGCCGATGATCATGCAGACCATAAGCAGGATGCCCACGATCACGCCGCCCGGTAGGGCGGCCGCGTCGGTTTTGAGCATCGAATCCATCGTCGTGAGCATCCGATCGGACGAGGAAACGATCCCCCAGGAAATGAGACTGTCCGACAAGGAGCCTAGAGTCTTCACCACCATGACTCCGATGAGAGGCCCGAAAACAGCGCCGCCAAAGAACAGTGGAGTTCTCGTCGTCAGGACCTCAGCGAATTCCTGACCGGAG
This sequence comes from Arthrobacter sp. Hiyo1, assembly GCF_001263615.2. NCBI lineage: Bacteria > Bacillati > Actinomycetota > Actinomycetes > Micrococcales > Micrococcaceae > Arthrobacter > Arthrobacter sp. Hiyo1. Next base: position 18,872 of record NZ_DF952479.1, on the reverse strand, counting down.
AGAGTCCCCCGCGCAACCGCGACGAACTGGAACATCAGCAGGAACCCCCACACGATGATCGACAAAGCAAAGCTGATCGCGTAAGCCTTGATGAACCAATCGGCAGTGAGGTCCGGCTCTGTCGCATGGGCCAGTGCCGGCAGCAGGTCCTTCGCAAGACCCTGCGCGCCGGCGCGGGTCGCCGTGAATATTGCCCCCAACGGATCGGCGGCGAAATTCACCGCCCCGTTAATAGCATCAGCAGCAGGCTTAGCAGCGGTGACAGCTCCAACGGCAGCATCAATCAAACCGCCGACGAGCCCTCCGCCACCCGACTTGTCTTCCATCGGAACCAGCATGAACATGGATCAGCACCCCCCGGAAAACGCGGAACCACTTGCGAAGAGCTCGTCAAGGGTCCGCTCGGTTCCATCACTGCGGACCTTCCAAACACTGTCTTCCCAGACCATGGTCATCGTCGAAGCGATCTTCTGGTCGGTGGGCTTGCCGTTACGCACCTCAGCACCGCCGACCGTGACGCGCACCATGTCAGGAGTTGCCTCTTCGACCGCATACCGGCCGTCAGCGAAGTTCAATGACCCGGAGGTAACCCCGGGCAGCGGCTTGGCTGCCGCCAAGTTCGCTGTCAGGTTCGCGACTGTACCGGTTGCACCCTTCGCAAGGATGGCTGCCGAAACGGTAGCCCCGTCACCGGCACTGGGCCGAGGATACTGAGCAATCCATCGCAGGACGGCCGATGCAAAACCTGCGGCCCCAGCTTCGCTATGAGGTGCTTCTTTCTGTGCCTTCAAGAGACCGGCCGCATCGTTGGACGCGCCCGCAAGACAGCCATTGGGTACCGCCGTAGTGCCGCCGGTAGGAGCCGCGGTGTTGGTAGGTCCACTCGACTGAGGGTTGGCCTGGTACCAGGCGCTCACACCGCCAACCAAGGCGATTGCGACCACGGCACCGACAACGAGCCATGCCCAGCGCGGGAACCCACGCCGGGCAGCGGCAGCCGAGTTGCGGCGGACCATTAGCCCGCCACCGCGAGGACCGCGCCGATAATAATGGCGAATCCTGCCAAGCAGGCTAGCCCTATGCCCGCGCCCGCTGCTTTCTTCTTGCCCTCTGCATGGGCGTGGGGGTTGTTCGCGTCCGCCTTGGCCATAGCGACCAAACCGATAATCAGGTAAGCGCCGGCAATGATGATGCCGATACCCCAGCCAACAGCAAAGAGACGCTGCCACCATTCGGTGAACTTTCCGCCCAGGGAAGTGAAGTCAGGGACACCGGGAAACGGGTTGGCGATCATCGGCACAGGCCCGGCTTGGACGATGGTGGAAGGGTCAACGTTTGTCGACAGTTCTGCAAGGGCAGAAAGAATGACGCTCATCGGTTCTGATCCTTTTCAAAAACGTTCTGGTTGGTTTGGGCGACGACACCGGCTGCGATGGCGGTCAAGGCCTGGCGGGTAGCCGGCGTCAGCTTGTCGAGCGTGAGCGCACCGCGCTCCGCAACGTGGGCGTCATAGGGGACGGAGTAGATGTGATCTTCCGCGATGCCCTTGTCCATGAACTGCTTCTTCAATCGCGACGGCTTAAATTCCGGACGGCCGTCGGACATCATCACCACAATGGCCGTCCGCGCCAGCCGGGCAGCCTCCGCGCCCTGGTGTTCCAGGAACTCCAACAGCTCGAGTGCTTCAGATACGGCGTCCTGAGCCAACATCGTCGGGATAACCAGGACGTCGGCTACATCTACGGCAGCGCCGAATGGGCCTGAGCTGTACTGGTTACCCGTGTCCATCACGCGGATGGTGAAATGCTCATCCACGATGGAAGCCACATCGAGCACGTTCTCCCGGGTGAGCGGCGGCCGCCACTTGGGTGTGGAACCGATCACTGACGCGAAGCTTGTCTGCGTCACCGTGTAGCCCCGCAACTGCGACTGGGTACGAACGTTGGAGATGTTCGCGACCAACTCACCCATGCCCAGCTGAGGATCGCCCTCAGCCCGATAAGCCAGCTGGCCCTTGTCATCTGAAGTTTCAAGGATCGCAACCGACCCGCCACGGATGGCAGCGAGCACCCCGCCAAGCAGGATCGAAAGCGGCGTCTTACCAGCCGTGCCCTTCTTATTTGCCACGAGCAGACCTACGGCACGAGTCCAGGTGGACTGGCGGATCAGATCCTCAAAGCGGCCCTGCGACGCGGCAAGTTCCCGCGCCTCCAGTTCTTTGGCCGACGGGGCAAGGTTGAACAGGCCGCCGAACATCTGGTTAAGGAAACCGTTGAAGCCGTCCTTGGCAGGAGCGACAGGCTCTGCATCCTCATCAGCCTCCGCGCCCGGCTTATCGATCGGTTCTGTTGTCTTTGATCGAATAACAGGCTTCTTGGGTGCCTGGGCCGGAGCTGCGGTCTCAACCTCGTCCGTCTCAACAAACGGGTCCGCAGGTTCCTCGAAAGCTTCAGTGGTCACCGGCGCCGGTTCGGGCCGCTCTTCTGTTTCTACATACATGTCCGAGCGCCGAGCGCCCGGAAAATTCAACTCTGTCATTGGAAAGGTCCCACCTTCCTAGTTCCCCAAACAAGGCTCAAACGAGCCCTGCACCTTACAAACACAGCTGCCTCCACGCGTACCAGCAGGCACAGACAAAATCTCCACCGAATGGATCAGCCGTGGCCGATTGTCCCGGACTTGACAAGCATTTGCATGTCAAGCCCTACCTTCGTGGCCGGTCTCACACTGGCGACAAGGCAGCGAGCCCAAAGCTCAGGCCCCGCCCTATAACGAGGCAAAAGCGACCAAAACATGACGCGATTCAAGCTGTAACCAGGAAGATATCGCCGCCTTCCCGATTCCAATCTATACATTTAAGATTCATAGGTCTAGTTTCGACCTACAGGATTTAATTTCTTAGTATGGGGTGGAAGACGCCTTACGACAGAATGGACGGGTGCCAAAGTATGTTCGCCCTTCAACGCCAGCCCCGGCTCTCACCGAAGCGGCAATAGCCATGCTCGGCATCAATCCGTTGCGGACGGAGATTATCCGCTATCTTGCACAGCATCCTGACGGAGCCACATCCGGAACCATTGCCAGAGCAATCGGTGCCGAATACCGCACCGTTTATGGCCACCTTCGCCAGCTGGTCGAGGCCAACGGGGTGCTAACTGACGGCGACACCGGCAACCGCAAGGGCCAGTGGGTTATCTACCGCCTCAATCCCCCGGCCCTTGAGATGGCCCAGGACGAATACCGCAGGTACACAGCAGGAAATTAAGACTCCTGCCTTGCGTGTCGCTCACCGGTTCCGTCTACGCACATCATTAGATTTGGGGACATGGCAGACAGACTCCCTTGGGGTACCCGGAAAGAACCCGTCCGTCTTGGATGGGTGATCGAAGGAACGCACAAGAAACGCCTCGACTCCCTGGCACATCGGGCTGGCGTGTCCAGTGCCGTGTTCCTGGAAGCCATGATTGACCACGTAGACGGGGAACTCTCCCAAGACGGGCTGCCGTCGTGGTGGCAAACAGACGGGACACTACCTATTCCAGCCGCTTAAAAACTGAGGCCCGCACTAGGCGGGCCTTCAAGACGTATGTCGTTCAGATCTCGTTCTTGGCGGGATGTCGATCTGAACTTCTCCGAAGCTCCCTCTCGCGAGGTGGCTCCCTTTTTCACACCCTCCACTAGGAAGGAACTGCTGCCTCTATGGTACCGGCACTTACGCCGTCGTCAACGCATGCCCTGACGGGTGTTTCCTGTCAAGTCACAGAAGGTGAAGGCCCGCAGCGGCTACTCCTGACCCCGGAGAACGTGTCCGCTCTCGGGGCCCACCTTCCCGTGGCGGCCGAGCAGGAACCAAACTGCCCCGCGGGCCCCAAGAAGCGCCGTAAAGGCCGCAAGGGCAAGCACAAACCCAGACGCGTACGCAAAGCCAGTGAGCGCAGCAACCGGGCCGTGTGGTCCGTTGTGCCGGCCGGGTACAAGCCAGCCAGGCACATCATCCGGTGGCTCCGGAGCTTTCAGGACATTCCCGAGTATCAGTTGGCCCGCAAGGACCTCAAAGCCAACATCTGGCGCTTCGCGAACGCGCTCGCGCAGTGCCCAGGCTTTGACCCCGCCAGCATGACCATGATGCCGTTGTGGCAGCGTCTGCATGAACGGTTCGGCTTCCCTCTCAAAAGTATCTCCAACTACTTCCGCCGGCTCCGTGACTGGCGAGCTCTGGCGGTGGTGGCCACAGGCCGTACAGCGGAGTTCACGCCGCAGTCCAGCGGCAAGACGGACAACGAGGCCGCGATCTACGTCCTGCTTGAGCCTCTGGAAATCAGTGAATCCGGGGATGTGGAAAAAAGTAGCGTACCGGTGCCCACTAGGGCTGTTAACAACCCCCCGCACGCGCGAGCGGGCGAAGATTCAAAACCTCAAATGGAAGCGGCTCCGCCGCTATCTTCCCCTAAGCGCGCCGCACAGCGGCGCGAAGTTAATCACCAACTCCTCAATCGGAAAGAACCCTTCTGGGATCCGAACGCAGCGACAAACGCCGAGGACAAGCGTGCGCGCCGGGAGGCTGAGCGTCTAGCCTCCCTTGAGCTTCAATTCAGGTCTTTTCCACTGCAACGCATCTCGACTGCCCACGTCGCCGCCGTTTGCCGGCCCTTCCTCCGTGCCGGATGGACGGTCAAGGACGTTCTTCATGCCATCGATTGGCGGCCGAACACCGACGCCAGGTACCACCACGACGGCGCCAACGGCGTCGAGAACGTGGGCGCCTGGCTCAGGTACCGGCTGGGCAAGTGGGTCCGCCCTGATGGCGGGTTCTACCGCTCCCCCAGCCAGAAGCTTGCAGCTGAGCACGCCCAACGCCTCGCCGAACGCCAAGCCGCAGCTGCACGCCGGGACCGCGAACGGGACGAACGCGCCCAGTACACGCCGCCATCCATGGGTTGGCGCGAGCGAGTTCTCTTGGCGCAGACGGCCAACGGGGCGTGACCGTTGGGGTTATGAATCTTCCTGCTGGCGTGCCAAATACTGCTTGGCGGCAATGGCGCCGAGGGCGAGGGCCTGACGTTCATCCGCGCTGAAGGAATGGATCAAGTCCTCATCGTCCTGAGTCTCCTCGACCACGAAATCAAGGGCCTTACACTGCTCGGCGTAGGTGGTGGCGGCCGAGAGCCTGTCCCGGTACTCCCCGGTGAGGTGAGAGGAGCCCAGATAAATATCGACGGCCTTAGGCGGGAACGTTGAATGTGATTCGCTCATACTTCCACGCTACTCAGTAGTCCCGACGAATGACGCAGCAACACGTCCCATGCCTTCTCTGCTGCGGGTGAACCGCATGAAATTGATCCCTAAGGTTACTGGCCTGCTCCCTTGGTGTGGCTCGACAGAATCAATCGCGGCGCATTCAGCTGAGCCTGGGCGAGCTGGGTCCGTATTTGAAACGCTTCGGTCAGCTAAGCTTGCTTTATCCCACTTCCGGGATTGGTTCTACCAAAAAGGGAGGGGGGTGAAATGGATAAACGCAAAAAGGTCAAACGGCCTGGATGGCACGAAAAAGCCACGATGTACGTGCAGCTCTTGCGGGGCTGCGCACGTCTCACCGTGGCTATTTCAGTACTTATTCATGCCGTGAACAACTGGCCGCTCTAGTAGCCATTCATCCACCGCGGCGGCCTGGTGTGTCCAGCATCAGGTCGCCGCACTTCAATTCCGTACACCTATCCGGGATTACTTGCTCATCCATAACCCCCGCTAGGTCTTCCCAGCGTATCACCGGTGTAACGCATTTCCGTAACGGTATTCCATAGCAAAATACAAACCGCTTTGACCGCGCACCCCGCCCAGCAACGTAACCCACACAGCAAACCGCGGAACAAACCACAGCCCAAACCGCGGAACAATCCGCCCAGCAACCACCGCCGTGACTCACCCGGGCTTCCGCCGGGATTAGAGAAATGGGTATACGGACTCCTGGTTCGCAGCGCTCGACCCGTGCAGGCACACGGACCCGCGGGAACCAGGGACCGCCGGCACTGTGCCGGCACCCAACGAAAAGACGCAGGGGCCCCGCTCCTCGCCGTTGGGTGATCCACGACCCGAGGCGGACAACGGCTCTAATAGGGCCTTTAGATCCTTCACCATCGCCAGTCACGGTCGATCTTCCGACGGCGGACCCTGGACGCCTCAACCCACACTTCCTTGCGGCCCTCGTAATACTCCATCGGCCACGGCACCTCCACCAGCACATGCGCCCGCGTCCACCCGTACGCGAAACCCATCACCTCGCGTGTCTCGCCGTTCTCGTAGTCCAGGACCACGAACACCGGCAACGGCTCCGGCGCCTTCGTCGCACCCTCCAGGACTGCCAGATCCACCGGCGCCACGACAGGCGCTGACCTCCGCGAACGCGGCGGTTCCCAGAACTTCTTTTCCTCCACAGCCGAAGTCTGGCACCAAGGAACGACGAAATGCAGAGGCGTAGCCGCCGGCAAACCGGAAGGCTTAACCTTGGGATGTCCGGCCCGCGCCGGACCCACGCGGTCCCCGCCCCTCACCGTTGGGCGGGGGCCGTTTCATGCCACGCACAGGTTTCCCATGGTCCAGGCCTGGCGTTGCCGTCTCCCCTGCCGTCGTGACCTGGTTTCTTTCAGCCGGGATGACACACATCTGCCGCGCGGGGTCGGGCCAGTGCTGGCACAGGTACCGCAGCGGGCAGCAGCTTCTAAGGCGCTCAGGGGGCTACCAGCAGGGTCAGGGAGGCGATTACCACAGCTGGCTACGGCGGGCCATCCCCACCAGATCCCGCAGGCCCGCGTGATTCAAGTAATGGCAAGTCTCGGGCCGAGAATCCGGAAAACGCTAAAAATCTCCTAGGGGGGATTGGGTAAATATTCCTAGGGGGACTAGAATAGAAATATCAAGAAGCCCACCGGAAGGAACCAAATCATGATTCGCAAATGTATTGCCCTGGTTGTTCCCGCCCGACTCGGTGAAGACGTCACGGCCAGGAGTCTGGACGTCCGCTACGGGACACTCCAAGCCCTTTATGGCCCACGCGATTGCATTGTCCGTGGTGACTGGCAGGCCTACCTTAGGGCCGACAATGGCGGCAACCTCGGCCCCAACCTCAGGGCTATGCAACTGCTCCACGAGACAGGCCTGTATCTCCCCGAGGTTGCAGGAAACGCGCTCTTCCTCGGCAGCACAGAACACGGGTGGGCCACGGACGCTCCCGAACATCTGATCCGGCTGGCAGAGCGCCTGTTCGATATGCGCCTGGTAGCTGTCGAACTCGTCTAGATACCCACAGGTGGCCGGGATCCCCGGCCACCCCGATCCCCTAAGGAGCCGGAGCCATGACCACCACCATCTACACCATCACCGACGAAACCGGCCGCGAGTGCAGTAAGTGCACGGCTACGAAGAAGGCCATGGAACGCCGGGGGATCACCTACCAAGTCCGGGAAATGACCGACGCCGAGCGCGAAGCGTTCAAGAAGGCCGGCTATATGTCCGCCCCCGTCGTCGTCACCGAAGCGGAAACCTGGGCAGGCTTCCGACCCGACAAGATTCTTGCCCTCAGCTAGAACAACAAATACTCAAATGAGTAAATACTCAAATACTCAAATACTTATTTGAGTATAAGGCGGTCATCGAACGAAAGGACCGAGACCATGAGTGAACTGGCCGGACAGCTCGCACTGTTTGACGTGCAGAGCTTTCCCACAACCTTCGATTCGGAAGCCTACGAAATTGCGTACTGCCCGGCTTGCCACTCCAACTGGGGAGCCGAACACGCCAGGGCCAAGCCCCGCGTACAGGGAAGCCTCAGTCAGGAACACAAGACGATGCCTGATGGCCGCTGCGCTTTCATGCACAAGAACCAGGTGTCTGAGCCCTTCTATACGCTCCAAGAGGTCGAACGTATCCGCCTAGGAGGGTGGCCGCTCCCCTATCCGCGTCCCAAGGGGTTTGGAGGCCTCTACCAACTCAGCGCGCCCTAGTCCCTAAACCAAAGGAGAAATCCATGCACAACACCTACCTCGCGGAGGCCAACCGCACTTCTAACCGAAGCGGCCCGGGAACTTCCTGCCGAGAGCTCGGCCGCGGCCACCGTCAAAGCCACCATGGCGCAGGCATACGCAACGCTCGCACTGGCCTAGGAAGTCGCGAAGGCAACCGAAGTGCTGACCGTGGCTCCCAGCTCCCTCTAATCCGCCAAGTCCCCCTTGTAGACGATCTCTCTAGGGGGACTAGCGTTGATACCGGACCAATAGCCCGGCAGTAGGAGAGGAACCCTCACATATGACAACCAAGCGCGAGCTGGAAGCTGTAGCCCACAAACAGGGCAAATGGTGGGAAATACACATCCACGAGCTTGACCGGGTCACCCAGGCAAGCAAGACGAAGGATATCCAGGACATGGCTACCGACCTCGCAGCCACAGTGCTCAACCTCGACCCGGACGAAGTGACCGTGAATGTCACGTTGAGAGCTCCCGCCGACGTCATGGAACGCTGGACTCAAGCCCGCGAGGACCTGGAGAAGGCGCAGGAGCTTTCCACGAAGGGAGCCGCGGAATCTCGCGCCGTCGTGGCCGAACTGAGTAAGGACTTCACCATCACCGAAGTTGCCCGGATGCTGGGTATCTCCACGCAGCGAGTCTCCCAACTTAAAGCCAAGAAGACGTCAACCACCTAAGCCGCACCTGAAGTCGTACCGTCCGCCGCAAAGGCCGGCGAACACCATCATCCGAGAGGACGCACCATGGACGACGAAACCCCCGAAGTGATCCGCGCGGCCGATGACGCCTACGAGGCCATCCGCGCAATCAACCACCTGACAATCACCCAAATCCACGCCGCACCCACCGTGTACAGCGTCCTGGGCAACCTGAAAGGCGTGGGGCATATGCTCCCCCAGGCCTGCACGCAGTTGGCCAAGTCCCTGGGCCGTTCACTTGACGAGTATGACGTATACGAGGACGACGGCCGCGACCCCGTTCAGAGCGTGGCCACCGCCACCGACCACCTGACTAAGGCAGCCCGCTTGGCCGCCGAGCTGGGCGCTGAACTCGAGAAGGCGCAGAGCGCCATTTCCCGCCAAGGCTACCGAGACACGCCAACACCGTAACCACCGAATCCCACTCAATACTCATTTACTCATGGCATACTCAAATGAGCATACTCAAATACTCATTTGAGTATGCTCGACCAGGACAGGAAGCCCCATGATTGTCATCGCAGTTCTCAACCAAAAGGGCGGGGCCGGCAAAACGACCATCGCCACGCACATTGCCACAGCGCTACGTCTTGCCGGTTACACCGTATTGCTCGTTGACTCGGACCCGCAGGGCAGCGCCCGCGACTGGGCTGCAGTGCGCGATGACCACCCCTTGTCCGTGGTCGGCATGGACCGGCCAACCATCGAGCGTGATCTGAAGAGCATCGCACCGGTGGACTTTGTCATCATCGACGGCGCACCGCAGGCGGCTGAACTGGCTGTCTCGGCCATTAAGGCCTGCGACTTCGCATTGATCCCCGTGCAGCCCTCGCCCTATGACATCTGGGCGACGGCCGACCTCGTTGACCTGGTGAAGCAGCGAATCGAAATTACTGACGGCAAGCTCCAAGCGGCTTTCGTCGTCTCCCGAGCAATAACGGGATCGAACATCGGCAAGGAAGTCACCGCGATCCTGGAAGGGTACGAGCTTCCCGTACTGCGATCCCGCGTGCACCAGCGCGTGGACTACCCCGGAACGCGGCCGCCGGATCCACCATCCTCGAAGACTTCCCGGACTCAGCCGGGGCCAAGGAAATCAGAGAGCTCACGGAAGAGCTCGTAAGCCTCGTGAGTAAATGAGGGAATGAGTAAATGAGTAAGTTTTCCAAGATGACTCCGGGGCGTCCGAGCCAGTCGCCAGACGCCAAGGCCAAGCTGCTGGAAAGCCTTAGGGACGCGGCGCCACAGGAGAAGCTGGAGCGAGTGAACTTCGAGGTCCCCGCCAGCAAAAAGACCAAGCTCAAAATCATCGCGGCGAAAAAAGGAATGACCGTCAAGGAGTTCCTGACGGGCTATATTGACTCGTTTCCAGATGAGTAAATACTCATTTGAGTATCTGGGTTTCAGGTGTACCAAGTAGTCGCAGCCAAACGGCCGTTCCCTGGGGACTGAATCGGGGGAGACCGAACAACAACGGATAGGAACCTCACATGGAAATGACCGCAGAACAGAACCTTATAAACGGCGGCGGATGGTACGCGGTGGTGGAGGGATGGTCAGGTGACCACCTGGACAGGGGACAGCGGGCGGCACCGAAGGAGGATCGACGAGAGCTTCGATATGCTCCCGTCATTGCGTGGGAGCGGTACACGGACGAGGAAGGCACGCCGAAAATGCGTGCTTGGCTCAGTGGGCAGACACCTATACCTTCGGACAAATTCTCTGAGGAATGCCAAACGCACTTCATTAACCACTTCGTCCCAGAGAAGCCGGCGGGCGCGCGGTCGTTCGTCTGGGCCTGATCCATGAGCACTGGAGACACTCTCGCCCTGTGGGCGCTGATCGTGAGCATCTTCGGAACCGGGATCGCCCTAATTGCCCTGGCAGTGGCCTATCTCGACTGGCGCCAAGTCGGCATGGAATCGCCTTGGACGTTCACGGCCGTCGGCGGAGGTTACTGGAGGCTGGAGCGCATCCACCGAAAGCCAGCGCAGATACGGCGATTTGAGTACGGACAGAGGTGCTCTGGGCTCCAGTTTGGAGTCGCAAGTGCCGCCGGCTTCCCCATGAAGGTGTATCGGAGGGGGGACACGGAACTCGTCTCCGTAAGCCCTTCCAGCAGCGTTGAAACAATCATCATTGTGTACAAGGAACATGGCTTGTGGGACAGGCTTAGAAGGAAGATCCCCAAGCGCAGCACCCTATATGCGCAAGGCTCAGTTGATGAGGGCTACGAGCGATGGGACACCCCACTGCATCTGAATCCCTGATTTCCTCCGTGCTGGCACGCCCAGCGCGAGGACCGGCCGCGTAGCGGCGGTGTTGTGAGCATCCGCGCCTAAGGTTTCGCCCACCGAAGGCAGGATGACCTCACCACGCCGCCGGCTAGAAGGACCTAATCAGCGCTTGACCCGGCCTGCTGGGCAAGGAGCACGCTGATTCTGGTATCGAGCCGATCCAGCTCTTCATCAAAGTAAGCGTGCAGACTAGCGACGATTCCGTAGGCGAGGGCCGCGGTACAGAGCATCGCAGTCATAAGCATCTCGCCACCAGTGGCTGTGGTCTTGGGTGTGAGGTACAGCTGCCAGCCCGGCTCTGACGAGAGCCAGTCTGAATAGGGAGATGCGCTCGTCAGAGACGGGTGTGATTCGCGGCTCATCAGCAGCCAGACCTGATGGGCGTGAGTAAGGTGGGGCAATCGCTCGATGACATGGGCGAAGGCTGCCTCATAGTCGAGACTCTTGAACTCGTCTCCAGCATTGCTTTGGAGGGCTTCGATCTTTGCCAGCTGCTCAATGGTGAGGGGAAATCCGGACTTGGCTGCGGTGATGATGTTGTCCAAAGTTGCCTTCTGGTTCCTCAGCATGACCTCGACGAACTCTTGCCGACCCCGTTCCGCGGCCCATTGAAGTCGAACAGTGTGCTCGATCACGGATCGCGCCAGCGGAGCCACCTCGACTCCGTAGCCCAGAGAATGCAGCATTAGGGCCGCCTCGGCGGTGCGCTTCGTACGCATCAGCCATCCCCAGGCAACAGCCACACCATAAGACTCAGTTTGCTCAGTCCGCGACCATTCTCCAACGGGCTTCCCGAGCGGCGACGGAACGTGTTCAATCAGGATGCTCGCGTCATTGAAGACCTTGCGCCATGTGTCGTCCGTCGATTCTTCCTGTTCCATAGAACAATCGTGCTCCCCGACCGCGCGAAGCGTATCGTCCCGACACGCCCGGGTCAGTCCCTTGTCCTGCCGCAGCGCAGACATTAGCCATGGCCGCCCGTTATCGGCGGTTTCCGTGCCGCAAGACATGGTGGCGCGACACGCCGGCGCGTGGTGTGCTCAAAACCGTTGCACGAAACCAAAGTTGATCGAAACCGGGCAGGTAGGTTTATGAGCCGAAAGGAGCTGACAAATGAGCACTATCGGCTATGCCCGAGTTTCCACCCGTGACCAGAACCCGGATTACCAGAAGCACGCACTACTGGAGGCCGGCGCGGAGCGGGTGTTTATCGACCACGGAGACTCCAGTAGGGTCCGGGACCGGCCGCAGTGGCTTGCCTGTCTCGAATACATGCGACCCAGTGACACGCTCCTGGTCCACCGCCTGGACCGGGTATCGGGGGAGTGGCACCTATTCCAGATCATCTCGGATCTCGGTGAGCGCGGCATCAACATCCGCTCCCTTACGGAGCCGGCCATCGACACCACAACCCCGATGGGCAGGGCCTTCTATGGCATCGTCGCCGTCTTCGCCCAACTGCGTATCGACACCATCCGTGAAAACACCATGGCCGGTTTGGCGCATGCCAGATCCCAGGGCCGCATCGGGGGCCGGCCAACCGTCATGACTCCGGAGCGCATCGAGACGGCCCTGCTGCTGCGGGAAGACAACAAGAACATTCAACAGATCGCCAAAGTACTGGGCGTCGGCCGTATGTCTGTATCGCGTGCACTGGCCAAGTTCGATGGCGGCTCTCCATGAAGAGATTTGTCATCGGGTTCAGCCTTGCCCTCTCGGGATGGGTCTGTGCGGGCATTTACCTGATCCTGGCAGCACAGGCCGTAGGTAAGTCCGTATCTCAAGCAAACGTGGCTTTCCTTGGCGACGCTGCATTTTCCGTTGCTACCGGAGCCGTGAGCTGGGCAGTCCTGATCTATATCGGAGGCCTGTTCGGCATCAGGCGCCCACGACTGATTAGAAAGAAGAACCGATGAGCCGCATTGAAACTGTGTACGTGGTGAGCGATCCACAGCCCACTGTCGAAGAATCCGTCAAGCAGCTCGCGCAGCGACTCGACAAGAACCTCAAAGATCTCGTTACTGTGTTCCAGGAGGCAGGGGATCAGCTGTGGACTGCCGAACCGGCATCACATACGGTGACGCCGGTTCGCGTCATGGAACGGCGACCGGTCGGGATCATCGGCCACGAGAAAGTCCAGGTCACGCACTACATCGCATCCGCCCTGGTCATGGTGTCGTTCCAGAAGCGAATCGACTGACCTGTCATGAACACCACGGAGCGGTTTTGGTCCAAGGTGGTTAGGGAACCAATCGCTTCCATCCTTTTACATCCTGTCTCCTGGTGCTGCGTGGGCTACATGGAGATGAATGCTTCCAGAATCGCTGGAAGATCCTCCGAGTGGTTCACAATGGGCGCCAACGCGTTCCGTGCGATGACGGAGGTCCATCCGTTGGGGTCGATCTTAGTGCCGCGGTCAATGTCCCATTTGCCGCGGATGACCAATGAAATTCGGGGCTGGTCAAGACCGATGAGTTTGCCCCGGATTTTGTCATTCATCAGATGGGCGCCAGTGGTGTCGATGGCCCAGGTGGTTCCTCCCACCCACCACAGGAAGTCGGGGTAGAAACGCGAAGAGTCCCCGACCTTGATGGGTAGGGGAATGCTGTAACCAAGCTCGCCGCTCCCTGGGTTACGCATCCACACGCCCTCGCCTGTGGCATCCAGAGCCCTGGCAAAAAGCAATTCGTCCGGGTTGCTGAAGTCTGCGGCTGAGTAGCGAGGATGGGCAGCGTTCGCGAAGTCCAGCAATTCGGAACTCCGTGGACGATTTTCACCAATTGTCCACGTCATCTTTTCCGGATCTGGGTCGAGCTGGTACTCAACTCGATCCTCGAAGTTGGCAGCAATCTCGTTGATGAGTGTTTCCAACTCTTCCTGGCACAGAGAAGCTTGGCACGATTCCTGCTCGTATCCTGCTCCAACGATGGCATCAGGATGTATGGCATTCAGGCATGGCCTGTTCCGGGCAAGGAGCCGCCGCCGAAGGAAGACTCCGTTGCGAGTTCTTGCGCTGCGAACTACATCGATCAGAGTGTTCTTAGTTGTCCCTTCTGATGCCAGGGACACGACGCTCATTTGTCCCTTACCTGGCGCGTCCAGAAATTCCTGTGCCCAGGGGCTGGCTCCGCGGCTCCGCAGTTTTGCTTGCGCTGCGTTCATGTTGGGGGCCTTTAGGGACCATTTGGGCAGCGTCAGGTTCTCAACTTCCGTCTTCGGGGGGATGCCAGGCAGAGGATCTTTTTTAGTCTTAACGCGGATCGGGACCGCACCGGGCTCGTTTTCGGGAGCGTAGAGGCGAAGTTCCTTTTTCAGGTCAGCTAGGACCTGCTCAAACGTGTCCGTCGGGGCGTTGATATAGACGGTTGCAGTGTTGAGGCGTTCCGTAGCGAAGGACCTTGCGTCTGGCTGGCGAAGGATACGCCCGATGATCTGCCGGATGCGGACGAATGAATTGGTTTTGCCGTCGAAGTAGGCCACATAAGCCTCGGGATCATCCCATCCTTCCTGAAGAGCTTGGTTGAAGATGATGTGCCGGTGGCGGTCCTGCAGCTGGCTCAGGCTGGAAATCTTCTCCGCGTCTTCAGGTACGTCTTTGGTGTTGGTATAGATGGCGATGTGGTCGGCATCGACCCCCTTTGAACGGAGATAATTCCAAATTGCAACGGGGCGGGCCTCCTCCGTTGAGCCGCGCGGAGGATTCGACTTTTCTACTACATAGATTGCCTTCGGCGTTACGCTGGCGTTCTCTGCAAGAAGCGCTTGGTCGAGCTGCGCCATTGTTTCCAGTACAGAGTCCAGATCTTCCTCGAACCCACTGTTGTTATCGAACAGCTCGATTGTCGTCTTTAGCAACTCAGAGGAAACGACGTCTTTGGTTCTGACTGGGACAGTCCCCGCTTTCACGAGACTGGCCCAGTTCGGGTCTGAAGTAAGTGCTTCTTGCCATTTCCCGAAGAGTTCATTCTGAACCGGTGTAGCAGATGCCAAGAAGAAGCCGATTGGCCCGAGGTTTGCCAATATCTCCAGCTGCGTGCTCGATTGGTTGTGGCTTTCATCTGACACGATCCAGAGAGGCCGCTGTAGCTCAGTCCGCATCAGCTCCCATGGAGAGGTGCTTCCTGACCAATCCGGTTGAGGACGATGGAGACTGAGCCGTGCGTTGATGTCTCCGCCGGCGTTGGCGGCTTCAGCCTCATTCCAAGCCGCCGTCGTTAGCACCCAAATGGTGAGTCCTTTTGAAGCTGTCAGGAAATGCTGCCAGTCGGCCTGGCTTGGAATCTCCCGCATGATCCGCACATTCTGCGCGGGGAGCAAGGATCGATAGCGCCCCCTGAGGTTCCTATATGTCTGCTCAACAACGGCCGCTGATTTGGAAGTCCAGATGACAACGCCGTCGCCAAGGCCGGAGATCACGTCCGCCAGCATAGGCGTCTTACCCGATCCGGTTACAGCTCTCAGCTGCCCCACAAAAGGAATTGCTTGGGACCCGTACCGGGGGACACCGTGTGCAATCGAGTGACTAACCCAGTTCAGCGCGGCGGCCCGCAGCTTCTCTGCTGCTATTTCTTGGAACTCGAAAAGGGCAAAGTCATGCTCAGCCACGGGTACCTGCCTCTGCGCGGATAGTTTCTTCCAAGTCGTTGATGGCGCCGAATATGTCTGGCTCTTCCTGAGCGTCTTCTACGAGCTGGAGTGCTGCCAGTATGGCGTCCGGGATTTGTCTGAAGACAAATGAATCGGTTTCACCGACCTCGCAGGTTGAGCCGTAAACGCGGAGTGGCTTCTTAAGGTTGAGGGCTTTGGCTTCGTTAAACATTTCCACCAGGACTTCCCTAGTAATCACGCTGTCTGCCCGTCCGTTCCAGTTCAGACAGATGGCTTGTGATCGACCGTTGACAGCCACCACAAACTTGCCGTTGACCTTCCGCATGCCTCCACCCATGCCAGTGGGATCGGTCTGCAGAACGAGGCTTGTAATCGCTTCGCGCTCAAGGGTCAGGATTGCATCGCGGTCCAGCTTCCGGCCCGTAGTGAGGAACTCAAAACCTTCGTTCCAGCCTTCCTTCTCGATTGCGGCCCGCAGGCGCGGGCCGGTGAGCGTTCGGGCGTACCGGTCGCCGGGCTCTCCTTCTTCGATGAGGATGAACCTACGGATCCCGTTGTCCGCCGCATTCAGTTTCATCACTGCTTCTCCGGTGCTGCCTGAGCCAGCGAAGGGATCAAGCACAAGAGCATCAATGTCACCAGCTGCGCCTAGAAGCAGCTCAAGAAGCTCCACAGGCTTTGGATGAGGAAACTTCTTGGCTTCCTCTGGGAGGAGGGCTGCAAGCCTGTCGGAGCCGTTGCGCCCAGGAATGGTTATAACACTCCTGAGAGCGTCCGATGAATCCCGCAAGTAGCGGCGGAGTTGGGCAGTCTCGGTGTGGTCCTTGCCAAAAACGATGCGGTCTTCAGAGAGAAGCCGGGCCATGGACTCCTCCGGGTAGCGGTAGCCCTTTGGCGGCTTCCTGCATGCAATTCCTGTTTTTGGGTGAAGAATGTCGTAGTCGTACCCGCCCTCTCGGGTGTTCTCCAGGTGCCAGTCCTTAGCCCACGGGCCGTGTTCATTGATATTCCGGAAGCGGTCCATGCGCCCGATATCGACCTCTTCGTCGCCGCGGCCCTCCGCTACAGCACCTCGATGGACCTTTTTCTGCTCTCGTATGGCCTCGCGCCAGCGTCGTTGGAGCTCGTCGATGTCGGGGTATGTCTTGCGGAGTTCGTCATACTTGTTGAGCAGCCATTGCTTGGCCACACTAGTGCCCTGCCAGTGCTCGGCCGTTTCCTCAATGCGCTTTGCATAGCAGAGAACGTACTCGTGCTCGACGGCGATTCGCGTTTTGTTGTTGTCTACGGCTTGCTTCCAGACCATTACGCCGATGCGGTTCTTTTCCCCAAAGATCTCATCCATGAGTAGACCGAGCCGGAATAACTCGACATCGTTGATGGAGACGAAGCAGACCCCGTGATCTGCCAGGAGCTCCCAGGTTAGGTAGAGGCGGGGGCCGATGTAGTTGAGCCACTTCGTGTGCTTGCCGCCGTCGTCGTTGTTAACGTAGACAGCATCGTCGGCGTTTGCATTGGGGTCGTGATATCGGCGGTCCGAGTAACGAAAGTCCTTTTTTCCCGTGTTATAAGGAGGATCGAGGTATGCCACGTCCACTGAGTCTCGATACTGCGACCTAAGGGAGACCATGGCTTGAAGGTTGTCACCTTCGATGATGCGGTTCAGTCGCTGATGATGCCCAAACGAAAGTTCCTCGTCGGTCTCAAGTATGCGGGGAGCGGGCATCTTTGCCCGATATGTTTTGCGGCCGTCCCAATGGAGGTACATTCCGGGTCCGCCGGGCGTTGAAGCCTCTATCCCAGCGAAGCTCTCAGGCGACGCCTGCCCCGAAGTAAGGCTTACATTCTTCTCGTCGTTCGACACTATTTCCCCTATTTACGCTGGTCGTGCACAAGTCTAGCTTCGGCGCGAGTGCTGGAAATTCTTACTGTTGATGGCCTAAGGCCTCTGCGCAAGTTACCGACAGCGTGAACGGCCGCTCGAATCATTGTGGGGGAGGGGTCCGACAAAGAACGGTTTACACGCCAAATGGTGTGGAGGGTTCCATCTGCACCTTGCAGACCCTCACCTACCGGGCCTTTCCACCCTCGCCGGCCTTGCTGTCCTGCTGGCGGTACAAGTCAGCTGCCACTAGCTGATTGATTCCAGTAGCCACTGAGTGGCCGCCGGATCCCGGCGCAGCAAAAATGTTCGTAGGGCCGCGTTCGAGGAGAGTTTCACCTGGACCCTCCAAAACTCGATATCAACGATGTTCCCGACGCCTACCGGCGCGGTACTCCGCGTCTGCCACCAGGAGTCGCGGGCGAACCAGTGCACTGGTTCGGCGGCCACCGCCCAGATCCGTCCGTCGTACCGGACGGCCAGGGGAGTGCCGGCCGCGGTGAATCGGACGTCCACGGAAGCGTTGAGGGTTGTTTCACTTGCTGTTGCTGTCACGGCTGGTCCGCTCTCCCAAATTCCTGTTCATCATTTCTTCCCGGCGGGTGACAGCCGAGCTCCACACCCAAGTCCGATACGTGGCCGGCCCGTCTTTCCACGTCACCTCGACCGCCCTGGCGGTCCACGCGAAAACTTCCCCGTCCAGCAGCTCGGCGCAGTTCGGGAACCGGATCCACGCCTTTACAGGGATGCCGGGATACCCGTTTTTGGCCGGGAAATGCTCAAAATCGAGCTCTTCCACGGTCAGCCCGATCGGGCCGGCCCGCCGCGCATACTGCGCCTGGAGCGCGGATGCGTAATCGGAGGACATACCACAACCTTAGAACACATATTCGAATAGACACACTGAGAAAAGCGGCTTGAAGGGCCGCTGGGACAAGTGTTGGGGAGGGGTGCGACAGAAATAGCCGCCGTCGCACACGCGGATACTCAAATGAGTATTTGAGTATCTCCTCATTGGGGCCACGGATCGACGTCGCCGCCAGGGCAACCGCAACCGGTGGTTGCAGTGCCTCCGGGATTGAATCAGCCAAGGATCCTCCTTTGCTTTCAAGGATCGTCCTCCGCTTGGCTCCGCTCTGTAAAGGGCAGCCGCTACGTCCGGTCCGGCCCGTTCTGCGCACCATCGGCCGTGTACTTCTTCAGGCTCAGGATGGTCGCCGTCATGGCACGTACGGACTCCGGGTCATCCCCCCAATAGCTTCCGTCCCGTGTGCACGCCCGGAACGATGTCACGCCCGTCTCTTCGGCAGCCTGCCGAAGCTCGGCCCAAGCCGCTTCCAGGTCCGCCAGCTGCGCGGGGGACAGCGGCT
>NZ_DF952478.1:155111-158062 GCF_001263615.2 Arthrobacter sp. Hiyo1 | reverse complement strand
TCCCGCTGCTGTTCGTCGTGACGCTGCTCGCCGTCGCCGAGATCGCTCTGATGCGCTGGCTGTGGCGCACGGGCAGCCGTTGGATCGCCTCGATCCGCGAGCACCACGTAGCCCGGAAGACCACCGGCAAGTAACCGACCGAGAAGAGAGAAAGCGAGATCGATATGCGAATCGCAGGATTGGCGATGACCGATGTGTGGGCACACCGTGTGCTGCGCGAGCGAGGCGTGGAGACCGCACGCATCGAGAACGAGCAGGCGGACGTCGTCGTGTTCGTTGAGACGATGGAGCTGGCGCACCACGGGCCCGAGCAGAACTTCAGGCCGTATCTGCACATGAACGGCGAGCTTCGCGGCGTGCGACCGCATCGGCGACTGCCCTATGGCGTCGACGCGGTGACCTTCCCCACCGGGGGTGGCGAGACGGTGGACGTGTTCTACGAGTTCGACGATAAGCAGCTGACGTTGCTGGCGAAGCGGGGGTACTTCTCCCCTGGCTTCACGGTTCCCGAACAGGTTGTCGGGATCGAATGGGAGCTGCCTGCCACGATGGACGCCATCGTGCTGGCCCCTGCCGGTGATCCGGCGCGCAGCACTGAGAGCGCCCCGGATGTTCCTGTGGTGTTCGTCAAGGTCCATGACCTTGGCAGTCTCGACGTCGACATGGAGTCCTCCGGCTACGACCTGGCCGAATACTTCGCGGACTTCTCGACCGATGGCGCACCGCCTGTGGAGCCCCGAGTGGTCGAGGGACAGAGCCTGCGCCAGCGTTCGGGTGAGATGGCCACCCTGTTCGACGACGCCGACTTCGAGCACGCGCAGGAAGCGACCAGCGTCGCTTCGGCCGAGCAGGGCGAGCCGGAAGCACAGGACGACATGAGTGCGCGCCTGCAGGCCGTCGCTGCCGAGCTGGATGCCGAGGAGGAGCAGTTCCGTCTGGAGCGCGCTGCGCAGGAAGGCACCCCGGAGAACATCTACCGCGATCGGGTCGCCAGTGCCCTGGAGACGGTGGACGAGCCGGTCACGGAAGCTCCTGAGTTGGAGGATCTGTTCTTCGACGATGAGGTGTCCGTGAACGACACCACGCCGGTGCGGCCTACGTACGACGAGCTCAAGCGCAAGGTCGAGCAGCGTGCTGCCGACCTGGAGCACGACGACACCGAGCTCGCGCACCAGCGCTGAGCCTGGGCAATACCAGCGGAAGCACACGAGAACAACGGCCCCGGCGCGTGGATGATCCCACCGTCGGGGCCGTTGTCTTCAATCGATCAGCGGGACAGGAGGGACGGGCGTGGGTCTCAAGCAGGACGTGGTCGTCGTCAACGAATTCAGCGTCAAGAAGCCGGACGGCTCGGGGTCGCGGGGCGCGACACCCGGAAGCTACGTCACGCGGTACATGGCTCGAGAGCAGGCGGTGGAGTCACTGGCACCGGTACAGCGGCTGCGCACCGACGATTTCATCCTTCGATACATGGCTCGCGAGAGCGCGGTCGAACGTGCTCCGTCGAGGCGCGCGGCGAAGGACGAGATGCGCCAGGCCCAGGGGGACGGCGGTGTGGCGTTCGGCTACGGTACGGTGTCGCTCTCTGATGAGCAGCTGCGGGCGGCAAGCCGGGATCTCCAGAAGCACTTCGACAAGGGTCACACGGTGTTCAAGACCGTGCTCTCGTTCGATGAGGCGTATCTGAAGAAGCACGGCATCGTCGATGCGGACTTCCACTGCGAGAACCGCGGCGACTACCGCGGTCACATCGACCAGATGAAGCTGCGAATGGCCATCATGCATGGCCTCAACGGGATGAGCGCGGGAAGCGGTGGGTTCGACGATCTGCGGTATGTCGGCGTGATCCAGGTCGACACCGAGCACGTGCACTGCCATCTCGCGATGGTCGATGCCGGAACCGGCCGCCTCATGCCCAACGGGCAGCAGAAGGGCAAGCTCCTGGACCGGCACAAGTCCCGGCTGCGTCGGGGCGTCGACGCCTGGCTCGACGAGAAGCAGGCGGTGGCCCATCTCTCCAGCGCTGTCGGCTATGAGCGACGAAACGTCACGACCTTCATCAAGCGCTGGGCTCACGAGCGGATGCGGGCGGAGGCGCTCCCCCAGTTCCTGCTCGCCTGCCTGCCTGCGGACCGCAGGCTCTGGCGTGCCGGCACCAATGACATGCGGATGCGCAAGGCCAATGAGATCGTCACGGAGCTGGTCACCGAACAGCTCGGGCGCGCGGGGTCGCCTATGCCTGCGGCGATGGAGAAGATCGTGGACTATGCAAACGAGCGACGAGCGAAAGAGTCGCTGACCACGGATGCCTGGCAGCGTCTGGTCGATTCCGGACGAGCTCAGATCATCGAGCGTGCTGTCAACGGTGTCTACCAGCTGGTGCGTGCGCTGCCGCCGGATGAGCTGAGGATCCGCACTCCCATGCTCAAGGTCATGGGGATGGACTATGAGCAGATGGCGGCGCTGGCGCGCGATCGGCAGGATGCTGCCAGCCAGGAGACGGACGACGATCTGGTGTCGTTCGGATTCCGGCTGCGCAGTTACGCCTCGCGGCTGGATCATCACCGGGAGCGTGCGGCGGCATACCGGGACCTCGTCCGGCAGTGGAGAAGGCCGATGCCGCCGGCGTGGCGGTGGAGGACTCGCGCCCCCTCTATGACTTCTATCGCTTCGAGGAGGAGTACCAGCGCCGGCTTATGGCGAAGTACCAGCACTTCCTGCCGTTCGTCGGCGACGAGCACGCCTGGTATGAGCAGCACAAGCAGGTCTCCGAGTATGGGCAGCGCCTCCTGTCGCTGATGAGCTTGCGCCAGGACGTCTCTCTCCAGCGTATGAAGGAGGGCGAGGACGCCGAACGTCTGGGCCGGGAGATTTACGGTCAGCCGGGCGGACGACTGCTCACCGAAGGCGCAGGAGGCCGCGCGGTGCTCGATCAGCGCATTGCCGCGATG
>NZ_DF952478.1:149959-155086 GCF_001263615.2 Arthrobacter sp. Hiyo1 | reverse complement strand
CGCGCAGCTGGATGAGCTGCGCGCGGATCTGGCCGTGTCGGGACTGGTGCTGCGGCCTGTGACGATCAAGACCGGGAAGCGAGGGCAGAACGTGCCGGCGGCGGCCGACGGCGCGCTCTCACCTCTGGCGACCCGGATTGAGAAGGGCGCGGCGTATGACTTCGACGAGGTGAAGGCCCTGGATCTGCATCATCTGGGCTACGACTTCTTCTCGGACACCGAGATCGGCGGCAAGGCTCGTCGGACGTTCGCTCTTGAAGCTCAGCACCGTCGCCGGCTGCTCGTCGGAGCGATGACCTATCTGGACGAATCCGGACAGGCCGAATCCATCGCCGGGCTTCCGGTAGACGACGTGGCGAGCATGACAAAGCTGGCAGCAAAGCTGACTCGCGAGGCAGCTGAGACAGGGACCAGCCTTCTGCCGAGCCGGTTCGCAGAGCTTCGTGCCCAGCAGGAGATCGAGAAGACCCGACGACACCCCGTGACGGCGCTGGATGCCGGGCTGGCGGTTCGACTGCAGGGGGAGATTGATCAGGCCGCGATCGAGGCCACGAGTTCGTTCGATTACGAGGCAAACCGTGACCTGGATGGAGTCGAGTCGAATCCCGCAGGCGACTAAATCACCATTCGATACACCATTCAGAGTTGCTTTCGACTCTATTCAGTATTAGTCTTTGGATCATTCGCGGATGAGTCGAATGGCCCAGAAGCGAATGTGACAGATCAGTACCGACTCGTCAATCGAGTCGGGCAACGAAATTAAGGAGACAGATCATGGCACAGCTTCGGGGTCCGGGGTCGATGACCGGCGTCAACCTTCTCGCGAAGGTCTACGACAACGGCGTGACCAAGGACGGCAAGTTCCGCTTCGTCGACGCCCAGATCGACGCCCGCGACCAGCGCGGTCCGGCGCAGACCAACCTGCACCTGACCTCCCAGCGGGTGAAGGACAGCGACGGCAAGACCCGCTACAACAACGGTGCGGCCTACAGCACCGGCCAGTTCGAGGAGATCGTCAAGGCCGCCGGCCCGAACTTCGAGCCCATCACGAACAAGGACGGCGAAGAGATCGGCCGCATCTACGCCGTCAAGGCCAACGTGATGCCGTCGACCAAGGGCAACGGCCTTGTGCTCAACACCAAGTCCCTCGAGCAGTCCGACTTCAAGGTCGACAGCAAGACGATGGACCAGCAGTTCGCGTCGATGAAGGCAGCCAAGGAGGCCGCCGACGCCGCAAAGGTGTCCCAGGCCAAGGAGGCTCCCGCCGCCGAGGCGCAGGCGGAGGCTCCCGAGCAGAGCACCGACGTGCCGCTATTCGAGGACGAGGAGCTGGCCGTCGGCTAGTCCGCACAGGGCTGAACGGCAGAGCACAGCACGCCTCACGAAAGGCCCCCGGATTGCGATCCGGGGGCCTTTCTGCTTCCCCAGCACCACCAGACAAGACAGAGAGAGCAGAACCATGGCAGACCTCACGAGCTACTTCCTGGAGACGGACCGTCCTAGGGGCGTCAATCTCCTGGTCAAGACCTACGACCGCAACGCCACCGAGCACGGGCTTCGGCGCTACCTCGACGTCCAGGTCGATCACCGCGACCCGAACGGGCGTCAGGCGGATCCGCATCTGACCTCGATCCCGGCCCGCGACGGACAGGGGCGTCCCCGGCATAATCACGCCGCGGCTTACGGGCACCCGGACTTCGACACGATCGAGTACAACGCCGGGAGCAATCGACAGCCGATCCTGAACGAGCGAGGCGAGAAGATCGGCACGGTCTATGCCGTGAAGGCGGAGCTGGTGCCCTCGCCGTACGGCGACGGTGGCCACTTCATCAACATGAACACTCTCGAGCCCTCGGACTTCGAGGTCGACCCGACGACGATGACCCGGCAGGCCCTCTCCGCGCGACGAGTTCGACAGGAACAGGCCGAGGACGCCTCGGTGATCTTCGAGGATGACCTGAGTGCGAACGCCCGACGCGAGAACACCCATACCGATCTCAGTGACGGCATCTACCGAGGTGTGTCGATGCCGGCGGGTGTTTCGAGCCAGGCCGGTCTCGGGGCTGCGCATGGGCCGAAGAGCGCTGTGCCGTCTTCTCCCCCGCCGGGTGCGCCTGGTTCGCGGTTCAATCCGATCGTGAGACAGCGGCATCCGGAGATGTCGATCCCGGAGAGCCCCAATCCGGGGATGATCAGCTCGAACGATGTGCCGAAGGCGCGGAAGAAGCTCAGGGCACCGACGGCACAGGAGATCTCTGCATTCGGCCGGGTCAGCCAGGCAGCTGTCGAAGGTGCCCGGACCGGCGCGCAGATCGGCAAGGCCGTCCCGAAGCTCGGCCCCGTTGTCGGTGGCGTCGTGGGCGGGGTGGTCGGTGCCGGGCAGGGTGTTGTGCGCGAAGCGGATGCAAAGGTCGCCGTGGACGCCGAGATCATCGAAGCAGAGATCGTCGAGGACGAGCGGTCCTCGAACCCGTTCGCCGCGGCCGGAGCACGGTTCGGCACGGCATCGGCAGGAAGCACCGCTCCCCCGAGGTCGTCCGCGAGGACATTGTACCCGTATCAGTACGAGGAGGAGAAGAAGAGCAGCGACTCCCCGCAGTTCGGATGAGCCGAACGGCGATTCGAAAGGCCCTGTGGAGTGATCCATGGGGCCTTTCGCCCGCTTAGAGCCCGCAGTCGGATAGGTCTATCGTGATAGGATTCGACTGATCTTTGAATGGAACTCGAATGGAACGAAGGAGCGATCACGGATGTTCGCAGATGCCCGACTGAATGAGAACTACCCCCTGCTGGCGCGACTGTCCGAACCGCTGAAGCCGGCGGAACGTGAGATCGTCGGCCGCGAGCATGAGATCCAGCAGGTGCTGGCGGGCATGGAGCGACCCGAGCTGTCGAATATCCTCCTGCTCGCAGAAGCCGGTTCGGGTAAGACAGCCCTGGTACAGGCCACGATGCTCGAGGACCACAAGCGTCTCTATCTTGAGGTGGACCCGGCGCGCATGATCTCCGAGGCCGGCGACAGCAATCTCATGGCCGCGACGCTCAAGGGCTTCTTCGACGAGGCGGAGCGGTACGTCAAGCACGAAGATCACGAACTTGTACTGTTCATCGACGAGTTCCACCAGATCGTGCAGCTTTCGGACGCCGCGGTCGAGGCGATCAAGCCGGTGCTGGCGGCATCGGGCACCAGGGGAATCCGGGTGATCGCCGCGACGACCTACGACGAATTCCACATGCATATCGCGCCAAACCAGCCACTGGTCGAGCGCCTTCAGCGCATCAGCCTGGCCCAGCCGGGACGAGAGACGACGATCACGATCCTGCAAGGTGTGGCCGAGCGCTATGGCGTGGCCGAACAGTTCGTCGACGATCATCTCTTCCGTCAGATCTACGAGTACACCGAGCGCTACATGCCGGCGAGTTCGCAGCCGCGAAAGTCGATCCTGGTGCTCAACGCGATGGTCGGCTGGCACCGCCGGGGGCGGTCGATGAATAGGGACCTGCTCGCCGACGTGCTCCAGGAGTCGCTCAACGTCAACGTCTCTTTCAAGGTCGACGTCGCGAAGATCAAGCAGCAGCTCGACGCGAAGGTGCTCAGCCAGGATCTGGCCACGAGAGCCGTGGCCCGCCGCCTGCAGCTTTCGGTGGCAGATCTGCAGAACCCGGGTCGGCCGATGGCCAGCCTGCTGTTCACGGGCAGCACGGGTGTCGGCAAGTCCGAGCTGACCAAGCAGCTGGCCAAGCTGCTCTTCGGCGACGACCAGCGCCACCTGATCCGTTTCGACATGTCCGAGTTCGCCGAGGACTCCTCGCTGCAGCTGTTCCGCTCGGAGCTGACCAAGCGGGTGTGGGACCGATCGCACGCAGTCGTGCTGATTGACGAGGTCGAGAAGGCCTCGGCGATGGTGACGCGACTCCTGCTGCAGGTGCTCGATGACGGCCGCCTGACGGACGACAACAACCGGCAGGTGAGCTTCCTCAACACGTACATCGTGCTCACCACGAACGCAGCCTCCGAGGTCTACAAGACGATCGCTGACTACGCCCCCGACGACACCGGCTCGGGCAAGGAGCTCATGGAGTACGAGAAGCTGATCCGGCGCTCAATCACGAAGACCCAGGCGGACAATCGCTTCCCGCCCGAGCTCCTGGGCCGAATCGACGCCATCGTCCCGTTCCAGCCCTTGTCGCTGGCGACGCAGCAGCAGATCGTGAAGAACAAGCTGCGCGAGCTGGTGCAGGAAGTGCACGTGAAGCACAACGTGCGCGTGACGATCAATCCCCGCGTGTTGCAGTACCTGATCGAGGACCGCGGCAACACGGACTCCGATGCCGGCGGTGCGCGTGCGGCTGTGGCCAGGCTGACCAGCGAGGTCACCACGGAGGTTGCGACCTTCATCAACCAGTTCCCGGCAGAGCGTCGGATCGGAATCGACATCGAGGGTGAGATGGTCAGCGACCGGAAGGATCTGCGGACATCTGACGCACACGTCATGGTCTTCACGATGCAGTGACACCCGCGAGACGAGCCGAGTTGAGCCCCAGTCGAACGATTCGACTGGGGCTCTTTGCTCATTCGATAGATCATTTGATTGTTGCATTCGATATGCACGACAGACTATTCTGATAAACGAGGCGAATCGTGACTCACAACCGAAGGGATCGACAGGCATGAGCATTCTGACAGCACCGAAGAAGACTGAGAAGAAGGAGCGGCAGAAGAAGCCGGATGAACTCCTGGCATCGGTCGTGCGTGAGACCGCGGTTCCCGCGGCCGTTGAGCTGCTGCGCAGCAACGCACCGTTCGTCTTCCCCAGCGGCACCGCCTGGGCCATCCTGGTGCTCGCCGCCGAGCGGATCGGCGGACTGAGCCGCAAGCAGGGTCGCGACGAGGCCAAGGGCTCGCTCATCGAACTCATCGAGGCAGACTCGATCTGCACGCTGGCAACCGCGACATGCTCTCCGAGGAGGTCTTCGGAATCATCCCGACGACCGAGACCCTCGCGCGCATGGAGGAGTACTCGCTGCTGACCGCGCCGACGGCCGCTGACGGCAAGACGCCGCTCTACAGCTGGGCGGTCGTCTACCAGAACCAGAACGGCCTGCAGGTCGATCTGGTCGCGGACG
>NZ_DF952478.1:139285-149466 GCF_001263615.2 Arthrobacter sp. Hiyo1 | reverse complement strand
CCGCGAGGCATGGGCGGCGCACAGCGGTGAGACCGACGACGAGCCGACGGCCGAGGGGGATGTGGAGCCGGCGAAGATCAAGGCCGCTCCGGATGCCGAGGACGAGGGCGATCCTCTCTTCGAGGGTGCTTCCGATGCTGACGTCAACTTCGACGAGGAGCCGGCGTTCGGCGATGCGTTCGGCGAGACCGCAGACGAGGATGCTGAAGCTCCGGCGTTCGAGGAGCACACCGATGTCGAGGGTGAAGACGAGGACGCCCAGCACGAGCACGCGGTGATCTTCGACGACGAGGACGAAGACGACGACTACGCCCCTCAGGGGTCCTCGGAGACCGCACCGGTCGACGACGAGCCCGTGGCCGATCAGGAGCAGGTGCGCAGCACCATCGCCCGGCGCTTTCTCACCGAGGATCTCGACCTGGAGGTGCGCCTCGACGAGTTCGCCACCTCGTTCGGGGTGGCCGCGCCGACGGTGCAGATCGCTGTCCCGGACGGTGCGAGTTCTTGGCTCGGCGATCAGATCGCCCAGCTCACCCGCCAGGCGAACGCGCAGCTGGCGAAGCTGCACGCGGACGGTGAGGCCGAGTTGCAGACCGAGTTCGTCAACATCATGAGCCTGCATGCCGAGCAGGTCATGCGTGACGTGGCGATCGACCGCGAGGGCAGCGTTTACAAGGAGCTGACCACCGGTGCGAAGGTCGAGTACCGCGAGGCGCTGACGGGCAAGGACGAGACCGCTCGCCAGGCTCAGGCCGAGATCGCCAAGGCATTCGAGGCGGCAATTGCCCAGATTGGGCAGCAGGCGGCAAGCCAGGCGGAGGTCCAGTACCGCGAACGGAACAAGGCCAAGATCCAGCGCGAGCAGCTCGAAGCTGTTGCTGCGATCGACGCGAAGATCGAGAACGACTACGCCCACACGCAGCAGGAGATCCTCGGGCTGCGCCGCAAGGATGCCGATCGCCGCATGGCTATTGGCACGACCCGCATCTTCACGGTACTCGCAGAGCGCCAGCAGGAGAACCTCGCGGCCGAGCGGGCACTGCTCGTGGAGCTGACCAGCGAGATCCAGCGCATCATCGACGAGAACCGCAAGAGTGACATCAGCCGCGCCGATGCCCTGGCCGAGGAGCAGTCGCGCTTCGACCGGGTCGCGGCCCTTGAGCAGGAGCACGCGAAGATCGTCGAGCGTCTGCGTACCGAGCACACCGACCGCCTGCGCCGCACCGAGGACGAGTTCGAGAAGACCCGCCAGTCCACGATCGAGCAGATGCGGGTCCGGGACGAGGAGTGGCAGCACAACCTGAACCTGGAGAAGGAGAAGACCGCGTCACAGACCAGCCGCGTGACCGATCTGCTCGCGCAGATGGACCACATGGGCGAGTCGTTCAAGAAGCAATACGACGACCGGGTCAACGACCTGCAGGCCGACCGCCAGGCGTACATCAACGATCTGGAGCGGTCGAACCAGATGCAGGGCCGGCAGAACAAGCTGCTGACCACGCTCATGATCGCGATCGGGCTGGTCATGCTCGGTGCCGGCTTCATCGCCGGAGCGATCCTCCTCTGATCAATGGCCCGTCGTCACGGCGGCGGGCGAACACACAGCACACAGCGACGACGGTGCGCGGCGGATACGCGAGACGTTCCCCCGGGCACCGTCGTCGTCCGCATTAACGGACAGACGAACGAAGGAGCGCATCATGGCGCGAGAGAAGCGGAAGGCACAGCGACCCTCGGCAAGCAGCTGGGACAAGATCTCAGCTCGGGATGCCGGGCAGACGCTGACGAACCGGGACGTGCACGGCTCACAGCAGCTGGATCGCGGCGTCCGTCAGATGAAGAAGTCCAAGACGCCGGGCCTGGTCGTAGCATCGTCGTCGACGTGGTCGTCACGCTCCTCGCCTGGATCCTGTACTCGGTGATTGCCATGGCACTGATGGGGCTGACCGGGGCGATCAACGGCGCAGGCACCGGTGGGGGCACTGGCCCGAAGCAGTACTATCTGGAGTCGACCCGGACGGTCGAGGGTGGCGCGGTCGAGAAGTGCTACCAGCAGCTCGCCTCGAACGGACAGCCCGAGGGGACGTGCTATCCGGAGATCGCGAACGTGCCGGTACCGGACTGGTACACGGCAAAGCAGGCTCCGCAGGGTGAGGTCATCAAGCCTGGCACGAAGGCGGCCCCTGCCGCGAATACCACGAGCCTGGGGGCTCAGCTGGCCGACGTCACGCTCTTCAAGCTGTTCGTCACGGTGGGTCTGGGCCTGCTGGTCGGTGTCGTGATCAGCGCGTGGTCGGCGAAGCGGGTCGACACCGCGAACCTTATGCATGACGACTCCGACATCAACTTCCACGACGACGATCAGCACATCGCGCTGCCCGAGGAGATCCAGCGCAAGTTCGATTGGTTCCCGGACGCCGGCGCGCACTCAGACGTGCAGGTCAGCTCGATGATCAGCCACATGATGCTGAAGCGGAAGGGGCTGCAGAATGTCGAGGTGTCCCGCCGGGCGGAGGCGGACATCATCGATCAGGACGGCAACATGGTCTACTACAAGGGCGAGGCGATGGTCGACGACGACGGCAAGATCCTCTCGGATCTGCAGCCGATCATCGACGAGGCCTTCGGCGACGCATTGTTCGAGGCTTCGGGCGTCCCCGATGACAAGACACTGCGCAAGTGCTGGGACACGACGCAGATCCCGTACAACCCGGGGAACGCGAACCGCGACAAGCTCAAGGGTCCGGACAAGGGCTACGGCACGGTGGCCGACCTCATCAAGAACGACTGGACGTTCCCGGATTACGAGATCCAGCGTCCCGGCGGCGCATACATCGTGGACACCGCGCCGGTGAACACGATGGTCCTCGCGATCACCCGAGGCGGAAAGGGCCAGACCTACATCGAGCCGATGATCGACATCTGGTCGCGCGAGAAGAAGCCCTCCAACATGGTGATCAACGACCCCAAGGGTGAGTTGCTCGTCAACAACTACATTCCGCTGGTCATGCGCGGATTCGAGCCGGTCCAGTTCAACCTCATCAACAGCATGAAGACCGACATCTACAACCCCTTGGGTCTGGCTGCCGACAAGGCGCGCGAGGGTGATATGACCAAGGCTGCTCTGTATGTCGGAAACATTGCCGAGGTCTTCTTCCCGACCGACGGCGGCGAGGATCCGGTGTGGCCCAATGCGGCGTCGAACGCGTTCAAGCGCATCCTCTACGGCCTCATCGACTTCTACATGGAGGAAGAGCGCGAGCTGCGCAAGCACGCGGCGGAGACCAAGATGGACCCCGCAACGCTCGAGCAAAAGCTCGACGACATGTGGGGCAAGGTCACGCTCTACAACTCGTACCAGATGTTTGTGCAGCTGAGCTCGAAGAAGGTCAAGAACCCCGAGGCCGAGCTGGAGAAGAAGGTCAAGGCAGGCGAATTCGAGGACCGCGAGGATGAGCTGGAGGAAGCTCAGGCGGAAGCGCAGCGTCAGGCGTTCCTGTGGGAGGGAAAGGCCGAGCAGGACATGCTGACGCTCTACTTCAACGCGACCGAGGCCCTGCCGATGAACAGCATGCGCACGCTCATTGGCAACGCGCACAACGCCCTTCGGTCGATGGCCGGAGCCGAGAAGATGCTGGCGAGCGTCTACGGCATCGCCATCACCGGCATGAGCTTCTTCACTGACCCGACGATCTCGACGCTCACCTCGGGCAAGCCGTCCCAGAACACAGACCTTGCCGGCCTGTCCTTCCCGCGTCGCCTAGGAGTGCGTCTGGCGAACAACTACGTCAAGCGCGACCACCTCATTGGCAAGCAGGCCGTGTGGTCGGCGTACAGGGATCCGATGTTCCAGGAGGACCTGGGCGAGGACTTCGACCACGAGGAGATCGTGGGCCGAGAGGGCTGGGCGCGCTACAACTTCAAGGGGATCTTCCCCGGCGACGAGGCCTGGCTCAAGCTGGAGCTGATCAACCCGCAGACGAAGATGCTGGTGCGCTCGTTCTACTTCCACTTCCAGAAGAGCTACCAGCTCTCGCTCAACGGCCGGCACTACGTCATCGAGCCGGTCACCGGCAAGAAGATCGTGAAGAACGGCGTACTGCGCGAGCTGCGTCCGGTGCGAGAGGGCGGCAAGCGGGACGGGGCGATCACCGGGTACAAGCCCGGCGACACGACGTACAAGGAAGAGCGCCTCGACCTCTCCGCCGGCGGTGCGCCGGAGCGGGTCACGAGCGAGCTGCGTGCGATCACGCAGACGATGGTCCGCTACAGCGAGTCGCCCAAGGCTGTGTTCTTGGTGACGCCGCCGCACCTGATGCAGTACGCCAAGCTGGTGCTCATTCTCGTCAAGCAGCTCGTCGACGTCTCGTTCGACCAGTCCTACATGACGAAGAGCAATCAGAAGCCGCTCTACAGGACCCGGTACATGCTCGATGAGCTGGGCAACCTGCAGTCGGAGGGTAAGGGTATCTCCGGCTTCGAGACGATGCTCTCGATCGGCCTCGGCCAGGAGCAGCAGTTCACGCTCATCCTGCAGACCCTCCAGCAGCTGCGCGACGTCTACGGCGAATCGGTCGACAAGATCGTGCAGGGCAACACCTCGAACATCGTGTTCCTGAAGAGCACCGACGATTCGATGATCGAGACGCTGGAGAAGATGTCGGGAAAGACTCACGTCTCCTACATCGACTCGAAGCAGATCAGCCAGGACCTCGACAAGATGATCGGAGGCCGGACGGAGGGCCGGGTCTCGTACACGAAGAGCACCGTGGAAGAGCCGCTGATCAAATACAACAACATGGCGTTCATCCCCGAGCGCAACAGCATCGTCTTCCGTGCCGGCGACGCGCCGGTCTGGAACAGGAACGAGACCATCCTGCCGATGTCGTACAAGCTGCTGCGCACCGACGCCAAGATGATCCACCCGGGCAACGACTACTCGCTGCAGACGATCCCGACGCTGAGCTCGGCGATGGAGTTCGATGTGCGGATGAACCAGCCGGACTTCCAGAAGATGTTCTACAAGAGGCTGGGGCAGTCGGTGCACGCGGCCAACGCCAAGACGATCTACCAGGAGAGCTACGGCTACAAGGACGTCGACATCGCCCGTCTGGACCCCGACACCTACGCGGATGCGGTCATGGAGATCGTGCACATGCTGGCGAACGTGAAGGAAGGCAGGGACCCGCATGCACCGATCGAGGTGGACTCCGACGACTTCGCCTCGGCGATGATGTTCGACGAGGATCAGGTCGTGGAGAACGTGGAGGTCGCCGCGGCGGTCGCCGAAAAGGGTGCCCTGGCTGCGCAGCAGGCGCGGAAGATCTACGCCGAGGGCACGATCAGCCAGGACATGCTCGTCTCGCCGTCTGGCGCGGCGAAGATCAAGAGCCTGGACATCCAGTTCACCGAGGGATATAAGGCCGCACTGACGGAGCTGCAGCAGGACCGGGACAACTTCTCGGTCGGCGGCGACGGATCACTGCGCAGCGCGGACGGAGCGTATGCGTACATCACGCCCACGCGGTCGGCCTCGTTCACGGAGGCCGCGGCGAAGCTGAACGCGGCGGCGGAGGACGACGCTTCGCGGGTGTACGCCGACGAAGAGCTGAACGCCGAAGGCCTGCAGGCGCTGGCGACGGTGGAGATCTCGGCGCACTTCTACAAGTTCCTGGCCTCGCTGCCGACGTGGGAGCACCTGGCTGACGGAGCGTTCGACCGCGCGATGGCCCAGGAGATGCTCCGCGACGCCTGATCGAGCAGGAATGACAGCACCCCGTGACCCCCGTGACCCGATCCGGTCGCGCGGTGCTGCTGTATTGGGCGGGCCTGACTGCGATTCGGAATCCCCTCGACTCGCATTAATCCCCATTTCTGGCCTCATTCGGAATGGTCGGATAGGATCTATATGACAGTTATGATCCGATCACTCCAATGGAGGCGATAGAAGATGAAAAAGGGACACGGCCTGCGACGGTACTTCTACGAGTACGTCACGCATGAGGCCATTCGACAGGCGCGGGAGCAGACGGGGCAGGTCATCCCGATCTCCCAGGCCAAGCGGATCCGCCAGCGGATGGATGAGCGTCTTTCCGAGCAGGGGATGTCGGTGGCCGACCACCGGCTGGGCGTCACCGCTCTGCTGACCGCGCTGGATGATTCGATCCAGGAGTCGGTGCCAAGCGCCGAGGCTGTGTTCGATGAGTACGCCGGCGCGGATCCGCTCTTCCAGCGGCTGCAGGCGCAGTTCATGCGCGAGGTCGGCCTGGGTGAGCACGCCAAGGGTGCTGCGGCTCTGCCCATCAGCCCCTACGATCCGGAGTGGTCGCAGCGAGCGACGGTCAAGAACGTCGGCACGTCGCTGGCGTATCTCCCGGATCAGACGATCACCGAGATCCTCGACGGCGAGACGAGCCGGGCCGCCGATGGCGAGCACGGGCAGATGATGCTGTGGGTCGTCGACGCCGAGGGGCAGATGATCGAGGCAGGACCGGCGATGACCGACGAGGACGCCTCCGGCCTCACCGCGCTTCGCGATTCGATGAGCGTCAAGGAGTACGAGCAGGTTCGCCAGTGGGCGATCGACGGAGGACGCGACCCGCGCACCAATCGGATCGACCGGAACCGCTTCATGTCCACGGCGGCACTCGAGCGTTCCTTGGCGATGCTGCATGAGCTGCAGGCCCAGGGCCTCGACTACGAGGTGCTGCGCGACCGGAACCCTGGTCAGCTCAAGGCCCGGATCGCCAGCACCGGTATGGAGATCCGTCTCACCGAACCGCGTGAGCGCGAGGACTACGCCGGCGCGATGATTTACGACAACGGCGCGATCGTTCGTTACTCCACGAACCACAAGGTCGGCAAGGACGCGGCGGTCTACTCCCCCACGCCCGCCGAGGCCGTGGATCTCCTGCGCTTTGCGCAGGGCCAGGCCGTGGCACGGCAGGACGGCCGGAACTGCTTGCCGGGACGCTTGGCCCGACGCACACGGAGATGATCCGCACTACGGCGAAGAGCCCGCTCGAGCCTACGGAGGTCGAAGACAACTACCACGGCGCGAAGGACTCGATGTTCGCCGTGAAGGAGTACCGCGTGCCCGGTGAGCGCCCGCGTGAAGGTTCGCTGGTGATGCTCCGCCGCGAAGGCAAGGAGCGGACGCTTCCGGAGTTCTACAACCCCACCGAGGGCGGTCGGGCGGCAGCGGAAGAGTACATGGCCACGGCCGTGCGGACGGCGCGTGAGAATCTCGCGGCCTCTCTCGACGTCGACGGGCTCCTCGCCTCGTTCGAGGACCAGCGTGCCGAAGGCCTGAACATCGTCGAGTTCGAGATCCCCGCACTCTCCAGCGACCCCGAGGTTGCTGCGATCCTGCGATCCTACTGGGACGTCCTGGTCGGACAGCGAGCTCACCTGCTGCGCCCCGGCGCGACCCAGGAGATGTACGAGGAGCGCCTCGGCATGATCGGCGAGCTCCAGGTCGGTGACGGCAGCGAGTCGCTCGATGCCGGCAATCTCGTCTACGGTGGCACGCCGGAAGAGACGGTGCGCGCACACGCGGACGAAGTGCTCGACGAGCTTGTGGGCACCTGGGAGCCGGAGATCCGTGTTGTCGGTGACGAGATGCTGGACCAGCGCTTCGATCCGATGCGCGTTGCCCGCTTCATGACCAGTGCCAAGGGGCAGTGGTCGAACCTCGACGATCTGGCAGCAGCTCTCCGCCGTGCCGAGATCGATCCGAGCGAGATGATGGGTGTCGGCTTCCAGACCGACCGTTTCAAGGACCGCCTCGTTCGCTTCGACGAGCAGAGGGCGACGCCAATCGACACGCACGAATCTCCGTTCATCCGCCGGATCGGCGAGACCGTCTGGGTCAGCCTGGCACGCAACGCCACGGAGCCTACGGAGGTGCTCATCGACGACCAGGGCGTCATCCGTTGGACGGCGGAGAAGATGCGCCGCAACGGCTCGACCTCAGAGGTGACCGGCCAGATCGGTCAGGTCTTCGATGTCGGCGAGCACGGCGAGATCGTGACGCGATTCGTCGGCGGCGACAACGGACTCATCGTGCCCGGCTACGAGGCCCGCATCGCGGCCCAGCTGCCCGGTGAGACGAAGACTGTCGAGGAGCGCACGCTGCTGCGCGGCTACGAGCAGGCGATGACCGAGCGCATCGAGTACCAGATCGCCAACGACCTCCTGACGAACCGCAGCGAGGCCGGCGAGGGCTCGAGCCTGAACCGCGTGTACTCGCAGTTGTACGGCACGAAGCACCCGCTCGACTTCATCGAGCGTTCGCTGGATGCCGAGGGCCAGCTCGATTCGTGGACGGCGTCGATCCTGGCGACCGAGGCGAAGCGGGTGCGGTACAGCAACGGCATCAAGCAGGGTTCGACCGTGTACGCCGAGCACCAGGCGACCAAGAGCGAGGCAGACCCCGCCGACGACAACCACTTCGATGCCTGGAAGCTGACCGGTGGCCGCAACATGGCTGTGCTCACGGGCACCGACCAGAACGGCATCGCAGCCCCTGCCGGTTACTTCGACCCGGTGATGACCGGCGGAGCGACCAACCAGGGTATCGTGCGCTACCTCACCCAGGACGCCCAGGTCTCCCCCGATGGTCGGATCGTCCCGGGCGACCCAGCTGTGCTGTCGGGCGCGCGTGCGCCGCTGATGAACCGGCCGGAACTGGAGACGCTGCGTTTCGATCCGTTCGACCGCGAGCAGATGACGGCCTCGACGCTCATGCAGTCCTCCAAGATCACGACGCCCACTGGTACGGCGATGATGACCTTCGGCGGGTGGACTGCCGACGATCCGATCGTCATCAGCCGCGAGTTCGCCGAGGCGAACCAGATCCGCGGTGTCGGCGGCGAGCTGCGCTCCCTCGTGGTCGGCGACAAGCTCTCGGACCTGCACGGCAACAAGGGCGTCGTGTCGCTGGTCGTTGACAGGGACAGGCCGCTTGCGGAGGCCGAGGCGCTGGATCTGGAGAAGGAGGTGGCCTGGTTCAAGGCCAACCCCGACATGGATGTGGTGATGAGCCCGTTCTCGCTGATCTCGCGCCGCAACGCCGGTTCAGGACGGGAGCTGATGGGCACGCTGGCGGAGGACCGGGAGCGTGTCCGGGTTGCCGTTGCCGCGGGTCTGGATCCGCAGGAGGTCGAGCCCGAGGCTGCCGACAAGTTGATGGGCTCCGATCTGCAGCACCCGAGCGGCGGGACGACGAACTGTGCTATCGGCCAGATGCGCTTCATCGTCACGCACATGGCCGTCGACGAGAAGACGAAGGTCTACGACGACGAGGCTGTGCTCTCCGGCAAGGGCCGGAAGGCTTCTTCGCAGCTGGCCTGGGCGCTCGGCGCGCAGGATTGCCCGGCGATCATGCGCGAGTTCTATGGTCACAACAGCGGAGCCGAGGCGAATCTGCGCGAGTTCATGCTCAGCGTCGGGCTCGACATGGAATCGGACGGTACGCTGCGCGTGGTCGGCCGCGACGAGGACCATACGGGTCTGAGCCATGACGCCGGCGACGAGCGGCCCGAGCGCCGCTTCTTCCCGATGCCTGAGCTCGCGCGCACTGAGAAGGGCGTGGTGCTCATCTCGACGATGCGCAAGACCTTCGGCCAGCTCATCGGAGACAAGGGTGGTGACCTGGAGATCCCGTTCCCGCTGAAGTACCCCACCGGCGAACAGACCGAGCAGGTCACGGCGTCGTCGTGGAAGATGCCGGTGCTTTCCTCGCACCTTCGCTCCGGTCAGGAGTTCGAGGACGGCAGTTCCGTCACGCACGACTACACGAACCGCTACCTCGACATCCACGAGCAGGCCTGCCGGTACCGTGCCGCGCAGGAGAAGCTCGCGGCCGGCCAGGTGACGCAGCGCGTGCGCCAGGAGCTGACCGAGGAGATGAGCAAGGCGGCGTCGCATGCGCAGCGGAAGTTCGAGTCGATCACGACCGACCTCGAGCAGCGCGTGTTCTCCGGCAAGCACAACGCCTTCAAGTCCGGGCTCATGAGTTCGCGGCTCTCCGATTCGGCTACGGCCGTGTGGACCGCGGATCCGCGACTGGACATCGACCAGGTGGCGCTGTCGCCGGTTATGGCCGAGCAGCTGGGGCTCGCCGAAGGCGACCATGCGCTGATCTGGCGCGATCCGGTGCTGCGCGATGCGGGCCTGCG
>NZ_DF952478.1:135851-137542 GCF_001263615.2 Arthrobacter sp. Hiyo1 | reverse complement strand
GTCGCGCCGCCGCGCGGCGGCCCGCAAGGCGATGAACGATCGCAAGGATCTGAGCGAGCGGGACGAGCTGAAGCTGCTCCGTGAGAACATCCAGGCCGCCGGCGAACAGTACATGGAGTCGCTGCGGAAGTCGGACATCCTCGTGCCGGGGTTCAACGACAACGAGCGCACTGAAAAGCTCAGCGCGATGCACCGGGTCTACGGTCAGATGATGGTCACGAGCGCGATGCGTCCGCTGCAGGAGGGCGTCAATACGGCCTCCGTGGTCCGGGTGATGTCGACGCTCTCGGCGATGTACCTCATGTCGCCGACGTTCCGTCAGGTCGTGAAGGACAAGGCCGCTCCGGTCAAGGCCTCTATCCAGGAACGGATCGACCAGAAGGCCCAGAAGACGCATGACTGGGCCGCGGGGCAGGCCGACCGGCGGAACCGGGGCATCCGGGAGCAGAACGAACTGCGTGCCACGCAGGGCAAGAAGCTGCTCAAGGAGGCTCGGGTCGAAGACTACGTGTCGAAGCGGTGGCAGAAGCGCTATGACGACCTGAAGTTCCGCGAGCGTGGGCATCGTGAGATGTTCACGCCGCGCTCGGCGGGCATGACCGAGGTCGCGCTCACCGAGAACGCGTTCGCGGCGCTCCGGCAGCCCGGTGCACAGGCTGAAGAGATCATGGAGAGCTACAACACCATGATCAGCCGTCTGTACCGGCAGTGCGAGGAGGACGGCCTGACCCGCGAGGAAGTCGCAGAGTCGTCCCGGGTCGTGCTGGGCGAGCGGATGCGTGAGGACCCTCGCGTTCAGGTCATGGTTGATGGCTTCAGCCACGGTGCCCAGCGCATGTCCCCTCCGCACGAGGAGCGGATTGCCGGGACGGATCGGGTGCAGCGTGTCTGGCGTGGTGACTACCAGGCCTACACGGGCAGGCCCGTGGATCCGACCCGGTATCAGGACACGCCGAACGGACCGCGAGTGGTCGGCGCATTCACGCTCCGGTCGCAGATGGGTGCCGAGGAGCACAAGGACCGCATGGGCGGGGTCATGGCGATGACCATGTCGGAGGCCGCGGCCCGTGGTGACATGAATGCCTTCAACCAGGACCTGGCTGGCTACATGCTCGGCTGCATGGCCCGTGTTCAGGAGGTTGACGGCGAGGGGCTGCCCGGCGTGATGCCGGAACGGCTCTTCCAGGCACGCACGATGCAGGCCACCATGACCGCGGACGGGTTGAGCGCGGAGCAGCAGCGCCAGCAGTACTCGTTCGCCTACATGGATGCTCTGGATGCGGTCAACGAGTCGTATCCCGAGTTCGCACAGGCGTGGCATGCACAGTACGGCGAGAAGTTCGGGCACTTCTCGACGAGGGTGGCCGCTGATCCGGTCGGTGCCTACAACGAGTGGGCATCACGCGAGAGGGGCGCAGCCAGCCAGCAGCAGAGCCGCCAGGCGGGTAAGCCGGCCCCGGAGCCGGCCGACGATCACGAATACCAGCCATGAGCCGGATGACACCAATGACGAAGGAAGGACGAGGACATGGCTGAATCACGACCACGGAAGCAGCTCGCTACCAAGGCCGGTCGCACGATGGGCCAGGCGGTGGTGTCGAAGAACGGCAAGCGACTCGAGAGGGGCAAGCCCGCGGTCGAGGCCGAACAGCGTGAGCAGCGAGGACTGCGGAAGAAGGTCCTCGCCGGGG
>NZ_DF952478.1:134634-135826 GCF_001263615.2 Arthrobacter sp. Hiyo1 | reverse complement strand
TGCGCGTGGCGATCGACGAGCGCCTCACCGGCGTCGCGATCAACCCGGTCATGGACCAGTGCTTCGACGGCGACTTCGACGGCGACGCGGTCGCGGTCGTGAAGCTGCACAGCGAGGCGGCCAAGCAGGAGGCGATGGAGAAGCTCTCCGTGCCGGCGAACCTGCTGGACACGGGCGTCGTGAAGAACGGCGAGCACCCGCTGGCCATGCAGGTCTCGCTCGACACGCAGGTCGCGGTGTCGAAGGACCCCTTCCTCGCCAACGGTGTGGCGGCTCTGCAGACCGAGGCGAACGAAGCACAGCGTGCTCCTGGTGTTGACAGCCCGGAGAAGCGCGAAGCGCGAGCGACATCGCGCGCCGCCTTGGCGACTTCTACCGCTACGCCCAGCGCGACGAGTTCGGAACGGCGCTGCGGTTCGATGACCTGCAGACGCACCTGAACAGCGTGCGCGACGTCTGCGTGGTCACCGGAGCCAAGGGCAATCGCGAGAAGCTCATGGACTACGCCCGCTACCTCGGCGGACGCAGCGGCCGTTCCGGAATCAACCAGCAGGACCAGGAGGCGTCGATGTTCGCTACCGCGATCAAGTCCCACGGCACCGGTCTCGGCGGCTCGTATTCGCAGCGAGCGGTCCGTGCGCTGCGGAACGTGGACCTCAAGGCCGTGCTCGAGATGACCTATCCGGTCACCCAGAGCATTCTCCAGGCAAAGCACGACGCGAGCGAGGCCAAGCACAAGTACGAGATGCTCCAGGGTCCGGGACGCGATCTGTGGCGCGGGCGTCTGCTCGAGCACCTTGGCCCGGGCCAGTGGCGTCCGGTCTTCGAGGATGGCGAGGCAGTGCAGGCCACGAAGGAGCAGTGGGCGGCGCAGTTCATCGAGTTCTACAACGCGAAGGACGGCTTCAACGTCACGGTCAACCCCGAGTACGTCGAGCGGGTGGCAAAGGCTCTTGCCGATCCGAAGTCGGGACGCGTGCGCAACCTGGAGGTCGACACGTCACTGCAGGGTTCGCTGATGGACCGCATGGCCTATGGAGGCACGCTGGAGGACCTGATCGCCGCGGCGGACAACCACGAGAACCTCTACGACGGCGAGAAGAACGAACAGTTCTGCTCGGCTCCGACCCGTCGTGCGCGGACGCTCTCGGCAGAGCAGTTGCAGGACCTGGGCCAGGAGCGCAGCGCCGAG
>NZ_DF952478.1:130254-132376 GCF_001263615.2 Arthrobacter sp. Hiyo1 | reverse complement strand
CCGAGGCGGTGCAGGAGCGGCACGAAAAGGACGAGCGTATCTCGGACGCGATTGCGCAGGCCACGAACGAGCAGGTTGCACGGGGCTCCCGGCAACAGGTGCAGTCGCGCAGGGATTCGGCCATGCGTCTCTGGATGCCCAGGCAGCATGGGCAGGGCAGCACGCAGCCCTTGAAGGATCGACGTCGGCGCGCGATGCTGTGCTGTCGGTGAAGGCCCGCCATCAGGCTGCAGCAAAGGCCCGTGAATACGAGCCGTCGATCCCGATCGAGCAGCCTGCCGAGAACAACAGTTACGAGAAGGAAGGCTGAGCACTATGAGCAGTCAGCAGCAGAAGGGTGGACTCCCTCGGGAGTCCCAGGTCGCCGGTGGCTTCGGCTTCGTGACGGTCGAGGACCGTCAGAAGTGGGAGCAGGCCCGGCAGCTCCAGCACCGGCCGGAGTCGGCAGCGAAGGCTTCGTGAAGGGGTTCATGTCGGGGGTCACGGAATATCGGAGCAAGCTCAACGACGCCCGCCTTCGGGCCGAGCAACAGCAGGCGGTCAAAGAGGAACACGAGGCGACGTCGGCAAAGACCATCCGGCGGACGATCAAGGACGCCGAGACGGTCGACATCGAGCAGCGCGACCTGCGGGACCAGCTGGACCCGGGCTTCGAGTTCTGAGCCAGGTTCCGGCATCCGTTGAATGACCTCTCGAATCATGAATTAGACGATTCGAGAGGTCATTCGGATAGACTGGTTTACAAGGCGAAGAGAGAGGTTTCGAGGAACATTGTGCGGCAAGGGACTCGAAACGAGACAGGATAGAGAGTAGGGCAGGACGTATGGGCATGGCGATGACCGAGGAACAGCAGCGCATCTCGAAACGGGAGTTCATTGCCCGCGTGGCGGCGCGTAGTGGGTGGCCGATCAAGACGGTGAGCTCGATCTACGAGGGAATCTTCGGCGAGCTGACCGAAGCGGTCTCGCAGGGCGAGACGGTCGTGCTGACGCGATTCGGCCGCTTCTACCGACAGGCACACAAGGGGCACAAGGTTCGCTTCGGCAAGCAGGACATCGACGACTATTCGGTGCTGAAGTTCTCCGCCTCACCCAGCGTGAACCGCCATCTCGACGGTGAGGACGTCGATGACGAGCTGATCATGGACGACGAACTGGAGGAGTCGGACTCTCCGCGAGATGAACGACAGCTCGTCGGAGTGTGACGATCTGGGCGGAGCAGAAAAAGAGATCCCCGAGTGCATCTGCACTCGGGGATCTTTGTGTGTTCGGACGAAGGGCTGGTCAGTCGTCGGAGATGACCATGATCAGGATGAAGATGAGCACCAGCGGCCCGAGCACGATGGCGGCCGTCGCGATGATGTGATCGATCCCCCAGGGTGACTGCAGCCAGGTCGTGAATTCAGTCCACAGGCGGGTGACGGTGGTGGTGATCCAGGTGAAGAAGCCGGTCGCCCAGCCAACGAACGTGCCAACGCTGACGCCGCCGATGATGCAGAGCGCGACGATCCGGCGCGTGGTATTCACGGCGGCG
The DNA here is from genome assembly GCF_001263615.2 of Arthrobacter sp. Hiyo1. Classification (NCBI taxonomy): domain Bacteria; kingdom Bacillati; phylum Actinomycetota; class Actinomycetes; order Micrococcales; family Micrococcaceae; genus Arthrobacter; species Arthrobacter sp. Hiyo1. The sequence goes on along the minus strand of NZ_DF952478.1, from coordinate 130,843 downwards.
ACTCCGCGGCGAATGGTGTGAAACATGAGAACTCCTTGTCTGCCCGGGATCCGAATCAGGCTCATTATCTATTGAATCGTCTTTTCGACTAGTCTACGAGAGAGGCTGATAGATGAACAGAAAGCCCCGACTCGACCATATGAATGGTCGAGTCGGGGCTCTGCGTTGCGGGGATGGTCTGTCACGGCAGGTTGCGCACGACTTCGACTGTGAGCGGGACGATCTCGTCGAAAGGGTCGTCCGCGTGCTGTGCAGCGAGGTGTTCGCGCCAGAGCTTCGTCGTGAACGCGATCGAATAGCAGGCGAACAGGAAGTGGATGTCGTACTCGCGCAGATCCCATTCCCAGGTGTCGGAGCCGACGAGCTCCTCGTTTTCCTGCAGCCATTTGTGCGCCTCTGACTCACTGTCGGCGTGCCAGCGTGCGGCGTCGAGGATCTCCTGGCGGCGCGCGACCGGAGACTGCTGGTCGATGTCGGTGTCGCCGAGCTCGTACCAGTCGAACTCCTCGATCAGCTCGTCGAACTGCTCGTCCGTGATGCCGTCGGTGCTCCACAGCTGGCGGCTGGCCGCCGAGGCGGCGTCACGGTC
>NZ_DF952478.1:124142-129202 GCF_001263615.2 Arthrobacter sp. Hiyo1 | reverse complement strand
GAGCTCGCGGCGGTGTGCCGTGCACGGGCCTGAGCCGCCCAGTGCGCCTCGAAGTGCTTCTGCATCGCGTCGTCGTCGAGGCCGCGCAGCTCGTGGATCTTCTTCACGAGCGCGAGCTGCTTCTCGCGGAAGGCCTGAACCTCGTTGCCGAGGACTTCACTCTCTTCGAGGTGCTCGCGCACCAGCTGCAGAAAGCGGTCAGCGTCGTACTTCTTCACCTCGAGCGAGCGTCCACCGCAGAGCTTCTCGGCCCAGTAGCGCACGTCGATGCTCGGCGCTCCGTCGGAGTAGTAGTGGTCGTCACCGCGGCCGGCGCTGGTGAAGAAGCCGATCATGTCGGGCTCGCGCGTGAAGACGAGGCCGTCGGCGATGTCGCCGGAAGTCGCGAGGTGGCCCGGCCAGGTGGTGACGTCCCAGCTCCACATGCGGGTGCCGGGGGCCTGGACGCGCAGGTGCTTGTACAGCCCGTCGTCATGCAGTACGACGAGGCGGTGGTCTCCGGTCTGCTCGACGAAGCCGCGGTACGCCGAGGCGTACGGGTTCTCGGGCTTCGGGCTTGCTGTGGTGGTCATGCTCGGACTCGTTTCGCGTGTGGGGTCAGGAAGAGATGGGCCAAACAGAGAGCGGCGGCGGAATCCGTATTGGATCCGCCGCCGCTCCCGGGCAGGCTCTGCCTGCCGTGGCTGTGTCAGTCGCCGTATTCGGGGCTGCCTGCCTTGTCGCCGTAGTCGATCGGGATCGACGGCGTGTAGCTCTGCGTCCGTCGAACATTGCTCTGCCTGGCCCTTGCCTGTGCAGCGCGACGTGCGGCGTTGACGGGCGGAACGGAACGCTCCGAACGCGGTGCCCGCTGCAGATGCGACTTGTCGGCGAGTGGCTCCGGGGTGGAGTCCAGCTCCTGGAGCGAGACCCCGCGAGGGCGGCCAAGACGCTGTCCGGCGATGTGGAAGGCTCTGCCGTTCGCCCGCTCACCGAGCACGATGGGCTCCAGGATCGGAAGGCCGCCTGGCTCTTCAGGAGCAAGGGTCCGCCAGATGAGGCGATGCGACGGCTTCGCATTCGGGTCAATGCCGACATAGGCTTCCGAGCAATCGGAGAGATCGGCATAGCTCGGCATGAACGAGAGGTGCTTCGTCCCTTGGTAGGTACCGCTCTGGACGGCGGCGAGCTTGGCGATCGTCACGTTGTACAGCCGGGCCTCGCGGCCCCGGGGGTTGACCATCGCCGCGTCGAACAGGGACTGCATGTCCTGCCGGAACCCGGGATCTGGCCGCAGCTTGAAGCGCCGGCTACTCATCGCGATCCTTCCCGCGCTGCTCCTTGCTCCAGGTCTCACGAAGGCTTGTGGTGAACTCGTCCAGCGACATCGTGGGCTCGGATTCGCCGGCCGCGCGACGAGCGTCGGATTCTCTGACCCGGCGGGCGACCTCCGCCTGGAACTGCTCTTCGTTCTCGGCGTCATGGGCGGCGAGGCGCAGCCAGTCCGAGAACGGGATGATCGCGGCCTCCGCGGTCACGTCATCGACGCCGAAGAACACAGGCTCGCCTTCCCCGCTGCGGAAGCGCGTGATGATCTTGCCGAGGTGCGGTTTGAGCTGCTCGTAGGGAATGACGGTGACGTCGAGCGGCGTGGTGTTGTCGGGGGTGCTATTCGGAGTGGTCATACGTTGATCCTATTGGAATACGAGTTGAATGGGAATGAGTCGCAGTTCCGACTGACTCCCGATAGCCCTGAGACAGAGGCCGGCCCCGCCGCTTGGATACACCAGGCGGCGGGGCCGATTCGGCTTCATGGTCAGAAGTCGATCGACTGCTTTGCCGGGCGGCGCAGCACTATGGAAGTGACCTCGAGCGAGCGAGGCTCTTCGCTTTTACGAGGTATTGCTTTCGGAGGATGAGAGCCAAAAGTGTGAAGGGCACCAACACAGGGCCACCGGGAATCCCCGGTGGCCCTGTGTTGGTGAGGCAGCGCCGATCAGGCGGTGACGAGCGCCGCCGCGTCCTTCTTGAGGGTGTCCTCGGTCTCCTCGTCGAGAAGATCGGGGTCGACACCGGCGGCGCGCGCGGCGTTCTGGATGTCGCGCTTGGTGAGCAGGTTGACGATCTGCTCATAGCTCGACTCGATCGGCGGGTTCTTCACCGTGCCGTAGGAGAGGATGTACTCCGTCTTCTTGGCGCGGGTGAAGGCGACGTAGAACTCGCGTCGCGATGCCTGCGACATCTTGGTGTCCTCCTTGTGCAGGATCACGACGTTGTCGAATTCCATGCCCTTGGCACCGTGGATGGTCGAGACGAGCAGATCGGCACCCGACTCGGCGTTCTTCTCCTTGCGCTCACGGTTCGCCTGGTTGGTCAGGCTCTGCCGTACCGCATTGTGGCGGATCTCGAACGAGAGCAGGTTGTCCCGCAGACGCTCGAAGAACTCCTTGTAGGACAGCGAGCCCTGCATGCAGAGCTGCTCCCAGCCACGGATAGCCGGAGCGTTCTCGGTCCACCACTTGGAGACCATGCGGAGCACGGCCTGCTCGACCTTCTTGTTTCCGGCGTTGCGCGTGAGCTTGTCCAGGTTGTCCTTGATGCCCTGGACCACCACGAAGGCGGCGTTGGCGGGCTGGACCTGGAGGACATCGTTCCAGAAGTTCTTGATGTACTTCGAGAAGATGTCGGTCGAGAAGACCTTCTCACTCACGAGCGAGGCGATGTGCCGCTGCGGGTACTTCTGCTGAAGCGCCTGCTGGATGATCGCGACCTCCATGCGGGAGTACGCCAGGAAGCAGACCTGCTCACCGCGGGCCAGGCAGTCGTCGACGTACCGGGAGATCGTGTGCATCACGATGCCCGACAGCTCCTCGCTGACGAATCCGCGCAGCTTGGGCACCGCGCGGTAGTCGAGCGTGACCTTCTCCTGGAAGGTCTTCGCCGTCGGCACGGCGAGCGAGTTCGCCTGCAGCTGGATACCGGCGATCTGGTTGGTCTCCAGGTCGCCGAGCACGACGTTGGCGAAGTCCAGGATCTCCTGGTTCGACCGGTAGTTCGTCGTGAGCTTGAAGGTCGAGAAGACCCCCGAGCCCTCCAGTGTGTTGAGCGCGCGCGGGTTCGCCGAGCGGAACTCGTACAGGGTCTGGCTGGCGTCGCCGACGATGAACAGGGACTGTGCGTGCTTGGTGATGTACTTCAGCACGTAGATGAACTCGAAGATCGAGTTGTCCTGCACCTCGTCGATGATCAGGTACTTGCTCTGCACGTGGGCCGGCTCCTGCATCGAGTCGATCCGCTGGTAGGCGATGATGATCTCCAGCTCGAGGGACGTCTGCTTGATCGTGTCGAGCAGTGACATCATCTCGTCGAAGTGGTTCTCGATGTAGGTGTTCAGCGAGGTGAACGCGCCCGTCTTGTTCTGGGCGACCTCCACCAGGCGCATGCGGAGCCCAGCAGCGAAGTTGTCCGTCGGGTAGAAGATGTCGATCGAGTTGATGATCGTGTCGATGCTCGACAGCTCGTGCGTCGGGTGGTTCAGCTTGTAGATGTCGTTGATCATCCGGGCGATGGTCATCGATCCGACGTTCGGATTCTTCGCCGTGATGTTGTCGGCCGCCGCGTTGGTGAACGACAGGACGGTGACGTCCGAGGCCGGCACGCCGCAGGCCTCGAGGTACTTGATGCGTTCCAGGATCACCGAGCTCTTGCCAGTGCCGGCACCGGCCTGCATCATCACCAGAGGCTCATGCGTGGTGACGCCGGAGAGCTGCTGGTGCGAGAGCTCCGGACGCAGCGCCGGAGGCGTCGACGGCTGGGCCGGCGTGTTGAGCTGGGGCTTCATGTTCTCGAGGTGCGAGAGGGTGTGGCTCATCAGCAGATTCAGGTTCTGCTTGGAGAGCGCCGCCGCGATGCCCTCGGAGAACACCCCCTCGATCTTCTTGTGGATCGAGCGGTAGGCCTCGAGCGGGACGTTGTACGTCTCCAGGTACCGCAGCTGCAGCGCAAGCGCGTTGAGCTGCTGGTCCGCCGGGTTCGACGGAAGGCCGTCGATGTAGGCGTTCACCTCATCGGCGATGCCCTCGGAGTCCCAGATCTCGGCCTGCCAGGCGATGCGATCGTGGACGTTGAAGCCGTTCGTCAGCCAGTCGGCCAGGGCATCAGGGTTCTGGTGCGTCAGGCCCGCGGCGCGGAGCACCTCGACGATGTAGGCGTGAGCATGGCCCATGGGTCGGTGTCCCAATTGAGAAATACGGCCGCGTCGTGGTTGCGGGGACCCGTCGTGGCCGAGACGATCGGCACACGCACCGGCTCCGCGGTGCCCTTCTTCACGAAGAACAGCTCCATCCGGTACTGGACGATGAAGTCACGGGAGATGGCGGTGCCGCCGGTGCTGGACTTGCCGTTGGCGTCCTCGAAGACTTCGCGCCCTGCGGTGTCATGTCGAAGAACACGTCCCAGTCGTTCGAGCCGGTCTCGATGACGCAGCGGTCGCCAGCCTGCGGGGTCGCGATCGTGAACGAGCCGCCGGCCTCGGTCAGCGCGCTGCGCAACAGCGGCGCAAACGGCAGGGACACGACAGTGATGCCGTGCTGGGTCGTGCTGGCCTTCTTCGTGATGTGGTCGATTGCCAGAGCGCTGTAGGCGGTGTTGCCGGCCTTGTCGGCGGGGCGCAGCTCGCTGTGGAGCAGCCCGGTCTTGTGCTTGCCGTTGCCGGTGAGCTTCGAGGAGAAGAACTTGGGGTCCACGGTCTTGGTCGAGGCCTGAACCGTGGTGAGATCGATGTCGTCGAGCAGGAGAGGCATGGTACGCGCTTTCTGGATCGGAGTGAGTAGAGACTGAATGACGTGTCGCATGACCCCGATAGGTGATGCGAAAGGCGATGAATACCCATTCTCCCCACTCGGATACGATGGGGCAATGCGTATCTGATAGGACTTGAAAGAGTCCATGAAAGAGCTGTCCACTGAGACGAAGAAGGCCACCGACTGTCGATCAGACAGCCGATGGCCTTACTTCCTCTGTGCTCTCCAGGTATCACCCGTCGGGGCCGTGAGGCCCCGAACACCGCGCGCCGGAGGCAG
>NZ_DF952478.1:119578-120750 GCF_001263615.2 Arthrobacter sp. Hiyo1 | reverse complement strand
GCGGTGAGCTTCGACAGGTTCTTGTTCGAGACCACCTTCACTGGAGACGACAGGGACTTGTTGATGATGCCCCACTCGGCGGTCACCTTGCCGGGGCGTGCCCGGGCATGGGCCTCGGCGTTCACGAACACCAGCGACTTCGGGCAGAACAGCTCGCCCACGGTGAACGGCAGAACGCCTGAGGTGACCGGTGTGCCGCCGGGCTGGGCCTGCTGCACATTCTGCAGCTCGACGTACTGCATGAGCAGGTGCACGACGAGGCGGGCGAACGAGAGCTCCTCGTTGTTGTCGGTGTCGTCCTGGCGCAGCAGCAGCGACTCGGTGAGACTCTTGAGCTCGAGAGCGGCGAAGTCGCCGAGAAGCTTGATCGTCCCAGCGGGCAGCGCCGAGCTGATCGTCTGCACCTGCTGCGCCAACCAGGCCTTGAAGTCATCGAACGCGATTTCGGACTGGAACCAGAACCCGAGGGTGTCGGGGTGGTAGGCGTAGGCGAGCGAGGCGAAGAACAGGTCGGCGTCGGTGGAGCCCGACAGCAGCCCCTTGGCGCTGGGGATCACGTCCTCGCGCGCGGTGTAGACGACCTTGCCCAGCACAGGGGCCGGAAGCTTGTGCTTCCGGCCGGCCTGTGCGGCGAAGAGCTCCCCCACCGGCAGCGGGGTCGTCTGGTCGTAGTTGACCATCGTCTGGCCGAGCAGCTCCTTCATGAAGTCCTCGGCCCCGGGCACCAGAGTGTCACCGAGACACGCCAGCAGTGCCTGCTCGATCCCGCCGCTGAGGTCGTGCCCCTTGGCGTCGGTGATGTTCGCAGGGGCTGCGGGGTTCAGCGGCGTACGCAGCGGATCCGCGATTGCGCTCGTGATCGCCGGCATCGGATCGTAGGTGCCCGTGCAGGTGATCGTGTGGACCGGGTCGAGCACTGCCGGCTTCTGGTTGGTGACGGTGATCGTCATGATGGCGGTCCTCTCCTTTCAGAGGTCGGAGTGCGGATTGCGGATCAGAGGAAGGCCGAGAGCAGCGGCTTCACGGCGTCCGCGACGGGGGTACCGCTGTTGAGGAAGGCCTCGACGTTCTGCGTGTCGGCCTGGTGGGCGGAGACCATCTCGAAGAGCGTGCGCGTGTGCGCAGCCTCGATCTGGTGCGTGTGCGCGGCGAGCTGCTCGATGAGGCGGGTG
>NZ_DF952478.1:116821-119384 GCF_001263615.2 Arthrobacter sp. Hiyo1 | reverse complement strand
AGCCCGGCGATCATTGCGGCGAGATCGGTGATCGACTGCGCCGCCTTCAGGTCGGCGTAGCAGTTCGGCTTCGGCACGACGACCTGGTTGGACGTGTGCTGTCCGGAGCCGGACGCCAGATCCTCGGCGATGGCCGCGACGATCTGCACGGCGAACGGGGTGTTGCCGACATGCGACTCGACGACCTCGTTCAGCACCGTGGTCTCGCGATCGCCGATCGTGGTCGGCATGGCGAGGTAGCGGGCCAGCTGGTCGCGCTCGGCGCGGTTGAGCCAGCGCGACAGGTTGTCGATGGTTCGCGGGGTGGTGAGCTGGTTCATCTCCTCACCGGAATCGAACAGCTCGGCGAACGAGGCGGTGGCGTTGTCGTCGTCATCGTCCGCGCCATCGGCAGCGACGATGCCGGAGATCGACTTCTGGAAGACCATCGCCGGGAACTGCGTGAGGACTTTCTTCACCCACGGGTTCATGTCGTCACCCAGGATGGAGATGAGCGTGGCCGCCTCGGGCTCGACCCGATAGATCGAGAATCGCGAGAGGCTTGCCTCGTCCAGGGTGGTGACGTTGCCCTTGTCGTTTCCGGCGACGAGGATGCGAAGGTTGTCGGGGAGGTCCTCGCGGCCGAGCCGGCGCATGGTGATCATCGTGAGGATGCCTGATGTGACATCCGCGGTCGTGCGGTTGATCTCATCGCAGAAGAGAATCGGCCACTCGCGCGGGTTCTGCTTCGCGTAGTCGATCGCCTGCTGGACAACGTCGTGCGGGTAGAAGACCTGCTTGTGGCTCTCGGTGCCGTCAGGCTTGGTGTAGGGCACCAGGCGCGCGCCGGTGAGGTCTTCCTTCGCGGCCATCTGGTTCACCGCGAGGGTGAAGGCCTTGGTGTTCATCGAGTAGGCGAGCGACTCGACCCAGGAGGACTTGCCAATGCCGGGCTCGCCCATGAGGGCGGGGACGATGCTCATCTCGAGGTCCTGGCGGACGATTTCGGACAGGGTGTCATTGAAACGCATGGTTGGGTCCTTGTGTTTGGGCGAGAATGCGACTGGAAAGGTGGTGCGGTGTTGTATTCAGGTCGAGGACCTGAGAGGCAGCACGAAGGGTCACTTCGCGTGCTGGCTGGCGACCATCGCCGCGGCGCGATCGAGCAGGAAGGGGCGGTTGTTCCGGCGTTCGTTGTGTTTCGGGCGATGGGGCAGCTCTTCGACAGCGGCCTGGTAGAGCAGCCAGGCGCGATCGTTCTGCGAATACCCGGTCTGTCCGGAGAACTGGATGAGCGGGCTGAGCATCTCCCGGTACAGCGTGCCGAGAACGGAGAACTCCCATCGCGAATAGTCGCCGTGGAAATCATCGAGCGTTTTGAGGCGGCGCTGTGCCCTGAGCCGGGCCTTGGCGATGATGGTGCTGGCGTGCGGGATCTCGGGGATCTCGACTGAGGTGCGGACGGCTGCCACCTGGGCACTGGCCTTCGCCTTTTCCGCCAATGAGGCGTAGAGGTCAGCCACCGACGCGAACTCGGGTTCGATCACGGCGGTGCTTCGTGCGTGTGCAAGGACGTCGGCCGCGACCGGGCGGCGCGTGAACGTGCACCAATGGTCGATCAGGATTTCGTACCAGCCGTGCTCTTCCTGGAGCTTGCGCTTGCCGGCCCCGATCGGGAAGGCGCTGAAGTTGGCGGGCAGTGGCGCGACGAAGTGGTAGCCCAATCCGGACATGGACTCCTCGGTGTAGAGGATTCCCGGCAAGGCGAGCAGCTGCTGCGCTATTTCCGGTGGGCAGGTCTTCTCGATGTCGATGACGATGAGGCCGTTGGTCGCAGCGCGCAGGTAGAACGCGCAGTTCGCCGCCGCCGGAAGTCGTGTGCTGAGTTCGTCCAGGGTGAGGAGGCACTGTTCGTCGATCGCCCAGGCACCGCGAAGCGGGCCGACGTGGCGGCAGCCGGGGTTGCACCCCTCAAGGAGGTGACGGATGTCGATCGGAGCCTTCCGCGTCGGCTCCTTCTCAGGGTCGTCGGAGTTGATTTCACCGATCTGGCCGGAGACCGTCCAGCGGGATGTTGTAGCCAATGAGCGGATCGCCGGGTTGTGGTAGAAGTCGGGGAAGTACCCCCGGGGGTCAGCGAAGGTCATCGGCGGCCTTTGTGGTCGGGAACGATCGGGAAAGAGGACGACCCCGACCAGGCACCTGTTGCGGGTCGCGTGAAACGCGATGTCTGCATGGTCAGATGTCCGATCGGGGTCATGGTGAATTGCCGCTCTCAGCCGCGGTACGTAATACCGGCGGGCTCGGCTTCCTGGCCGTTATCTGCCCAGGGGTTGCCCGGCGCGGGTGCACCGATTGCGGAGCCGGCGTCCTTGAGTTCCGCGTTTTCACGGATCAGACGGGCGATCATCTCCTCCTGCGTCTCGGTGTGCTGCGCGGGAGCCTGCGCGACCGGCTGAGCCTGAGGTGCAGCCGTAGCAGGAGCCGCAGTAGCGACAGGCTGCGCCTGAACCTGCACAGGCTGAGCAGCCTGCACCGGGTCGCGGCGGGAGCCGGGAAGCGGAAGCCGTTCGTCGTCGACGAC
>NZ_DF952478.1:105761-115707 GCF_001263615.2 Arthrobacter sp. Hiyo1 | reverse complement strand
TCAGGCGCTCGGAAAGGACCGGGCGGGAATCGCCGCCCCGGCGGCCGAGACGCACACGAAGGATCCGGTTCAGGACGGCACAGTCACCGTCACGCTGCCCGATGTGAATCACAACGGCATCCCGGACGCCTTTGAGAACGGCGCGGTGACGGGAATCGATCCCGTGACGGGCAAGCCGATGCCTGTGAAGCCGACGGAGACGACCACTCCCCCGCCGCACAAGCCGAAGCCCGAGGTCTACCTGATCAAGGTCGACGACACGCTGACCGCGATCTCGGCCGAGACGGGTGTCCCGATCGACAAGCTGGTCGTGGCGAACGGCATCGAAAACCCGAACCTGATCTACGCCGGGGCATCACTGCTGATTCCGCCGGCGTGACGTCGCTGACGGCAGCTGCGCAACAAGACCCCCGACAGCATGTCGGGGGTCTTGTTGCGTTCTAGGCCGTAACCGGAGAGGCCGCGAGTCGATCGCGAAGCTCGCCCAGGCGCGCGATCTCCACGTGCATTTCGGCGATGTCATCGGGGGCGTAGTCCTGGGGGTACTCGAGCTTGTACTCGGAGAGCAACTCGATCTTGGCGTCGATCAGATCGATTGCCGATTCACGGTCGAGCAGTCTCGCGACTGCGGTGAGCTGTCCGTGGATGGCGTCTGCGAACTCGCGCAGGCCCTGTTCATAGTCGATGTCGGGGCCGAGCGCCCAGGCGAAAGCCTGCAGCGCCGACTCATCGTCGTGGCGGTCGATCGCATGAGCGTCGACGATCACTTCGGCTGCCAGTTCCGGGATCGAGGTTTCTGTCGTCATCGACCAGCTCCACCTGGCTCCAGTGAAAACTCGAGCGCGAGGGCAGCGACCTCGTCATGCGTCTTGGGCATGCCGGTATACAGGTCTTCACCGGAGGCGACGACCCTGCCGTTCTGGTTGACGCGGTACGCCCAGTTCCCCTGGTAACGGTGGCCGATGGTGCCGCCGCCAACCTTGTAGATGTGGACGAGATGGGCGTTGATCAGATGGGTGGACTCGGTGAGCGCCGGATCGAAGGTGCTGGCCATTGAAGCCTCTTTCGGTTGTTCGAACGTCTGCTCGTGGCGCTGGGGAATCCGGGTCTTGCCCGGATTCGGAACACGTCACATCTCTTCCCCCGGGACCGACGTGAGTCGGTCCCCCGCTCTTGCATCACCCGTGCTCACACGGTCTCCACGAAAACAAGAACGCCCCGCTGGGCTTGGATCCTTGCGGGGCGTTCTGGTCAGCGAACAGCAGGTGACGAGGTTGAGTTCAGGCTGCGTCGGCGTTGCCGGAGTCACTCGGTCCGAAGAGGAAGCCTCGGGCCTCCCCTCGATTCATCAGATCCGGCAGGTGCGCCAGCAGCACAGCGCGCTGCGTGGTGCGGCGGTCGGCGATGAGATCGTAGGCGCGCAGTGCCTGCATGTTGATGACCCAGCCGTACTCACGGTTGACCGTTGCTTCGAGGTCGGATCCAGGCGTGACGGCCATGTTGGTGAAGTCGTGGTCGAACTCGGGTGCGATATCGAGGTGCTGACCCGGCTCGTCGATGTAGAGCGTGTCGCCGCGCAGCTGTCGGCCAGCGGCGTCGAACGCGGTGAGGTAGACCCGATCGGCGCGGCTGGTGTTGTCGACGTGCACAGCAGCGATGGCCACATCGGTGAGGAAGCTCGTCAACTCGAGGCGCTCGATCACGCGGGCGCGGATCTCGTGGCACCACATGATTCGGCGGGCATCGTTGAAGCCCTTGAACTCATCTGCAATCGAGTCGCTGTTGACCATCTACTCAATCCAATCCTTATTAGGTTTGAGCCCAGATCATCAACCGGACCCAATCGTTCCTACAGACGCAATGGTGATCAGCGTAGCATCTACAGACGCACAAGCAAGTCGGTCGGTTTGTTTTGGTGCGTCCCTAGACGCGCGCGACTCACACTCGCGATACCATAGAGGTGCTAATGCAACTCACACCGGAGAGGCCGGTGTGAGTTGACTCCACGAGGAACACCTATGAATCCAGAGATTGATCCCGGCCAGCACCGACCAGATGAGCTGCCGCACCTCGCTGAGCGGCTAGATCAGCTGTTCAGGACGGTACCGAAGAGTGTGGAAGACCGTACTTTTCATACTTCACAGTCAGTTGCTGAGGCACTTCAGGCGCAAGGGATTGTGGTAACGGCCAACCACATCAGAGCATTGCGGTCTGGTCGTCGTCGGAATCCGTCGTTCGTGCTCCTGGCAGGGTTGGCGGAGTTGTTCCATGTCCCGCTCTCCTACTTCGCAGATGACACCGCTGCGACAGAGATTCAGGAATCGCTCGAAATCATTACCGCGATGCGTGACGCCGGGGTCAAGAGGCTCCTGACTCGGGCTCATGGGGTGTCACAAGAGGGCCTGGGTTCCGTGCTGGCCGTGCTTGATCAGATTCGCAAGATCGAGGGAATCGACAAAGACAAGAAAGAGCAGTAGATCGTGACTTCAGGGAAGATGAGTGTCCTGGGCAAGCTGATGCCCTCGATCATGCGCTGGCGGAAAGCGAACAAGAACTACCTGACGCGAGAGGCTGTCCGTCTTCACCTGGATCATCTGGCCCTTCATCCGCGATCCGTCAGCGCCCCCAAGCGGCATCGACCTGGAGTCCGCGTGTCCGCGGCCATGGTTGACGGTTGGCGTGTCTTTACTATCTCTCCCGTGAAGTCCGTCGCGGGGCACGATCATGTATCTCCACGGCGGAGGGTGGATTCACGAGGCGTCTTCGTATCATTGGAAGCTGATCGAACAGCTGGCGGAAGAGACGTTCTCTACTGTGATCATGCCGGTGTATCCATTGGCACATGAGGGTGGGACAGCGGCAGAAGTTGTTCCATTTGTCACAAAGCTGTCACAAAAGTACCCGGGTCCTCTGACGTTGATGGGTGATTCCGCTGGCGGCTCTATCGCCATGTCAGCGAGCCTTTTGCTGAGGAACGAGGGCTCTCCAGCGGCGCTCACGGTGTTGATCTCTCCGGCACTTGACTTGCGGATGACCAACCCTGAGATCGATACTGTTCAAACTTTGGATCCATGGCTTGTGAAGCGTGGCCAGTTGGAGTTGGTTGAGATGTGGGCCGGAGACGATGTCGACGACGCGGTTCTCAATCCATTCCTCGGAGAGCTATGGGGGCTCTCCAAGCTTCTGGTCTTCAGTGGCACTCGGGACATCCTCAATCCGGACACACGGCTCTTTGTTGAGCAGGCCCGGAGCGCAGGTGTGGACGTTGAGTACCACGAGAAGGCCGGCCACATTCACGTCTACCCGCTCCTGCCGATCCCCGAGGGTAAGCAGGCACGGCGGCAGATTGTTCAGGCGATCCTAGGAATACCTGCCCCATAAACAGACAGTTCGGGATTGATGCGGAACATTTGGGAACCCCACCTTCGATCGGCACTGAAAGCTGCCGAGGAGCTACTTCCGGCAAGCGGTGAAGTAGCAGACCTTTTGGAGGCTCTTTCCCAGAGCCGCGGGAGGCCGTTGACACTTCTGACCGAAGATCTGGGCTCAGCCCGGTCCGGGTTGTTGATCTCGACTGAAGCCGCAGACTACATCGTGGTGTCCTCTTCGACGTCGCCGGAGAGAACGGCCGCGATTGTCTGCCATGAAGTGGCTCATGCTCTGCTGGGCCATGCGCACACCGCAGATCTTGCGGATTCCCTCATGGATTCGGGGCTCGTGACCGGACTTGACGAGGATCTGGTGCGGTCGGTTGTCGCTGCTCGGGACACTTATGAAGAAGGGCCCGAAGCGGACGCCGAATTGCTGGGAACGCACCTCTCGTTCCTTCTGAGAGAGCGCGTTCTCCGAGGCGGTCATACGTTCTTTGATGAGCGCTGGCAGTAAGAGTTCTGGTGATGGTCGACAAAGTCAACTGGATCTTCATCGCTCTGGCCGGCGTGTCACTTTTTCTTGCCGTCGAAAGGACAGTTCGCCTCAAGGATCAGCGAGAGACAGTGAATCATCAGGCGATGAGTGTCGCGCTGTTGACTTTGGGGGTCGCTGCTACGGCCTATGGGACTATGACGCTGACTGCGTCGTTTTTCAACTTCGGGTTAGCGATGTGGCACGGTCTGCTGGGTATTCTCATCGGGGCCCTCGAGGTGATCGTCTTGACTCTGCGCTTTGAACAGATTCCACAAGTGACCTTGAGGCGCGCTCAGGTACGGTCAGGTCTGGTCACTCTGGTCTTGTTTGCAACGTGGCCATTGGGATTCGCCTGGGCTCCTCCGATCAACGATCTGACCAAGATCGACCCGCTCAATCCGGCGGTGGCGCTCCACATCGCTGTTTTTCACCTCTACATCATTTGGGGTCTGCTTCAGCTGCTGAGCTTGTCCTTTTCACGAGTGCCGCGTGAGTTCGGCCGCCGCCCCATCAGTGCAGTCGCGCTGGTGATGGTTGGCCTTGGGTGCGCAGGGTTCATCTGGGTGAACGTTGTGCTCGGTGGTTCCGTCTTGATCGGGGTTCACCAAGACGTCGCCAGCATTCGTGCTCCAACAGGCATATTTCTCAGTTTGTGTGTTGGTGGGGCGGCACTGCTGGGTTTTGGCGAACGAGCTTGGGCTGCCATTGTCGCGAGGTATCGACTCTGGCAACTCGGCAGGTTGTGGGAAGTTTCAGTTCATCTGTCATCTTCCGAACTCCGGCTCCGGATGCAACTGCCAGCCTCAGCGCGCACGCAACGGGCCTATATTGAGATTTCCGATGCCCTTTCCACTCTGCGGGTCGATACGGAACGCCAGTTGTCCGTCAAGGAAGTGGCTGCGCTCCTGATCCGTAGTGAGACCACAGAAGATCGATTTGCTCCAACCATCTCCCAGGCGTTGCCGCCAAGATCCACGCGGCTTGAAGATCTTCACATGATCCACGCCTTGGCGAAGGAATGTCGCAAAGGGAAGCAGCGATCCTTCTCTTCTTCGCTTCATGGGGGTAGTTGAACTCTTTATGCTGCGTGAAGCTCGAAGCTTCCATCTTCCGTGAGCGAGCAGATCAGAGCACGGGCTGCGTCGGTCTGGCGCTGGTAGGTTCCGGAAAGCGAGTCGAGGAAGGCGATGAACCCCTGCTGGTCAAGCCCTTTCGGCAGCTGATCTGCATTGATCCGAAGTGCCTGTGCAGCCCGGTCGTGGTCGGAGGATCTGAGCAACCGGGAGTAGCCGTAGTCACGGCCTGCGGCGTCTAGGCCCGCGGTATAGCGGTCCCAGGCGAGGACGAAGGTGTCGACTTCACCGTCCCACTCCCAATGAGTGCGCTGACGGAGGCCCTGGGAACGAACGAATTCCGGGCAATCCATTCAGGGGTCTTCATGGCTGTGGTGCCTTTCTGGATCGTGTGCATGGCTCAGTCGCCCCACTCGAAGGTCTGCCCCACCAGGTGCGCGGGGCCAGAAAGCACAGTGGCGGTGAGGAGCGAGCCAAGGGAGCTGTCAGCACCGTGGCCGTCCCCGGTGTGCTCAAAGACCTCGTCCTGCCACCAATCCTCGAGTTTCTGTGCGGAGTCGCCCGCGGGAGGAGTAAGCCAGACCTCGGTGGTAGATTCGTGGCCGTCGCTGTAGGTGTTCTCGATCCAAACGCGGGCGAACGGGCCGAGCAGCTGATCCACGTGGTCGAGCTGGGCATCAGAGAGACCGAGAGTGGAGCCCTGGTCGTCAGCGCCACCGGTGAGCACGGCGGGACCGACGAGGATGTCGGCCGGGCCGTATGCCTCGAGGTAGAGCCGCTGGGAGCGAGGGTTGTACTGCAGGCCGGTGAGCTTTCCTTCCTCGTTCAGCCAGCTGGTGACACCATGCTGAAGGTCGATGCACTCGACATAACCCTCTACGAGGGCCTGCAGCTGTGCGAGGGATTCGCTCTCGGGGATCTCGACGATGCGGAGCGGCTGTTCGGTGTCAACGGGGATGAGCAGTGCACGAATGGTCATGGATCAGCCCTCCAGGCTCAGGTCGGTTTCGTGATGGAACGGGTGAGGCGGGCGATGGCACGCCGGCGCACGGCTGGCTATTTGTTCTGGTGCACCGCCCGAATCGGCTTTGCCGATTCCCTATTGGTGGGAGAGCAATGGCTGGGCGGCGGCGGGACTGCGGAAGTGCAGCCCCGCCGCCGTCCGCGTGAGGATCACAGCCGTGTGGTCGTCCAGAGGTCGTTGAGGTCATCTCGGATCTCGTCCATCAAGGCGAGTTCGAGGCCCTTCTCGACGTCGACGGCCCGGATGAGTCGGTCCTGGGTGAGCTCCTTGGTCTGGAGCACCACCGGCATCCGCTCGTCCTGCGTGCCCTTGGTGATCAGCTGGTAGATGCGCACCGGCTTGGTCTGGCCAGTCCGGAAGAGCCGGCCGTTCGTCTGCAGGTAGTGCTTCAGCGAGAACGGCATCGTGTACCAGATCATGGTGGAGCCGCCGTGCTGCAGGTTCAGCCCTGCGCCAGCAGAGGCAGGGTGGATCAGCATCACCTGGATCTGCTTGTTGCTCCAGCGCTGCTTCATCTCACGTGAACCGTCGAAGATCTCCGCCTTGATGCCGGCCCTGTTGAGCTTGAGCATCAGCTGCTCGCGATCCGACTTGAAGTGGTACGCGACCAGCATGGGGTCTCCCCCGTTGTTGCGGATCAGGTACTCGGCCATCTGGATCTTCTCGTCGTGGAGGATCTCGTACTGGCCCTTGGTCGACGGATCGTCCGGGTCGGCGGTGTAGAGAGTGCCCGAAGCGAACTGCATGAGCTTGCTGGTGAGCACAGCCTGGTTCTCGGCGATCACCGTCTTGATGAGCTGCGCGTCGGGATCCTGGAGGAAGTCCTGGATCATGCCGGCCTTGAACTTCTCGTAGGCGTCCGACAGCGCAGTGCCCGTGAGCGTCGCGAGATGGTCCCGGATCACCTGCGCCTCGGGCTGCGGCGAATGCTGCACCCACTGGTCGTAAGCCCGCTCAGCCTTGCGCTGCGCAGCTTCGTTGACGACGTCGATGACCAGCTCCCGCTTGAACGCCTTGTAGGCGTCCATCAGGTGTGCGGGCAGCTTGACGTGAACGTTCTCGATCGTGAGCGGAGGCAGAACCACGGCCGTGTTCTGCGCGCTCATCACCAGGTGCGAGATCGCCTGGTGGATCTGTTGTTCGGCCCCGGGGTTCGGGTCCCATCCGACCGGGACGGTCTGACCGGGGATCATCTTCGGCGTGAACCACCGCCGTCGGAATTCTGTGATCGTCGCGCCGAGCGCCTGGCCCTGATCGAGCAGATAGATCTGGCTCCACAGGTCCTCGAGACCGTTCGGTGCAGGCGTGCCCGTCAGTTCAATGAACCTGGTGATCGCCGGGCGGACCACGCGCAGGGCTTTGAAGCGATTGGACGAGTGTGACTTGAACTCCTGGGACTCGTCGACAATGACGGTCTGGAACGGCCAGATGATGGTGTCGCGCAGCGTTCCATCAGGACCCTGAGCTTCTGCACGGGCATCTGGTCGACGAGCCCGGTCTGGCAGGCGGTGCACACGCGGTCCTTCAGCCCGTCGCCGTGGCAGACTTTGCAGCGCTTGTCCGGGGAACGGCTGATCAGATCCTGGTTGATGAAGTACATCGTCGGCGGGTCAACGAACACCTGCTTGATGCGCTCGAGCCGCTGCTTCTTCGAGAGCTTGCGGTCCCGCTCGTCGACGATCAGCGAACGGGTGCGGATGTTGAAGCCGCGCTCCTCGATCTCGTCGAGCCAGGTGGACCGTGCGATCGCGACGGGCGCGATGACCAGGATGTGGCCGATGGGACGGATGCACTGGAGAGCGGAGAGAGCAGTGATCGTCTTGCCGGCTCCGACGCCGAGCCATACGCCGGAGGCCGGGCGGCTTGCGATGAAGTCGACGGCCTGCTGCTGGTGCGGCATCAGTGAGAAGGCGGACGGAGACGGACCTGCCGTTGGGGGCGCTGGGGCTGGAGACGCAGCCGGCGGAGGGCCCGGCGGCGTGGGAGGTGCCCCGGCGGTGGTGAGGATGGTCATGAGCGGTGCGAGCAACGCAGCAAGGCTGCGCCGCCCTCTCCTTTCGGGATGATCGGGTGCGCAGCGGCAGCGTCGTTATGGTGTCGTGCGCCTGAAGGCGCAGACGTGGTGACAGAGTCGCTGTGTCAGCCCACCATCAGCCACAAGCCGACGCCGATGACGACGACTGCGGCGAGCATGATGGCAACGATCGCTGGGGTGGAGAGGTCCTTCTTCTGCTGCTCTTCAGGCGTTGAGCTGCTCTGTGCGGATTTTTTCTTGGGCCAGGACATGTCGGTTGTGCTCCTTCGGTTGTGGGTACAGCAGGTCCAGCACTGTCAGACGCTGAGGGTCTCCTTGAGCAGCGAAATCTTGGCTTCGGCGTCCATGGGTCTTGGTCAGTCCGCGACTCATGAGATCAGGTCCGAGTCCTGGGGACCTGCGCGATCTTGTAGGCCGTGGTCTCAGCCGCCAGGAGGTTGAAGAAAACAGCGGCAGCATGGTCCTCGTCGGCCTCGCCAGCGAACCATTGCATGAAGTGGCGAAACGCGCTGGCCTTCATGCGCTCGAGTTCTTCCAACGAGTCTGCCTTCTCCCAGTTGCGCTCTGCATATTTCCGCGCGCCTCTCTCCATGAGGGCCGCGCAGCGCGTGAGCAGCTGCTGGTCGAACGGCACATTCTCCGGGACGAGGAGGTCGAAGCGCGGGCGTCCGGTGCCTGGTTCGCGATTCATGCCCGAGGCATAGGTGTCCCGCTTGCCGGAGTCCTTGGTCTCGAACTGCGGCAGGGCTGTCTCTACGATGGTCATGCCGACACCGGCACAGCTTCGTCGGCGGTCTCGGCCTCAGCTGCTGCCCTGATGTTCGCGACCAGGCTCTTCGTGGCCATGAGCATGTCCATGCGATGGCCGCCCCAGTGCACCGTGTGAGGGTTGGCCCCACTCGTGAAGGTCAGGACGATCACCGGAGCGGCGGTGTAGCCGAGCTCTTCGGTGATGTAGCGATGATCCTTGTCGCCGGGCTCGATGGTGATCTTCGTGTACGCAATCTTGTTGCGGTCGAACAGACCCATGGCCTTTTCGCAGTTCGGGCACTGTTCGGGACCATAGATCGTGATCTCGGGCTCGGCATGCGCCGTACGCGGGATGTCGAGCATGGTGGTCGGGGGTGTCATCTCGTGCTTCTTTCTGTTGTCTTTTCTGGGAGCCGCGGTGGTGGTTCTGCTACGCCGACTGCTTGGTCTGTGCTGCGTTCGACGCTCCGGAGAGGTACTGCATGAGGTGTTCGACGGCCGTGTAGCTGTTGACGACGTAGACCTCGGCTCCGAAGCGACGCATCTTGGCGTGGGTCGCGCGTTGCCGCGGGTCCGGCTCTTCGCCAGGACGCTTTACCTCGACGAAGACGGTGCCGTGCGTGCCGGAGGTGACCACGATCCGGTCAGGGATGCCGCCGCGCGCCGGCGAGATGAACTTCAGGCAGAGGAAGCCATGTGCACGGCACTGCGTGAGCAGGTGGCGCTCGATGGGGTTCTCGCGGATCTCAGCCATCGGAAAGACCCCGCGGTTCGAGAGCTGCGGCGAGTTCGGTTACGAACCGCTCAAGCTCTGGGTCGGCCGGATCGAACAGCGCGTCGAGGATCCGTTCATCGGCAATGCCGTGGTGCTGGAGCCAGATGACGCGTTCGAGCCGGTTCATGGCAGTGATCGAGGTGTCAGCCGGAGCGGCGATGACATCGCAGGCACGGGTGTGTTTAGTCATCTGCCGGCTCCTTTACCTGGGCCTGGTGATCACTCATCGTCGGATCCGGCGGGTGCGGCGACGGTGCTCGTGGCATCTTCGTCGTCGGCTGCCTCTTCGGCCTGGTCGTCGTCGTCGGCGTCACCCTGCAGGGCATTGGGGTCGACGGCGATCCAGCGTCGCGCGATTACCGAAGAGGGGGTGTCCGGGTTCT
>NZ_DF952478.1:96764-105714 GCF_001263615.2 Arthrobacter sp. Hiyo1 | reverse complement strand
AGCTCGTCGTGCGTGAGCGGGCCGTGTTCGCGGACGAGCTCCAGAACCACGGGGCGGACCTCGGACGCGCCGAGCGCGGCCTTCATCGCCGCCTCGTACGAGGTGTCGGGGTCGTCAGCGCGTACGGCGAGGCGTGTGAGGCTTTCGAGCGTCGCAGTAGACATGGCCAGTGCTCCTTTGCGATTGCAGTAAGGGTCTATTCGGAGTCGCAGTTGAATCGTCCATTCCATTCAAGTATGACGCGATTCGACTGTGTATGGAATGGTGGGTTGATACGTGGCTGGGGTGTGCACAAGGCCGGTCGGAATACTCCGACCGGCCTTCTGGGTCCTGCAGCGGGGGCGACGCTGTGCTGATCTGCCGATCAGGCGGCGTTCATCCAGTTCTTGGTGAACGTCTCACCGAGCATCTGCGTGTACACCTCGAGGTTGAGCGAGCTGATGAGCCGGCCAGCCTCGAGACGTCCATGGCGTGCAGATCCTCGTTGCAGATGATCATCGACCACGAGGGATCGATGCCGTTGATCCGTCGCGTGGTCACGTCCTGGTCCTCCGGAATGAGGCGCATCTTCTGGTTCTGCGCGTACGCCCAACTGTCCGATGCCCAGCCGTGGTGGGCCAGGATCGACTTGGCGATCTCATCACGTGCCGGAGACTCGGCGTTCTCGCGTCGCTTCGCCTGGACCGCCGGCGCGACCTTCCAGGCCCCGGCGTTGTGCAGGCTCACGGCATCCTGCGTGCCGGCTTGCACGACGAAGGCCCGGTTGACCATCTGCAGCGGCCTGGGATTGGTGATCGCGGCGTTCTCGTTGCTGCTCTCCTCATCGCCGATAGGCATGGGGTCGGCGGCGAACGGATAGGTGATCGAGCCCCGGGAGGCCGTGACCATGGTCTGGAACATCAACGCGGTGCGCACCGGGTTCTCCGGATCGCGGGCCTCGTCGATGAGCTTGCGTCCCAGGACAGCGTCGAAGGCTCAGACAGTGCACCCTCCCTCTGGCCGCCGTGACAGCCTGCAGGTATCTGGCCAGCGCGTGGTCGATGACCGCGGGATGAGCCAGCGCCTTGTCGGGCCGAGGGCCGGCATGACAGGCGAGGGTGCCTCCGCCGGCGCTGTGGATCTCCCACTGTGCAACAGGCAGATCCTCGGATGCACCGCTGGGCGGCAGCAGCTCGAGGCGGTTGTTTGAGTCCTTACTGATCAGAAACATCGCCTCGGGCTCGATGTCGACACCGATGAGCTCCGCCTGCTCGGCCAGCACACGATTGTTGATCTCAGGGTCGAGGATCGAGTAGAGACCGTCGGTGTTCGTGCTGATGATCCGAGCGCCGGCCAGCGTCTGAGCCTGACCGATGCGCCAGGAGAAGAGCTGTCCGATGATCCGCATCGAGATGATCACGTTGTTCATCCGAATGGGAGTCTTGTGCGAGGCGTCACCGGCACCTGATGCCGCGTTGAGGATGAGCTTCGTTCCATTCCGGAGGGTGTTGAGCCGGGTCTTCAGCTCGGCAGAGATGCCGGGCTGCTTCATCTCCTTTCCGTAGCGCTCCTTGTCGAAGAAGATCGTCGCGTAGCGGTCCTCCCCCAGCTCCGGGTTCCAGAAGGCGCGCATGTTGCGCAGCAGGTTCGGGTAGTAGCTGGTGAAGTCCTCGTGTGTGACAAGTCCGGCCGACGTGTGCGAGTACCTCGGGTGCAGTTTCGTGGACGCGTCGGTCTTCTTGGCGGGGAACAGCTCAGGTGCCTGCTTCGCCGGTTCGGTCCGGTATTCAGCGGCAGTGGCCGTGCTCTTGGCCAGCACGAGCTTGCCGGTGATGACGCGCACGCCTCCTGGGCTCATGCTGTCGGCGATCGCCACGTCGAGTGCCTGGGCGTCCGGACGCTGCGTCGCCAGAAGCATCGCAGCATCCGGTACCTGGGCCTGAGCCCGCGCAAGCTGCTCGGCCTGTTCGGGGTCGTCCTTCTTGGCCTTGCGGTACTTCACCTTCTCCGGGTCCGAGCCCAGCAGCACCAGACGCTTGTCGACGAACGTGCCGTCGGGCAGAGCGAGCAGGTTGTGCTGGCGCTTCGCCTCGGCGACGAAGTCCTTGGCGTCGGGGTAGAACAGCTTGGCCATCTCGAGCATGGATGCGCCCTCGCGGTGCGCGGCAGAGTCCCGCTCGAAGGTCGCGATGTCGACCTCGGCACCGTGGATGCCGCCGGTGGAGAACGTCGCGAAACACGACGAAGGCCGGCCGTCCCGGTGGAAGTACGGCAGGTTGTTCGGCGTCTTCGGGATCTCGTCGATCACCTGAGCAAGCAGGCCGTACCGCTCGGCATATTCCTCGGAGTTGTTGAAGTTCTGCCCCTCTATCGAGCGGTAGTACGCAACGATCTGCATGAAGTCGGCGTACGCCTTGGCCTGTGCGGCGTTTGCCGCCCGGTCGGGTGCGACCTGCTCCTCGAAGAAGCGCACGCACTCGTCGAGGACGTTGACCGGCTGGATGTTCAGTTCCTTGGCGACCTCAGGGTGCGGATAGTTGAAAGAGACAGTCTTGATGTCGTTCAGTGCCGTGAACGGGGCGAGGATACGGCCCACGAACTTCGCCGAGGATGCGTCGATGGCGAGACGGTCGCGGCGCACGGTCTGCTTCTTCGTGAAGACGGTCTCGGAGTACTGCGCCAGCAGACCGGCCTTCAGGTCGAAGGCGCTCGAATACGTCGGGTGCCGGAACAACTGTGCGAGACCCAAGCAGTCGGCGACGTTGTAGGCCAGCAGCTCGTAGAGCTCCTCCACAGTGGTGATCACCGCGTCGTGGCCCAGCTTCTCGGACTCCTTGATCTGGCGTCCGAGCATGCCGAGCAGGCGCTTGAGCGCGACCTTCGACTGCAGCTCGTTGAGCCGGCTGACGTCGAGGTGGCGACCCGAGTGGATCATGGCGCGCCGGATCTTCGCAGCAGGGCTCTCCCAGCCGATGTAGCGCGGCATGTAGTCGATGTTCTTCTCGTCGAACAGCTGGTCGTTATGTACGCGCAGCGTCTTGGCCGTGACCGGCTGGAACACCGGGCGCTGTGCAAGGACCTGTGCCAGGAGCTCCTCGGCGTCGGCGATCTGCTGCGGGGTCCGCGCGAAACTCCGCACCTGCTGCGCGTCGGCCAGGCGCTTGCGGTGTCCGATGATGTCGGAGAAGACCTCGGCGAGGTACAGCGCAAGCATCGTGGTGTCGTAGTTGAGCGAGTTGTAGCCGGCCAGGAACGGATGTGTCGCCGGATCGAACTCGGGGTCCGTGTCGCAGACGGGACGGAGATCCTGGGGGTACGAGGACTCTTGGTCAGGGTCACAGACTTGGTCGGCGTCGGAGAGCCCGATGAGCTGGGCGAGCCGGAGGTTGCCCTGGATGGTGTGCAGATCGTGCAGCGAGACGTCGACCGTCGGCAGGCCCGGATTGCCGGCGCGGATCGCGGCGACGAGCGCATGGGGATCGAGGGAATCGACCAGTGCCGCGTCGTCGACGAGATAGAACACCTCGAGCTCGTCCACGGTATCGCCGGGACGCGGCGTGTAGGCGACGATGCTGAACACGTTCGACAGCGACTCGATGTCGTAGAAGCTGAAGAGCGACAAGTCGGCGGTGACGGGTGTGAGCAGACGAGGCTTCGGCTTGGTGCCGGCGGCGGCGAAAGCAGGCATGGGTCTCTCGTTTCGGTTCTGGGGTCGGGCACGCTAGTGGATACCTGCGTGCTACGGGTTGTGGTCTCGCAGGTCGCGCCGGCTCGGGGCGTCCATGCGACGACGGGCTTCGGCGAGCAGGCGGGCCTTCTCGGTCGGATCCGTCTCGATCTGCGATCGGACGATCAGGTTGGTGATCCGCTGCTGCTTCGCGGTCTCGGCTTGGATGTCGGCCATACGGCCCTGCTCCTCAGCGAGATGAAGCAGGGCCGTGGCGACGGACTGGATCGCCGTGGTCATTCGGGACATGGGCGATGAGACCTCCTGGTCGGTGATGCGAATGGATGAGTCCAGATTGTCGGCGACCGGTCAGTCATCGGTCGAGGCAGACGCAGCGGGAGCCGCGGTGCCGCCGAGCGAGACGATGCGCAGCAGACCTCGGTAGTTCGGCTTGAGCAGCGGGATGCCGAGGCGGGCCGGGTCCGTACCCGTGTAACCGGGCGTGTACCAGTCCTTCATTTCGTACTCGGCGATGAGCGGCTCGGAGACAGCCATCTTGTTGCCGGGCCGGATCGTGCGGGCCTTGTCGTTGCAGTGCCACATCGGGTCGTTCTGCACGATGCCGAACAGGTCGGTGATGAACTGCTGGCGACCGACGAGCTTGCCCGAGGGCGAGACGCGCGTGAACCACACCCGGTACAGGTCGTAGAGGAAGAAGAACGGCAGCAGGTCCCAGACGAACAGCTCGCGGAACTCGGTCCAGAAAGCGCGGACGGGGTCGTTCGTCTCCTTGTACTCGGCGAGCAGGACCTGCGTGGCCGGCGGCTCGGAGAGCTCGTAGTAGCTCCCGGGCGAAGCGGCTCCGGCGCAGTTGATGACGTACCAGAGCACGTACTCGAGGACCTCGCGGCGCTTGAGGAAGTCGTTCTTGATGTAGCGCTTCTCGGTTCCCGTGAAGCTCTTCGTGAAGGGCAGGATCAGCTGCCGGCGGTACAGAGATTCAGACTTGTCCTTGAACTTCGGCAGGTCGTTGACGCACTGGATCATGAAGCCGTGGAACTCGAAGGCGATCGGCACCCGGTGCTTCCGGTTGATCTGCAGGGTGTCGTTGGTGACGACGGTCTTGTAGTTACCGGCCTCTTCGACGAAGATCCCGACTGGGTTCTCGTCGACGATGATCGCATTGGACTTGATCAGCGGCTCGAGCGCGAACTCCTTGCCGAAGTCCTTGATCGGGATCGACGTGTGCGCGCCGGATCCGAGCAGGTTCCGGCCCAGGGAGCACAGCGTACCCTTGCCGTTGTTGCCCTGCTCTGAGTGGAACCAGGCGGTCTTGTTCCAGCTGACATGCGGCCTTACGAGCGCACCGAGGACTTCCCAAGTGAGGGCTGCGAGCCCTGCGTTCCTGGTATTGAACTCCTCGTCGCCCTCCGTGTAGAAGAGAGCAGTGATCCATTCGCCCACTTCCCACT
Organism: Arthrobacter sp. Hiyo1; assembly: GCF_001263615.2. Lineage (NCBI taxonomy): Bacteria > Bacillati > Actinomycetota > Actinomycetes > Micrococcales > Micrococcaceae > Arthrobacter > Arthrobacter sp. Hiyo1. The sequence continues at coordinate 100,596 of NZ_DF952478.1, read as the reverse complement.
CTCCGTCGGCGGGGTCGGGATACGGGATCCTGACCATCGGAGCGTTCTCGACATAGTCGACGGCGCTCTTGACGGTAAAGACCAGCGCAGCATCGAACGGGTGGACCTTCTTTGGCTCGAAGTGGAACCGCTTGCCGCCGATCGTGATGTCCAACGGCGTATTCCCGTAGTAGACGATGCCGTTGTTGGCGGCGATGAGATCGCGGTGGGAGTTCAGGTGCACCCGCGGCGCGTCCTCGCGGAGCACGGCGACGACCTCTTTGAAGTCGTTGGTCGTGAGCTGCGTGTTGTAGCGCCGGGCGGTGGTGCGGAGATCGTCTTCGCTGGCCGTATAGATGCCGCGGCTCGGACCGTGCTTGATGTACATGGCGAGCATGTCGTACTCGCGGTCGGTGTTCGCATCGGTCGGCGCGATGCGCACGACGTGGTGCAAGCGCAGGAGAATCTGCGCGACCTGCCAGGTCGAGAGATGCCTGGGGATCGGGTACGTGCCGTCGCCCTTGGGGATTTTGAGGTTCTCGTTGGAGACGATGCCGTAGCAGGAGGCGAGCAGTTCCTGTTCGAGCTGACGCGGTGCCGGCGGCGCAGAAAGGTCCAGGCTGGCGAGGTACTCGTCGGTCACGTGGGTGACGATGAGGTTCTGCGGGGCTGCGACGTTGCCTCCGCCGGGGCGGTTGTCGAAGAAGTCGAGCAGATCGGCCTGGAGGTCGGTGAAGGACCGCACAGCTTGAGTCGGGGCCTGAGAGCTGTCAGTTATGCCAGAAGTGCTCATGCGTGTCTCTTTCCGTCTTGCGGAGAGTCGTGCCGGCGGCGGTTGTGGGAAGCCGACGGGACTCGTATTCGAATGGAACGTGTGGTGCAAGCCTATGGCATTCAACTCGTCTATCACAACCTATTCCGAATGGAGCAGGAGACGAGTCGATAGGTCGGCTGGTGTCAGCCGGATGGTGCACAGGATGGTCAGGCGGCCCAGTGGAACAACCGCAGTGGTTCGTCGGCACCCGGCAACCTCAGCGGAGTCGCGAAGTGGCAGCGGGCAGCACAGAGGTTCACCCGTGGGCGGCGTGAGCCGCCCGAAGCGCGTTTCCCGATTCGATCGAGCGCGATGTCGCGGAAGAGGTGGGCTGCGATGGCGGCGAGCCCCCGTTGGCCCCTTGGATCAAGAGCTGTATCAAAACGCTTGATACATGCTGTTTTGCCTGGTCAGACGTGGTTTTTGCTAGGTCGCGAAGCGGGCCTGTATCAAACTGATTTGAAGACTTGATACACCTGTTTTGCCTGGTCAGGCGGGGTTTTTAGGGGTTTGTATCATTTGTATCAAAATAAATGAGGTTATACATACACGATCCCTCCTTGATCCGCCCCGCGGCTTGCCTACCTTGGACGACTTGTGGTATCACGCACACACATGCCCGCATGGAAATCAAACCGTTGATTCTTGATACGTTTGATAGAAGGGGTGTTTTTCCTTGGCTGACCTGGGGAAACACCCGTATCAAGGTCTTGATACATGTCGCTGGACTCTCGCGCCCGGCCCCCAGCTCCGACCAGGGAAAACGCGCGCATCGCGGCGGTTTCGCTGTTTTGATACACGCCTTGATACACGGACGTCGGACGCGGCCTGGCGAAGAAAATGCCCCGGACGAGACGGGGCGTCTCATCCGGGGCGAAGTATCCGACGAATCATCGGATCGGGTCTGGTGGGTGCGGGGCCGGTGCTATTCGGTGTGCTGTCACGGCTTGTTGAACAGAGTCAACGCACCGGCGGCCACGAGCGCGAAGCCCGCAAGGCCGAGGAAGAACGAGCCGAACGACGGGCCGATCGCAAAGAGATTCCCGAAGCCGTCGAGCAGTGCGCCGAGACCGACGCATCCTGCGCTGATCCCCGCGGCCAGCCGCAGCCACGTGTTGCCAGGCTTCACGGCGAGGTTCAGCAAGGCGGCGATGATCGTGAGAATCGAGAGGACGAGCAGGATCTTTCCGTCCGAGCCAGCATCCATGTAGCTGAGCCCGTAGCCGTGGAACGAGGCGATCGGGAGGTAGAGCCCCATGATCGCGACCAGTGCGGCGATCGGGATGGCCTTGGGTGCATAGCGCCTGGCCAGCGCCAGCGGGCCGCCGGCCTCGCGGGTCTTTGCGTCGATCCGCTCCCGCGCAGTGCGCGCAGCGTTCTTGACGGCCGGTGCCATGTGGGCATCGAGGTAGTCCTTGGCACCTGCGGCGACCTTGCCGGCCCCGTCGACGAGCTGCTTGGCTCCCTGGCGCATCTGGTCGCCATTGTCATGGGCCTGCTCGAACTGGGGCTGGTCCTGGTCGTGGTCGTTGGCGCTCATGATTCGAAGTCGCTTTCGATAGGAAGTCTCAATGGTGGGTTCGGCTTGTGGAGTGGCCTTTCACTCTGCTAGTGTTTCATGTGTGCGATAGGCGACTGTCGTAGTCACCCCGGCACTTGCCGAATGGAAACGTGAATACAGAAGGACCGGAGCAACACTCCCCGTGGGAAGGGAATGCTCCGGTCCTTCTGCGTATCCTCGGTGGGCGCTGGATGCGTCGCGCGGCTCACCGCGCAGACAGCACAGCGGCTGTCTCGGGCGGGAACTGCAGCTTCGTGAGGTCCAGCTGGTATTCCGGATACGGGGAATCGGGATTCTGGGTACCAGAGCCAGTCTGCTCGATCACGTACATGATGGTGTAGATGACCTTGAAGTTCTGGTTGGTGCGGATGTAGTCCTCGATCTTGTCGACCTTGGTCTCGCGGAAGCCCTCGACCAGGTGCATCTTCTTGTGGAAACGGTCCAGCTTGCGCTTGGCGTTGCGCTGGGCCTCGTCGAAGGTCAGGCCGTGGGCCGAGATGCGGAAGACGTGGGCGTAGCCGATGTCGAAGGTCGGGAAGAACTTCGCACTCGGGAAGGCCAGTCGGGACTTCGCCCGGAGGGTCGCCAGCAGGTCAGGGGTCTTGATCTGACCGTTGTCTGCGTACGTGATGCGTTCGATGACAGCCATGATGATCAACTCCTTTGCTGCTGTCTGTGTCTCCAGGGGCTCTCTTGAGCTCCTCTTTCAACCAGTCCCCCGGTGACCGGTACACCCCGGTCACCCGGGCACAAGTAACCCCGACGTCGCACCAGGCCGTGCTGGGCGACGTCGGGGTTCCCTTCTGCTCTCCCGTCGAGCTATTCGGTCTCGATCCGTGCTCGCGGTTCGCCGAACTGGTCGGTGATCGCGGCGGACAGGACCTGACGGGCCAGAAGCACGAAGAGGACCGCCCAGGCTGCGCCGGAGAGCCCGATGCACAGTGGTGTCGACATCGCCTGGATGGCCGCCTGCGGCAGCATCATGGCGGCGAAGTTGTAGGCCAGGTGCAACACCACACAGGGCAAGACTCGGTGCGTCCGCTCCGCGACCAGCGCGAGCAAGAGCCCCAGCGGGATCACGGCCACGGCCTGCACGGCGTTGCCGTGCATGGCGGCGAACAGCAGCGAGCTGAGTACCGCGGCGACCACGGCCCCCGTTCTTTTGCGCAGCATCGGGTACAGGAGGCCGCGGAACAGCGTTTCCTCGACGATCGGGGCGACGAGCAGCGAGACCAGCAGGCTCAGCGCGAACCCCGAAGACTGCTGCGTCTGCACGTGCTGGTCGAAACCCGCCGAGCCGAGATGCAAGTAGATCCACTCGGCCGCCGTCTGTCCGGCCAGGAACATCAGCACCGCGGTGAGCGCGACCCAGGGCCAGAACCGGGGCGTGGCTGCCGCCGGCAGAACCTCGGGTCCGAAGCTCAGCCAGGTGGGCCGGAGCAGCCGCACGCCGCCGAACACGATCATGACGACCACAC
>NZ_DF952478.1:90528-96688 GCF_001263615.2 Arthrobacter sp. Hiyo1 | reverse complement strand
GAGCACGGCGACCGGGACGAGCAGGCACCAGATGGTGCCTGCCAGGCCCTGGCGCAGCGCCGCCGGCATCAGATCGACCTCTCGATGACGGCCTGGAGACGCGTCTCCCCCAGGAACTCGTTGAGCTGCAGCTTCGCGAGGAACCGGGTCGGCTGAGCCGTCGCGTCGTCCGCGATCTCGGTGAGCCGCTCGAGCTGTGCTTCTGCGGCATTCCACCAGAGGCACGCGAGCCCGGTCGCCGTGGTGAGCCGCAGGTGCTGCTTCTCGGAGCCGATCGACTTCACCGCGAATCCGTCGAGCACGATCTCGACGACAGGCTCGGCGAACTCATGCCCGAAAGGCCGGAGCGTCTCGACCCGGCGCACGAGCTCGACCAGCGGCTCCGTGTCGTCGAGCGGAGCATCGCATTCGGATCCAGCGCCGAGCACGAGGTCGCCGGTCGGGTGCATCGCGTCACCGGCGGTGAGCATCGTGACACGGGTGCTGTCCTCGAGGATCGTGACGAGCTGGTCGAGCGCCTGCGCCGTGCGCAGTTTCACTCCGCAGGCCTGCTGGTGGCCGATCGCGTACAGCTCGTCGTAGCCGTCGAGCGTGGTGATGATGTCGAACCATCCCGGAGCACGGCCGGAGCCGCTCACGGGCTCGTCCGGTGTCGTCGGCCGGTTCACCACCACGACCGGGTGTCCGAGCTGCTCCATCATCTGGTTGGCGAGCAGGCCGTACATGCCACCGGGGGCTGCCGAGAAGTACACCCAGGGTGCCAACGGCTGGTCGCCATCGTTGAGCTCCGCCAGGTGCAGGGCCGTGAGCTCCTTGCGGCGTTCATTGTTCTCGATGACCCGGTGCATAGCCGCAAGTCGCTCAGCGATGCTCGGTGCGGTGAACACTGCGAAGCAGTCGTCGATCGGGTATCCGGTACGCCTCGGACTGTTCATCGCCGGCGCGAGGTAGAAACCATAGAACCCCTCGTTTACGCTGTCGATGTCGCGGACCTTGCCTGCCTGGGCGAAGGCCTTCAGGAGCGCGGCGAAACCCTCGAATGCGGCGACGTACGCCGGGTCGTGATCCTCGGTCGCGAGCAGCTGCAAGAGCGTCGCCCGCGCAATGTCGATGGCATCGGGGTCCGGGTCCATCCCACCCCACGGGTTCGGGATCGTCTTCGGAGCAGAGACATGTAGCAGCCGTGCGATCGACAGCGAGTCGCGCACAAGCTGCCGGTTCTCGTAGAGCACCGGCATGACATCGGAGACGGTTCCGAGGCCGGCGAACAGACGCAGCAACCGGATCGCCCAGAGCTTGAAGGGCTGGTGAGCAGCAGCGTAGGCCTCGAGGATCTGATAGAGCACGTGCGCTCCGCAGATCCCGCCCAGCGCATAGGTCTCGTCCAGCCGGCAGGGGTCGACGGTGATGTCGGCCTGGCTTCCCGGTTCGAGCTCCTGGTGGTGATCGGTGACGAGGGTCTGCCAGCCGAGCATCCTTGCCGCTCTGATGCCGGCGTGGGAGTTCACTCCCCCGTCGCAGGTGAGCAGCACGGTGGTGCCCGGGAAGCGTGCGTTGATCTCTGCGATGTCCTCCGGCGTCAGGTCATGGCCGCGACGGTAGTCGGGGATGTGGAGATTGACGTTGAAGCCGAGCTCCTTGAGACCGGCGTAGCCGAGCACACCGGAGGAGATGCCGTCCATGTCGAAGTCCGGGGCGATCGTGATCGTGCCCCCGCTACGGCGGATCTCCTCGAGTGCTGTGACCATCGTGTCGAGGTCCTTGAGCACAGCGTGCTCGCTGACGTCGATCGCGGCGAGGTACTCGCCGCTCCAGCCCCGGCGCTGGCAGAGCAGCGCGAACAGGTCCGCGGCGGGTTCGGTCTCATCAGCTCGCCACTGGCGGGCAGCGTCGGGCAGAGTGGTTTTCGTGTTCATGGTGTCCTTGCTGTTCACAGTGGTAGTCCGATGCGGTTTTCACAGCATCGAGTGGTCAACTCTGCTGACATAGCAGAGCTTGCGGCCAATGGCAAGCATTTGCAGTCGAATGGGCTTTCCAATGGGCTATCCGATGAGTTAGCCTCAGTGGTATGGCGATAAAGAAAGTAATCGAATCGGACCTCAGTGGTCGACAGGATGCCGAACGGGTCACCTTCGGACTCGGTGAAACGTGGTACGAGATCGACCTCACAGATGACGAGCGACAGGGGCTTGAGGCGGCATTGAAGTCGTATCTCGCTGCCGGTCGGAAGGCGACGCAGGAGCCACCGAAGCCCCGGAAGATGGTCCCGACGACGACTCCGGAGGAGCGCGAAAAGATCCGCGAGTGGGGCCGGGAGAACGGCTTCGACTTCGCGCCGTATGGTCGCATCCCCAAAGAGGTCATGGCTGCCTACGACGCGGCGCACAAGATCACGCGTAGCAAGTAGTCACCGGTTGCTCGCCTGATTCTCAGCTCAAGAGCCCCACCGCCAGCTGGCAGTGGGGCTCTTTTCGTTGTGCTTGCAGTGTCAGAACGGCGGGAGCGACGAGTGGATCACGTCCACGGTCTCGAGTCCGGCTCGAATGGCCTGCGTCCGGCAGTGCATGGTGCCATGCGAGAAGTGCCCCGGCGTGTGCGGCATGAGCTGTTCGCCGTGTCGCTGCGTACAGCCGGCCTTTCGACATAGGTCCAGGAATGCTGCTGTACGCACAGTGCTCCCCTGCATTCGCATGGTCACTGCGAGGTCGACCATCTGCTGATTGCGGATGAGCCCAGCCTTCTTGCGGCCGTGCCTTTCCCAGTCAGCAGGAATGGTCACGACTGCGAATCCCTCAGCTCGCCACAGAGACTCAGCCATGGCATCCGCTCCATCCGGGCACTGCCCGGAGATCAGCAGCGGGCTAGTTACATTGGCCGACCCCCAGGCCGTCCAGGTGTCGCGGAATGCAGCGCGCATGGCTGGCTCGTCGTCCCAACTGCGAGCTCCGGTGATGAGGAGGACATGCGAGTACTTGATGGTCTGGTGGCCATTGGCGAGCTTGATAGACATCAGGCGGTCTCCTTCTTGGCTGCCGTGCCGGCATTGATCTCGGTGTTTGGCTCGGGCCACCCGGGGACAACGGTGACGGGAATGCCCTCGGCCTCCCAGAGCGCGATCACGCCGGGGTTGTCGTCGATGGCAGCGGTCACGGTGAAGCCGGCTGCCCTGATTCGCGCGAGGATGTCGGCTTTGACCAAGTCGTTCCGGCGGTCGTCGGCGTCTGCACGCATCAGCAGGACATCGTGTGGGATCTCCCACTTCCGGAGCCACTGCATGGTCAGGTATTCCCAGCGCCGCTTGCGGGCTGTCACCACGAACACTGCCCTTCCGGCAGCAAGATGCTCGTGCACCCAGGTCAGGGTGTCCGGGATCGGAGGACAGAGTGCGGAGGCCTTGTGGAACTTCTCGAAGTTCCGACGCTTCGGGTCGTCGAGCAGGTAGTGCCGGATCCCTGAGACGTCGCAGAGCGTGCCGTCGACGTCGACGATAACGGCTTCTTTGATGGCGGTCATGCGGATGGTCCTGCCTCTCGATGGGAATGATTTCAGGAATTATTCGCGAATTGAGTGTGAGTGCGCAGTCGGGATGGTCAAGCTGAGGCTGATCGGATGGCGCACTCAAGCTGCATCGCACTGTGCAAAGCAGCTGTGTGGTCGCCATTCGCCTGTTCGACAGCCGGGCATCATGTGGTTCCCGGCTGTCGAGTCGACGGATGGAGCTCAGCTCGCCTGGGCGCGTTCGAGTCGCAGCTTCTCATCGCTGAGCGCACCGGCGACCGCACCATCGGTGTGGGACTGAAGCTCCTCGGCGGAGACGTCGTAGATCGGGCCTTCGTTCTCGTCGAGGAAGTAGAGGCGCATCGACTCGGCCGCGGCCTTGGCACCGCGGATGAAATCCTCGGATGGCTCGACGGGGGTCTGGTCGGTGGAGGTCTCAGACATGGGTGCTCCTTGGCTGTGGGTTGGGCGAATCGGATGGAAGGTGATGCAACTGTGCATTGCCGAGACTCGTGCGCGTTGTCGCGCTTCTAAGCCGCATGAAATGCACAGGGGCCAGAGGACCTCTCTGACTCCTGTTTCCTCCCGTGCCAGCTCCGCTGGCTCTGAGCCGTCCACCGCAGGTTCAGCGGTCGTCGCCCCACACTTCATTGGTGCGCCCGCAAGGGCGTCCACCTGTGGATACCGGGCGACGAGAGCAGCGGCTCATCTTCTCTGAGCGAAGCGAATGGGCATGCCGAGCGCAGCGAGGTGAGGGAGCGCCAGCGACCGGGACAAACCCGTCGGCTATGCCGACCAACACGTCCTCGAAGCGCAGCGGAGAGGCCGAGCGTAGCGAGGGTCCGCAGGACACGTGTTGCCAGGTTTGCTTATGCCCTTTTTCCTTTTCCACCGTCTGTTCCACGGCCGGAGCGTTAGCGGAGGTCTGGAACGCACGTTTATCAGGGGAACTCGTTGGTACGTACCGGTTCGGAGATCGTCAGATATTTCGCGCAGCGAGTGTACGAACCGGTGCTGTTCCCCTGCTATCTGGCCACTTTGATTGTTCGCTCTTCTGGTGCTTCTTGGCACTGCCGTACGAATGCCCGTTCGTGGCGTCGTGAGGAACGAGCGACGGTCCTTCTCCCCCTCGGAACGGGTCTGCTCCCCTGGGCGCTGCAGCTCCTGCTGGCACGCAGTGCCGATGCCCGGCGCTTGCCGTCACAGCCGTGCCGCCCGCGGCTTCACCCCTTGTTGCGGCTATGGACAATGCTGCGAAACGACCTCACGTTGCGCCGCGCAGCGGCTGGTGCTCCACCTCGTTCCAGCACCGCTGGACCATCTGTTCCGCCTGGGTGCTGTCGTGGTTCCCCGGCATCTGATCCCTTTGCCTGGCGAGCTGTGCGAGCCGCGTCGCCGGGGAGTTCGCGCTCAGGCATCGTCCTCCACCTCCGCGGTTCGTTTGCGCTGTCTTCGCCCACTGCGAGGCAGCGCTTGTAGCACCGCGCCCGAGGTGGGGGTCGCGCCGTCCGAGAGGACGACCTGCACAGCATGCGACCCGTCTGTGCATCAGTCGTCGGCGCATCAGAAAAAGAGAGCTACCAACTCTCAAGCAGCTCTGCTCTGTCGTCGGCACCACCATGTAACGGCCTGCCGATCCGAACGCCCACAGGGGTGTCTTCCAGCTGCGCCAGGGAGGAAGCAGTGCGCTTCTACGCGTCGTCGCTTCCTTGTTTCCTCCCTGGCTCAGCGGGCTGCATGCGTCGGGCACAGCCCGGTCGCCCTCTGTGTGCGGGGCCTCCGGCCGATCGGATCGCACCCTGACCTGGACACCTGGTTCGAGCCCTCAAGAGCCCGTGACGGGACGCCGGCGGCGCGCGATCGAGACTGTTTTCACGTTCCGAAGCCGGTCAATCTCAGTATCAATTCGAGCCATTCACGGGTGACTGCCGGTCGTATCCGGCACAGGATCGCTCATGTCCGGGCGCGGCATTGCCGATTCGAAGCCTTCAGCCCGTCTTCGGCACCAGTTCGTGGTGCAAGGCTCCATTTCGGTCACGAGTCGGCGCATTCGTGGCCGGAGTCCGCCCGGCACAGCACCGCGATTGACCAGCGCTTTCGAGCCAGCCCATCGCCGGGCGAAGTGGGCGGTATATAGCTGTCGGAAGCGGCCAATAATCAGCCGGTGATGACCGCTTCATCGTTGGGGTCCATAGGCGGCCCGCATTAGGCCCAGCTTTGGCTTCTTCATGGGTGCAGATCGTCCAGAGCGTGTACCTGCTTCACTGCCGATGCCGACATGGGGTCGTACCGGATTCGGTCACGATTCGCCCGCATCCGGATTCGAATTGCCTTGCGAATGGTCATGAATGACCATTAGAATGGGAGGGCGATGAACGGTTGAAGTGATCGACTCGTGAGTCGAATGCTTCCCAGAGGACTTCGAGGAGAGAGATGGACATGATGCGCGAAGGGGGTGCCGCTCATGGCAGCGAAGCGTAAGCCCGAGCCGCGGCGCGTACGGCTGACGGTTCCCGCAGTCGACGAATCAGTTCTGGCGTGGCTCGACCTGCAGGACGATGCTTCCGCTTCCATGCGGATGTTGGTTCGCGAGTCGATCGCGCGCGACGGCTATGTCGACGTGATCAACAAGCCCGTCGAGCAGCTGCCCCGACGCGGCCGG
>NZ_DF952478.1:83619-88115 GCF_001263615.2 Arthrobacter sp. Hiyo1 | reverse complement strand
CCAGCCGCGCCCACGCTGAGCGGGTGGCCTGGCGGGTCATGAAGACCTGGCTCGAAGCGCAGCTCGCGCTCGTGGCCGCCGAGATGATCGACATCGGCCAGGCGCTGCTGGCGTTCCTGCAGGTCGATGGCACCGGCCGGACGCTTTACGAGGTCTACAAGGAGCGAGAGAGCCTGGCGCTCTCCCCAGGAAGCAACGACAAGACGAAGGACTGAACAAACGATGACTGATCCCGAGCACAAGACTCAGGCCAAGGCGCTGACCGACGAGTTCGTGAGCGTGCGCTTCCGGCTGTGGCACGGATGACCGACGAACGCTCCGCGGTGTTCGTCACAACCGCCGGCGACCCTGCGCGGGTCCGGATCAGCGTCGTCGACCAGGGGTACCGCTGGCAGATCGCAGATCGCCAGCACGGGCACACTCTGCCACTGGATACGCCGGTGCCGGATGTCACTGAGCTGGTGGCGATCTGCTCCGCGAAGCGGTGCGCCGACGTCCCGGTGCTCGTCACGGACGGAGCCATGTCTCGCGAAGCGAGCTGAGGCGACATCGACACTGCCAGTACGCGAGAGAAAAAGAGAGACCCCGTTGGAGTGAACTGCTCCAACGGGGGTCTCTGACGTTCCTGACGCATTCCGAATGACCGGTTCAGCCTTTTGATTCCCATTCGACTCATGATAGAATGAATGCCGACGAATGAGTCTGGCGCTTATCACAATCAGCGCCGGCAGTGGCCGCGAATGTACGTTGGCGGATCGCCAACGATAGACCCCCTGGTGATCCTAGGAAAAGACCCATCTAGCCTTTTCGAGCGGATCGTGCTCACCTCACGGGGAATTAGATCTCTTTCCCCGAGTCAGCCTTCACTGGCAAGAAAAACGGGAGGAAGGCCAGCTTGATTTCTCGCACCGGGTCATTGACTGCATGGAAGATGAAGTCGCTTCGCTCACCAGGGCCGCCAGCACGTGCAGTTTTAAGGCAGCGCTCGTGGGCAATGATGGTTTGGACGGCCTTCTCCGCGATCGCCGTGGGGTTTCCGCCCCTGACAAAGAGCAGCAGTGACACCCTGGCATCACGCCAGGTCGTGTAGCGGTCGAGTAGCTGCTCCAAAGCAGCTTCAATCGTCTTCGGACCGCTCCAGATCTTGCACTCGGCGATGAAGACATTCCGATCGCGTTCTCTGATGAGAATGTCAGTCTTGCCTTGCTTGTTGAACATCTCCCCTGCCGCTGTTCCCTTGAAGGTGGCATTCAGGAAGATCAGCAGCAAATCGCGGATCCGTTCCTCGGTGAAGCTCGCTGCGAGCTCAGGCGTCCGTTCCAAGGCGTTGCGAGCCGACTCGAGGACTCGCATGGCATCCTCGTAGTCCGCATCGTCCAGGGCAGGTTCAGGTTCGAACGGCTTCGCGGCCTTCGGTCGAACTCGAACTGTCTTCCTTTCGAGGGGCACCTTGTAGGCATCGGCATCGGCTTGTCTTTGCAGCGGAATGCCTATGGCGTCCTGAAGCTTCCGCTCCGCCAAGACTTCCGTGCGGCGGCGCTCCACCGCAGCCACATCTGCCATCTGAGCATTGTGCTGATCGATCGCCTCCTTCGACCAGCTCAGCCACTTCTCAATTTGATCTATCTGCGCCAACAGGTCGTTGGAGATCGTCTCGGCTTCGGGGGCGTTCCCCGCAGGTTGTTCGTATTCGACGGTCAGCGTGTGGGATGCTCTGTCCAGATTCGCTGCCGGAGGATTCAAATCGCTGCGGCCGGGACGTCGGAGGAAAACCTCTTTCTCTCCTAAGAAGGGGATGGTCGCCCTGTAGACCTTGACTTGTCGCCGGATGTCTTCGGGGCGAAATTCCGGTCCTAGGTTGACCTTTCGATCAACCGGACGTCCTTGGAACATCTCGTCTCTGAGGAGTACAGGACAGTCAATCCTATGACGGTATCCGAGCTCAGACGCGACGTCGCCGGGGGCCGACAGGATGTCGTCAGGATCCCATTCAGCGAGGTCGTCGGCATAGGCATCCCGGCGTTGTCTCAGGAGCTCGGACAGGTCCGAACCCACGAACAGAATTCGGGTTTGTTTGTAAACAGTTGGTCTCAACGTGGCTCCCATATTGCTCGAACGCTCGGCGTGGGCCCTACCAGTGCAGCATGCGCCTTGGCGGAAGCCGGTCTGCAAGCAGGACGGATCTAGCTTTGTTTGTTCGAAGCGCCCTTTTTCTTCTTGCCCGTGACAGGTGCCTTCGTGAATATCATCGGCACCCCGATCTTCCGCTCAGCTTGTTCGATCTGCGATTTCAAACTCCCTTTGCCGTCAATGAGATTGCATACTTTCATCGCCGCGAGCAGCATGCAGAGAGCTGTTCCAAGCCATGATTCGTGTCCTTGGAGCTTCGCGTCGGGGGCGAACGCCAGTCCGGGTGGCTCAGCGATCTCTTCGAGATAGAGGTCGCCCAGGCCCATTCCGGCGTGACTGTACGTGCTCAGCAGCCGCCAGTGGATGTAGACCTCGAGCCCGCCGACGATCTGGCGGCATCTCTGCTCGAATGGGGGAAGCTCGATATCGAGGGTCTCCAGAATGCCATTGATCTCATCGATGTCGGACCGGTCGAATCCTTCTGCTTCGGTCTCGACCAGGTTCTCGAAGGCCGCCCTTCTCTGCCGGAAGCCTTCCTTGATGATTGCTCTGGCGTTGCTTGGCTCGAGGTAAAGCCAGATCGCGGTCATAGCGTTCTCGACCATTAGCCGGATCAGCGGCAATGCGTGGAGCATGCGGTCCGCCTCCGAGAGATCGATGATGGTCCGCATCAGGTTGACTGCATGGTTCGCGAAGCTCCAGATGAACGGCCCCCCGCTTTGGACGTCGAACTCGGATTTCATGTTGAAGGGCTTGTCCCGCGACCGGTCCCAATGACCGATCATCTTGCGGGCGTAGGCGCGCATCTCTGAGAGATCAGAGAAGCGCCCGTGTTTGACTGCTTCGTTATAGATTTGGCCGCTCAACCTGGCACTTCCGTTATCGACGTTGCTGAGGGCGAGCATACACTTTTCGACCGCGTCCTAGACGATACAACGACTGTCCATATAGGGGATCTCCACCGGATGCCTGTCTTTGCCTGCCTCGTGAGGTCTCGTTTGGCTGATGCCCGATGCGACACGCTGTTCCTTCCCACACCTTCAGCCGGACGAGGAGCAGTCTTGGAGATATGGCGAATTTCAGGCCGCGCGAAGACGACCGGAAGCTGGTTCGGGTCGAAGGTCGGGACGACATCGGCGAGTTCATTGACCGTGGACACAACGTCGGGACGTTGCAGGGTATCTACTGCGTTGGGGTTCATTTCCCGAAGGACGGACTCTGTGCCTACTACGCGAGTGACAGGGTGACCTATGTCGTCGCCGACGGTACCCCCACGAGTGCCTGACGGCCTCGCCGCGGATGCGCTTGGTCTGACTGCTGAATCGGAAGCGTCGGACGAACCGCGCCTCTATGTCGGCTCGTGAGGACATGCCACTTCTGTTTGGCATCTCGAAATGGTGCTTAGCGGGATTCCTCCCGTCGTCACCAGATGTTGGCTCCGGACCTGGCCAACGCCAGGATCTCATCGCTCTTCCTGATGTTTGCTTCGCTCAACGTGATCGACTCCTTCGTAACCCCGCTCGATGCGGATGCACCGAGCCGGGGTTCACACGCGAAGCGTTGCTACTGCACACGCTCAGACAGGTGGAGCTTCTTCATGCCCAGAGCGTGCGGGTGGAAGTCGATCCCCAGGGCGACCAGAGCGTCGACGACCAGTTGAGCTTCAGCGCCGAGCTCCTGCACCGCGTCACGGTTGTTCTTCCCGAGGATCTGCTCCACGCCGTTTGCCTCTGTGATCTGCAGGTTCAGCCGCACGCACTCTGTTGGCCGGCCCTCCGGCGAGCTCACGGGTACTGCCTCGATGACTGCGACGAAGACGTCCAGCTCCAACTCGCTGGCGTAGCTCCGATGCAGTTGTTCAGCATCGCGCCCCAACGCGAGAGCGTCTCTGCATTCTTGGCGACGGCCAAGCTCAACCCTGGGGCAACCTCGCAGCCATCCAGAAGGACAGCTGTTTCGATTGCCCATTGGTGGCGCTGGGCCTGCTGCGCGATGCGCTCACGGCGGCGTGCCTCATGCTGCTCGAGGCGAGCCCGTTCACCGGCGGCCATCAGATCGCGCCGACGGTCCTCGATCAACCCCAAGGCCTGCTGGCGGAACGTCTCGTCCTTCCAGAGGTCCCAGGTTGCGACCTGTGCCGTGCCTTCGGGGAGCAACTCGATCTGCCGGTTGTACTGGTTAATCTCGTACAGCGCATGGGCCTCCTCCTGCATAACTCTGCTTGATGCGCGGCCTCGGATGTCGTTCCAGCGCTCGATCTCGGGCAGATCCCGGATCAGGTGTTCGAGGTCCCGGGAGCCGCGGATGCGACGCTGCCCGCGAGCAGCGATCATCTCCGGAAGCAGGTCGAGATCCCGCGTGACGCC
>NZ_DF952478.1:76917-83435 GCF_001263615.2 Arthrobacter sp. Hiyo1 | reverse complement strand
CTGGTGGGCAGACTCCTTCAGGATCCGCCGCAGCACAGGCTGTGGCGTCCGGCGCAGGATGGATCTGATCCCCCGGCGCTGCAATGAGGTGAGAGAGTGTCCCTGTGCCCAGGCTGAACCCGATGCACTCATCGCGTCGATGAGCCAGTCCACCGGCACCAGCCCGCGGAACAGCGCGAACCAGTTCAGGGTGTTGATCTCCAGGCGCTCGACCTCACGGGCCACCGGCCGGCGGTAGGCACGAACGCCGAAGAGATTCTTCGCCACCTGCGCGTGGTCATGCGCATCGAGATAGGGCATGTAGGTCCCCGCCGGACGGGCCCGGCTGTGATCCATGGCGTTCAGCAGCGGGAAGCGCTCGTTCCAGTCCGGCAGTGTACCGATGTGCTGGTGGATCGCTTTGATCGCCGAAGTGATCGCGACATCGACGCCCTCGGGCTCAGGTCCTTCGAGCGGCCGGGACCCAGGGTGCTGGACCAACCATCGCTGCAGTGTCCCTGCCAGGTCCCGGATCCATGACTCGATGACCGGCTCGGCGAAGACGTGCTCGGTGGTGGACTTGCCAGTGCGGTGGTTGATGTCGCGAAGGACGACCAAGTCCTGCTTCGTGCGGGACAGGGCCGTGAGCCGATCGGCGCTCCAGTAGTGGAATGCTTTGCCTGAGGCACGCATACGGTGCGTGCGCCGGTACAACGACGCCGCAACCGAGGTCCGGCCATCGGGCAGCGTCCGAGTCAAGATGCGCAGACTGATGCCGGAGATGATGCCGTCGACAGCCTTGGCACCCTGTTCGGCCAGAATGTCGTCGACGTACTTGATGTAGAGCAGTGTGTGCTCGATGCGCTCAGTCATGGCAGTCTCACTCCGGGTAGATGTAATGAATCCAGCAGAGAGACTCCCGGCGCTGCCTTGCAGCGCTTTGGCTCGTTAAAGAAAAATGAAGGGCTCCGCGGCAAGCGGAGCCCTTCATGAAGTCGGTGACTTGAGAGGCCTTTCACCTCATCTTTCCGTTATGAGCCGATGGAATCGGTCTTCCATTGATTCGTCATGGCGGTCTCCCGATTGCGAATTGGGTGTTCGAGGGTCACGGAGTGAGCGGTTCGCGGCGAAGTGCTCGCGCACAGCGTCGTGGGCTGTGGGGTACTCGTCGTAAGGATCGGGGTACGCAGTCTCGAACTGCGCGGCGGTCCTGATGCCCTGGAAGCGCAGCAACTCCAGGAGATCCGGCAAGTCCTGGGCACGGCCCGAGAACTCGGCGGTGTCAGCGGCGATGATCTTGGCACGGGTCAGCGTGGGCACGCTGGCCAGCTGCAGGTCGATGCACTCGTAGACTGCAGAGTCGTCGGGGATCCACGTGGCTTGGTACATCGCTGCCACGAGCTCAGCGTCGCCGCCGTCCATGACGTTGTCGTTGTTGATCCAGTCACGTTCAAGGTCGAGCTCGGCCGCCACCTCGTGGATCGCAGCTGCAATTTTGGGTGCGAAGTCAGGTGTTACCGTGTCGATGTCGACGGTGAACGCACGGTCGGCAGCGCGAATGCCGTATTTCATGAGCGCAAAGCCGCCGATGGCGCGCAGCTTCATAGGAGCGTTGAGATCCAATGCCTGAAGCTTCCGGTCAAGCACCTTCAGGCCGTGTTCGAGCTGGGCCAGGCTGCACTTGTGGTCGTCGTTGCTCATCGCGCTTCGCTCCTCTGAGATCACGAAGGAGCGGAATGTCCTTCGATCCCAGATCCGGATCGGCTGTGCCGATCAGCTAAGTACCGACGAAGAAAGAGAAGAGCTCAGCACCCGTTTCACCTGCGGGCTGTCCGGCTTGCGGTGCCGACGTAAAATGTGAACAGTAACTGGCGGAAGGAGGCGGGATGAAGAAGGTCAAGTACACCGAGGGTCTGGTCAAGAGAGCAGCCATGGCCAAAACTGAACATCTCGGCCTCGTGTTCAAGTCCTTCGAGATAAGGCCGGCCATGAAGCCGATCAAAGTGGACGGGCGGCTCATTGCCGAGCAGGTGGCCGCCTCGATGGCCATCGAAGATCGTGCCGTCCAGCCGGAGCACATCGTTGTGGAATCCACCGAGGAGTCGAGAAAGGCCGTCGCAGATGTGCTCTCGATCCGGGTGCGGGACAGAGATCGCCGTCAGCCGCCGGGAGATGCAGCGGCTGCGTTGTGAGCCCGGGATACGACAGCACACCGGTCGACCCGGAGGACGCGACTGCGTTCGTAGACGGAGTGTCTTTCGACACCAAGCTGCAGGTATATGAGGCTGAATCGAACGCCATTTCCGCAGTGCAGGGTGAATTCATGTCGGCTATCGGCGCGGGCGAAATCACCGTATTCGACCTCGCCAGGCACGGCGTCCTGGAAGCTCTTCACCAACACTCGTACTCTCCAATTTGGAAATGGGCCGGAAAGATCCGGACCCGGGAGGTCACCATCGGCGTGGCCCCGGAGCTGATCCGGGAGCAACTGGCAGTTGAGGTCGGGAATATCGAGTTCTGGGTAGAACAGGATCAGATGGATCCGGTTTGGGTGGCGATGACGGCGCACCACCGGCTCGTCAGGGTGCACCCTTTTGTGGATGGAAACGGGAGAATCACCCGTCTGTTCGCCGATCTGCTGCTGTTCAGCCTCACCTTGCGCTACACCTTCAACTGGCAGCCTGCCATCGACTCGCATCGGTATTTCGACGGGCTGAGGGCAGCTGACAGCACGCTGGACGTTGACATTCTTCTTGACACGGTTGGACTGGTCGACCTCGAGGGCTAGGGGTGTCACTTCACAGTGACCTTCCTGCTACCGTAACGATGGAAAAAAGAAGGAGCCCCGACGCGGGGATTTCTCCCTCTTGCGTCGGGGCTCAGTAGCCACTGATCAGGGCGGCAACCCATTGTCGGTCTCAGCACACCGCGATCAACGTAGCTCCGGACCCGTCCTGCAGGCCAGTGGCGCAGTCGTACCAGAAACCGTTGGACAGGCGTACGAGGGTCTTCTCCTCGCGGCTGCCCCAGAGGCCGACTCCCGGAATTGCGGGGATGTACCGGCGTTCGATGATCGTCGTGGTGCACAGCTGCTCTTCGACGTCCGGATCCCGGACGAACATCGTGCCGGATCCGTTCCTCGCATCGCACGCGAGCTGCTTCATGTGGGCAGGGTGGTCGAGATTGCGCTTCAGCACGACCTTGTCGCCGACGGCGAGATCGGTCAATGGCATGATTTCAGCTGCGATGGACATTGTGGCTCCTTGCTCAGGATGAAAAGGCGTAGTCAGGCCCGGGGCGGGGAATCGAACCTCATTTCTGACAGCACAAGGCTGCGGTTGGCTCACCAGAGCGACCCCAGGAGCAGGAATCCAACCTGCATGGCGTGTTGACGGACACGCCCCAGAACCGGGATTGGAATCTCAGCCGAAGAGTCTATATTCGGCGAGGGACTCGCGGATGGCCTTCACCTTCTGGTGACGGGTCTTCCGGCGATCGATGACCTTGTACTCGCCGGTGCGGCAGGCAACGCACCCGTCATTGGCTGCCTCTGGGCAGCGTTTACCGGAGTGCGGGCGGTGCCGTTGGTCGCGGTCGCCCTTGCTCATGCCGCCGGCCCGGCTGCGAGCACGAAGTTGTCCTGGATGAGCCCGAGGTCGCGCATGAGCTTGTCCTTGGCGGCCAGCTGCTCACGCAGCTCCTGGATCTCCTGAGCGAGGCCAAGTACGAGCTTGTCGCCGGTGAGTTCGCGCCAGGGCTCGCCGTGGCGAAGCGCCTCAAGGCGACCTGTTTCGATGCCGGTGACCGCGTACTTGCCGTTCTCGATGACGACGGTGTTCGAGTCGTTGGTGGGCTTGGTGCTCATGGTGATGCTCTCCTGGTCTACAGATCGAAGGTCCGCTGGGTGCCGCGCACCAGCTGGTACTCGGGAATGCTGATGGGCCAGCCGCCCACCGGGTAGCTGGGGTGGGCGACAAGGCAGGTCCAGGTGGTCTGGTACTGACGCCGGGGCTCGCCGCTGTTGTATTCGTGGGTGCCGATCCAGTGGCTCTCGGTCGGAACGACGACGAGCTTGCGGCCGTCGCCATCCAGGTCAGGCAGTTCGATCAGCAGGTTCTGCACGTTGCCGCGGATGTTGACGAGAAGCTGGGACAGTGCGTGGCTGGTGGAGCCTTCGGGGCTCTCCCGCCAGGCGTGCAGCTTCAGCTTCGTCGTTCTCGAGAAGACTCTTGAACGCCATGGTGTTCTCCTGTGGGTGGTCTGAAGTGCTGGTTCAGCGGTATGTCGCTGGGAAGGGCAGCCGGCGTCACCGGGCCAGCCGTTTGGCGGCGGCCTGGAATTCCTCGAAGGTGATCGGCTGGGCGGCCGGCTGATCAGAGCCGTATGCGCTGGCCCAGCGGAAGAAGTAGCTCTTGCACAGCGCAACGTCGGCCTGGCGGTCTTCCTCGGTGTAGGCAAGAAGCCCGGTCTCGAAGTCGAACGGCAGAGTCTCCTGCAGGATGGCGACGGCGCTCATGGCAGTACTCCTTCACTGGGTCATCGAATGTTCAATGGCTCCTCCGGATCAGCTCCGCTGATCTGCAAACCTCTCTGCCGACACATGCTTCGAAGAGGCCGACCTGCACGAGAGCCAGACAGGGACGGAAAAGAAGACCCCCGCAGCGCGCAGAAAGCGCGACCACGGGGGTCAGGGTCAGGAGCGCATCACGCGGCTGCGTTCTCCGTGATTGCCGCCTGCTGCCTGGCAGTGCGCTGTGCGTCGTAGGCCAGCAATCGAGCGATAGTGAACGGGGTATCCGCGATGGGGTGAACAGCCCGCCTTCTGGACCCGTGATCTGCAGGCCTCCACGAGTGGCATGGACGCTGTAGACCATCTGGTTGTGGATGTTGCGATCCACGCTGAGCTCCAGGACGGCGTCACGGATGTTTTGGTCGCGAAGAGCCTTCTTGAGGTCCGCCAGGAACAACCGCGCCCGGGCCTCTTCGATTTGTTGGTTGGTGGGTTCGCTGATGCGGATCATGGCGGTGCTCTCTTCATAGAGTGGCTGATGCAGTGGGTATGAAAAAAGACCAGTGGGGGTCACAGACGGCCACGGGTCAAGGTTGCGAATGACAGATCCCCGGTGGCCGCGCTCTTGGCGCAGCACCGGGGATCGGCTTTTCAGTTATCAGGTTCAGTTGCCGAAGGGCAGCTCGTCCTGGACGGCGGAGCTGTCACCCGCGGCAACGCCGGCGGGGACCGGAGCGGCGCAGCCTGGACCTCGCGGTTGGTCTGCTCGGCGGCGTTCACGCGCTGGGCCAGACGGTTCTGCACGGTCTGGCGGGATTCGAGGAAGGTGATGCCGGTGGCGATGACCTTCAGATCGCGGACGGTCTCGCCGTTGCGCTCGTACTCGTTCATCCGCAGCTCGGTGCCGACGGCCACGAGGTCGCCCTTGTGGACGTTCGCGTACGGGGTCGACTCGAAGTTCGCATCCTTGTTGATGAAGGTTTCCATGGGGATGGCATCTGAGAGGCGCTCACCGGCGCGGTTTTTGTAGTTGCGGTTCGCGAAGACGGTGAAGACGACCTTGGCGGAACCGTCCTCGTTCGCGAAGACCTTGGGGTCACGGGCGAGGCGGCCGAGGATGGTTCCGTTGTTGGCGACGTTCGACATGCTGTTCTCCTTGGATTGTTCGATAGTTATCGCGCCGCATCGACGCCGGAAGGTCTGTATTTGTCTGTCAAGACACACCCCGAATCGGCTCTGCCGATCGGATGCTCTTGCACTGCTCTTGCTGTTCCCGTATCAGCTGCGCTGATCGGTATTCGTGCTCTCTTCGCCGCAGGCGGCGTTCTTCAGTAGTTCAGGCGCGTTGCGATGTCGCTGCTGATCTCACGAAGCAGCGCGGTGTTGCTGCCGGTGGCCGGCAACACCTGCCTGCCATGTGCTTCGTGCTCCTGAACCAGCTGGTAGAAAGCGATCATGTTCTGTGTCCGCAGCTCTTCGCAGATCTTCGTCTGGACGCGTGCCAGCTCTTCGGTGATTTCAGTGAGTCGGCGCTGCTGGATGTAGCAATCGAACTCGAGCTCGGTGGGCTGGCTCTCGGGCATGGCAATGTCTCCTGTAGACAATGGGTAGTCTCTTTCAGGGTGGGACCCGGATCAGCTCTGCTGATCTGTTCGGAGTCGAACTCTCTCGCGGGAGGCGAGCAAGTACAGCGGGACGTTGCAGGGGCACACGGATTCCGTGCGCCCCTGCAGTAGGTGGACTTGTGAAGGCCTCAGCCGGCACCATGCAGTGCGATGAGGCGGGCCCGCTCCTTCATGAGCGTCAGGCCGAGCATGTTGAGGCCACGGCCGTCGGAGAGGTCCACGCCCCAGAAACGGTCACCCCAAGTGTTGCCCTCGACCAGGTGCGCGTCGCCGGTGGCGATTAACAGCTCAGCCAGAGCCGGATCCCGGAACTTGCCGCGGACGACCATCTCCATGACGAAAAGGCGGAGGTTATCCCAGTTCGGGCGCAGCGTCACCCTGCGGCCAGCGCGTTTTGCGCGGCC
>NZ_DF952478.1:67899-76831 GCF_001263615.2 Arthrobacter sp. Hiyo1 | reverse complement strand
TTTTGCGCGGCCTGGGGTCTCGCAGGCCAGCACCGCGGCACGTTCACCAGCATCCGTAGTCTTCAGGGCCTGGAAGGCGTGCTCTCCGCTGGCGGCCCGGACGACTCCGGGCTCGAAAAGCCCGAGGTGCACTTCGAGGGGTGTGACGTGGAAGTTCGACAAGAAGCGGTGCTCGCCGTCGAACCGGGTGATGGGGTCGGCCATGCGGTTACTCCTCCTTGAGCTTCTCCCACTCGGCCTTGCACTCGGGGCAGACCGGGTAGTTCTCCGGGTTCTTCGACGGTCGCCACTTCTTGCCGCAGAGAGCGAAGACGGCGATGCCCTGCGTTGCGGCGCGGACGATGTCCTCCTTGCTGACGTAGTGGCTTAGGCGGTCGTGATCGCCGGCGTCGTCGTCCTGGTGCTCGCGATCGGGGTCGACGATGTCCAGGAACGCCGCATCGAGATCGGTGTCCGTGTCCGGGGTCGTGATGGTGTCGGGGGCATCAAGCACAGCGCTCATGAGGGAACCTTTCGTTCTGTGGAGCGATGACGGTAGAGGGTCATCATTTTTAATGAAGATCCCGGAGCGGCTCTGCCGCCTCCCGGACTACCCAGCGTTCGAGACATCGCTACGCACGTGCAGGCGTTTCGCAAAGAAGCCTGGCCCGACAGCGAAGATGCCACGGTGTACTTCGTAGAGCGCCGGGCACACGGGACCGCTGGCCCAGGCCTGGATCTCCTCCGGGAACATCGCCCAGCCGTCCCAGGCGAGATGCCAGGCCTGGCAGTAGTAGACGAGCTTCTGCAGCTTCATGGTGGTCATCTGAGGGTTCTCAGGGTGCTCCACTGCATGCTTGGCGAGGATGTACTCCGCGACATCGAACACTGTGACTGTGGTCGGCTCGCTGGAGTCGGACAAAGACACAGCCATCGCTTCAGCTCGCTCTGCTCGAGCGTGCGCCGATGGAACAGCCGCATGGTCTCGTCGTCCAGCTGCTCGGGCATGACAATCAGCGTTCGTCGGATGTTGCCGTTCCCGTCGGTGCGCTGCTCGCAGGAGAGCTCGACCTTCTCCCGTTCGGGGTCGACGACCCAGCTGATGCGGGATGCGGATCTCGTCGACGAGGTAGATCGTCTCGAAGACGTTGGTCTCCGGCTTCATCCACTCGCGGACCTGCCCGCTGTCGAGTGCGTCCTGCGGGATCTGGAAGACGAACAATCCACCCCTGTGGCTGGACTCCCAGTACATCAAACCGAGCAGATCCCGCTCTACGCGGCCGATCAGCTTTTCGTCGGTGGAGAATCCGCCGGTGACGAGCTTCAGCTCATGGACGAGTTGGTTCTTCCGCCACGGGTGCAGCCGGGGCTCGGAGAGGGTGAGCCCGCCGTACATGAGCATCTCATCGAGCCAGTCGAGGTATCCCTGCAGCGTGCCGGTGAAGCCCGGCTGGGCTTCCTTCTCGCGTCGGCCCTGCTCGGTCTCTTCGAAAGGCGGCAGCTCGACCTCGGGCATCGCTTCCAGCCAGGCAGTGAGGTCGTCGGGGTTGGATGGCTGGATGTTTTGATAGTCGTCGTTGGTCATGAGTCTTCCTGGTCTTCGGGGTTTCCGGTGTCCAGCGTGCCGCCGTTGCGGATTGGCACCTGAGACCAGTCGACGGAGCCGTCGGCTCGTTCGGCGTCCTTCTGGGCGTAGTAGTCGCTGAGGTATCCCATTGTGATTAGTTCTCCTTCTTGATGAGCCGCAGTCGGACGGCGCGGGACGAGAACGGTCCGACGAAGTGTTCGTTCACGAACTCAGCGACGCCGGCGTCGATGAGGCTCTGGGCTGTGCCTTCACCCTCGGACCAGTCCTTGACGAGGATCTCGTCAGGGGTCTCGGGGAAGAGCCCGTAGACGGCGAGGTTCACCGTGAGCATTTCCTCCGGCTCGCCATCCTGGGTGTCCAGGATGAGCGACGCAGTCCGGGGGTCGAACAGCAGCGTGCCGGTCAGTCTGAGTGAACCGCCAGCGAAACGGACAGTGACATCCTCGGCGATGGCGTCGAGGCGGGGTGCGGTGCTGCGCATGATGTGCTTCTTTCTGGAGCTGTATGGTGCCCGCCCGAGGGAGGGCTGGTACAGGAGACGAGCGAGAAAGGGTCAGCCGTGCCTGTGCACGAGTCGTCGGATCAGCTCGATCCAGTAGCTCTTCCTCAAGGGCGCAGCGCCTCCTCAAGGTTCTTCGACGGGTCGTTCGGCACGACGAGGACGGTGCTGTGGTTGCACAGGTGCGCCCGGAGAGCATCAGCGAGATCCATCGCCACCAGATCGCTCTCGAGCTTCACGGTGATCACCGTCTGCACCATCTCGTCGCCGAGGATGACCAGCGGGGTCGAGCCCTTGACGCTGAGGTGCTGCAGCAGACCGTAGGTGCTGACGGCATGCGACTGGACCAGGTCGTCGACGGCACGAAGGCGCTCCTGGCGAGGAAGATGCTCCAGCTCATCGCGATCGACGGGGTGCGCGACCCGCACTTCGTAGCGAGGGGCGAACAGGGACTTCAGGGTGCGCAGCATGCTCATGGCAGTGCCCTCGCTTTCGATGTGGAGTTGGTGGTGAAGGGGAATAGCGAAGTCAGTCGATGACTCCGTGGAAGCCGTCGACGAGTGGCCCGGCAAAGGACGTGCTGGGAATGCTTTAGATCCCGTGGACGGCGTAGTCGTAGATCTCGCCGCGGGAGGGACTCGGGAAGCCGTCGAAGTTCGTGCGGGAGACTGGCTGGATCGGATTCGGAGTCGCGGACAGCTCCGTCTTCGGCTTCAGCGTGGTGCCCTTGCCGGCGCGCTTCGCGGCCTGCCGACGGTCAAGAGCCGCGTCGAAGTCGACGATGATCTTGGTGAGCGCGACTACCAGGAGCATGAGGAGGAGGATGGTGGCCCAGCTCTGGACGGGGGTCATCGGGAACATGCGGCGTTGGCCTTTCGTTCGGGCCGGCGTGACCGGTCGACGCGGATTGTCTGCTGGCAGAGCTGGAATGGCTGGTGTCTCTTCGCATGGCGGCAGTGGGAGATGCCATCGGCGTACTGGACGTTGTTCAGCGGGTGCGGGATCGTGATTTTCGCCGCGAGTTCGCGGATCTGGGGATCGCGCGTGCGCTTGTCGGCGTCGTAAAGCTCAGCGAGCTGTGCCATGACGGGCTCCTCTGGTTACTGAAGATGTGGGGGTGTTCCGGGACAGAGAGTTTTCTGAGTCGGTGAAGATCCCGAGCCAGCTCTGCTGGCCTGCTCTGCTCTGTTTGGCGTAACGGCGAAGCCGGAGCCGTCACATGAAAGAGAAGCCCCGACGCCAATGGCATCGGGGCTTCTCGTCGGGGTGGACGAGTTTCGGTCCCACGTTTGTGGGAGGCCGAAACAAGGAGGAGTGTAGACGCGCCCCGCTCAGGAGACCTCAGCCTCGAGGATGTGAGGTCTGCAGGCGCTAGCTTCCTGCAGTACGGAATCAAACCGTTCGCGTCTCGTGGGTCCGGCAGGATTCGAACCTGCGTTTTCAGTGCGTCGCGCTGTGCTGCCGCGCCTGTCGCCCGGGTCTCACCTACCACTGGTGCCTGGGGAGTCGAACCCTGGTGAGTCGGAACGCCTGATGCTGTGCCGTTGAGCCACAGACCCTTGCGCCGGGGTACTTTCCCCGGCTGATCCTGATGCCCGCAACGCGATAGTCGCAGCTACGGGCATCAGGAAGTGATCACCGGCCGCACGCTTGCGGGAGGCCGGAAAGAAGGGGTAGAGAGCAAGCGCGGTCCGTCCGGTTTCCCGGTTCGTAGGCCGCCTCGTGGCGTCGGGGAGCTGCCCCGATTCCCGTAGCATTCGGATCCGCGTTCAGAGGTCATGCCCCGTCTTGCGCTCGTCGTCTCTTCGCTTCCCGTGCGGGTTCTTGTCGCCGTACGCTCTCCGTCCGTAGGCTCGCCTGAGGACCGGCAAGCCGAGGAGGCGAGGTTGGACGAGCGGCCCTCCAGTGACCACGGGCGCGAAGCTCTCTTGCTACCTGGACTGCGCTGTGTGCCTGTTACCGGCCGCTGGCAGCGCAATCCCTCGTCCGGCGAATGCCGGTCCAGGACGGAAGTTCTGGCTCATCTTTTCGAGCCTCGAACTCTGTCAATGATGTTCCAGAGTCGGCTGTGCCGACTCTGTTTCTCAGCTTCATGCCAAGCGCAGCGGACTGGTGCAAGCCGCAGTTTAGAGCTGGGCTCGATCGGCTCGCAGGTTGTTGATGTGACCGCAGAGGTTCCAGGCTTCGTTGGCCAGATGCGGCGCAGTGTCCTTGAGTGCGCGAGCACACTGGACCACGGTGTCGTAGACCTGGGCGAGGCTGTCGTCGGCGGGATTTTGGGTGTTCAGTGTTTCAGCCATGATTTCTCCTTGTGATGTCGCTGGGTGGATCACGCGGTTTGTGCGGCGGCTGCGCTCCATTGGCCGAACCGGGCGCGGATGCTGGTTGCCGGCGGCACGTTGGGCCGCGGATGCACAGGGTTCAAGCGCCAGGCCTCGTAGCTTCGCACTGTCAGGACCCGGTCTCGTCCCGGCAGTCGCGCAGGGCTGCGAGCATCTGAGGCTCGGCCCATTTCGTGGTCGCATCCTGCAACTGCAGGGGCTGCGTCGTGCTGGTGAGGCCAGCGGCCGCCAGAGCCTCGCCCCAGGATCCGAAGCGGTGCGTGTACAGATGCGCCGATGGGTCGTTGTCGTGGCGGCGCTGCTCATAGGTACGGCGGCCAAGGGTGGGCTCGCCCTGAGCGAGTCTGCGCAACGTGTTCAGCAGCTCTTGGTCGCTGTAGAGGGTCGTCATGGCGTACCTCCTGTCGTGGGGAGTGATTTTGTCCAGCCGTATGCTGCCGACCCGTAGGCTCGCCTCTCGTTGCCTACTTGCGGCCGAGGCTCTGGCAGTGCTCCGGTGCTCCGTATGCGCCGGTCTTGGCGTATTTGGGCAGCTCGGCGGCGGAAAGGTAGTCGTTCCATCGCTCGGGCTGGGTCGCGCTCTTGGGGATCCAGGCTTCGGCGTAGCCGCTCTTTAGCTGGGCCAGGTTCACGTCGGCAATGGCCGATGTGGACACGTACGCGAGCGATCGGCCGTAACGGTCGGTGCGATCCACGCCAGGAGTCTGGTCGTAGGTGATCGTGACCTCGGTGCTCTTGGGCAGCAGCTCGGTCAGATGATCAGTCGCGGCCTGTGCGCCGCATTCCGGCGGTGCACCCTTGCCGTAGTTCATCTCCGGCGCGTCGATGCCCAGGAGCCGCACCGTGTGCTGGGTTCCGGCGTCGTTGGTGGGCTGCAGGTCGCTGTTTGCCTGGACGGCGATAGTGTCGCCGTCGACGACGCGGACGATCTTGGTCTTCACGGTCTTGGGCAACGGCACGGCCGCGCTCTGGTTGGGCGTCTCCGTCGTGGGCATCACCGACGGTGCAGCCGGAGCAACTGGGCTGGTGGTGGTTTGGTCGGTCGAGACAGGCTGGCTCGGCACGCCCTGGCAGCCGGTGAGGCCCAGGATGACGGTCAGGCCGATGAGGATCGTGAGCACGCTGTGCCGGCCGTACGCTCGCGGGAGGCCGGAGACAGGGAGCGCGCGTGCGAGGTATTGGGTCATGATGTGGTGGCTTTCTGTCTCAGATGAACAGGTGCTCGTGTGCCGGGGCGTACGCTCGAGGAAGATCGCGTGATAGGTCGCCGGGAAGTCCGCCCAACGGACGCTCTCGCAGACGCCGAAGTGCATCCGATCGCGATAGGCGATGACGTAGGCGGCAGCCTGCTGGTCGACGTATCGTGCCGACTCACCCTCGAACTCGATGTCGTGCCAGGCCTCGCCGTCGAGGCTCATCGGCAGGGTCATCGTGATCAGGGCCGGGTCCGTGGCTGTGCTGTTGGACAGAGCGCCATCGGACAGAGGGCTGTTGGGGGTGTTTTCGCTGTGTGACATCGGACGTGCTCCTCAGGTCAGTAGTCGGTGACGAGAGACGGCGCTGTGTCTGTTTCACCACGCGGCCCGCCGGAGGGCGGGCAAGCACGCCAGGCGAACAGTGGAAACGAATGACCCGCCGTCTCTTCGAAGAAGACCCCGGATCGACTTCGTCGATCCCAGCCACCCCACCTATCGAATGACACGTGGATAGATTATCGTCAAAGACGAGCATGATCTATCCAATGACGAGTGCGAGAGGGAATCGAATAACAAGAGAGAGGAAACTGAGTGCCTGCGCCGGCTCCGAAATGCCTACGGCCCGGACGGCGACGACCAGGCAGCTGGCGGTGCCGGCTGCGTTCTTGCTCGTCGGCTTCTTGCCCGCCACGCGCTTCCTGGGCAGCGGGCTCCGACAGAAGGTCGATGCGTGTGTGGCGACAGCACTCAGTGTGAGCACTGCGAAGCCGTCAGGCCTTCCGGTGACGGCAAAGCCTGCACAGCCCGCGCCCGCGCCCGCTCCCCCGGCGTCCACACCGAATCTCACCGCGGCCTATGACAGCAAGCCGAAGGAGGAGATCACCTCGGTCTCTCAGATCCGGCCGGGACTTGTCTCGATGCTGTCGTCGTTCGCGAAGACCCCTGAGCAGAAGGCGAAGATCGCAACCGCCGGGGCATGCCTGGGCGACGCGGTGCTGCGTGCAGGCTTCTCGGCGGGATCGCTGCACTTCTTCGTCGGAGGTGCACCTCTCGGCTCCGGATCGATGGTCGAGCACCTCGCGACCGACAAGGACAAACAGCTGTGGACCTCCACGGCGTTCACGGGCACGATGTCAGGCTGCCTGCGAAGCGCGTGAGCTGCTGCGAAATGAAGAACGCCCCGGCTGAATACAGCCGGGGCGTTCGTGTGCGAAGGGGAAGGTGACGCGTCGATCCGCGCCACGCGATGCACACTGCCCTCAGGGGCAAGAGTGGAAGTCGTGCACCGCGTGAACCTCAGCCGCATGCCCGCAGGAGGCGTACAAGGGCGGAGGTAATCCGCGAATCGAGCACGACAGTATCACGATTCGATAGGACGCGTCGGACCACTCGCGCAATCGTGAGGAATGATGAGTATAATAGGCTCATATACCAATCGAATGCGAAGCGAGAGACAGAGAGCGGGGTCAGACATGACTGAGTCCTCGACGACCACGGTCAACACCGACAAGCGTGAACGCGCGGTGCTGCGGCTGCACCGTGACATGAAGCAGCGCGCGGAGTACTGGGCGCAGAAGCGCGGCTACTCCTCGGTGAATGAGTACATGGCCGACGCGGTGGACGAGAAGATCCGCCGCGAGAACCTCGACTACGACCTGCCGACGCTGGAGATCGCCAGGCTCAATCAGGTCGTCGACGAACTGAGGGCGCTGTCGACGAACCAGGCCAACCTCGAGCGCGTGATCACTACTGGGTTCGACAGCTTGCTGGGGTTGACCAGGGGTGACTCGTACCTTTTGGACCCCGAAGACGGTGAGCTCTGATGGCCCGGTTCGTACTCGCGGAGGCCAGCGTCTGACGACGGCACAATGGATCGACCGTGCCCGAGCGGTCCACGGTGACAAGTACGACTACTCGCTGGTGGAGTACGTTGATTTCAAGACCAAGGTCGCCATTATTTGCATCGAGCACGGTGTCTTTGAGCAGATGCCGGTCAACCATGTCAGCGCGAGGCGGGGATGCAGGGCCTGCGTGGGTCTGGTGTCGCCGTCCACATCTGAGTGGATCAAACGAGCGTATCTTGTGCATGGCGATCGGTTCGATTACGAGCGCGTGCAGTATCTCAACAACCGCACGAAGGTCACGATCAGATGCCCCGAGCACGGGTACTTCGACCAAACGCCTAAGAACCATGTGGTAAACGGGCAGGGGTGCCCTAAGTGCACCGGCCGTGGAATCTCCGTCTCGGAGTGGATCGAGAAGGCTCGTGCTGTCCATGGTGATAGGTACGACTACTCGGCTGCAAAGTACACGACCACGACGAAGCCTGTCGTAATCGTCTGCGGCAAGCACGGGCCGTTCGAACAGACTCCGTCTGTTCATGTGAAGGACCAGTGTGGCTGTCCCAAGTGCGCCGGCCAGGGGCTCTCAAATGAGGAGTGGATCGATCGGGCACGATCGATTCATGGTGACGACTACGACTATTCGCCGTTCGTCTATGTGCGCCAGGATGTGAAGTGCGAGATCATCTGCAGCCAGCATGGCTCCTTTTGGCAGACGATTCTCAACCACATCTACAACCGATCCGGCTGTCCACTGTGTGCAGGGTCCAAGGGGGAAAAGCTCGTCTCACGGGTGCTGCATGGTCTCGGAGTCGATCACCAGCCCCAATGGAGTCACCCGACGTGTCGGGACAGAGCCCCTCTGCTCTTCGACTTTTATCTGTCGCCGCTCAGAGCTTTGATCGAGTTCGACGGGATTCAGCACTTCGAGCCGGTGAAGTGGTTCGACGCGGTGACTGATGAGCAGGCTGAGGCGCAGTTCCTGGTGACCCAGCGTCGTGACCGGATCAAGAACGACTGGGCGTCTATCAACGGCTACCCGTTGCTACGAGTGTGTGAACTGAAGGATGTCGAGGCAGAAGTGACTGATTTTGTGGAAGCGCTCCGACAGAGAGGGGTTGAAGTGAAGGACCCAAAGGACGGTGAGCTCTGATGGCGATGCCAGGCACCAGCTTCCGCGACATGCTCGAGGATGCGAAGACGAGCGAGCCCGCTGAGGTCGACACCTCCTTCCTCGACGAGTACCGCAGGACGGGCGTTGTTCCGCACCGGCAGGCAGAAGAGCCTGCGCCTGAGCAGGATGCGGCTCAGCCCGAGGTCACCGCTGAACGCTTGCGGGAGGCGGCAGAAGAGGGCAAGCCTGAAATCGCCAACGAGGAGCTGCTCGCCCAGGAGCCTGCGGCTGACAGCTCGATCGGGACGACGATGCGCACCGGCCGGATGAGCCGAAATCTTCGGGCGGCGGCAGCCGCGGAGGTTCGAGGAAC
>NZ_DF952478.1:66440-67715 GCF_001263615.2 Arthrobacter sp. Hiyo1 | reverse complement strand
ATCTCGGCAAGCCGGAAGAGCGATCAGCGCGACGCGATCCAAGGCGCTGCATCGGGTGTGAAAGGTGGTGCCTCGAACGGCACCAGCGATTCGCTCCCGGAGTCGGGCTTCAGGCTCCCGGGGACCGAGAGCCCGCTGATGGTGCGCAATCTGCCCTTCCCGCTCATGGAGGCGATGCGCGAGCAGCTCAGGGCAGCTGCCATTCGAGAACGCGGGGTCAGCGACAGCACGGCGAGGGGGTTCAGCAAGCGCCTGAGCCAGCCGGCTCTCGTGACGGCGTTCCTGCTGGCGCATCTCGATGTGCGGATCGATACGGATCAGGCGACGCGAACGGCCGCAGAGCTGTTCCGATCGCAGGATCCGCTTCTGGGCTCGGTGGTCGAGCGGATGGACGCACTGGAGTACCGGGAGAACGAGCACAGCACGCAGCTGCAGCGACTCCATGAGGCCCTGCAGCTCGTGCACGAGACCAGCGCGGCGATCGAGCAGGCGGTCGCGTACTCCATCGCGGACAAGACCGAGAACTTCCTGCGCGGCTCGCACAACATCCACGACGCGCCAATCACGCACAAGGATGCGATCTACGTCCGTGACAAGGTCCGCGACGAGACGAGGAAGCGCGCGAAGCTCGAGGAGGACCGCGACGGAAAGCCGATCCGCTGAGCCTGTCCCTTACGAGGCCGGCGACGACAGCAGCAAGTAGAACGAGTCGAAGGAGACGACGCGTGGCTGAGACGCTCTTCCCGCAGCGACAGCGCTGCAAGACCTGCCGGGGGAACCTCGGCAAGACGGTGAACGACCCTGTGTTGTTCGGCCTGTACTGCTCGCCGAAATGCGCGGGCATCGCCGAGCCATCGGCGAATGCCGGATACCAGGGCACCCCTCGAGAGTGCCGGACGCAGCGCGATGGCGGCTGGTTCTTCAAGCGCCGCTACCGTAGCGAGGGCGAGATCCCCGACAAGATCCGCGATGATCCGTCGACGAATTGGTATTGGTGCGGCCACTGCGGCACGCTTCACGTCGGTCACACGCGCGTGGGAACCGCCGAGAAGTTCCGCATGTTCGAGGACCTCGGCGA
Source organism: Arthrobacter sp. Hiyo1 (assembly GCF_001263615.2). Classification (NCBI taxonomy): domain Bacteria; kingdom Bacillati; phylum Actinomycetota; class Actinomycetes; order Micrococcales; family Micrococcaceae; genus Arthrobacter; species Arthrobacter sp. Hiyo1. Next base: position 66,637 of record NZ_DF952478.1, on the reverse strand, counting down.
GGATCTCCCGGATCTGCTGGTCAAGCTCCGCGGGAAGGCCACGCTCAAGCAGGTTGCGGAGGTCGCGGGGATCCGGCCGATCCGGCTCAAGGAGCTGGAAACCGGGGTAGATCACCCCGAGGGCCTGAAGACGCTGGGGAAGGTGCTCAAGGTCTACCGGGTCCGGCTCGGCGTGGCGCTGCCGGCGGCAGGACGGT
>NZ_DF952478.1:61796-66415 GCF_001263615.2 Arthrobacter sp. Hiyo1 | reverse complement strand
CGGGTCCTGCGGGTCAGACAGGCGCAGGGAACTCCCCGCGGGCCGCACTCTTCAGCGCGTCGGCGAAGCGGATATTGACGGGGTCGGTCGCGTCGAACCAGGAGCAGCGAGATCCTCAACGTTCTTCTCGAAAACGTCGGCCAATCCTTCCCCAGCACTTCGGTGTCCAGGGGGTTCGCATAGCCGACAGCGTCACCCTTGATGGGCACCGGCTCGGTGCCGATCGCGTCCAGCGTCGCCCACAGGCGATGCCGGCCGTCTTGCAGTGACTCACCCAAAAAGGTCGCTACCCATCTTGGTACGCGTATTTGTTGACGACGGCACCGAGAGGACCGAGCCAGGCTTCGCATTCGCCTCGACAAAGGCACATGTCTTGGTTCAGGTGCAGTGGCAAGCCGAGTACTACAAGGGTGCTCGTGAGTTCTGGGTTCAGGCTGAGCGGGTGAAACGATGCGTGATCGAGCCGAGGATCCCCTGATAAATGCAAGTGACCTGACCATCTATGATTTGATGTCATCGTGCAACCGCAGCCAGACGTTATCGTCCAACTCCTTTCCGACTCCCCTGCATGGCTCACCCCCGCTATCGCGGCATCTGCGGCAATCGTGTCGAGCTTCCTGACGCTCCTAGGTACCCGCATCAATGAAGGCTGGAAGGCAAAGCGGGCCGATAAGCAGCGCTGGGACACATTCATCATCGAAGAAGCAGCCGCGCTCCAACGCACATGCGAGACTGCCCATAGAAAGATGCGCGACGGGGTGACTGCGTTTGAACTGGACGAGATAGCAGCAGAGGCTGCAGGGCATTACAAGCAGTTATCGATCGTAGGGCCGAAGGAAGTAGTTCAGGCGGCTATCCGGCTCTATGGGTATGTACTCACCAATGTTCATCAGCAGCATCCGTACGTCACCATCATGAAGTCTCACCGGTCGGCGCAAGATCAGCTGACCGAAGCGATCAGGAGACACATTGGGTTGCCACAGATCGTGTGGGAACCGCCTAACCCCGAGGATGTCAAGGTTCAAGAAGATATGCCGACACAATAGGAGCGTTGTAGTGGAGACCGTGCTCTCTTCGTAAGTCCGTCTGCATGGACCTCTAATGCCTGCTTTACGTTCACCCTAGAAGTCATCGTCGATGTCCTTAGAGACGATCCTTTTCGCATGGCGTTTTCACCAACGAAATACGCGCGTACACTAACGCCATGTCGCCTCACACCAAGCAGCTAGGGTCGAATCCAGCCGCGCGAGGGCGAAGAGAGCGTTCGAGCCTTAAGGCGAAGCGCCGTGCCGTCGAACTACCGGTGATTGCGTCTCTGTACGCTGGCTGCGCGCTTCTTGGAGTCACGATCTACACAACGGTTTCCATCTGGCCAATCGAGGAGACAACGGCTTCACTCCTACTGATCTTCAGTGCGCTGATCGCAATCGGCCTCATCGGATGGGCTGCGTTGCTCTGGTTCCTCCCTGATCCACTCCCATCAGACAACGGCTACAGCTCTCGAGCTCGGACTTTCCGCATCGAAAAGGCTACCAGAGCGGCTCAGCGAGGGTCAGCAAAGAAACGCCAAAGACATACATTTGTTCGAAAAACTAGGGAAATCGGGAATCAATTCCCGATTTCTAGACGTGGCCGCTCCGGACATACGTTAGACGAGTGACATACTACAATGACCTCGAGGTCACGGCACAAGACGGAAAGCAAGCCACGCCGAAACAGCCGGCGAGCTTTAGCGAAGGTGGCCGTTGCGCTGATCGGACCGCTCATAGGTGGAGGAATAGGTGGAGCCGCAAACCTCGGGGCAGCCGAGATAAACAAAAATCCCGGGTATTCGTTCAGCTGCACGAATGCTATTCAAAACGCATACGAAATCGCCAAGGAAAGCATAGGTGGTCCAGTAACCATCGACGGCCCAGAAGAGACTAAATGCCACGTAAATGAGAGGGTGCGACAGATGCTAGGCCTCAAATAGTTCTCTCTGAACACCGCAAAAGAGAACTAGGGATCGCCCACATAGCCTAAAAGCAGCCGACTACCACCAATTCCCCACGTCCTTGCCGTTGATTGGCACTTGTGACAGCCAATGAGCCTTGGCAGCTACCGACGAGCCGTAACGGATTCGGCAGTAGTTCTCCCAGTAATTCGCCTGGCAGGGAGTCTGCCCAAAAGGACGCAAAGTACCTCTTTCAGAGCTTGGCCGACCACGAGGGCCCACGCTCGTAAGCCGGTCGCGATCGCGAAGCGGAAGGCGTCTACGAGAAGGCACAGAAGCTCCGCGCTCAACGGATCGACTCGGCACCGAGCGGGCCGCCCAGGGCGAGTCGGAAACCAAGGCCCCGGAATTTCGACGTCTTCATAGTCCTAGGCATCCGCGAGTTTCATCGTTCCGGCGCAGACTGGGTAGCCCGTGCAGCCGAAGAACTGCCCGTATCGCCCATTGCGTTCCTTCATGGTGCGCTTCTTGCATTTCGGGCAGACCACCGGGGTGATGTCATCGCCTTTGGCGGATCGGATCTTGACGGCGCGGTTTCTCACCAGTTCGAGGAGGAACGCCGATTCCCCGCCGGCGCGGGTGACCAGGAGCGCTGAACGCTTTGCACGGGTCAGCGCGACGTAGAACAAGCGTCGCTCCTCGGCGAAAGGGTACGGGTCGGCTGCTGCCATGGCCAGCTGCAGGAGCGGATCGTCTTCAATAGTGCTGGGGAATCCGCTCCTCTCGAGGCCGAGAACAACGACATAGTCGGCTTCCTTTCCTTTCGAGGCGTGCACGGTGTTGAACTCGACGGTCAGGTTGGCGTACCGGGCATCCAACGCGGAGGTGACATCGTCCTTGGAGCGGGCGTACCGGCCAAGCAGCAGAACCTTTGCAGGCCCAGTGAGTTGCTCGTCGATGCCCACGAGGTGTTGCCTGACGACTGACCCGTATTGGCTGCGTTCCCGAACGCTGACAGCGATCACAGTCTCGTCCGTGTCCGGCGCAGAGGACCGGACGTTCTTGGAAATCTGAACGGGGTTCTTCGTCACGAACCCGCCGGCGATGTCGCAGAGGGACTGCGGGGACCGGAAAGTGCGGTCAAGCCGGATCGTTGAACCCGCGCCGAACCAGTCGTCAAAGCGCGTCATCACGCTCAGGTCCGAGCCGGCGAAGCGGTTGATTGACTGCCAGTCATCACCCACCGCGTACAGGTACGTTCCTGGAGTCTTCAGCAGCGCCCGGACGAGTGCTGCACGCGCCGTACTCGTATCCTGCATCTCGTCGACCATGATGAGCCGGTAGAGACTCTCCCACCGGCCCGACTCGACATGATCAGTGGCGAGATTCAGCATGTCCTCGAAATCGATCTGGCCCGCGGCTCGGAGTTGACGGTCCCATTCAGTAAGGATGACCACGTACAGGCGCGTGAAGAGTCTGGCCCGCAGCCCGTCTCCGGCCCGCTGCGCCAGCTCCTCCGGAGTGAGGCGGTTGCCCTTCGAGTGCGACATGAAGGACCGGATCAGCGCTACCATCGCCTGGTCGCTGATCGGCGGCTCCCCGACCGCCTCCCGGTATCTTCCACAAGTTGGATTCCGTGCCGGCGGAGCTCCTGCTCGAGGTGCTCGAACCCGGACCCGTCGCGAATGGTCGCCGAGGTCGTCTCGATCAACTCGGTGCCGTAGCTGATGTGGGTCCGACGTCGCCACTCCATACTCTCGGTATATCCAGCGAAGTGAGGAGGCGGAGTCCCGTCGGGTCCGAGCGCCCAGTGCTCATGCCACACGTCAATGTCCGGGAAGTAAAAGTCCGGCTTGTACTGCCGGTGGTGCGCGTCCGCGACGTCGTGCGCATACGGCCGCTCGTATTCGTAGCGGACTCCGTTCAGGAAGAGCCAGTTGGCGATCATTACCTCTTCTTGGCTCTTCACGACCTCCCCGGCGAGAGTTCCGAAACCGCTGTTACCGGTGTTCCTGTCCGACTTCTCAGGATCCGCCTCATCACCGAGGTCCGGCAGCTGCCGGCCGAACACGAGCCGGAAAAGGTCCCAGTCCCGCCGGAAGGCCGGGTCCCGGTCGCGGAGAACGTCCACGATCGCCGCGAGTCGCCCGACCCCGTTGTCCCTGGGAAGGTCATCCGGAATGGAGGCTTGCGGCCGGTGGCCTCACCGATGATGCGCAGCCCGAAGGCATGGAAGGTGCTTGATGCTACCGACGCTCCATCATCGCCGAGGCGGGCGATGAAGCGTTCCGAAAGTTCACCGGCTGCCTTTTTGTTGAACGCCAGAACGAGGATCTCGGTCGGCTGCGCGATGCCGCGCCGGATTGCGTAGCCAGCACGCGCCACCATCGTCGAGGTCTTTCCGGAGCCTGCGGCCGCGATCACCCGCACACGGTTGTCGAAGCAGACCGTGGCCTTCGTCTGCTCTTCCGTTAGCGGCGACTTTTCCACCGTGCGGAAAAAGTCGGCCAGTTCGTTCTTCTCCCAGTCCAGGAACGCCTCGTTCCGCTGGAGTGCCCACCCGGGCAAGTCAGCGGTGCGGCAGGCGTCGACCGCGGCGCGCTGGTCCTCGCGTTTGCCCTTGGGAAACCCGGAGAGCCTCGGATCGCTGTCGGCAGCCAGCCACACAGCGACATCCGGACGGGAG
>NZ_DF952478.1:53967-61427 GCF_001263615.2 Arthrobacter sp. Hiyo1 | reverse complement strand
CCTCGAGCGCGGCGATCGTATCCTGGTCCGCCCACCGGGGCCGGTTCATGACTCCTTGGACCTGGGACCACCACAGGCGGGCCCCCTCGCCCTGCTCCTCCGCCTTTGAGAGCAGAGCGGCGAGGTGTCGCCTCTCGTCGAGCTCGGAGCAGTACGCAGAACCGATCTCACGCACCGCACGACGAGAGAGCCCGGTGAGCACCGTTTCTGTCCGGTGGGCGAGAGTGATGACGATCCGCTTCGAACTCTCATCAGCGTGTAGTCCCAGGATGTCGAGGACATCGACGTCGACCGCGTCTGATATTCCGCGGACATTCAGACGGCCTTCGCCCAACGACAGCACCCACGCCCCAGCGCCCCTGAACGCTCTCGCCCACCAGCCTGGCTTCCACTCCGTCATGTGCTCCCCCGCCCCCAAAAAGCTCGGTAACCCGCCGTTTGCCCTCGTTCACACGGTATCAGCGGGGAAATGTGCGTCGTCGAGCGCGCACCTCGGAATTGTGGCCCCGAATCTCGAATGGAAAACTCCCGCATATGGCCCCGGACGCGCAGGCCCACGGTGTAGCGCGCGGGGTGCTGAGGCCGAGGCCATCGATTCAGTGTTGGCAGCGGCCAAAGCATGAGAGCATCCATGATATGGCGAAGTCAAAGAAACGGCCTGGACCAGAGTTGTGGTCCGAGGGATTGATGTGGGTCGAGGCGGCTGAGATGCAGTGTGCCCGGTTCGAGCGCCTAGTGCGGGAGAACGAACGGGCGCGGGAGGATGCGGACCGCCGTAAGGACTGCGCTGCGCACCCGTGGATGCGGGACATGGGTGACCCTCCGATCCTCGTCCCGACCGTGGCACTCGGATGGCAGCAACAGGCGGAGCTCTCGTTCCTGCTGGTGGCGACGCAGCACGTGCAGGCTGCCGAGGCTAGCCTCCCAAAGGAGCACCGGCCAAAGACTGTGCTCGACGAGGCAAGGATCCTGTTCCTGCTGCGGGACCTGAGTGAGCACCGCGAGGATGCCGAAGGACGGGCGCGGCGGGAACTGCTGGAATCACAGCACTCTGCGATGCTTCGGGAGATCCAGGAGATGCTCGCGGTCCGGCGGGGCGGAGAGCACGAGCTGGAAGCACTCCGGGGGAAATTGGAGGCCTATCCGCCGTCGCTGTTTGAGTTGCCAATGCCCGACGACGAGGAGGTCTGGCTGGCGGGCATCCCTCTCACGCGGATCAGGGTGTGGCTCATGGACGCGCGGTGGTGCTTCCGACGGGCGCTGGCGGAGGCGGGTCTGGTAGCACCGGAGCCGCTTGCTTCCACGGTCGCTGGCGACGACATCCATGACTGGCCTGCGCTGCGGCTGAGGTACCGGGCATGGGAGCTTGAGTGGCAGGGCGAGGAGGAGCTGTCCGAGGACGAGCAGCGCGCGCAGGAGATCATGGACGAGATGGACCCCGTCGTCGAGGGCCTTCTTGCCGAGCACATCGCTGAGCAGGAGGCACGAGCGAGCGAGAGTCGGGGCGCTGAGAATGAACACACACACTGAGCGGACATTTCTTCTCATCGCGAGGACCACGCATACTCGAGCCATCCGAGGCGGTTGTTGCGGACGTTCTGACACGTCGCTCATCTCTTTGCGGCGTGTGACGCCGGGTCAGGCAAAGTCCAGGTGCGACGCGCGTCATAGACACTGACGCGCGTCGCGACGCCCGGCTTTCTGTAACGCACCGCTTTGACGCCGAAAGGCCGCAACGACCTCACCCCTTTGATGGATGCGCCTACGTAGCGATGACATCCGATTCGATACCGACGCTCGAGAGGTCGGCCAGCAATCGATCATAGACCTGGTAATCGTAGAACCCCTTGGCATCGCTGTTCCCCTGAGCCGGGTCGATCTTGTACATATCGGGGACGCTGTACGAGATAACGTATCCCACCTGAAAATCACTCCACTCGACGCGGACCTCCATGGTCGCCATGTCGATGTCGTATTTGTCATTTCCGTGATTCTTGGCTATGTACTCGAAGGGATACGAGAAGGTGTAGCTGTCCTCCTTCTTCAGCGACTTTAGATAATCCTCCTCGTTCTCAAAACCTTGATTGTCGAGCTCAGTCCACATGGGCGGTCCTCTCCTTGGTTGCGTGATCGGCGGAAATCGCGAGCCTGATGCAAAATCATACGTCCGCAACCATTGCAGCATCCTCAAGCTTCCTCTGCGCTCTCCTATTAGGGCAGCGTCGGCGCGGTGCCGAGCATTCAGGGAAGGGACTGAGGGCGAGCCTCAACCCTTCATGCCACCCAGTGACTCGTAAGCCGACCGAAACTCCGCTGTCACGTCCGTCCCGTTGCGGCGCGCCCGAACCATCGGAAGTCTTGGACCATGGGCGTGAGGGCTGACGAGATTCCGGAGCTCTTTCATCACGGCTGGAGTGACCAACCCACCACCTTTGTGGACCAAAACCGGCGAACAAATCCGCGCCAAAGCCAACCAAAAATAACCAAAGACTCACCCCACTAGATGCCGTCTGGAATGAATGTTCTAATGCAATCATGGCGAGCTACTTTTCCGGACCAAGCACTGTTCAAATGAGACTCACGGTATTCCTCATAGGAACCGCAGCGTTGATAGGCGGAATCTTCGTCAGTGCGCACCAAGTCGTGGGCAGTACGACAGACGCGCACGGTGTGTACGGCAGAACATACTGCGGGACTACGTTCGCGCCGATGGACTCGGTGCCTCTCCTCCCACGTCGTGCGGAAGACTGTTATGGCACGATCGTGCCTTGGCAGGTCGGCGGAGCGATCCTTTTTCTTGCAGGCGGATTTCTTCTGATCCGCTTGCTTTACATGCTCATTGGTCCAAGAATCCCCATCCCCGCTCCGGCCTCCGAACAGTCCCATGTGACGTCTCAGGCCCGCAGCATGACCCAAACTCCAGCAGCGTGGTACCTCACCCTTGAGCGGCCAGGACAGATCCGTTGGTGGGATGGAAGCCAATGGACAGAACATGTGCAGAACGTCCCTAGTGTCGCGTGGCGTTAGTCTTTGAACGGTTGGTGTTTGGCAGGATTGGTTTATGGCCAATCGTCCCGCTGCTGCCCTTGTTCTGCGTGAGGGTGATTTCGAAGATCTGACCCGTTTGGTGCGCTCCAGTTCGGCGCGGGCGGGGCTGGCGCAGCGGGCACGGATCGTGTTGCTGGCCGCTGAGGGCTTGTCAAACACGGAGATCGCCCATCGCGCCGGGGTTGCGCGGGGAACAGTGATCTCTTGGCGTGAGCGGTATCTTCTGACGGGGCTTGCCGGACTGGAGGACGAGGAGCGTTCGGGGCGCCCGCGGGTGCTGGAACACGGAAGATCGTCGCCGAGACCCTCAAGCCTCCGCCAAAGAGGCTCGGGGTCACGCATTGGTCATCCCGCTTGCTCGCGGCCCGCCTGGGGGTAGCGAACAGCACGGTCGCCCGGGCTTGGCGCGCCTACGGGGTCCAGCCTTGGCGGTCCGGGACGTTCAAGTTTTCCACCGACCCGGAACTGGTTGCCAAAGTCACCGACGTCGTAGGTTTGTATCTGGCCCCGCCGGAAAACGCTGTGGTGCTGTGCGTGGACGAGAAATCCCAGATTCAGGCCTTGGACCGGACCGCGCCGATCCTGCCGATGCAGCCGCACCTGATCGAACGGCGCACCCCGGACTATGTCCGTAACGGGACCTCGACGCTGTTCGCGGCACTGGAGGTCGCCACCGGCAAAGTCACCGCGGCGTGCAAGCCCCGGCATCGGAACCAGGAATTCCTTGCCTTCCTGAAACAGGTCGCCCGCGCTTACCCGAGCCAGGAGCTGCACCTGATCATGGACAACTATGCCGCGCACAAACACGCCAACGTGCGCACCTGGCTGGACGCGAACCCCAGGATCCAAATTCATTTCACCCCGACGCACGCCTCATGGATGAACCTCGTGGAAGTCTTCTTCGGCATCATCGAACGCCAGGCCATCCGCCGAGGCACCTTCCGTTCCGTCAAAGAACTCAACGCGAAGATCCGTGCCTTCATCGACGGTTGGAACACAGACCGGGCCCATCCGTTCATCTGGACCAAAACCGCCAGCGAGATCCTGGCAAAAGCCAACCGTCCAACAACTTCGAACTCAGACCACTAGTCCAGCAATTACCCGTACTGTCAATGGGCCAGGCCAACCGGCCAATTCCGCCCCTGCAAGCCAGACCCGAGGGCGTGCAGTCAGCGCATTATCCGGAACAGGTTTTGGTCTGGGTATCGCCGCGTTCTTCTTGTTCGGGTTTCCCGTTCTTGGACCACTTATCTGCATTGCCGCCATTGTTTTTTCGACGATTGCCTTGCTTCAACGAGTGCCTGGCGCGTCAAAGAAAGATATGGTATTCGCCATCATCGGGCTGGCTCTCGGTGCTATCTATACTCTCATGGCGCTGATTTGGGCAGTTACGGGACGAATGTAAAAAGCCCGGTAATTCGAATCCATGCGCCGTCGCTGTGGGAATCAAGGAGCTGACGTCCATATGAGAGTTCCGGCGTGCCGCTGGATGCCGGGCGACGCTCCCGAAAGTATTCCGTGAATCGATGTTAGCTGCGCTCGACAGGGAAAACCCTGCGCCAGTAGGCCGCCTCCGCCGTCGTTAGTATCTCGTAGATCCTCTCCACGGTGAACTTCCCGAGGTAGGGGCGCTCCGGCGCTTCCAGAGCTCCCAGTGACTCGACCGCAGCCGCCAGGAGTACGTCATCCTCGATGGACTCCTCCACCCATTCCATGACGCCGTCAGCTGCCAGGTCCTCCCACGTGTAAGGAGAGGTGACGATGGCCTCGCGGACCGCGGAGAGTCTGTCTCTGGCGTTGTGGCTGCGGGACTTTACATAGAGGCGTGTCTGGTACTCATCGGAAGTCACTGACACCACAGGCGTCTTCGCAAAAGGCGAATGCAGGGCAGCGTGAGTGTCGGTGACTTGATATCGGGCGTAGCCCGGATGCCGGTGGTGAAGCTCCTGCCGGATTTCCCTGATCCGGTGGCCAAGGCGAGGTGCGATCGCAGCGGGGGTGCCGTTGCCCTTGTTGCTGTCCCCGATGATTTTGCGTGGCATGATGTGTGTCCCGACCGGTGGGAGCCAGTATGTGCTGCGGCCTTTTTCTCATGGTATTCCCCCGTGCCGGCTTTGTTAAAGCATATCTTCTTGCCGGAACCAGGCACACACCTCCCAGCGAAACGACCACTATGTGGCATCCTCGAACCATGACCACGCCGGAACGCACATTCCAAGTCCTCGACCCGCAGGTCTGGGAAATTCTTCGCAGCTCCCACGCTGCCTACCAATCAGGCACATCGCCGGTATACGACGAGGTCCTCACCGAAGTCGCGGAAAAGATCCGGGCGACGGCCAGCATCGGCAAGGCTGATATCGGTGCCTTGCTGTTCTGGAAGCGCCTCCGGGCGGACACGACCTGGGTCCGGGAGTTGATGACCAGGCCGGACCAAGACGTCCGGGCAGTGACCGCGAAGGCCGTGGCCGCAGTGAACGACCAATCGCTGACGGTGCCTGAGGCTGCTTCGGCCGGCCGGGGTGAACTATCCTCGCTGCCCGGCTTCAAGACAGGCGATGCTCTCGCGTCAGCGCTTCTGCTGGCTGCAGCTCCGGGGCGCATGGCGGTATACGACGACCGGGCCCAAGCCGGCCTGGAGACTTTGGGTCTTTCACTCTCGGCAGCACGTGCAGGTATGGACGCTACATGGAGCTGGTGGAAGATCTGCGCACCACGGCGAACATGCACGGGCACGCATGGACTGCGAGGGACGTTGATACCGCGCTTTTTTGGCTCGGCGGGCCTTCAAAGACGCAGTCCGGAGGCGAGGCCCATCCCGCAGCCACGGACCGGGAAGATGAAGGCTGAGTGCAGAACGGAGTGCCCATGCCGTTCTTGAAGCCCTGGACTCGCACGGGACAACCTTGGCTTCCTCGCGGCCATGGGGTCGTCGTTCCGAGTATCGGCGCTGCGGGGCCGTAGAGCGGCGTGGGCCACCCCTCGTCGCCGACGTGATGAACCCGTCGTTCGCGCGCTCGGTCTCGGCGTGAAGGGCGTCCAGGTCCATGGAGCGGGTGCGGCAATTGGTGAGGACGCCGTCGAGCACGTCGAGCACGAACATACAGCGCGAGTCTCCATTCCACCGGGTTCAGTAGTTGATCAACCTGCCGGATCGGGCTCCCGTGCTGCATGCGAAGCTGGCGCAGGCCGTTGCGAGGTCGTGTACGCTCTGCCCGAGAGAGATCACCCGTGGAGGACGCGGCGAACAAGGAGAATGCAGACATGGCTAACGATCAGTTCGACACCGATCATGATGCGGCTGCCGCCTCGTCGCGACCGGCCCCTGACTTGGCGATGGCGCGTGAGGCCGGTGAGGTGATCACGCACATGCTCGGAGACGGTCGGTCCGTGATCGACCCGACGGCGACGATCTGGACGGCCGAGGCAGCTGAGGAGCTTCGGTCCAGGATCGGGGACAACCTGATCGTCGGGTCGGGCCAGGGACAGTGGGACAAGCTCGACCAGCAGCTCCAGGGCGCGCCACGTGATGTTGTGCTTCTTGCGGCCGAGATCGTCTTCCTGCGCGAGCATCCGCTGCGCTCGGTCCTGCCCGAGACTCGCCGAGCTCATGTCGATCGGGTTCTATCCCACCTCGACTCCCCCGTGACGGTTCCTGCGCGCATGTCGACGTGGCTGGCTCGCCCAACCGGGATCGCGGGTTTCGAACCGGGCTCCTGGTATAACGGCTCGATGTGGCGGCACGTCACCTGGACCGCTTCCTTCGTCCGCTACTGGCAAGGTCTACTTGAGGGCGAGCGTGAGGTTGCCCGGACCGATCCGTGGAAGTTACAGCACGCCATGCTCTCTTCTGGTAACGACCGTCCCGACATCCGTAACGCGCTGCAGTTCCTTGCCCGTCCCGACATCTTCGAACCGATCGCTTCCGCGGGAATGAAGCAGAAGATCCGCGACGGACTTGCCGATCGAATCGGCGGAGCGACGGGCAGCGACCCTGCGTCGATAGACCGTGACCTGCTGGCTATCCGCACCGCTCTGGCTCGCTCGGTCGCGGGACCCTTCCACTTCTGGACACCGGGCGTGGAAGAGCTTTGGGACTCCTCCGCCGGCGAACCCGACCCCGCCGCCACCGGTGTCGCCACGTTGGCCGAACCTCGTCCCCGCCATTACTGGCTCTACTCTCCCGGTGCACAGGCCTCAGAGTGGGAGGAGTTCTCGACCAGCGGCATCATGGCGATCGGCTGGGATGAGCTAGACAACCTCGCTGCGTACCCGAGCCGGGAGGCGATCCGTCAGGCCCTCGACGTCGAGGAGAGCGGCGGTTCAATGAGGAACGCCGTCCTGGCGGTGTGGCAGTTCCAGAACGAGATCGCCGTGGGCGACATCGTCTACGCCAAGCGCGGCCGCCGTGAGAT
>NZ_DF952478.1:52414-53687 GCF_001263615.2 Arthrobacter sp. Hiyo1 | reverse complement strand
GTCACCTCCGGCGGCCGGTTCGAGCCGGACCGTGCCTCGTTCCGCCACGTCCGCTCGGTGAACTGGACCCACACGGTCCTGGGAGCACCCCGGGGACGCGGCAACAAAAACGCTCACCGACATTACGCCGTACCGCGACTACGTAGAGAAACTTGAGGCTCTCGTCACCGGCGATGTCGAGCCAGTGCCGCCCGTCCCGGCGACGCCGCTCCCGTCATACGACAAGGCCGCGTTTCTCAGCGAAGTCTATCTCTCCGAGACCGGCTACGACCGGCTGCGCTCCTTGCTGCTGCGGAAGAAGAACGTCATCCTCGCTGGTCCACCCGGCGTCGGAAAGACCTTCGCGGCCAAACGCCTCGCATACTCGATCCTGGGCATGAAGGACCCGAGCCGGATCCAGACAGTTCAATTCCATCAGAGCTATTCCTACGAAGATTTCATGATGGGCTACCGACCCACCGAGACAGGCGGGTTCACGCTCGCCGAGGGAGCGTTCTACCGGTTCTGCGAGGAAGCCCGCGCCGACGACGACGACCAGCCCTACTTCTTCATCGTCGACGAGATCAACCGCGGCAACATTTCCAAGATCTTCGGCGAACTGCTCATGCTCATCGAAGCCGACAAGCGCGGACAAGACCTACGCCTGGTCTACAAGAACGAGACCTTCTCTGTCCCGGCGAACGTCCACATCATCGGCATGATGAATACCGCGGATCGCAGCCTCGCCGTCCTCGACTACGCGTTGCGCCGTCGCTTCGGGTTTTTCGAGATGCCCCCCGGTTTCGACTCGGCCGGGTTCACCCGGTGGCAGCAGGAGGCCGGCAGCCCCACCCTCGACCGCCTCGTCACCGTCGTCGTCGACCTCAACAGGACCATAAGCGACGACCCAGCGCTCGGCCAGGGATTTGCGATCGGGCACAGCTACCTCACACGTCCTGCGGGCAGCGACGCCGACGACGCGTGGCTGTACTCCGTCGTCGAGGACGAACTCATTCCACTGCTCGACGAGTACTGGTTCGACGAGCCCATCAAAGCCGAGGAGTGGACAGGCAGGCTCCGGAGTGCCCTCGCATGACCGATCGCTCGATCATCATTCGCAACGTGTACGTGATGATGGCGTACGCGTTCCGGGCGATCCACAGCGACGGCAACGACAGGATTGCCGCCGAGCGATTCGACCACCTTCACGACCTGCTTGCGGAGATCCTTGTGCGTGGCGTCGGCGCGCAGGTCAAGCGCGGCCTTCACCGAGGCTACCTTCACCGCAGCGACG
>NZ_DF952478.1:49427-52367 GCF_001263615.2 Arthrobacter sp. Hiyo1 | reverse complement strand
AGTTCGACGAGTACGAACCAGACACGCCCCATAACCGGGCACTGAAGTCGGTCATTGTGCTCCTCATCCGCCACAGCGATGTCGCCGTGGCGCGCAAAGATGCTCTGCGTCGGCTCCTGCCCTACTTGGACGCAGTGACGCTGGTGGCACCGACGTCGATCCGTTGGGACACGCTCACCTACCACCGCGCCAACGCCACTTACCGGCTGCTGCTCGGCGTCTGCGAGCTGATCGTCCGCGGACTCCTCCCCACTCAGGATTCCGGAAGCTCACAGCTCAGGTCGTGGGTTTCGGATGATGCGATGAGCGCTCTGTACGAGCGGTTCCTGCGCGAGTACTACACAGTCCACCATCCCGAACTCTCCTCCGGCGCGCCCACCGTTGATTGGGACCTCGATGAGCCAAGCGGCCACAGCTTGCAACTGCCCTTGATGCGTACCGACATCACTCTCCGCAACCACGGGCGCACTCTCATCATCGACGCGAAGTACTACAGCCATTCGATGCAGACCGGAGCATGGGGCAAGGCGACCGTACATTCGACGAATCTGTACCAAATCTTTTCATATGTGAAGAACGAGGACACCCGGCGCGACGGCTCCGTCACCGGACTCCTTCTCTACGCGCGCACCGATGCCTTAAAGCAGCCCGACCTGGACGTTGTAATCCAAGGCAATCGGATAGGCGCGCAAACCCTCGACCTCAACCGACCCTGGGAGTATGTCAGCTCACAGCTCGAAGACATAGTCGGATGGCTTGAAGACTGAGGAGCTTTTTTCTAGCTCGCTGACACTGCCGCGATGGCAAGGCCAGTGACTTGATCGGCTCAGTCCGGAGTTGAAGCAGTCAATCCACGTTGACGCTCGAGTAGCGACCGCGGATGCAGATCCTCCTGGAGGGACTTCGTTGCACTGGTCCCTTGGCAGCTTATACCGCTCCAAGGTACGAAATGTCCCGCCTGATGGGGGACCAGACGGGAAACTTAACGATAACAAAGCATGCTGACAATGTGCAGGGTGGTGATCCGGCCGATCCCGGACACTGGCGAAGCAACCGCCGGAGCCCAATTTACCTTCCGTCGCCAGGGCGGCACCAGGTCACCTGTCCTATCGTCCGTGTGGGGTCAGGCGTAATCTGGACGGACTTCACATCAGGAAAGCCCCTGGACAGGAAGGCGGTATTCACGAGCATGAGCCTCAAAGACGAGTGGGACGGGCTCGATTCCGGGACCCGGACTTGGCTTCTGGAAAATCCGGCATGTCTGGTCCTGCCGCCCGCCATGTCGGCCAGGGTGCGCAAGGGCGCGCGCGCAGACATTGAGTGTGACCAGCACGGGCAGGTTGTACTCTCCCCGGAAGACCACGGTTTTATCCGGGAAAAAGCGGAGGCCGCCGGAAAACCAATCCACCTTCCCGTGAGGGAATACAGGTTCTTCGACACAGCGCCTCTACCGGTCATCCCGACAGCGCCGCTTGGAAAGCGCGCCGCACCGACGCAGGATTGATGCCCAGTAGGAACGATATGCTGCGGTGTACCCGATGGCGACAGTTTTGAGCTGCACGGAGGGCTCCGCCTGACCTCCAGGGCATGACCCATTCCAAAGCCGCTGTGCGTCGAGCCGGACGCCGGGACCGTCTACCGGTCCGCCGACCGTGGCCCGTCCGGTGCTGCCTCGTCTGCGTGGTAGTCCCTGAGTATGGCGGCCAGAGCCCGCACGGCGGCCGGATCGTCTTCCCAGGAAGAAGTCCCCTTCCGTGTACAGGCATGGAAGGCGGTCACACCGGCCCCTTCGGCTGCTTGGGCGAGTTCGGACCTTGCCCGCTCCAGCTCTGCCATTTGCTCCGGCGGTATTCCGGCTCGATCCGCGGCCGCGGGCACGATCCCATCTGCGCTGTTCCGGCTTCTTCGGAAAAAGCTTCTTAACCCCATTGCGGTGCCCCCTCTGACCTTGGGAAAGCGCCCCTTCCAGGGAGCAGCCACTTCAATGTTTCGCTTCGACTGTCGGGACATTTCCACCGTATCAATCACCTGGCGTGAGCGGCTGGCGTACGGTGCGTAACTGAGCGCGAATGAAGCCTGCCTGGGTGGAAATTAAGGTCTTGCATGTCTCAAAAATGCGGGTCTCACCAATACCGGGTCCCATGGAACGAGCATCCTCTAGGATGAGACTGATTTGCCGAGGGGACTGCGCTAATTTAGGGGACTCAAGTGGACACTGTGCCGGGGGCTAGCGGGGACTTCGAAGCTGGAGAACTTCACACCGGAGGGCTTCCAGTGACAGAAGAAGCCATGCCCGCCCAAGCTGCGGTGCGCAGGACGCGCCGTTGGCCGTACATTGCGACGATCGTTGTTCTGGCTGCAGGCCTATTCGCATTCGGGGCTGGCTATGTGTACAGCACAAACTCGGCGGAGCAATGGCGCACGACGTCGGAAGAGACGTCACGAGACCTCGGTTCGATGACGGCGGACCGCGACAGCCTCGCCCAGAAAAATACGACGCTGACGTCCCAGCTCGGTGACACAACGAGCAAGCTCAACGACACTTCATCCCAGCTCAATACGGCCAACGACCGTATCCGGTCGCTTGCCAACGAGAAGGCCCAAGTCGGGGACAGCGCGGCCATGCTGGCCGAGCTCGTGGCTGCTTCGCAGAAGGTGAGCGGCGAAATGGCCTCATGTATCCACCAACATCAGAACTACGAGACATATCTTGGTGGCCCACGGCCCTACGACCAAGTCTCTGTTCAATCTCGCGTTCAGACCCTCAATTCGGTGTGCCAAGTGGCAAGTAACGACAGCGGCAGCCTCACGCGCACAATCCAGGGCCTGGGATAGTGATCCCTATGGCCCTCCGCGCGGCTGCCGCGAGCATGTTCGTCGTACTCACACTCGCGGGCTGCGGACTTGCCCCGGTGCCGCCCCCTTCCGACGCCGGGCCAG
>NZ_DF952478.1:29960-49402 GCF_001263615.2 Arthrobacter sp. Hiyo1 | reverse complement strand
GGTCACAGTCGCCGGATTCAGCAAGTACGAGAAGGCTGCGTTGAGGGTGCGCAATATCGGCTGCGGTGGACTCTCATCGGGGTCCGGGTTCGCCATCGCCGACCATGTGTTCGTCACGAACCGCCATGTCGTCGGCGGCGCGACTGTGCTCCAGGTGAGCACCTATGACGGCCAGGACATCAGGGTCAACGCTGTCGGTGCCGTCATAATCGCCGATCTCGCCATCGTATGGACGACTGAAGCTCTTCCCGCCACGATCCAGCTGGCCCAATCCAACCCGCCTGCAGGCGCGAAAGTGTCGGTGGTGGGCTACCCGCTTGGAGGTGAACTCACCACAACAAACGGTCACATCCTGAGGTACGGTCCCGATCCAATCGGCTGGTCCTCGCTTCCTATGATCTACAGCGACGCCCCCATCGAGCCCGGCAGCTCCGGAAGCCCAGTCGTCAACGACGGAGGTCTGCTCGTGGGTGTCGCTTACGCGGGGGGCGGTGGGCAATCCATCTTCGTGCCGGTAGAGACCCTCGCCCAAGTACTCCGCACGCCCTCTGGGTACTCGAACGGCTCCAAATGCGACGGGACGCTCTGACGACCGGCTGCTTTCTCATCCTCACCGACCCTGACACCCCCCCCCACCGGGGAAAACACCGAGGCCGCGTCGACAGTCGCGCGACCAGGAACACCGTCGTCCCGGGAACGTTGCAGCAGATGTCGGCATGACAAACAGTTCGACCTTCTATGACCCGGCCAGATGGTCCGGAAACCGGATTTCGGCATGGTCTAGCTCCTGGCGCGCGAATAGCTCATACGCCTCAGCGAGGTACCTATCCCCGCAGCATCGAGCGTTTCCTCGGCAGCCAGCCGGTCGACAACATCTGTTCGCCTCTTGGTCGAGCAAATCCACGGCCACGAAGCCGTGTTCCTCGATGACGATCCATCCGAGAAGCTCACGGTTTCCACTGACCGCCACCCTCCAGCCATCTCTTAAACCCAGGGATGCAACGTGGCCATCTGTGAGCAGTTCTTCACCGCCGCCAGGGGTAGTCCCACGCAAGTTGCTACTTACTGGGCCGGCACGTAGAGCAACGGCTCCAGTGGCACGTCTGGCCCTCCTGCGATCGATGAGGCTTCAGATAGGCCTGACGCCAAGGCTGTTCCGTCAGGTAGTAGGGTCAGCCGTCCAATAAGAGAAGCAACGGGAAGCGGTGCCGTGGTGGTCCAGGAGCCGGTCGTGACGTCATAGATCTCGGCGGTACTCAACCGCGGGTTCCCGGCGGTCAGACCGCCAGATGCAGCGGAGCCGAAGCCGCCAGCCACGAGCACTTGTCCGTTGGGAAGATTCGAGGACGCGCCGTCCGCACGCGGTGCTTGCATGCTTCCGGTCGTTGCCCAGGTTCGGGTATCGGGGTTGTAAATTTCGGCGGTTGAGAGTGGTCCAAGCAGATTGATTCCGCCGAAGACCAACACTCTGCCGTTTGGAAGAATAGCCGCATTCTGCCCGCGACGTTCACCTGTCATCGTCCCGGTTTGCGACCATGTTCCCGTCTTAGGGTCAAAGATTTCCGACGTTCCTGGCTTTGATATGGAGCCCCCTGCCACCAGTACACTGCCGTCTGCCAGCAGAGAGGCAGAATGCGAGTCTCTCGCGGTCGACATGGAGCCTGTCGCCGACCAGGTACCCAGGGCCGGATCGTAAATCTCGGCGGTAGCCGTTGGGATACCGCTTATCTGGCCGCCAACGACAAGCACGCGACCGTCGTTGAGTAACGTTGCGGTATGACCGCGTCGCGGTGCGGAAAGGCTTCCGGTGGCTGACCAGGTGCCAGCAACCGGGTCGAAGAGCTCCGCCGCGGCTCCATCAAGGTCGCCACCGCCTGCAACGAGGACCTTGCCCGATTGGAGCTTTGTCGCCGTGTGACCGTGGTGTGATTGAGCCATTGAGCCGGCTGATGACCAAAGCCCCGTCTTAGGGTCAAATATTTCTTCCTGCTGCAGGAATACATTCCCGGCACCGGTACCGCCGGCAACAAGGACACGGCCATCATCAAGGAGTGTGGCAGTGTTTCCCGATCTCGTCGAGACCATGTTGCCTGCCGCTGTCCATTTGGCTCCCGAGGCGGGTAGTGCGCTAAGTGTGGCTGTGCCGCTCACAAGGTTTCTCACTCCTTTGACGGTGTGAGGCCCAGGAAGGGCCGGTGTGCACACGGCCCCTTGGCAGCTTCCATCAGGTGAGATTCCAAATGTGGTCTCGGCAGTAACATCTCCCAGCGGTTTGTTGAACGGATCGACGGCAGTAGCCGTGTAGGCCTGGGATGTGCCTACAGTCACCGTCGCGGTGGCGGGCGCGATGCTGAGATGGTCGACGACACCGGGAAGCTGGCTTAGCAGTGTACCGGCGATTTTTGAGCCAGTATTCGTAACCAGCGCATTTGCTGTGTTTTTGTTCTTGCCTTCATAGCTGTTGATATGGACGTTGATGCCGGCCTTGAAGCTTGCCTTGTCGACGAGTGTTGCCAAAGAGAAGTCACAGACGAAGTCGCCTAGGTTGCACAGGTCATAGGTGCTTGACGGTGTCGGCACATCCCGGTCCCCCGCGGTTAGAAAGCTCTTGATGCCTTGGGCTGAAAGTGGAGCGGTACCGAAGTGCATCGCCGCTGTATTGCTCTTCTTTGCGGGGTCTGCGATAAGTACTGTCGCAGTGATGCGACGCAAGAGTGCCTGGCTCGCAGCGTCGCCCTTGTTGGCGTTGTCGCTCAGGTTAAGCAGAAGCTCATGCATGACCAGTGCGCCTTGAGAGTAGCCGCCCAAGACAAACCGAGCATCAGGGCATACGGCCGCATCGGCCGATAGGTCTGCCGTGGCAACCTTGAGACCTTCGTTGATGCTCGCCAGATACAAGTCGAGGTGATATTTGACGTAATACACGGTGAACGCTGTTACACCCGCTCCTCCAAACGGGAGAAGTGCGGCGAGAACGTTTTGTTCGTTCTTTGATAGCGTCAGCACGTCAACACTAGCGGCCGCATATACCACGGAGTGTGGACTAACCTTCAGCTTTCCGCTCAGGTCTTTCGCCATCTGCTGGTATAAATCGTTGAGCTCCGGGCCTAGACCGGACTCTGCCGCGAGATCCTTTTCTCCAGAACCACGAGCCCCGATGAAAATCACGGCCGGACAATCACCGCGCGGCACGACCGCCGGCGACGGCTTGGCGGCAGATCCAATGGCTGCGAAAGCGCTCTGTGGTGCGAGAACGAAACCCATTGAGAACATGATGGCGACCAAAACGGCGGCGATTCTGCGCCAAGATTGGGCGCGGATGTTCACGGCATTCTGTCGACTTACCCCGTTCCCCGGGCGGCAACCGTGGCCCTTGTTTCTTCCCGCCCTCATAGCTCGACGCAATGCAAACACGATCGTGCCTTCCGGTAATAGGACTTCCTGTTTGGGGGCGCACCTACGACGACCGCCTGCATGCCACACGAGGGGAACTAGTCAGCAATTATTGAAAGCCTCGGGTTTCGAGCTGAAAAAGGATCCGCACGGATGGGACAAGTACCCCGACCAACGCCTTGGATACTATTCGGCCGGGACGGCGCAGACGCGAGTAGCGACTACTCGTTTGAGGATTCGATTGGCCTTCTGGGGTATGAGTAGTCATGGAAACCATTCGCGGCCTGAGTTCCGAAAGGCATGGCCATGTGTACAACCCGTGTCGCAGCTGGCTAGTCTCCTAGCCAACCGTCTCTTTGCCTTGACGTTAGAAAAGGCTTGTGAGATTGGCCAAGACAACCGGGGCCGCGCCCCGGTGTCCGCTACGCTCAGCCTCATGACAGATGATCCAACCCCAGGCGAGTTGCTGCTGATGTTCGAAACTGTGGCGCTTGAGTACGAGGCATTCGACGCCATGTTGCCCGAAATAAAGGAATTCAATATCGGAGGCAGCCGGGATCAAGCTGCGCACATGGGCAACCAGATACGCGCCATGCTCCTGCGGAAGTTCATCACGAAGAAAGACTCTGTCTACCTTCCAAAGATCTACGACGCAATCGTGACCTGTTCCACTCCCGCCTTTGTCGAAGTTTCCAAGAGAAATGCAGCAACCCGCAAATCGGATTTTGCCGATGCTGGAAAAGCACGAGCTCGTTCGTTGTCGGCGTCGGAGAGCAACAAACATCCCACGGCGAACAGGACATTTACTACGACTTGACGTATGGTCGTCTGCTCCACGCGGATTTCGATAGGTGGTGTCGCCTTGAGAAGATGCCGGACTTGTATCCCGAATGGGCTCTATGGGAGGCACACGGCCCATTCGATTTTTTCGTCAAGGAGGCCCGGCTGACGGTCACTGACGGCCGGGCAAATGGAAGCCTCGTGGTTCCAGAGCGTACCCGCGCTCGACAGTTGCCCACAGACTGACTGCGAGTGAAGCCGTCACCCGACGCGGAAACATCGTGGATCACGCCAGTGGCCTGCGCCCACCGCTTTGCCGAGAGCTTTGTGATTCTCGACAACAGGCAGTGCCACATCGGTGAAAGGTTTGTACGTGCGCGTACGTCCAGGTTGAACGGACGGCAGGTTTAGGATGGCTGGAAGCTCGGTCTCGGCTCGTGGGTGATGAGAGCAACGAATGGCTGAGGAGATAATGACTGAAAAACGCATTGCGGTCCTTTTGGGGGCGGGAGCTTCTGTCGACGCCGGATTGCCCATGTCAACCGACCTCACTAAGCTCCTCGTCGAGAAACTTGGCGAGCAGCTGACATATGACCGGTCCGTCCTCGACGCCCTGCATTTTGTTTGCAGCGCAATGATTGGTCATCGTGGTTCAGCTGGGGAGTCCCCATATGCCGGCATCAATGTGGAGAAGATGTTCTCAGCAGTTCGGCTCCTTAGCGAACGGGCTGAACACGAAGCAGCACCGTTCGTTTCAAGTTGGCTTCCTGGCGTAGAAGGTGTCGACGCCCACCCTGTGGAGTCCTTGGACCGCGAGATCATCGAGTCGATCACTTCCACGCTCACGGGAGAGCGCGGATCCAGCACCAGCCTGACGCATCTGATTTCAAGTATTGCGCGAGCTGCCGTCCGCCCAGGAGACGGATCCGTATACCGGAAGCTGGAAAACAAACTCCTCCCGGCAGTATGCACCGTCCTCTCCCAACATGAGGACGTAACCTATCTCGAGCCGCTAGCCAATCTGGCCAGGAACCAGAAACACGGTCTTGATATTGCCACGTTGAATTATGACCTGACCCTCGAGACAATGTGCTCCAAAGTCGGCGTGCCGGTCGAAACGGGAATGGACAAATGGATACCCGGACACCCCATCGTCTTCGATGAAAAAACCAAGCAAATCAGACTCTTTAAGCTTCATGGCTCTATCGACTGGTCCTACAGGCTGAACAAACCGGACCCAACCAAATCCGAAAGACTGATCCGGACACAAGCAGTCACCAAGACAGACCCCTCAAGCAACTACTCTCCCGCCATCGTCATCGGTGACAGGGAAAAGCTCGGAGGCGATGGCCCGACGCTCGCCTTGATGCGCGAGTTTGAGCGCCGGCTCGAAAGAGCAGACCGCTTGGTGGTGGTCGGATATTCTTTCGCGGACAACCACGTCAACGCCGTCATTCGAAACTGGATCAACACCGGGGCGGAACGTTCATTGACAGTGGTTGATCCGTCCTGGCCCAGGTTTCCAGGCGGCTTCCAATCAGACTTGGTAAATGGCCTGATCAGCTCATACGGACCAGGGTCCGAGCCGCTTCCGCCCAGAATGAACGTGATCAGGAAGAAGGCCGCCCAGGGGCTGGACGAGGCGCTGGCTCAGGGCCCGAGCTCCGGTCCGGACACCGAATTCTGGCTCCACATCGCAGAGCCAGAGGCGGACCCCTTGGTACTCCAGATTCGAAACATGGGCCTGACGTCGAGAACGTACGGATTTATGCCGGCGACTCAACCGATGACCGCCGGACCATCCGGGGTTTAATCCGCAGGGGCTCAGGAGGCGAGTCACAACAGGTTCTTGACCTTGGTGACCTTCCTCAAGGCGGAGTTCTGGAAGCAGAGCTCTCCCTACGTCGGACTCCGGAGCCTGGCACCGAGGATATTGCGTTGTCGTGTGAAACGAGCACCGGTCTAAGGCACAACATCTACGATGTTCGTCTTCAAACCGGACAAGTAACGCTTCGTTCCTGAGGCTGTCACCAGCAACCCAGTTTCCGGGGGTATGCCATGGTACGGGCAGAGGCTGGCGACCCTTTCCCGCGAAGGTTGGTCCCTGAGGGAAGTCCTAGGACTCTGCTTTGCCTAGGGCAATGGAGGCTCCAGTTTCTCAGGAATGGTGACATCGGCGGGGTCCAGATCCGGGCGCGCCCGCAGCACGCGCACAGAATGGCGGAAGGCCCTGTCTGACCAGGCCACGTCCGCCGAGACCTCAACAACAATCGGCTCCACCAAGGTCAGCCGGACCGGCTCCCTGTCCTTGCTGAACCGGTCCAACCATGTCGCCGGGATCTCTTCGGGCCAGGGGTGATTCCCCACAGGCCGGCGCAGATACCTGCCGAGGTTCCTGGACATTGCAGCACTCAGAACAGAGGAACGGCCCACTATCCGCAACCGCCCGTACATCGGCAGCCCCACCACCACGGTTGAAGGACGGCCAATGGATCCTGTCACCGCGGCAACCACCACATCCAGGTTATTGCGTCGCTTAACCTTCAACCAGATCCGGGACGCCTCAAAAGCTTGCTCCGAGCCCTTGATCATCAGGCCTTCTACCCTGTTGAGGGCAGGTTCCGAAACCACTCCTCCGCGAGCTCCCTGTCTGTTGTGGTCGGGGAGAGGTTCAGCGGCGGAACCCACGTGCGCGCGAGTTCTTCCAGAAGCTCCCGACGACGGGACCATACAACTTCCCTGATGTCATGGCCGGCCACAGCAAGGAGATCGAAGGCCACATACGAAGCAGGTAGCTCCCGCACCATCCCGGCGAGGCCTGCCTTGGAGGCAACTAGGCGGCGCTGCAGCGCCTCGAAATCCAGCCGGCCCCCGGACCAGATGACCGCCTCACCATCGAGCACACACCCGGTGGCACCTGATGTCCCAAAGCCGAGATCAGTTCAGGGAAGTACCTCGAGAGATCCCTACCTTGCCGCGAGAACAACGACACTTCGTCCGCCCCAATCAAGGCACACTCCCGGAAGCCATCCCATTTGGGCTCAAAGACCAAGTCGCCAGGCAGGGCACCCGCGGAAGGGATTGTCTCCACTGCCCGTGCCAACGCCAGGGCGACAGGAGGACGCAACGACCGTGGCAAACTCTCAGCCATGGCGTCAGTGTAGGCCTGTACACCCCGCAGCTGACGGGGGAGATCTAATCCAAAGGGAAATTCCTGCACGCCACTTTTCTTCATAGTGACCTCCGGAGTGAGATCCGGTCATGGCACATTCCTCCCCTCAATCTGTGGAGTGCTGTCTTGCCCGAGTCCAAACGCGTCATAGACGTCGCTCCAGTCGCTGCCCAGCTGTTCGGTCAGGCTTGATGGCATAGGCGTGCCGACGTCCGCGACGTAAACGTTAACGACAGTCGGTGCCCATTCCTTTGCCGTAACCGTCACACGCTTCTCGAATAATTCTTCGGGGAGCCCCAGTGACCCGCTGACGACGAGGCGCTCAATTAGGTGGAGCGTCTCGATTGCGGCCAGCATCTCGCCGCACACGGTCTTTGTCGCGTTCAGCAGCATCTCCTCCGCGCTGATCCCTTTTCCATAGGACCGCCGCAATTCATCCTCATGCAGCAAGTGACCGTATAGCCAGGCCCCGGCCATTTCTTTGTTGGAAATGCTCGGCTCGGAACGCGGGGCCTTGGGGCGGCCGTTAGGGTAATCCGGGTCGGCGATCCGGAACTTTGACCTAAGTTCTTCGACTTCCTTTTTGTGTTCGGATGAGGCTGACACGATCTCGGCCAGCGCATTGAGGACTTTGTCGTAATGCACGCCATCCTCTTTGAGAAACAAGGGACGGACCCGTGCCGCAGCAGATTCGACCTGCTCGGTAGGCAACAATGGAGCGGGCTTCATCTGCACGGATTTTTCGCCTGTTACATGGTTCACAATGAGATTGAAGCTCAACGTCCACACAGCATGTTTCTCCAGGACTCTCTTGTCTGCAGCGAGCGAATGCTCCTGAATCAGGTGCGCGTAGCACGAACCGTGACAGGGTCCGGAGAGCCGCCTTCCTTCTGTCGTCTGTCATGAATTCTTCATGGCTCCTGGTTTCGTTCCTTCGATGAACTCCTGCTGATTGGTTCGAAGTAGAATCCGCACCTCAAATGAGTGCGTCCAGTTTTTCCCAGAACGCCAGGCGCAATGCTTTGCGGACCGCCTGCAGGTCGGTCTTGTATTCGCCGATCCTCTGCGCGCAGTCTTTCAGGAGAACCCGGTCGATCTCGACGGGAAGGATGGGCCTGTCGGCGAGTAGCTCATTCAACTCGCCTTGGGTCACCGAGCCGTACCAGCTTGCCGCGACGCTCTCACCGACTTCCTGGGCCACGTCCATGGGGCTGTCTTCGGGGACGACGGTCGAATCGGTCCCTCCGGAGCTGTACACCAGATGCGCCCCTGCCTGTACCCCTGCCGGATGTGGGCGCTGGAGAGCATGATGAAGCGGACGCGTTGGCGGCCCGGGCTTTGCCGCCGATGCTGTCGGTTTCGGTACCGGACGCGGCAACGGATGCCCGGTGTGGGCAGGAAACGCAAGAGCCGGCCGCGGGGCATCCTGGACGATCCTGGTGAAGCACTCATCAATCAGCTCAGCGGGCAGGGTGATGATGCTGTCCACCCGCAGCGCCAGGTGCTCGGCGACTGACATCACCCCGAGACGGTGCGCCGAGTCCGCGACACCGACCAGGACGACCTTCATGCCCAGGTCCTGGGCTTCTTCGACGGCTTCGGCCAGGTCGTCATCACCGGATACAAGGTAGGCAACCGAGGCTGCCCGGTTGCGGGCCACCCCGACCAGGTCCAGGCCCAGCTTCAGGTCGACGCCCTTCTGCTCTCCGTTGAACGAGATCCTTCCGAGCCTGACCTTCACGCCGGGCAGGAGGCCGATCTGCTTGTGCTGATCGGTGAACAACGCGTCCTTGGACGCGTCATACCAGTACGTCCGCAGCACATCCAGCCCGGAATGTTCTTCCGTGCACTTCATGATGCCCTGGATCAGCTTCTCGAAATTGACGCGAAAAGCGGACCGGAGCGAGGTCCCCGCAATCTGTGTCCCGCCTACGGCCAGAAGGAAACCTGCATCGACGAAGATTGCGCGTTGGGAGACCATGGCCCCGATGATACCTGCCGGTAGCGTCCGTGCCCGCGAGCCGTCGCGGCGCAAATATACGACTTACTCCAAGGTGCCGAGAACCCAGCATCAGAAGCATGGTGACGATAGAATCTGTCCCTGTGGGTAGAGAAGTTGGGGGCGAGGCCGCATGACACGTTATTCGGAGTTTCGGCAGGCCACCCGACGCCATGCACCATCCGAGCTGATCCCTGCGGTCGCGGCGGCCGCTGCCCTCCAGGTCTATGAGAAGGACGTGGCGAAGTGGGCCAAGGGCGTACCGCCGTGGGCGTACGCTGCCATGGCCAGAGATTGTCTGCTCTACAGCGACGAGCACCGGTACAAAAAGGTTGACGACCAGGCCATCATATGGATGCGAAACATCCTCAATGATGTTTACGAGCCGGATGAAAGACTCGTCGCTGACATCTTTGCCATGATCTCCGGATATGTTTACGAGCAGTCCTTCTACCAGAAGGACGAGATGCAAGAAATGGCGCGGTCCTACCTTCTCTACACGCAGACTGAGGTCCCGGAGCAGTATCGGATCCCCTCGGGACCTGACTGGGAGGAGCACCTCGGCCTCCCGCTGCGTTTAGCCATCACCGCGTCATTCATGCTGTGCGCATGGGCAGCAAGCAATCATGGCAGAGTCGACCCAAAGTTCCCGAACTCAGCGGCCTACGAGCCACTGGAGGGGTTGGTTTCCGGGGCGGACATGAACCGGGTCCTTGATCTTTTGACGACAACGGTTCCTGTTGCAAAGGCACGGGCCAAAGAAGTCCGGCAGTTGCCGAACTCACTGCAGCGATACGCGTTCAATCCGCTGGTCGAGCGACCATTCGTGGCTTTTGATGACGGTGTCCGGTACGCACCACAGCCGAAGTTTGTTCTGCGGGCGTTCTCCACCGAAAACCTTTACTATCGGGGTGTCAAAAGGTGGGGAAACGCGTTCGGTCAGGCATTTGGTGCAAGGCTCGAGGCTTACACGGGTATGCAGTTGCAGCACACCGGTAAACACCAGGTACTTCCAGAGTTTGAATGGCGCAAAAACCGAACGGGGAAAATGCGGTCATCCGACTGGTTCCTCATCACCCCCGCCGCCACCATCCTGATCGAATGCAAGTCTGCGCGGATGAGTCTGGACGCCAAGGCGGGGACGGGCGCGGCCGATGAGCTGCTGGACCGCTACGTTAGTCATGCCTACGACCAGCTCGGAAAAAACGCGGCCCAGATCAGGGAAGGAAACCCGGCCTTCGCTCATGTCCCTTCTGACCGTCCCCTGCTCGGGCTGGTCGTAACGGCTGAGCCGATGTTCGGAGCTAATCATGTTGAACTGCGTGAGCGCTTCGGGACAAACGAGTTACCGGTATTGACCGCGTCATTGGAGGACATCGAGCTCATTGCCTCCCTCGACCCCCAGACCGTGGGTGATGCGTTGATGAAGATTGCCAACGATCCGGAGCTTGCAACCTGGAGCGTACGACAGTCAGTGACCGAGATACTCGGGCGGGAATCACTCCCTGCAAATCAGCTCATCCATGAGACCTTCGACGTACTGACACCTCTCGAAACCTTTCGGACGAAGCACGCTCCAGGCGCGAGCTTCGGGGTGTTCCCGACATTCTGACCAGGTCAGGTAGCGGTTGCCGCGAGAAGTTTGTTGACAACTGAATTGGTGTTTGAAGTCGACGCGGTGCCCCACGCTCGGGACTGTTGTCTGACCACGACTTTGCACCTCTGACGTGAGTTGGCCCTGCCCGGTTAAGACTGTGCGGCCACCACCGACCACTCATTTGGACCCGGTTCGCCACCTAATTCCATAATTTCGACACTCAACGGCCCTACCCCGCACATATCATCTGAAGGACCCCGTGGTTTTGGGGATCAGTGGAATCTGGAGGGGCGATCACGGTGCTGTTTGAGCGGGAGACCACCCGCATTCTGGAGTTTGCCCGCCGGGGTTTCAGTGTTCGGGTCATCGGAGCACCAGGAAGCGGCAGAACCACGGTGGCAAGGAAGGTTGTCGACCACCTGGAAAACCGAGGCGCGAACGTTTACAGCATCTTTGCAATGCGTTCCCTCAAAGGCTTCCCGTTTGCCGGCCTCGACTCCTTGGACTTGGGGCAGCGCCACCGGGCTTCGGGCATCGTCGGCCTGTCCGACGTGTTGTCGGGGCTGCTGGCACAACAAGGACCCCGGTTCATCGTTGTCGATGGCATCGAAAACCTGGACAGCGAGACTCTGGCTGTTATCGAGGTCGCCCGGGAACGCACGCAGAGGCCCATCATCATGACGATGAGCGATATCCCGTTCAGTTCCACGCCTCTGCTTGGTTTGGATTGTTGGCCCGGTATCGCCGTCCCGCTCCAGCCCCTCCGTTATGAGCAGGTCGAGGCTGTCAGCGCGGAAATCCTCGGCGCGCCGGCCGATGATGACGTCGTCGCACGGGTCTTTTCGTGGTCCGGCGGCAACCCTCGTCTCGTGGCCAGGATCATTGAAAGTGCCGTGCTGAGCGAAAGGCTCACACTCCGGGACGGCTCCTGGCACATCAATGGCAACACCCTGATGAACGAACATCTTCACGGCACCGTCGAGGGCCTGCTTTACGGCCTGGATCGCGATGAGCGCACCGCATTGCGCACCATAGCGATCACCGGTTCTTGGCGTCTGGACCATCGCACCACGATCGGAGCTGACGTGCTCGACCGATTGGAGCACCGCGGCCTCCTCGCGGTGGATGCAGGTTCCAACGGAGCCGTCACTGCGTCCGTCTTTCCTCCGTTGATCGCCGACTGCCTCAGGAACCAGGCCCGCGGCTCACGCGCGAGGAGCCCCGTCGATGACTTCAGCCCGGCACAAGGGACCGAGGCTGCCATCGGGTCGCTCAGCAAAAAATACTCCCGCGAAGACCAGACCAGGGTCGTGACTCCCGGAACCGCGGTTCAAGGTCTCACCAAGCGCGAGGCGGAAGTCGCCCTGCTGGCCGGGGATCTGGACAACAGGGAGATCGCCTCGCGGCTCGGAGTCAGCATACGGACCGTTGAGAACCACATCACGAACGCCCGCCGCAAAACACGGACGGATACCCGCGAAGGGCTCTCCCATCACGTGCACCGGGCGGCACGGTCCAGGAGCTCGGAATCGCCGCAGGAGGCTCGTGACTAGTACCCCGCCGCGGCCGCCAGGTATTCCAGCCGTCCGCTGCTTTGTCCAGCTCCCGACGGCGGTGTTCGGACAGTTGGCCGTTGATGGCTTTCTGCCTCTGGGAATGAAGCCATGTGCCAAGCCTCCGCTCAACGTCATCGTCCCGGTTTTTGTAGCTCGGCAACCGGTCATGCCTGGCAAGATAGTCCGCCAGCGAAGATAGGTTCCGGGTCCAATTGTCCGAATCCCGGATGCCCCGCATGGACGTACGCCAGGACCCGACAGCGTCCAAAGCTTCGGCTCGTTCAGCGCTCAGGACGCCTTGTCCTGCGGCACGACGCTGGGCCCTGACCCACCGAGCCAAATTGCGTTCCGCCAGGTCCATCGGGCTTGACCGTGGAGGGAAACCATTCTCCTCCACGAATTGGGTAAACTCCTGCAGTCTGGCGAGCCATTGCGGCGTCAAAGCCGAAGAATGCCGTGGCGGCGGCGCATTGCGCAGGTGCTCGGACTTCAGCGTCGGATCCTCCCGCGCCCGGCGGCCAATAGTCCAATTGACGGCACGAGTGTCAACGTTGCAAATCTCAGCGATCCTCGACGTACTCAGACCCTGACGGTACATGAGTTCCCACTCTTCGCGGCTCGCAAACCGTCGTTCAGCCATCGTCCCCAAGCGACGCCCTAATCTTCACGCGACAATCCGTGGGCTCATTTTTCCACAGGCACCGCCGACGTCTGATCGGTTCGTTTGCCGATCTAGCGGCCGGGCAAAAGTCAGCAATGCACTAGGCGGCAGCGAAATTCAGGGTTATTCCCATTTTCTTCGCCGCGCGCTCCACCTGCGCCCGTAGACTTCCTTTGCCATCGATCTCATTGCATGCCTTCAGTGAGGCAAGCAGCATGCAGACCGCGGTGCCAAGCCACGCTTCGTGGGATTCGAGCTCGGCGTCAGGCCTGAATGCAAGCCCCGGGGCCGTCTCAGTCTCCGCGAGATAGAAGTCACCCATTGCCATCCCGGCGTGACTGAAGGAGCTCATCACCCGCCACGAACAGTAGACAGGCAGCCCGTCGAAGATTTGACGGCACCGCTGTTCAAAGTGCCGACCCCCTGGGAGGTCGGAGTCGGCGAACTCGTCCAGCACTTGTTTGATCTCATCCACTTGAGATTTGTCGACGCTGTCTGACCCGGTTTCGATGATGTTCTCAACGGCGGCCTTTCTTAACCGGAATCCTTCATGGATGACCGCCCTCGCGTTGCTCGGTTCGAGGTAGAGCCAGATCGAGGTCATGGCATTCTCAACGACAAGGCGTATCAAAGGCACTGCGATGATCATCCGGTTCTGCGCTGAGAGGTCGAGGACAGTACGCATGAGCTCGACTACATGGTTCGTATAGCTCCAGATCATCGGTCCACCACCCTCGACATACTCGGCCTTCATTTCGAACGATTCCTGACGAATGCGGTCCCAGTGCGCTATCTGTTTACGAGCGAAAGCACGTAGCTCCGCCAGGTCGTGGAATTTTTCATGGATAGCTTCAGCGTTGTAAGTCACTTCCCCCATGGGACCTCCGTGTGCGCTCAGACTTTGGCGGATTTCCAGTTCGTACATCCTTGCACGGTCAATAACGAAAAGCCCTGCGGTGCTCGAACAATAGGACTATTGACTACCCGGCCGATGCCTCATCCAGGAGCCGCTGAATCCAAGCCGCGAGCTCGTCCATGTCCTCATCCAGATCATCGAACTCAGTGCCGATCTCGGCCAGCGACGCCTTGGCGCGGGCTCTCGAAGCCAAGCCCTTCTCATGAGCCAGCCGTAGCTCCTCCGTCGTCAGAGCACCGGCCCCGACCAAAGGTACAGGAACCCCGTCGGCTTTCTTACGGCAGGTCGCCCGGGAACACGCACCGCCGCGCGCACCATCTCGCCGCGTGTGATCGCAGCAGTACGCCTTCCAAAGCGCACCGACATGGCCGGCGATAGCAAGCTTTTCGTAGTGAGGTTGATGTTCCGGCTGATGCTCACAGAGGCATCGCCGGCCATGAATACGATGAGACGGTTGAAGGATCGCCGATCAGCGGCCCGACTTGAAGATTTCCAAGCGGGTCCTCGAAAGTCGGATTGCAGCGCGGTTCGAGGGCGTTTCAATGCCCCTGCTTCTCTTTGGACGTGGAATTGAGACCCGTGCCGTCGTCGTTCGCGGCGATCCGCGAAGGAGGCACGTCCGAATGCTTCAATATGACTCGTAGGACATTGATTGGAGCTGTGGTTTCGCTCCCGGGGGTTGAAGGAGCGGGCCGAAAATGCGTCTGTCCAGAATTGAGATCAAGAACCACAGCAGAATCCAGGATCTGGATCTTGGGGTGCGTCGACATGCCGTCATCGTCGGAGCCAACGATGTCGGCAAATCGTCGATCCTGCGCATGCTGAACCTGCTGTTGGGGGCGAGTACAGCCGGCCTTTATCAGTCACTAACCCCGGCTGACCTTCGAGATCTCGAGCAACCTCTGGTAGTCAACGCCTGGTGGGCCCATTTCACAGGAAGAACCGTCGCCCGTTCCCTTCGGAGATCAGCATCGGATCGGACCAGGTCAGTGAGTATCTCTGGGTGCAAATGATCGTTGAGGCTCATCCTGAGGACGAAGAAGCGGTCACTGTGCGCCGCTGGTTCCCCGAAAGCGGCCATGAGCGAGGGCCCAGCCGCGAGCAGCTGGAGGAGTTCGGTTGGCGCTACCTGCGCGCTACTCGAGGCTCGTCGATGATGGATGGGGCGCACAGCCCGGTGCGAACTCTCCTTGCGGCTGCGGATCTGGGTACGAATGAGGCGGGGCTGAAGGCTCTGCTCAATCAATTCAATGCGCAGCTGTCCGGAAACGAATCGGTCGGTCAGCTCCTCGAACGAGTCGCGAAGCACCTCAGCCGTGCCATGCCGCGAAGCGTTACCCGCGAGGATTTTTCAGTGCGGAGCGTGACCGACCCGTCCAGCGATGTGCTTCAGGACGTGTCGATTTTTCTCAACCGTGGTGACGCTCAGGTGTCGTTGATGGAGCAATCGGACGGTGTACGTCAACTCATGTCTATGACGCTCTTCGACTTGGCCGAGGGTGCTGCCAACGTGCTTGCAATCGACGAACCGGAGATCCATTTGCACCCAACCAGCCAGCGAACAGCTGCGGATCTCCTGAGCGGGGCGGGCAACCAGAAGGTCATCGTGACCCATTCGCCGTACATCCTTCACCGTTTCGAGCCCTCGGAAGTCATCGCAGTCGATCGCCATGGAAAGTGCCATCAGATCGGAGCCACGAAACTGTCGAAGGTCGAGAAAGTTCGAGCACATTGGTGGTCTCCCCGGCTCCTGGAAGCCCTCACTGCTCGCTTCGTGGTCCTGGTCGAAGGCGATGCCGACCGGGTAATCGTGGAAGCAGTGGCTGAGGTTCTCGGCGTCGATCTCGATCGGCTCGGTGCGGTTGTCGTCGAGTTGGACGGTGCTGACAAGTTCAAGAACGTTTTCCCTCTCCTTGGGCCCGACGGCTTCGGACCGACCCTTCTCGGCCTTGTCGACGAGAACGAGAGCGGGTCCTGGGTCAACGCCTTCGGTGGCAAACGGAATACGGTGGTCGACAAGAAGGTGTTCATCTCTGCGGTCGATCTCGAGGACGAGTACACCCGAGCTCTCGGCGGTCCAGCATCGGCACAGGCCCTCATCGCCGGCGGGTTCTGTCGCGAGCAAGGGATATTGCAGGCCGCGGCTGCCGGAGCGGTCGAGGATCTCGCTCCCGACGCCGTGGCGAAGTTCTGCAGGAACAACGGAAAGGTCGACGCTGCAACCTGTATCGCTGAAGTGTTGACCGCAGAGACCGCGGAGAAGATCGGCAGCGTGTCGCGCCTGCTGCGCACTCTCGATGAGCTGAGCAAGCAGTGACCGGCTTCACCTTGAGCCGGGAACAGCTCGATGCGGCGACATCCGATGATGACCATTTGCTGATCGTCGCACCGCCAGGCTGTGGCAAGACCGAGGTCCTCGCGCATCGTGCCGCCCATCAGATCAACTCGCTAGAGAAGAACCAGCGCGTGCTCGCGCTGACTTTCACTAAGAGGGCGCGTTCGAACCTCGAAGAACGTCTCCGATCCGTACTAGGCCATGCACGAACACAGCGGCAGATCGTAGTCCGGAACCTCCACGGGTTCGCTACGCAGGTCGTCCTCGCGCACGGCGGAACCATTGGCCTCGACATGGAGAGCCTGGAGCTGCCGAAAACCAGCACCGTGCGAAAGGCCATGGAGGCTGCCGGAGGCGGTTCAGCGATGTACGACGCCGAGCGCATCCTGAGCGAGATCAAGCGAAACCCGCTCTCCGATGCCGAGGTGCTAACGGCCGTTCAGCAGTACCGGCCCGGGCCTGAGCGAGAACTCGCCGACAAGGTAGAACGTGCGCGCCAGGAGGCGAATCAGCTCCACTACGATGACGTTTTGCGGCATGCGCAGCGCCTTCTCCGCGTTCCAGCGGTCGCACGGCTTTACCAGACCCACTTCGGCGCTGTGCTGGTGGATGAGTTCCAGGACCTCTCGATGCAGCAGCTCGATCTCGCTCTGCTGAGCTGCACCTCGCGGCGGACGTTCGCTGGCGATCCGCTCCAGGGCATCTACTCGTGGGCCGGAGCCGCGCCAGCGGAAGTCGAGGCCGCGATCCGAAAGGCGTGTGGACAGCCGATAAGGCTGCATGAGTCCTACCGTTCTTCCCCGAAGGTGCTGGAGGCGGTGAACTCGGTCAGCGAACTGGTCGATCCGGGCTCGAGCCTGACCTCCGCGCAACCAGAGCAGTGGCCGAGCAGAGGCTGCACTGCCGCTCTAGTTCTCCAGAACCGTGCGTCGGAAGCAAAACTGCTGACGCGACTGGTGGGAGCGATCCTGAACCGGAGTCCGGAAGCATCCGTCGGAATCATCACCCGCGCCGCGTGGCGCAGGGAAGCGATTGACAAGGCCCTCGCGGGAGAGACGAGCTTCTCGGTCCGTCGATGGGACCTCGCGATCGACGATCCGGGGATCGTTGCTCTCATCCAGTCGACTGTCGCCACGCTTCCGCCCGGAGCGAGCATCGCGGACGCAAGAGTCGCGGTTCTCGACGCCGTTGACGCCGCCGACATCGATGCTCGCGAGCTGATCGACGACGCTTTCAACACCTTGGAGCAGAGCGACGCCACCACGGCCCGAGAGGCGGTGAGGTCGATCAGGGTCTCGGACCCCAAGCAGACCATCGGCCCTGGCGTTCACCTGCTCAACGCGCACACTGGGAAAGGCCAGCAGTTCGACTGGGTGTTCGTCGTCGGCCTGGAAGAAGGGCATCTGCCGGGCAAGCGAAACAGCCAGGGGGCGGCTCTGACGGAGGAACAGCGGGTGCTGCTAGTCATGCTCTCCCGCGCGCGCCACGGCCTCTTGGTGACGAGAGTGAAGATGGCGGACGGGATGTACGGGCCATATCAGGCCAAGCCAAGCCGCTGGTGGCCTGGGATCCACGCTGAGTTTTCGTCGCCCGAGGAAGTCGAAGCACATCTGGAGACGTGCGCCACGGGAGCCTTGGTGTAGGCCGGTTGAGACGGCGAGTCCATCCCAAGCGCCCCGGCGCGTCCGATACGGCCATGGTCCCCCCCTAGCAGGTTCATCCCGCCAAATGGCAGACGGGATGGTGGCTCCGGTCTTGCGGTCGAAAGCCGTGCGGGTCGACGGACGTTTCACCGGGATCGATGAAAGCCGAAGACGCACGAAGGGCTACATAACGCGGCGCACGGTGACGGCGTACTGCTGCGGAGTTGCTTCTTCTTCCACTCCTCGAACTTCTCGAAGCTGTCTGACGCGGGCATCTCAACCAGCTTGGCGGCCGTCTCGTCCAGTGGCGCGCCGTCCAAGAACTCGGCCTCGGAAAAGGGCATGTGCTCGAGTACGACCCGCAGCGCCACCAACGCGTCGGCCACGAGCAACGGCACCTTGCGCGGAATTGGAGCCACGCGTTCGACAACGGTTCGGCTGAACCGGCCCGTAGGCAGCTCTGTCAGCTCTGGAGTACGCCGTCAGGCTGGGTCTGGTAGTCGAAGGGCAGCTCGGCGACCTACCCGATTAGCTCGTCGGCGTGCGACAGCGTCGCGGCGACGCCGAGATGGCGCTCAGGGAGCCAGACATACATGTGACCGGTCATGAAGACACTCTAGGAGTGAACCCGGACTGACTACGTAACTCGCCGCAGGGGTGCCCGAGCCGAGGGGATCAGCCGTTCCTCCCTCGTCGCGTTGTCCTCGCAACCTGTCTAGCTCCTGCACACCTCCCCCGAGACAATGGTTCACATGGTCAACCGCTACCAACCATTGTCGGATCGCCAGATGGAGGTCCTGAAGTGGGTGGTCGACGGGTGCCCGGACGGGAGGTGGGAGGACCACTCCTACAAACGCACCACTTACGCACTGGCCGATCGGGGCCTGGTCACAGTAGACCGTCGCCGAAACTCATGGTCGGCGCAGGTGACCGAAGGCGGCCGCTACTATCTAGAGCGTCGTCAGTACCCGCCGGATCCCGATGGTCAGGACTCACGCCCCGGGGATGCGGAACAGTCCAAGAAGCGCCGTGCGGCTGTCGAGCTCTCTACGGCCGCCCTCATCGCCGAGCTCCAGGTCGGCGACGGGGTTCTGACCATCCCCGATCCTGCGCCGGACACGCGCGCCTACTACCGCCGGGCGATCAGGAGGGCGATTTCAGACGGCGCGGTACCTGGGGGCTACTTGCTGCGCCACACAGGCCGTGATCGTGGCGACCTGGTGATCCGCCTGATCTCGCGTGATGAGGCCGGTCAGAGTGCGGTGAAGCTTCCGCCCATACCTGTCCCCACCACACTGGAGATCGTCCACGAGACGGTGCGGACGCTGCGGGACGAGCGCCCCGGGCTTCTCGACGTCGCGGAGTCGCGCGGGCGGGCCCTGCTGGTGCT
>NZ_DF952478.1:21437-29611 GCF_001263615.2 Arthrobacter sp. Hiyo1 | reverse complement strand
TGCGTCCCAACAACAACCCGACCTTCCAGATCAGCGTGGAGGGGATTGCCACCGGCTTCTCCATGTTTGAGGAGTACGAAAACCGGCCCGTGATGAACGAGGACGAGCTCAAGGAAGCAAAGTACGATTGGCAGCGGGTTCGGTCGACTGTACAAAAGGTCCGCTCGGGCAAGCTGGTGATCCGGACCGGTTCGCGCCACTCCCCTGTCTCATGGGCGGATCGGAAACGATGGAGCCTCGCTGACCGGCTGCCGGGCCTCTTTGCTTACGTCGAGCAGTCCACGGTGGAGACAATCGAACAGTGCACACGTAAAGAGCGCGAGCACATTGAACGCCGTCAGGCGTGGGAACAGGCACTCGAGCGGGCGAGACAGCTCCACGTGACTGACTTGAACCGCCGCCGGCTCGACGATCAGCTCGCCGCCTCCCGCCGGGCAGGGGACCTCCGCCGCTACGCAGACAGGATCGACCGCCTGGCCGATGCCATGGACGATGCCGAGCCGGCGCTCCAGGCCCATCAATGGGCGGCGTGGACGAGATCAGAGGCCGATTTAAACGATCCCCTGCTCCGCCCGACGGATCTGGCCTACGTCACGCCGGAGCAGATCAAGGACAGCGATCTGGAGGCCTTCATGCCTCGCGGGATGAGCGTATGGCGTCCTCCTCCCCCAGTAGACG
Source organism: Arthrobacter sp. Hiyo1 (assembly GCF_001263615.2). Classification (NCBI taxonomy): domain Bacteria; kingdom Bacillati; phylum Actinomycetota; class Actinomycetes; order Micrococcales; family Micrococcaceae; genus Arthrobacter; species Arthrobacter sp. Hiyo1. Next base: position 28,933 of record NZ_DF952478.1, on the reverse strand, counting down.
ACGCCGGGAGTTGAGTTCACCTATGTGGTTGGTCGACACGGAGTATCTCGACCGGAGTGCCCAGTTCGCTCTCAAACTGGGAGGCAAGCGCCTGGTGACCATGGGCGCGCAGAGCGTTGATGGCGTTCTGGGCGACGTCACCGACTCGCTTGATCTCTTTGCGCAGCTCGATCAGCTCGTCGAATCTCTCGACGTTCTCAGCCCCGCACCAAGATCTCAGCACGGCACGGATCGGCGCGGAAAATTCGCGGTCGACCTCTTCGGAGATCTCGGGTGAGATATAGTCGTCCCGCCGTCCTCTCCACTGGTGCTTACCGTGGATAGCGGCATACCGCGCCTGCTTCTCCTCATTCTGCACTCGCTGGAGGATCTTCTCCGCGTTCTGCTTGGCGACGGCGCGGGCGACGAGCTCGGTAGCCGGCCAGGGCGCGACGACCGTCCCGTCTTCCGTGAAGGCCTCCGGGTGGTCGGTCAGCTGTTCGACCCGAAGACCCAGCAGCGCAGCCAGCGCCTCCGGCTGCTTGACCGTGATCGAAGCCCCGCGCCGGTAGTTGACGGTGGCGAGTTCGGTGTCCACATACTCGTCGAAGATCTCGCTGGCGGCGTCCTCTCTAGGATCTTCCCAGCCGGGGCCGGCTGCGCTCATTCGTGCCCAGCGCTCTTCGCGGGCCTGGAATTCCGCAGCTTGGCTCCACAGCACCTTGAGGCGGCCCGGTGGAACCCATTCCTCTTTGCCCTCGAACTCGTCGGAGACGAAGCGCACCAAGACCCTCGCAGGCTTCTGCGTTCCCTGGCGCACGACGCGCACTTCCACCAGGGGGTCGACACCTCGGCCGCGGTAGGCCCATGACTCACCGGGTTCCATACGGTGATCATCTCCCACCGTGCTCCGTCGAGCCAGCATTCCGGTCTGCGAATCGTTCCTGCACATGCAGGAACGCCGGCGTGCCCGTGAAATCAGCAGCATTCCAAGGGTAAAGCGCTGCGGGGCCATCCTGATCGACGCGGCCGCGCCTCGGGACCTGTTTCCGTAGCGATTTCGGCACTAGCGCCGTCTGACCGCTCGTTGCCGAGTTGCTCGCGGACAACGGCGATGTCCGTCGCAGGGTCGCGCACGATCCGCTTCGACTTGACGACGAACGCGGACTTTTCGATCACCACAAGGCGCAACCCCTGCTTGGGGACGAGCAGACGCTTGCGCTCGTCGTAGAGGCGGCGCTGTTCTCCGCGGCCTACGCCGGAGACGGTCTGGCGTCGGTCGAAGAACGGCGAGGGCTTCGAATGCTGCTCCTCATGGAACTCGACCACTAGCCCGAGATCCGGCCAGTAACAGTCCACGGGCAGTCTTGTGCCGAGAGGACGCGCAGTAGATGGATCGCCGCGAAGCCAATCGAACGTCGCCTGACGGCGGCCGCTCGCGCCGACGACCTCGTCGCACAGGTCGAGAACGTAGTGCTCATCGGACTCAGAGCGGCCAGGCATGCGGCAATTCTCGCAGAACCCGGCTGAGCGTGGACAACGGGAGGGACCCGCCGTTCAGAAAAGGGTCGCGTGACGAACACTGAATGGACCGACCTTGAGCAGTCGTGAACTGCAGCGGGAAGCTGCGGCATTTTCGCAGGCGTGGAACGTCACCCCTAGTGCCCGAATCCGGTTTCTTAGCGCCGAACGGCTTCGATCATCGACACCTGAAATCACGCAGATCTGAATCGGGAGCTACCGCCTCACGCGTAGCCGCCACGTCAACATCGCCGACTGTCTCCGCGGCAAGCACTTTGGCTAGCCGTTTCGGCCAGAGCACGTGAACGCCACGAGTCGAGAACGCGCCCCCGATCAGGGCCAGTCGGCTTCGACGAAGCACAGCACACCGGTAACCGGAACATCCCCGACGAGGTCGCGCACTAGGTCGACCTGTTTGAGCACCCCATCGACCAGTTTCGTGCAATCGCGCCGGCCAACGAGGAGCCTCTCGACGCGTGGGCGAAGGATGCCGCCCTCGATCTTCAGTTGAGGCCCTCCCTTGTACCGCTTGGCATCGATCACCCAGATTCCACCGGGAGTGATGGCGATGTGGTCGATGTTGGCCTTCGACCCGGGGATGAGGCGGTCATGAAGCACCGCGAGGCCGTCGGGGGCCAAGGAGTCGAGACGAGCCCCGAGGCGTTCCTCGCCGATCGCACCCTGGTCCCAGGCCTTGGTGCTTTGCCGCTCGTCAGATAGGGCGACTGCGAGGCCACCGAAGCGACCCCACTTCTCGCGAAGCCTTTCCTCGTCCTTCGTCTTGCGGCGCTCATATTCGCGTCGGGCTGACGATCCGGCTACTCCGGACTCATCGGCCGACAACTCATCATCAGCTCGTTCCAGGTCGGTGGACATGGTTTCCGTAGACTCGGTGGCACACTCCAAGCAGCGGACGGTTTTCGTCTCGCTCTCATAGATCGCTTCTGTCCTGGCCGGAAGAGGGACACCGCACACCCTGCACACTCCGGCGTACCGGAGCCTCATCTGCTTCATGAGGATGCACTTTGGATTACTGGCAAGGACCCAGCCTGCTGGTAAATCACGACGGTTAGACCGCGGACGCGTTTTGCCATGGCTCAATCCTTACCCAGGGCTCGAGTTTTTCAGGGCGTGCCGCGCGTACGGCTGTCGAAGACCTTGCAAACTGTCCCAGTGAAGGAATCCACTTACCGGGCGCTCCACCCACGTGCGGTGCTGGATCTTATGGGACTTCGTTGCCAAGGTGCCTTGACAGGGTACCGTCGTAAGTTCAGGCTGACGCTATGGCGAGATACAGCGGCGGACCAACCGTCCATAGGGCAATGAAGGGGCCTCGATCGACGGGAGCCTCCATGTCGAGCCCACAGAGCTGGAAGGCAGAGGTAACCGTCACCCTGGAGGCTATCCAGCAGGTCCGTCAGACGTGCGACCACACTGAACTCACGACTGTGAAGTACGCGCGGAAGGCGGGCCTGTCCTGGGCGGAGATCGCCACCGCTCTGGGGGTCACGCGCCAAGCGGCATGGGAACGATGGCACGAAATCGACGAGACCCTGCCCAAGAGCGACGCATGGGGCCTTCTCACTGAACGACACGGATCCCGAGCAGTTTCGCAGTCCCGGGTAACGCACCATCGCTGCCACCTCTGATCCCACGCGATTCGACCTGAACACCATGTCGGCCCCGGAAGTTGAACGGGACACGTCCGCGTTTGCTGAGGACTGACCAAAGGCAGTGCCTAGTAGCTGGCTATGCTCGGGACATGGATAAACCTCCGAGCAAAGGGATCGTGAAGACCTGGCATCCGGAAGATGGGTGGGGTTCTATCAAAGTTGATGGCCTAGCCGAGGAGTGTTTCGCTCATTCTTCCTGCATCGCGCAATCAGGCAATGAGTTTCATGGCCTGGTCCCGGGCGATCACGTGATGGTCACTTGGCACTATGCCCAGCAGGATAACTTCTCTGCCATTGCAGACCTGATTGAGCCCTACAGTCCTGTGCGCGTCTTCGATACTTCATTCGACTACAAGACCGACACCCCTGCTAAGACCAGGCCCGACCCCGACAAGGACAGCCAGAGGCTCCGGTTGGACCATGAACTGCTGTGGACGAAGGAACTTCGCCCCGGGGTCTCTTTCGCCCCGAGCGTTTCATCGGCTCGCCGGAACGAGTACCTCATCTTCACTGACGTCTCCGAGGCGAGGCATTGCTACGGCAGCGACACGATCACCAGCTCCTACACCACTTGGGTGAAGCCGAAGGCTCTGGTCAACGCCATCGCCGGGCTGGACGATGACCAGCGATCACGCTACCTGAACCCTCCGTACACCATCGGCAGCGCGATGATTTGGCCCCTCAGGAAGAAGGACCAACCCACCATGAACACCGCACGAGGGCTCCGGCTGTCGGTCGCTGACCGCATGGACCTCACCCTTGAATGCATCCGGCGTCACTACACAGGAGAACCAGGGAGCCCCCTTGCCGATGTCACCAACGCCTACGAGGACTTCTTCGCCCTCTTCCACGGGTTCAAGGAGTTCGTGGACTTCTTCCATTTTCAAGACCTCATGACGCCCGACTACGCCGAGGTGCTGTTCTACCTGCCGTTCGACAACTTCAAGCGTTCCGGAACGCCGGCCACAACCGAGGAGTACGTGAAGTACAGGGAAAGGGCACTGGAGTTCATCGCAGCACGGAACCGTCGGATGGTCGAGTGGGTCATGGAGTACCACCCCGAGATTGAGGTCCGCCATTCAGACTGACTACGCGGAGACGTCGCAGGCAAAGACGAACCTGGACTGGCCGGCATAGATGACTGTCAGTCAGGGGCATAGTCCGCGCATTGAAGCCGCCCTGTCATGACCACCATGACGTCCTGCGTGCGTTTCCAATCCGGGCCGTACGCCTCATTTGCGAGGATCTTCGGCACACTGTTCCGGATCGTGATTGGTTCGAAACCGTCGCTCCGGCACGGCCCGCACCTGGTAGCCAGCGCGTCAGGCGTCGGGGGCAGCCAGCCAGGCAGCACCCGCGTTGGGCGACACCGGCGCTCGTGATCAGATCTGCTTCATTGCCGCAACCGTACTCCTGAGGACATAGTCACACTGTCTGCTCGATATAAGGTCGGTCTCCTTAAGGTCAACGATAAGTCGAACCTCTGACGCTGATGTGCTTCATCGGCTGCTTACTCGCCCTCGTCGAGTTGCTTGCGCAGCCGCTCTACCTCAGCCTCCGCTGCCGCGAGCCTGGCCTCCACCTTTTTGCGATCGACGTCCGGCTTCTGCGCCGGAACCGGAGGCGTTCTGGAGACCAGCCAGCCGATTCGCTGGTAGCCGGTGATCCGCTTCGCATAGCTGCACGCACGGCACTCCTGCTCAGGCTCGGGCCGCGGCCAATTTAGCCCGATCATCTTCCGGACGTGGTCTCGCTCGGGGCCCTCCTCGGGCCACCCCTCCTGGCCGCCGGCACTCCACCACTCTTTGAAGTCCGCACGCATCTGCGCAGCACGCTGCTCAGAGACCAACCGCGGCCCGTCGTCTGGCTTCCATCCGACTTTGGTGATGACGCTGGTGGAGACGTGACCGCAAGAGAGCTTGACCGTCCAGAACGCCGACGAGTGAGGCTCAACCTGACGGGTCATGGCCCAGTCCTCGGCACTCATCCCGTACTTCGGCTCCTCCGGGTCGGCAGGGAACTCCTTCACCTCGCTCTTGATCCACTCGACGATGTCGCGATAGTTCTTCTGCGCTGGGCCATGATCAGCCGAACACCGCAGCTCACCGACTGGGAACCTGTACCCGGTGAGTGGGTCGGTGTCGCTGTTCTCATCCGGGAATCGGTCGCTCCCATAAGTGAAGACCTCCCGCGTACAGCCGCATTGCAGCTGCACTCGCCAGCGGTACATATCTTCAGCCTTGGGGATGAAGATCGGCCAGAATTCCGGCTTGTAGCGTCGGCGCAACTCGGCGACTTCTTCCTCGAACAGCGCGAGCACCTGCTTCTGCGGTCGCGCCCTGCCGGGCACGTTCGTGAGCAGGCTTCCCGGACCTGTGCTCTGGTTAGTCATCACGTCGGTGTTCATCCTCCAATAATCCGCCACCTCGCTACGCGTTCGGTACCCACGTAGGCTCCCGCCGACGCGGGTGAAAACATCCGGGGGAGTGAATTGACCTCGCAGCATCACCGTCCTTTGGCAACACCCTGGCTCGCTGTCGGCCTCGTCTCTTTCGGCCCGTTGATGCCCCGGCCACGACTGCGCCGAATCCCAGGGGTTACGCTCAGGTGGTTGTAGATAGCGCCTCGTCCGAAAGGGTGTGGCGCTTTTCCTTTCCGCCAGATCCAGGACATGTCGGAGGATCTCATTAGGCTGGCCAGATGACCTCTCAACTGCGATTAATCGACACCGCCTCGGATTGGCTGTATTCGGTCCTTTCGAATCCCGACGGCGACGTCGTCCTCACGAGCCCCTACCTCTCCCATGCCGTATGCAGGAGCATTGCCGGCGCGGCGATCGGTTCCTCCCGCTCATGGACCCTCTACACGACGCTGGATCCATATGCCGTGGCGAGCACGTTCCTCTCGGTCCCGGGAATGGCGCTCATGCTCGACGCGGGAGTCAAGGTTCGCCACGTTGACCGACTTCACGCCAAATGCTTCATAGTGGGCAGTCGAGGGATGCTAGGATCCGCGAACCTCACCGGAGCAGGACTGGGCAGTTCGGTGAATGCGAACCGTGAGCTTGGTGTCGAGCTGGATCCGGATCAAATTGAGAAGACCCGGACGATGATCAACGCCTGGCCTTCCCGATCAGTATCGAGGAGCGATCTCGACGACTTGGCCGAGCAAGCCAAGAGGCTACCGAAGCCCGCTCCGGGGGTGAGGGACCAGGACGAAGACTCAGCGCTTCTTGACATCGAACGGCTCCTTGCCGATGCTCGGGAACCGGAGCGATCTCTCTGGGTGAAGGTTGAGGACGGTGCTCCGGTCTTAGACCATTGGCGGCAAGAGTGGAGATTTGCGAACCCCGGTTCAAAGCGGGGAGACAAATGGATCGGAGAACCCTCTATCAAGACCGGCGATCTCTCTTCATCTGCGCGACAGGGACCAAGGACTGCTACGTCGTAGTCGAAGTGACAACAGATCCGGAGCTTCTGCCGGAGGACTACGTCGAATGGGCTGCTTACCGGGAGGGCGAGGACCCGGAGCGATGGCCCTGGGTCAACCGCACTAGGCCACGCCTTGTTCCTTCGAGTCTCATCGATTTCAAGTACGAAGACCTCCGTGGAGGAAAGAAACTGCCTCGTGGAAGCCGTTTCCGGCTGAGCCCTGAGGAGTTCGTCGCGGGTGTCCGAGTACTCGCTCAACTGCCGACGGAGTGATCCACTCGCCATAAGGCGGATCATCCGATCCGTATGGGATGGCACCCTTCGTGTCTCAGGATGAGGCAGAAGCAAATGAACACACACGCGTCGAAATGTGGCAACGTTGAAACGCTGAATCAGTCATCAATTCAGGTCATCGATCGGTGCGGATGTTGAGGACGCGAAAGCCATCTGGAACCAGGTCGCGAGCAAGAGTCAGCGCCGCTTCATAATCATCGGCCTCAGCCTTCACTCGCTGGTACAGGTCGCGATCCTCTTGATCTTCTGGACCCGTGAGAGGGCCGATGGTGAGTACGACTTCCATGCTGGCCATTCTCCCATCCGTCGCGTGTGAGCCGCGCTATGCCACGGCGACGGGCAGCTCATCCCAATGTGTCGTGCATCGCTTCGAGAGCATGGCGCGCTTCATCTCCCAGCCGGCGGGGTTTTCATGCCGGCGAGTCCCACGCCCACCGCCTGGCCGCCGAGCTTGCGTTGATGGCATCGATTGCCTGACCAACTCCCCTGCCCTCGAACTCCGGTTGGAACAGCGGCAGCGCCTGCACGCCGTTGGCCGCTCTGAGATCCGTGAGCACGACGCCAGCCCTGGCGTAGCGGATGCCCGGCACGGGGAACA
>NZ_DF952478.1:13402-21323 GCF_001263615.2 Arthrobacter sp. Hiyo1 | reverse complement strand
CGCACGCGCAGCCTTGGTAAGCGTGATCGGGTCATCGCTCGGCGTCGGCAGCGGCACCGCGACATGGGCGGTATGCGCGACCGTGCCCTCGTCGGCCCATCCGGTGGATGCCCATGCCGACAAGTGCCCGGCGACAGAGCCTTGTGACCGGAGTCGCGCTGACACACTCTGGGCGTAGATCGAGAGCACCTGTGCCATGTCGCCGGGCTCCGTGAGCTTCTTGGCGAAGCTGCGCGAGAAGATGAGCTGGTCCTTGGCCGCCGGCGGCTGCAGCTCGAGCTCGATGCACTTGATACCGCGCAGCTCCAGGACGGTGCGTTCCATGACGACCGAGAAGCGCTTCCTGATCCACTTCGCATCGGCGTCGCGCAGCTCTTTCGCCGTATGGATGTCCATCGTGGCGAGCCTCTTCGTCGTGCGCCCGGCGACGCCCCAGAGGTCCTGTACCGGGACCGAGGCCAGGATCCGATTCAGCTGTTCGGCCGGGTATCTGCCCAGGTCGAGCACGCCATTCATCGCGGGGCTCTTCTTGATGCCGAGCGCGGCGACCTTGGCGAGGGTCTTCGTCGGACCAACCGCGACGCGCACCGGGACGCCGGTCAGGCGCATCACCGTCGAGCGGATCTCCTGGCCGAGGGCTTCGAGCTCTTCAGGCGTGCCGCGGAATCGAAGGAAGCTCTCGTCGATCGAGTAGACCTCCTGCCAGGCCGAGAAACGCGACAGGATCGTGGCGACGCGGGCGGAAAGCGAACCGTAGAGCTCGTAGTTCGATGACCGCGCGCTGACGCCCTTCGCCCGGCACCAGGACTCGATCTTGAACCAGGGCTTGCCCATGATTTCAGGGTCCATCTGCTTGGCCAGGGGGTCGGCCGCGACAACACACCCGTCATTGTTGCTTAAGACAACAATCGGTCGATCTCGGAGTGTCGGGTCGAAGACCCGCTCAGCACTGGCATAGAAGGAGACGCAGTCAACGAGTGCGATGGAGGTCGGAGCGTCTGGCTGGTTCATCACGGTGTGAAGCGTAGATCGGGCGACTGACATCGGTTTTGTGCAAGACCCAGGTGACAACGCCCCAGATCGTCAGTTCCGACAATTCGTGCAGGGCGAGATCGGGGTAGGCCGGATTCTCACTGCGCAGCACTGGCCGCCCGTGCACCAGATCGAGGCGCTTGACGGCGTACTCCGCGTCGATGACCGCGACGACGATGTGTCCAGCAACCGGAGTGATGCCTCGGTCGACGAGGAGCAGGTCACCGTCGTGAATGCCGGCATTGATCATGGATTCGCCGGCGGCGCGCCAGATGTAGGTGGAGACCCGGTCGCGGATCAGGTGCTCGGCAAGGTCCAGATCGCCCGAGAAATAATCCTGGGCGGGAGAATTATGCGCATACTCTGCATATGTCTCACTCCCGACCTATCTCACCCACCAGGCATGTCATTCTGATCTGGTCCCGTCCACTATCCGACTCCAGCGTCCTGTGGCTTGAGGATGTTGGGGTTTCGCCGCGAATTCTTGAACGAGCGAGAGCCCGCGGCCACAACGTGTCACCCGTTCTTATCGATCAGCGATCACGTCCGCTTCCGTATTGGTCCGACTTCTTCGCCGCGATTGGGCCCTCATTGAGTTCGCTCAGCCTTAGGAGCTACGCATACGACGCCCGGCGGCTGGCAGATTTTCTTGCTTCCCGGGACACGAACATTGTTGCGGCCACGCAGGACGATCTGGTCGCCTACCGCCATTCACGCACCGAAGCGGGCCGCGATGGAGTGAGCGAGGCGACATGGCAACGGGACAAGACACTCATCACCCTGGTCTTCAAGTTCCTGATCCAGCGCAAGGTCGTGGAACAGTTACCCTGGATAACCATCGGCAGGCGTTCACCCATAGATTACCCGGGTGTGCGTGGCGCGCCGGCCATCCGATTCCTCTCAAACGAGCAGTGGAGGGTCTTTCGCGAAGTCGGGCTTGGCGGACAGCTCCCGGGCGGTGAGCTGGACCTTTCATGGAGGGGAACCTGCCCGCAACGGAACATCGCCGGCGCAACTTTGGCGCTCTCGACAGGCATGCGTCTGCGCGAGTTCTGTTCGGTGCTGGACTTTGAAGTTCCATACATGATGGACCGCACGTCGTCGTTCGACATCGAAGCAACCGCCAAGTTTTCACGCCGCAGGACGGTCCACGTCCCGGCCGAGACTCTCAGGCTCATCCACCTGTACAGGCGGACCGAGCGGGCGGACGTCATTCGTAAAACCATGCAGGGCCGGGTCAGACGACGGAAGGAGCTTGCGGTCGTTCACCGGATTGACCGGATACAGAACCGCATCGCGGCCACGTTCGAAGGCAAGGAGCATGTCTGGGACGTTGCGCGGATGCCCGGCGGCCTTCGGCGGCTCTGCGTGGTGGAGACAGCGGAGGGTCTCGAGCCGCTCTCGTTGTTCGTTGGTTCAAACGGACTGGCTATCCAGCAGCGGGCGTGGGGCGCCGTTTTCGGTGCGGCGTCGCGGCGCACGGAGCGATTCCGGGATTCGCCGCTGGTCCCGGCGATGCCGGCTAAGGTGACCGCGCATGATCTGCGCCATACGTTTGCTGTTGTTTTGCTGCGCTATCTCATGGTCAAGGCTTCGGAACGGGAATCCGGACGCAGAAGAGGCGAAATCGGGAATGGTTCGATGAGTGACCATCTTGTACATTCCCCGATACTGTCGGTGCAACGGCTTCTCGGGCATGCAAGCCCATTGACCACCATGACGTACCTTCGATACGTCGAGGACACTGAAGAAATCGTTCGGCGAGCCCTGGACACCTGGTCCGACCCGGACATCACCTACGCGGACTACATCAGCGAGCTCTTCACCCGGGAGCTGAAGTGATGACTTCAGCCCGGTCTCAGACGACGGCCCTTCGGTGGGTGCACGAGGCAACGCACAGAACGCGTGTCTTGAACAGCACGCTCGATCTCAGTGACAGCAGGCTGAGGGTTCTCTCCCGCGAGTTGGGGCAGAGCTGGTACGAGGTGGCCACGACGCTGGGCTACGCGCCGACAACAGTGCGGCGCATGTCGGTTGTGGTTCGGAAATTCATCGAGTTCGCTCAGTGTGGTGACGTCGAGGATGGCGTCTCGCTGGCCGACAGCGGCGCTTCCCTGGTCGAGTGCATCCACCAGTGGGAGCTGTCGCTCAGGCAAGGGTACGCGGCGACAAGCAACATGCCCTACAAAGACGGCATGCAATTGTTGCAGATCATCCGCTGGCACATCCGATCCGGGCGGCCGGCGGGCTCCCTGGTGCGGTCCCGGGCCGGGGCAAAACCGCTTGCCCCTTCCAGAAAGGAAACACCCGTGGACGAGCTGCCGAACGGAATCCGGATCCAGTTGCGGGACAGTTGCCGGGCCATCATCCGTGACGCCGAATCCAGGATCCAGCGGGGCACGGTAATGGTCTCCAACGGCGCCGAAGTCAACGACGCCCCGGGTCCGCTCCCGGGGATTCTCCGGTTATTGCCCACCGAAGCGCCAGGCCACAGCCTGGCAGGGGATCGAGTTCGGTCCGTCGCGGCCAGGACCCGGAACCATCTGAACGGACTCAACCGGGAGGCCGGAGCGGAGAGTGCCCGCATCCGTGCCCGGAGCAGGTTCGTGCTGCCCGCATCGCTGAGCTCACGGGAGCTGCAGGCATTCAGGATTCTGCTGCTCATGGAGACGGGCTGGGCTCCGGAACAACTTACCGACATGCGACTTGGAGCCATGAAATGGGGCGACGGAAAAGTCAGCATTACAACTCAAAAGCTATGGGCCCGCACGATGAAATCGCATGAATACCACCAAGGCAACTCCAGATGGAACGTCTATGCGCTGCTTGAGCGGCTCCTGGCCCTTACAGAACCGATCCGGCACCTGACCACGGCCCGCCGGGAAGAACAGTATCTTCTTGTCCGGCTGAACAGGTCGGGACCAGAGACCTATCTGACCAACGAAATCTTCAAGCAGTACCTGCTCAAAGACCTCGTCAAGGATGTCGGCATTTCCTGGACCGGACCGTTTGACATCCGCCGGATCCGGAAAACCTTCAAGTCCGTTCAGGGGGCAGTGACCGGAACCGCAGCGGGTGCCGCAGGCATGGACCACACAGTTCAGGTCTCCCGGGGCCACTACATGCAAACGACAACCATCCACGTCCTGGCGGCCAAGGTCACAAACGCCGCCCAGGAATACGTCTATAACTCCATCCTTCAGGGGCCAGCGGTCATTCCTGCCAGGGCCAAGGAGCTCAGGCTCGCCGGGGACGATGAAACCGTGAGGGACCTCGCTGGCCGGACGGTGCGCGAGTCACCCAAGGACATGGAAATGGGGGTGACGGCGTGCAGGAACCCTTACGCTTCGCCGTTCACCACCGAGGGGAAGCTGTGCCACGTCAGGCCGTCGATGTGTTTCCTATGCCCCAACGCGCTGATCTTCCAAGACCATTTACCCCGCATACTCTCCTTCAGGGAGACGCTGCTGGCCCAGCGACCGAATTATCACCCGCAGGAGTTCCAATCGGCGTGGGGAGGAACCCTTGACTCCATAGAGGCCATCCTCAGGGAGTTTTCCCCTGCTCAGTTGAAAACGGCCGCCGATGCCGGCACCGCCTCCATCCATGTCCCTATAAGTCAGCGAGTCCACTTCTGATGAGCCCCTCTTCGGCCCCCCGCAGCGCAACAGATCCGCACAGCGACTTTTTCCCCAACTCCGAGCCCGCACTTCAGAGCGTGCCCTTGGTCCCCGGACGCTTCATCCAGCACTTCGGCCAAGCCGATGTCTGGGACCTGAACGCCTGGGAGCGCAACGCGAACCTTTCGCCCAGCAGCCACCGGCTACGCTTCCACACCCCCTGGCCGGCCTGGAACCTCAGGCTCAGGGAGATCGCCATGGTGATGCTCAACCCCTGCCACCCTCAGGTCGCCGGGCCGGGATCTTCCTGCCCATGGCCCCGGCCGCCGTCTCAACCGTCAGGTCTGTCGTTGAAGCCCTGCGGACTCTTGCTGCCTGGGTACACGAGGAGGGCCTGAACGAACATCCCTCGACCTGGACAGAACGGGATCTGGACAGATTCATAGCAAGCTGCCATGGGTCCAACCCGGCCAAGTACTACAAGGCCATCCGATGCCTCTACAAATACCGGGCAGTTCTTAGCTACGGCGGACTCGACACCGAGCCCTGGCCAGGAGCCAGCGTGGAAGCGCTCAGCGGGAACAGATCATCCAGCAGGAAAGTCAAGACGCCTGCTCTTCCGCCTGCCGTCTGGTGGCCGCTGCTGAGAGCGTGCTGGAGATACATCGATGTCTTTGCCCCTGACATACTTAAAGCTCGATCACGCTGGGAGGAACTGAACAAACCCGGCACGGCATCCGGACCGGGGCGCAGCTACAAGGATCTGCTGAAGGACTGGCTTCAGGATCCGGCCAACACGATCCCCCTCCATTCCAGCCGCCACCATGCCGACAAGTCGCGGCCCTCAGCCGACGGTTTCCATGTGCATTGGGGCGTTCTGTCACTGTCCATCAGCGGCGGCCAAACCCGTCTCATGTTCAACGGCTCCAAGGAATCCAACCTCCCGCTCAAAAACCTTGTCCTTGCCCCGGAAAACCGCTACCGGGGCAGAACCTTCGACCTCCTGCCCGACGCCCGGGACGTTGATGCAGCAGGAGGCTCACGTTCCCCCTGGATCACGAACGTCGATTCGCGAAGAATGTGGCACGAAGCCGTCGCCCTGCGGACCGCCTGTTACCTGTTCGTAGCCGCCCTGAGCATGCTTCGGGACTCCGAGCTGCAAGGCATCCTCCGCGACCCCGTCGTTCAGCATTTCGGGGCACCGGCCATCCGCACCCGCAAGTTCAAGCACGACGAGTCCAACTCGGAACAGAAGTGGTGGATCATCGAACCCGTCGCCCAGGCCCTGGCCGTCGCCCAGGAACTTTCGATCCATCCGACCAGGGTCTTTTCCGCGGTCCGACAGATCGACCCGGACAACACCGCACTGTGGCCCAACAAAGACATCCGGAAATTTGTCCGCCATATCAACGCCCACCACACGGAAATGGGACTGGAGGAGATTCCCGAATACCGGATCAACCCCCACATGTTCCGCCGGACGATGTCGATCATCGCGGGCCAACAGCCGGACGGTGAGATTGCTCTGGGTCTGACCCTGAAGCATGCTGCCGTGCGTGCACTATCCAACGCGACCACCAGCGGCTACGCCGAACCCACCCCGGAATGGGCCGAAGAACTGAAAATCGAGCTCGCGGACGCCACCGCCGTCCGCCTGGCACGCCTCATGCACGCCCGGACCTCCGGAAACACCATCGCCGTGGGCCCCGGAGCCAAGTCATTCACGGCCAAGCTCGACAAAGTAGCGTCCGCCCTTAGTGCCACCGACGGCATGGAGGGCAACATCGTCGACGAACGAATGATCAGAAACCTGCTCCGTAGCGAGTTCTCCACCGTGAAGTTCGGGAACCTGAACGCCTGCATGGGAGACCTTGGCTCAGCCCTCTGCCTCACCGGCCAGGCATCCGGAACCCCGGAGGCCTTGACCGTCAACCCTGCCCGATGTCAACCGCACCTCTGCCGCAACTCGGTCATCACGAGCGAACACCGCCCACACTGGGTCGCGACCGAACACGACCTGCGCAAAGCCCTCAAGGACAAACGTATCTCGGACAGAAACCGGGCCTCTCTTGAACAAGAGCTCGGGGACATCCGACAAGTGATCAGCGGAGTGGACCGGACCGGCGATGAGTGATATCTCCGCGGCAACCGAAGCCAGGCTCCGCAACGCGATGGGACGACTGCTGGGTGGAACGGCAGTCAATTCCGACGGCCGGCTGACGAAATCGAACCTCGCCAAAGAGGCCGGGGTCTCCCGCGCAACCATGCACCGCGCGAACGCCCTCCTCGCTGAGTGGGATGAACTCGCGCCCGCCCGGGCCCCTCGAAGCAAGGAGTTCCGCCAGATCGAAGAGCAGCTGGCCCACGAGAAAGCCAAAACCCGGCGGCTGCGCGAGAAGGTCCGGCAACTCGAAGGTCAGCTCAGTTCCGCCGCGACCATCATGTTGGAAATGCAGGCCATCATTTCTGAACAGGGCGGCGCGTCGACGGTCAGAAGAATCGGCAAGAACCAGGACCCGGGCCGATGACCTTCCGACTATGCGGCAGCCGACGCGTGGAAAGCCGACACACGCACCCAAGAGATCAAGCCCGGATACAAGGCCGGTGTCTTTGCCATCCGTGGGGCCGTACGGGGAGTTCATTCGGCGATACACCGGCCCGGACGGTGTGAGCGGTGCCGGTTTGGACAATGTCGCGCCTCTAGGCTGGTGGACGGGTCTGTCGGCTGATGACTTTCGTTGTGCTTCGACGCGGGCACTGGCCAAAGCTTGATGAAATCCGCCGGCACGTTCTTCCGAAAAATGCTGTCGGCGTCGTCGTTGTGCGCTCTTCCCGTCGACCGAGGTGCTGGGTGCGCTAATCGACGCAGCCTGGCGACCGCCTCCGGATCCGGCAGCGTCGCGGCCGCCCCCGGGGAGACTGTCCCGGTGTCGGGACCAGACGCCCTGCCAATACCGGAGCGGCCGCGGAGGCCCGAGGTCGTTCCGCTGCCGCAGGACCTCAGGCGCAGACCGGGCCGGCGTAACTTTTCCAGGTCCGCGGCGATTACGGTATCGAAGCTGCGCTGGTTGGACGTATTTGAAGCCCTACCCCAAGGTCCGGTTCGCCCCGTTGGGAACGCGGGTCCTGCCCGACGGCGCAGCATGTCAGCTCGGCCACACCGTCCGTCCAACGAGGGGGAACATCATGTATTCGGTACTCAGTGTCTTTGTTGTCGTTGCATCCATGGCCCATGTCGGAGCCGTTGCCGCCCTCGTCATCTGCTCCCG
>NZ_DF952478.1:10830-13075 GCF_001263615.2 Arthrobacter sp. Hiyo1 | reverse complement strand
ACCGCTGCCGGCGGAGTCTGGGCGCTGTTCTTTTTGATGGGTTTGCCGGTTGGTCCGCTGACGGGTTTCCTGTTGTGGGCCACAGCTGTCCTGGGCGCCATCACCCTGCCAAGCTCGGTGGTCCAGACACGGGAAGGGTGGGAATCGCTCCTGCGTACCACCTGGTTCCGGCCCCGCCATCCCATGTCCGAGCCGCCGACGGTTTTCCCCAGGGTGTCCATCCATGTACCCACCCACGCCGAACCTCCCGGCATGGTGATGGCCACCCTCGATGCGTTGGCGGCCCTTGACTACCCGAATTTTGAAGTGCTCGTCATCGACAACAACACCACCGATCCCGCTTTATGGGAGCCCCTGCGCGAGCATTGTCTCGTGCTTGGCGACCGGTTCCGATTCCTGCATGTCGAGGGGATCTCCGGGGCCAAAGCGGGGGCCTTGAACTGGGCAGCGGGGCACACCGACCCGGAAGCGGAACTGATCGGGGTGGTCGACGCGGACTACCAGGTCCGCCCGGATTGGCTGAGGAAAACCGTCGGTCACTTCACTGAACCACGCACCGGTTTCGTGCAGGCACCCCACGCCTACCGCGACCACGCCGGCAGCCGCTTCCGCCGCTGGGCAAACTGGGAGTACGCCGTTTTCTTCACCACCGGTATGGCCGCGCTCAACGAGCACAACGCCGGGCTGACCGTCGGCACCATGTCCCTGATCAGGCGCGCGGCCTTGGAAGAGGCCGGCGGCTGGGCCGAGTGGTGCCTTACCGAAGACAGCGAGTTGGCCATCCGCATCCACGCGCTCGGGTACGACAGCGTCTACCTGAACGAACCGTTCGGATGGGGACTGATCCCGGAAACGTTCACCGCCTACCGCAAACAGCGGTTCCGTTGGACATATGGCCCGGTGCAGGAAATGCGCAGGCACTGGCGGATGTTCGTCCCGGCCTGGCTGGGCGGGCGGCGCACGGAGCTGACGTGGCTGCAGCAAATACATCACGGTAACCACGGCCTGGACGTGGCCTGCATAGGCCTGCGCGCCATCGCCCTGCCGTTGGGTGCACTCTCAGCGATCTCCATGGCCATACAGCACGAGCGCATCTCCATGCCGTTCGCACTGTACATCGGTGCGACTGCGGTTCTGGTCAGCAGCACGGCCCTGCGCCTGCTGGTCTACCGCCGGCTGGTCGGCGCTACGCTGTCCCAAACGGTCTGCGGCACCCTTGCCTTCGCGGCACTGCACCACGTCATCGTCGTTGCCAGTCTGGCGGCACTTTTCGGACGCCCCGCCAAGTGGGAGCGGACCAGCAAATTCCCTGCCGCCCGCCGCCGCCTGGGTGCGCTCAACGACACCCTGGTCGAGGGCTCACTGGGGCTGACCGGCCTGGTCATCGCGGCGGTGTTGTTTCTGGCCGATTCCAGCGGTCTCATCACCATGTTCGCCATTGCCCTCGCCGCCCAATCGCTGATGTACCTGGCCAGCCCTGCGCTGGCCCTGGTCGCCGACAGGGACCTCTCCACGGAGAACGCCGCCGGCAGCAGCGCTGAACAATTCAAGCCCGCCCTCCAGACACAAAGCGTTAGCGTCTGACCCGGCACTCCTGAACACCGCCGCCGGTTTTCACCCCCGGCCGAAACGCCGGCGCCCGCCTCCCACCGCCTCCCATCGGTACGGGACGACGGCCCTCTGGAGAAGCAGCCGAACTACCGGGGCTTGATGAGCCGGACCTTCAGCAGCCCGACGCCGGACATCACCCCGCGAAGGGCTGGCTGCCAAGGGAGCCACACCGCGACTTGGTCGCACGCCGAAAGGAGGCATCGCCATGAATAACGATCCCGACTACGAATACATGACAGTCTTGGTGGACCGTCGCCCACGGAAGCAGAGCAGGGAGCTGAAGAAGCTGGCCAAGAACGGCTGGGAAGTTGTTTCCGTCAGGCCACGGTCAGGGTTCTCATGGTCGAGCAACACCGACGACGCAACGCTCAGACGCGTCCGAAATAGCCGCCGCTAAAAACGGCGGAAACAGCCAACGAAAGTGGTGGCGCCCTGCTCCCCCATGCCAAGCCTCAAGGCATTCAGTTAGCCAAGTACGCCCGGACGGCAGCCCGGCGCGCCACCAGCTTGCGGGCCGGAGGAACGAAATGCCATAGAGCACGGCCCATCTGAAACCCGCACCCATGAGTTCTGAGGCGGGTCCGGAAATAGCCGTCCCAGGCATTCACCGATGAAGACGTGCACGCAAGATTCA
>NZ_DF952478.1:6950-8674 GCF_001263615.2 Arthrobacter sp. Hiyo1 | reverse complement strand
GTTCCGCCGACGGCGAGGGTTCCGGCGGCCAGTGCCCCGGCGGCGATCTTGCTGGTGAGCAGCGCTGTGAAGAATGACATGGGACCTCCAAGGCCAGAAAGTGAACACCCGCAACGGGTGCGAGGGCACCAACCCTTAGCGATGTAATCGTCACGGCCCCGGAAAAGTTACGCCCGGCCTGAAAAGTTCTTCCGAAGGCTGCTCTCTGTCTTACCAAGGTCTTGAGCGCTGTCAAGGCACTCTGATTTCGTTAACCAGCTCTAGAGTGCTTGCTGGCGTCCGGTGTTGCCCATCCGGGTGAGCACACTCAAGACGCGGCCGGATTCAACGTCCTATCATCGCCGAAGACCTAAGGAGGGAATGCTCCTATCCTTGACGGTTGCCCTGGCATCGAATGGACGGTGAGTGTTGTGGCTAGACTCTCAACGCAGGAGCAGACGCTTACACGGCGATTCGGGGTCCGTTGGGCCGCCGTTGGAGCGTGTGCCGCGATGGTCCTGGCACTCCTCAGCGGCTTTGCTTTGCCCGCGCATGCGGCTGCAAACACCGTCATCACGCTGACCTTCGATGACGGCAACGCCGACCAGTTGACCGCCGCCGCCACGCTGAAGAACCTCGGACTTCACGGCACGTATTTCGTCCCATCCGGGTGGGTTGACCAGCCGAGCTATTTCACGTCGGCCAACTTGCAGCAACTCTATGCGGACGGCAATGAGATTGCCGGGCACACGGTCACGCACCCGGATCTGGTGACGTTGACGTCGGATGAAGTGACACGGCAGGTGTGCAACGGCAGGGTCGCTTTGGCAAACATGGGCTTCAAGGTCACCAGTTTTGCCTACCCCTTCGCTTCCCAGGATCCTGCTGTGCAGACCATCGTGAAGAATTGCGGTTTCAACAGCGCGCGCGGGCTCGGGGACCTTTACAGCAAGGACGATCCGGGACTGCCTGCTGCGGAGACCATCCCGCCCGCCAACCCGTATGACACCGCGGCGCCGGAGGAAGTGGACAGCACGTGGACGCTGACGGACCTGGAAAATTCTGTGACCAAGGCGCAGGCTGCGGGCGGTGGCTGGGTTCAATTGACGTTCCACCACATCGCCGTGGGGACTGATCCGACGCTCACCATCAGCCCCGATTTGTTCAGCCAATTCGCCTCCTGGCTGGCGCAACAACAGACGGCGGGCAGCATCGCCGTGAAGACGGTTGACCAGGTAATAGGTGGGCCGGTCCAGCCCCTCGTTTCCGGCCCGGCCGCGCCGCCGCCGCCCCCACAGGGAACCAACATGATCCAGAACCCGAGCCTGGAGACGCTCACCAGTGGAATTCCGCAGTGCTGGGCTGCGGGCGGATACGGCACCAACACGCCCAGCTACGCCGTGGTCTCGCCCGGACACACCGGCACCAACGCGGAACAGTTGACTATGAGCGGGTACGTCAGCGGTGACGCGAAGCTCCTGCCCGCCCTGGACCTCGGCGGCTGCTCACCCACGGGCACTCCCGGCCATATCTATCAGCTCAGCGCCTGGTACAAATCCAACGTCATCACCCAATTCGAGGTCTATTACCGCACCGGAACCGGGTACTGGACCTACTGGACCGCAAGTCCGCTGTTCAACGCCAGTAGCAACTGGACCCAGATCACGTGGACCACGCCGGCTCTTCCGGCGGGCGCCTCGGGGATCAGCTACGGACTGAACATCCAATCCAACGGATCGATCACC
>NZ_DF952478.1:0-1952 GCF_001263615.2 Arthrobacter sp. Hiyo1 | reverse complement strand
GGCGGCTTCCGGGCCAAAGCGCGCGGGACGCTCGTCCGCTGCAGCGTTCTACCAGCGGTTTTGGCGTCTGCGGCACAGGAATGTCCCGGGAGTCTCCGATTGTGCGTCCCAACCAGCCCAGAGCAGAGCAAACCTGGGGCGCATGGTTAACATATGTCACTTCTGCCTCTTTGACCACAGAAGCACCCACCGTCTCGTCACAGGGCCTTCAATAACCCTTCGGCCGCCAGAGCGTGGGCCTGCGGGGCCTTCCCGGCACGGACTTCGCTACCGAACCAAGGTCTACGGTATGGCCTTCCCGCGGCGGATCTTGTGGGGAAAGCGACGAGTTTGAGGCAGCGTCGCTGGTTTCCTTCGTTGTCGTTTCCGAAGACGATTGCACGGAATGTTCAACGTCGACTGCACGACCGTCTGGTTCGGGTTTACCCCTGCCCCTTGACGGGTGTCCGGTTAGAGCCATTGAATCCTTGTTTGCGGACGGGTTTTCCGAGAACTCGAAAACGGAATCGGCATGGAAGACGAATCCTTCCCGCTGGCATGCACGGAGGCCTAGGCTGTGAATCACCGTCTCCGCACATGGTCTCCACTAGTCATATTGGGAGAACGGTGAACGTCCCGTCCAGGTTGTCCGATCCGGGCGGGGCGTTTCCCTCCCCCTGACAACTACGCAACAGGGGTTATAGGACAAAACGTGTGTATGGGAGGGGCTTGCTTCCCAGTGTTGGCGGGTGAATTTCGGGATAGCTAAGCTTTGGAAGCTTAGGGTGGCTGGGGCGCTTGCGTATCTCTGGAATGTCTGGTCTGCGGTCAGGCGCTGGTACGGAACGGAAAAACGGCCGCGGGTAAGCAGCGCTACCGGTGCCTGGGCTGCGGGGCCAGCCGCTCCGGTGAACGCCAGGACGTCAGCAGACGCTCCGAACTCGAGGCGTTCCTTGCCTGGCTGATGGGCACCTCCAATCAGTCATCGCTGACCTCGTTCGGTTCCGCCCGGTCATTCCGGCGCCGCACGGCCTGGTGCTGGAACGTTGCCCTGCGGATCCCGGTGACCGGGGAGGTCCACGACCAAGTCCAGGTCGACGGGATCCACGTCGGTTCGTGGTGCTGCCTGATCGCCGTTGCCGGTGAGCACGTGCTGGGCTGGCAGTGGTGTGACACCGAGAAGAAGGCCGCGTGGGCGGCATTGATCGGACGCTTCCCGGCCCCGCGGGTCGTGATCACCGACGGTGGTTCCGGGATCGCGGATCAGCCTTCAACACCGACAACAGAGAACCCGCTGCACCGTCAGCGACGAGAGCTTCCAGGCCAGCAGCTCCGTCCTGCCCCAAAACCTTGACGACATCAGCACATAGGCGCTGCTCAAACAACGCCCGGCCAGCACCAACAATCCTGCCCACACGCCCCGGCGGCTCAATCCGCTCCTGACGGCACCGTGCCAGCAAAGCCTCCACAAGCGCAGACTCACGAACCTCCGACGGACACACCCTCTCCGCCAACCAGCCCGCCAGCGGGGCCATCAGCGGAGGTGAACTCCCGGAAACCAAACACTGATCGGATATCGGAGCGATGACGCTCGATTGTCCGCCCCGTTCACATATACGAGACAAGGCCTTCCGCCGGAACTCCGACCTGCTCAGAAACATAGGCCACCGCCGCGGGATCGAGCCCATCTGGCCCAGTCGGGAATCTCGCCTCGATCTCGAAGAACTTCAGCAACAAAGCGAAGCCCAGCCGTGTAGGGCCGGGCTTCTGGCCAAGCAGGCCCAAATCACGTCCGACCCATGTCCAGTCCTCAATAAGTCCGGGATTCACTCGACCACGATCACACAGGCAGGCGCCGCACCGCTACAAACTTGGCGGCTCACGTCACGTTCAGGAGTGCCGGGCCTTCTAGCGGTGTTCCCGCGCGGCGCGGCTTTGGTGTTCGTTGAGGGCCCGCCGGCAGGCGACGGCGG
>NZ_DF952477.1:198365-201919 GCF_001263615.2 Arthrobacter sp. Hiyo1 | reverse complement strand
GGTCCTCCACGCAGCCGGCCGCACCTCTCAACGCAGCCGCGCGCAAATCAACGCGGCCGCGCATATCAGAACCGTCTCCCGCACCATGTGCGGCAGGCAGAAAAGAGGACCGTGACAACCGACGAATACGTCCGCGACTGGACAAGGATCCGGACCCGCGACGAGATCAAGCTCAGCAAGGACGGCCAGGAAATTGCCCGCGGAATCGCCGACGGTGTCACCCACGACGGGAACACCCTCTGGCTGATTCAACCCGCCGGAAAAGGACGGTCCATGTTCACCCACCAGGACGACATCCTCGCCTTCCGCACCAAGGCCTCGAGACCCTCCCGGCAGATCTGACCCGCGGCCCGCCAAGGCCGCCCCGGACAAGGACACTCCCATGCACCAAACCGCGACGTTCCGTCTCGAGATCACCGTCAGCCAGACCCGCAGCAGAGACGACCAGCTAACCGAGGCCGTCAACGAACTGATACCTGCCGCCCTGGAACACCGGCACGGCATACTCGTCACCCAACACGACACCGCCACCTACACCCTCGAGGTACACCCGTCCGTCCCCTGCGGAACCATCCACGAAAAAAGACACCCGGAACCATAAAACGAACCGAAATACATCCCCGGTGCCACAACAGGCCCGAGAATTCCCCACCTTCCTGACCATCCCGGCCTACGCCAGCTACCCCACGGAAGCCCCCGACGAAGCCACCAAGGAAGAACTCGCGGCCGCGTAGAACAAACGTCAGCCAGGTCCCGGCAATCCATCGCAACAGGAAACCCGAAAGTCGGGTGCACGGGCCGGCTGCGGTTCGAGTGATGCGCCAGCCTCTGCAGCGGCGTATGACTGGGCCCTAGCTCCGCGTGCCGTTCGACAGGGCGGTACGCGGAGTGTCGGTGCTGAGAGTTCCTAGAATCTGCTCAGTTCCCAAGAAGGCTGACGCCGAATCGTCCAGGAACACCGAGGAGCCCCCGCCATGAACGCAGAACCACAGCCAGCACCGGACCCTTCCCACGCACCCACCCCCGGGGCTCCCTGGCCGGGCGGCATCAACGAAAACACGAATGGCCAGCTGCGCCAGTACTTCCCGAAAGGCACGGACCTGAGCATCCACAGCGCCGAAGACCCTCGACTGGGTTGCACAGGAACTCAACGACCGGCCACGCAAAAGACTAGAGTTCAAAGTTCAGAAAACCGATCGAATTGATCGAAGGACTCCTGTTGCAATGACCGTTTGAATCCGCCCCCCGTTACTGCAACACCGCGCTAGCCGTCCGCTGAGGGATCGGCTAACGGGCGTTCGAAGAAAAGGTTGAACTGGGCCACGACCGCTTCCTGAGCCGGTCCGCGCGTTCTACGGTTACCGTATGGCTCGAATGACACCGCAGGAAGCGACGGCCGTGAATATATTGCTGGGGTACTTCGCCGGCAGGCCTGAGCTACCGCCCGGGGAAATTGTGCGGTCCCTCGAGATCCTCGCAAATCGGGCGCACAACCGCCTGCAGGGTGGCTGGGACGAGTTCGCGGTGCGTCGCCAATGGCCATACGCCTACGAAGAAGAGGTCCGGGCGCAAGAAGGGGCGGACGAGCCTTCCGAAGACTGAAGGACTGAGGATCCTCGCCGGGTACTTCTCTGCACGGGCGCGTTGCGCCCGGGGATTAGCGCTTCGCTCCAGCTGTGGCGCGGCGATTCACAGGGCACGATAGGGGCCGGCGACGTCTGGGGGTCGAGAACTCAGGCTCCAGGAACTGGACGCTCTCTTCGTCGCCGGCTCGTCCGATAACCGGCCAACGGTTGGCGGGCCGGTCCACACTGTTCCCGGTTCAAGTCAACACCCGGCGCGGCGCTATTGCACCAGTAACGTGTACTCGTTTTTGCAGGTCAGGGCGCGGGATAACGTCTTGACGGCGGGGTGACCACTGCAATGGCTCCTGAGATGTCCACGCCTGCTGAAAGCGCCGCCGGGGGAGTGCTGCATGCCCGCACCCGATCCCAGGGTGCGTGGGCGGGCGTATCTTGTGCCTATGCTGAGGCCCGGGTCATTCGGCCAGGTCCTGCATCAACCAGACCAGTGCCTCGTCCCTGGACGTGAAGAAGCGGGTGGGACATGGCGGGATGTGGACACCAAGAAAGAAGTTTGCCAGAACCCGGTCAACAGGGCTGGTCCCAAGCAAGGCGATCCGGGAGGCCGCACAAGGGATAGAGAAAACAGCACGGGCATGACGGTGCACGGACTCCGTCGTCGCCATGTCGACCAGCATCGGGTATTCCGAGCCCTTGCCGGCCTCATTCACGGCAGCCATTGCCGCATGGGCGTCGACAGCCTCGATGTTGACTCTGTCGTTCCAGACAAGGTGGATTATCCCGTCGGACCTAAGTTCCACGGTACCTTTCCCGCCTTCGACCGCTATGGGTTCCAATGTCCGCCTCCCATTCGACGCCTCGCATCGCGCGTGTCGCGGACGAGGCCCGTTGGCGTGATTTTCCTACCATACACAACGTTCACACGGGAAGGAGGAAGATATGACTCGCGGGAAATCCTTGGTTACACGCACTACCGGCCGAAATCCGCGCCTGATGAGCGCCGGCCTTTCGCCGGTACAGCACAAGCAGATGCCGCCGTCCTGACCGCCGCCAAAGTCTCACCGTCAACCAACTGTCCATCCAGCCTGGTTCGGCCCTTCTTCGAGTCGAATTCAAGGCCCGGTGCACGGTCAACCACAGTGCAGCGAAGCGCGGCTCCACGGCAGCCGGCCGCTCGTGCACAGCTTCCGGCTGTACCCTGACGCCACGCACGCCCAACATCCGCGGCCACAGCCTTGCGCATACCGGACCGCTCGCTCACGGCCGGTGGTGACCGGCCCTTCCGCCTTGGCGGTGCTTGTCCGATGATGACCGGTATGAGGAGAACTATCGGATGGCTGGCAGCAGCAGCTGTGGTGACGCTCGTATTCGGCAGCCTTTACATCGCATTCCAGCAATCCGGGCGCCGGTCGGCCAATGTGGCGCCAGCGGCGGCAGCTGCGGCCCAGCTGCAGCTCCTCGGCACATCCGCCCCCGCGGTCCCGCGGGTCGAGTTGACCCCCGATAGCGGGGTCTTTGTCATCGTGTACGGCACCGATGACAACCCGGAGACGGGAACGGCTACTCTCCACGGAGTGCTGCCGGTGGTGCCGTCCGGCGTGCTCGATACGGCCCGGAGATCAGGTGGTGACGCCGTGACGTGGCAGCCGGAGCCCGGCCTGCGGATGGCAGTCATTGCGCGCTCCTCGGCCGGAAAAGTCGTAGTCGCCGGGCAGTCGCTCGCCCCTTACGAGGCCACGGACACGCTGGTAATGGCCTATCTGGCCCTCGGATGGTTCGGGTGCGTCCTCGTCCTTGGCGCCGGGTTCGCCGCATCCGTGTTGCTGGGCCAACGGCAGCGCCAACCAGGTATCACCTGACACCGGCACTCCGGGGTCTGGAGGATCCGTACGGAATTTCACGGTAAGAATCCGTTGGCTATTTCAGGCAGGACCCGGACGCCGGCGTTACTGCCCGCCCCTGCCCGCGGAT
>NZ_DF952477.1:192556-197577 GCF_001263615.2 Arthrobacter sp. Hiyo1 | reverse complement strand
CCGGTGGGTGGCCAGTTCATCGTGGCCGTGCCTGTGGTCCCTGACCGTGGCTGACGCGGCGATTTCCCTGATATTCGCGATGCCCTTCGCTGCGGCGGCCCCGTCGGGGAAGGTCACCGACATTGCCACCAGATAATCCTCGGAATCCACCAACGCCACCCTGTACCCGCCATCAGGGGCATCCATGAGTTCAAAATAGCCGGCCATGTCTTTTGCCTCCTGTCCGGCACGTACGCGTGTGAAAAGGGACAAACCAAGTCTACTGAGCACCACCGCTCGAGGCACCCCCGGGCGTGGGGAACCCGGTGTCGCGCCGTGCCGGCATGACCGGCCCACAGACGCGCCGTGGCTCAGTCATACCTTTCCCAGCCCTCGGGTACCCACCAGGACGGAACCGGAAGTGTCGTGGACGCTCCGCATTCGGTGCAGGTAACCCGGAGGGTCGAGGGGATCTCCAGCCCCGCTCCGTCGCCGACGCTGAACGGCGTGAAGAAAGTCTGGCTTGAATCCGCGCGGGCACCACTTGCCCCGCAGCAAGGATCCTGGGGCGAAACGACCGGAGTCCGGCCCGACGCATCGGGGCGTTGCCCCGTGCTGCTTGGTGCGACCATCGTGACCACCTCGTTGCAGATTCGATGAGGTCCCGCGTGCGTCAGGGCGCCCAGATCGTCCTTGCGTACGGTTGGGCTGATGAATCAACTCTAGTCTCCCGGGCCGCGGTGCGAGGTGCAGAGCGGGCCGCCGGCAAGGAACCCTCACGTCTTCATCAACAGGCGTGAGCTCCTCCCGGATGGCGATGGTGCGACTAACCGATCCTGTCGAATGCCAAATGGAGAATCGCAGATCGCGCGTCGCACTGGACCTCTCAGGTATCGCGACCTACGCCCAGGTGGGTGCCGCCTTCTCCAACGCCATGCTCCGGACCGCGCCTTTGACCTTGCCGATGATGATGGCGGTCCAGGAAATCTGCGACCGCACCGCCCTGGCCACCGGGGACATCTTGGGCCGGCTGGCGCGCCGGAAGGTGTTGTCGTGGGCTGAGCGCGGCAACGAGAGGAAAGACCACTCCGAGCACGAGAGGCTTGTCCCTGCGCGGATTCAGACCTGAAAACAGCCCGGGAATCAGACCCCTGCGCGCAGGGGGGGTGTTGCGTGCGTCACAGTTCGTGCCTAAGCTTGCGTGGGCGGTCGCAGCGTCGCGACCGTTCCATGAACGGCAGGAGCATCATGACAGACAAGCTCAACGTCCTGGTCCGTGTGGACATCGATTGCGTCCGCGCCAAGATCGCGGCCCAAGGCCGCGTGACAACGCAAAGCCTTCAGGCTCTCTATGTGGTCGTGAAACGCGCCAACGCCCTAATGGAAGGCCTGGCCCTGGAAATCGACGTGACACGCGCCAGGGTCGAGCCAGACGCTCTCGAGCAGCTGCACGCCTGCTCGCGGTCCCACCACCTGCCCGCGCACATCGATCCGTTCCAAGCCGACTGCAGACTAAGCATCCTGGCATCCGCGGAGGCCTCCACGACCCTGAGTAAGGCAAGCCTGGCAGCCTGAACCCCGCCCATTTCCAGCCACCTCACCGCGCACGTGCACTACAGGCCTCTACCGGCCACGAACCGCGCCGTTCCAGGGCGCGCTGGTTCAGCTGATGTCAGGGTGGCTGGCCAGAATTCGTTGACATAGTCACGTATGAGTGCTACGACTTGCCCCCGAGTCACGACGCAAACTGTCCGGTAAAGGATCCCTTTCGGGCCCTCGGATTGTCCTCTCAGCGCTCCCATGCGTAGCACCACCGCACTCAGAGGGAGATGCTCCCCAGCTCACCTGAGTGTCGCCACCGTCCGTCTTCTTGACAAGGCATGCACCGTCGCCTCGTTCAGCTCATACCCGGGTCACTGGCCAGGATGTAGTCCGCCGCGGCAGGTCCGGTCATCGCCAGCCCGCTGCGGTGAACGTCGACGCCGCAGCGGCGCATGCCTGCTCCAAAGTCAGTCTCCGGGACGGGGCTGATCCCGTGGGCCAGGCACCAGCTTACGTACAGGCCGTAGAAGCTGTCCGGGCCCAGCAGGTCACCCGCCGCCCCGGGATCCCGGACGGTTGCCTCGCTGAGGAATTGTTGAAAGTGCGAGGTCAGCATGGACCACCATCTCCAATCATCGATTGTGGCGACCGTGTCTAGGGGGCTTCGAGGTTGTATTCCTGGTCGGGTGCGCGATCGATCCGGACACCGTCAGCCGTTATTTTTGCGGCCATGTCCTTCAGCCCTGGCCAGTAGCTCATTGCCCGGTCATGGTGGAGCATCGGCTTCTACCCGCGCCACACCACAGTGATGGCCTCGCCCGTGGGCACCGCGTTGATGTGCAATGACACGTCCAGGCCCTCGGGGTCACGGCACGGATCCGTGCCGGTTGCGGCGATGATGTCCTGGATTAGCTGATTCAGGGCGACGGCCATGGCCCTGCCCCAGTCTGCCGGGTGGGTACTGCTCGCCTCCACGGTCACCGAACGGACCGTCTCTGTGGCTTGAGGCTCTGTGTGCATAAGTGGTCTCCATCTGCGTTTCTGCACGGGAAGTGCACGGCCTTAAAGCGCAGACGAGACCTTCAACGAGGTCTCGGGTGGCCGCCGGAACACCTCGTTGGCCCTCCGCAGTCGGCCTTGGGCTCATTTTAGAGTCGCGGTGGCCGGGTCGTCCATCGGACGAGGGTCGGCTCCGGCACAGCGCAGTTTTGGAACAGCCGAGGCGTGCCTTGCAACAGACGCCGGTCGTGAAGGTCGTCAACCATGACCGGGAAACCGAGCGTCGACGGTCTGGACGCAAAGACTTAGGCCCTGCGTCCTCTCCTCTAAAAATGCTGGCCGTGCCAGGCGGTGGCCGGGCGAGAGCGTCCGGTGAAGGATCCCTCACCGGACAGAACCGTTGATGCAGGCAGATTGCGTCTCATGTACCCCGGGTCTCGGCAACGGTTCGATACAGCGCTAGAGCGATCTGCTGATGTGCGCGACGTAGATTCGCATGCGGTCCGGCCTCCAAATGAGCGCTTGCCATTTGCCATCCGCGAGCACGGTCAGTTTAATCCTGTCGCCTTTGCCTACAGGGCCAATCGGGCTGACGAATCGGTAGAAAACATTGAAGGGGCACACGTTTCCTGAGAGATCCTCTGCCTCCAACCTGACCGTGATGCCGCTGCGGCTACCCGTTTTCCGCGTGACGGTCGCCTCGAACTGCTGCCATTGAGCCCCGGACGCGAGCAGCTTCCGGATCCTGCCGTAGTCGGTGAGCTCATTCCAGAGCGCGAAGGCGGCCACGGCCGGGCCGATCAGGAAAAAGAGGCCAAAGATCAGGGGATCCGGATGGTTCGCATCGCTCGCCCCATCGATCCAGATGTCATGCGGATCGGTTGTGTCGACGTCGAGCGCGGCGCGGGAGCCGGGCCCGGGGCAGGGTGTTGCAGACGGCGTTGACTCTTGCAACGCCGTGCAGCGGCTGCCCACCGACGGTGTAGTCGAGGTCCAGCTGGCATCCGTCAGAGTGACGACCTGTTTCGGCTTGGGTCGTGACGGTTCCATCGGTCCTCGTGTAGCTGGCGAATGCGTGTTTAGTCCCGTCGATGACAGCCCATCCGAGCCATGCCGTGACCGAGGCGATGACCAGGACCGCAGCCGCGCGTTTTAGCCACAGCCTCCTGCGAAGCCAGCTGCCTTCCCAAACCGGGGACCGGGGCCTGGCGGTATGGATGTCCGAATACGGGTTTCCTCGGTGATCTGGACCCAGGAGCCCCCGTTGTTGTCCCGCGCACCACTCGGCGACGGGGCATCCGTCGCATGTTCATGAGCCATGCTGTCATCTTGCCGTACGCGGCAACGAACAACTCATTGCTTCGACAGGTGCGCGGGTCGACCGTCGACCCGCGCCCGTTAGACGGTCCTCTAGGGGACGCTCACGCATTGTCTCAACTTGTTGCCCAGGGTGTCTGGCTCGGGTCTGCGTTCAGGCTTCGGGAGATGCCTTTGCGGCGGAAGCAGCCATTGCCAATAACTCGCTGAGCCTGTCCTCAAAAGTCTCTTCGGCTCCGAAAAATGCCTGATCAGTCAACCGGATACCGAAGGTATCAAATGCGTGAGCCTCAATCTCGGTGCCCTGCTCGGCTGTTCGGACTCGGACTGTTATGGCAACTGGTATGTTCCTGCGACCCCATGAGAACAGATTGCCCCAGAGGCGGTACTGCCAGTTTGATCCCGTTCGTATGTCGAGGGAGTCCTCATCCTCGTGGATCCTTGCCTTCTCCGACGCAAAAACTGTGGAGATCGCCGCCAAGACCTGGTTCGGAGAGAGCGGCGACAACCACTGTTCGGTCTTCTCGAACATCGGCTTTGTTCGGCTTCCCGCTATCCCCATTGGTCTTCTCCTAGTACTAGGAATGTGACGACAGCCTAGTCTTTGGAAGCGAAAAAGGTGAGTGACCTTTCCAAAATCAGCGCCCGTAAGCCGATCCCTCAGCGGGCGGCAGCTGTCGTCAAGGCGAGAAGCCTGTCACGGAGAGGGACTGGGATGTAGGCTCCGAACATGCCACGGCCGACCTTCTTAAAGAGTGACTTCCAGCGCGTCTGGCCCGTCTAAGGACAAGCATGCGAAAGAACTTCATACTTTCCTGGCCTCAAGCGGTGGGGTTCTTGTTCATAGCAGGGACAATCATTTTCCGACCAGAATTCGATCCTTGGCGCATTGCGGTGGGTGGCCTAATTGTGGTTCTCGTAGCGGTTGGAATCGGGGTGAAGCTGTTCTATGAGCGGATCGACAGGATGACCAGAACAGTGCAAGATGAGCAATCAGGCGCGGGGGAGGACGCCCGTTAGCCGATCCTTCACCGGGCACTCGACGCTCCATCGAGCCCAGAAAGAGAACGAGTTCGCAGCGATCTCGACCACGACAGTTTGACCCCGCCATCGCGGTCAAACTGTCGGTAGTGAATTTCCGGATAGTCAGCTTCCTTAGCTGTTCTTCCCCGTGAGGTTGTGTG
>NZ_DF952477.1:188003-192314 GCF_001263615.2 Arthrobacter sp. Hiyo1 | reverse complement strand
CCCTCTTCGGCACGGTTCGCTCGGGCTCCCTCATCAGGCATTACAGGGCATGTCCGCCGGAGCGCTCTCATGGATGCGTTCGTTGGGTAGTCTCAGCTGGTGACTGACTACCGGCAACATCCCAGCGTCGTGGCACACTGGCGCGATGACTCACTCCAGCCCCTTCCAGAAGCTCAGGAAGCGCAAGAGACCCTATGGTTTGCGGTACCCCCTGAACCTGACACGGAGCAGATGTGGGAGGGTCTTCGCGGTCGCTTGGAAAAGGACGGAACGGCGACTGTCCTGGCAGTCCCCGCGTATCTCTATGACGTCAACTTTGGCGACCGCGTGAACGTGATGCGATCGGCGGAGAATGCGCTCGTTGCCACCGGAGTGGAGCGCGACGCTCTCAACTTCACATTCAGAGTCCTGCTGAAATCGGATGACCCCAACGCCTGGCAGCCCCTGGCCTCTGAACTTGCCGAGCAAGGTTGCCTCCTCGATTTCATCTCTCCGGGGTTCTTCGCCATGTCTTGCTGCGAGCCCCAGGCGCGGGAAGTCGCCGACAGATTGTTCGCATTGGAATGCGATGGCGTCCTTCATTATGAGACTGGCCGAACACAACAGTTGAGGTAGGCAGCCGACGGAACGGGTGTCCGGTGAAGGATCCTTCACCGGACGTCGGCGGCAAGGGCAATCCGTGTCGGGGTCGAACCCTGAGCACGTCGCGGACCCACCGGTTATGGCCTACATGTCGGCCGGCCCTAGATCAGGTGCCTGTGGCTTCAACCACTCGCTGTCAGGGCGGGCGACGAGCCGCGCGTTCGTGTAGGCCATTTCCAGCGTCAGAACCGTATGCCCGCGGTAGCCGCTGTCTCCCACCTGGGAGACCACTAATGCGAGGTCGGCTGAGTCGGATCCCGTGAGGTCGAGGGGCATTAAGAACTGCGCTCCGGCCTCTTGGAGCTTTGGGTACCACTGAGGTACGACTAGCTTGTAGTTGCGGCGAACGCGCTTGAGGGTGAGCTCAACTGAATGAGTAAGCGCCGCCCGCGCTCGAGAAGGCATCCCCGCAAGTTCGGGAGGGAAGCGGTCGAGGTTATCCCCCAAGATGTGTTCATAGGCCAGTTTCAGCGGCCTGCGCCAGTCGTAAACCAAGTCAGCTGCGGCGGTCACGTACTCAGCGAGCATCGGGGGCTCAGTGCCGAAGTGCCGCATGATGTCTCGATCGGATTCAGTCGCCCAGCGTTGGAAGAACCAAGGTTGAACATTTGACCGGGTCGACCGGTTCCGCTGGAAAAGGCCGAAAACGTCTTCCGCGTAGGTAGTAAGAAGCCCGGTATTCATGGCTGCGTACTCGCCATCCTCAGTGACGGCTATTTTGTTCTCCATGGCAAGCCGCTGGTACGTATATCGAACATAGCTGTCGAGGATGGGCCGCGGGAGCGCCGAGGGGACAGCCCCGGTCCATTCCTCTGGCTCTGCCAGTTCGGCCAGCGAATTGAGCGCATCTGACCATGCGCGAGGACTCAAGTCGCTTGTATCGAGGCGCTCGTCGCCGCGATAGGAGAAGAACGCGAAGTTCCGGATGGTACTCGGATGTCCAGCGAAGGAATCAGCCAGCGCTGACGTCTGCTGAACTACAGGGGGATATTCCATATTGGTGAGGATAGATCAGGGACTGCTGCAACTTGCAAAGGAAGTACCAGGGCGAGCATCGGTGATCATCGCGACGGCGACTGGTTGTTAAGGCCGAAGCCGATGAAGCACCTGATCCTTCGTGAGCGGCTCGATATTTTCCACCCCCAGCTTGAGGTCGAAGCTGCTCAACGTGACGCCCCTAACGGGGGCGAATGGCAGGTTGTATGCAGCGGGATCCTCAGGGATCTGAAACTCGCACTCCCCTGGGTCGTCGCCACCAATGATTCGGAGGCAGGCGATTACGTTCCGAATGGACATCGCCAGCAGATCCAGTCCGTCGACAAGCGCGGTGGCGCTCCAGTTGTGTGAGCGTTGCTGCGGGTACTGGTGCAGCCTTCCGCCGAGTTCGACCGAGGTGTAGAACGACGTACCGAAGACGCTCCCTCCCATCGTCACCATCCCTTCGGACGGCACCGCTAAGCCAGGCGTTGTCTCGCGCCCGATCCTGATGGCGTGACCACCGAGGGCCACCCGACTCCCGTGCTTGAATGAGTTATATTCAGCGACCTGATGCATGTCGAGCATGCTCGAGGCCCAGTGTTGCCACATCCGCGCAAATGATTCCGCCGTTGATGCGACCTTCTCCTCAAGCCATCCCGTGCGGCTGAAGACAAGATTGGCGAGCTTTCCAAGCGTCACGCCTTCTTCCCATGCCGACTTATCGACAAGCCCTTGTATTGAAATGAGAGCTTTGGTCACTTCGCGGAGCTCGGGGTTCGAGTATGCGAGCATCCACCCGATGGGACAGTACGGAGCCTGAGCAAGCGCTCCGAGTAGCGCGAACAGCGTCTCGACGGCCTGAGCATGAGCTAGACGGATGGACGCTGCAGCGTACTGAGCGTCGAGCCCTGCTTCTTCTAGGATCGGAGCCTCATGTTTCCTGATATGGACGTAGTAGCCCGGATCGATTGCTCGCAGGAAGTTAAGGTTTCGGTCCTTGAGATCCCAAGCCCAGGAGACTTGGGGCCGGTTATTGACAAAGTAGGCGCAGCTGTCAGCTCGTGCCGAATCCGCGCGATCGCCGGATTGACTCGTCACCACTCGGCCTTCGTCTCATCATCCGGGTGCTGTACATCAGGAATTTCCCTACCCCTCACGCAGAAAGCATAGCCGCGGACTCCGGCATAGCATGAAGATATACAGACTTCAGCGGCGATGCCGCCCGTAAGCCGGTCGTCCACCGGACGCCTCCCTGGCAGCCTTGAGCCCCTGTTCAGATCCGCGTGATTCCGCCCCCGCTGGATTCCCGTATACCCTGCCCGAATTATTGCCCGGTGAACGTGCTTATACGCTACAGTCCAAAGTATGCTCATCGGCTATGCTCGTTGTTCGACCAGCTCTCAGGACCTCACCGCCCAGCGCAATGCCCTCTCGGCCGCCGGTGTGGACCCCGATGCGATCCACGTCGACCACGGGTTCACCGGCACCAAGCGCGACCGCCCTGGACTGGGTAAGGCCCTGGCTGCGTGCCGTGACGGCGACACGCTCGTGGTGACCAAGCTCGACCGCCTCGCCCGCTCGCTTCCGGACGCAAGGGACATCGCCGACGAGCTCACCCTCAAAGGAGTGACCCTGAATGTCGGCGGAAGCATCTACGATCCGCACGACCCGGTGGGCAAACTGCTGTTCAACGTCCTGGGCATGGTCGCCGAGTTCGAATCCGACCTCATCCGAGCCCGGACCCGCGAAGGCATGGCGGTCGCGAAGGCCAAAGGCAAGCTTCGAGGTCGGCAGCCCAAGCTCTCCAAAAAGCAGGAATCCCACCTCGTGAGCCTCCACCAGGGCGGCAAGCACACCACGACGGAGATCGCCGAACTCTTCGGCGTCGCCCGATCCACCGTTTACCGTGCGATCCAGCGTGCAGGGTCCAAGGCCTAGCTCTCCGCGGACAACGCGCCGGCCACACCGCGATTCAGCGGAGCCTCAGCTCAATTTCGTGCCTCTCCTGCCATGAGCTGACCCAGTAGCTCCCCCTGGAATCTATCGTCTAGTAAGCCTTGTTGGGCCAAGTACACGTGCATGGTCTTCCACCTCTTGGCGGGGAGGATCGAGTACCCGGTACTCGTGTGTCTCAACCCGCAGTACCTTGTACTGGTATCGGTACTGCGGCGCGGCCCGAATGCCGCTGCGAACACCGAAGTGATCAAGTGGATGGGGGGAATCGATGATGAAGCAGCATCGCACCCCCAGTGGAGAGCCCTTGCTTTACCCCGACCCGTCGCGGCGCAGCGGCACGCCGAACCTGCAAGGAGAACGGCCAGCATGACCCCTCGCGAAGCACAAGCCCCCGCTTTCAGCCTCGGAGAGCACGTCCACGAGTCGACGCCGTACGACGCTGGAGAGCGGTTGAGGCCGCGCCAGTGGCCTGTCGGCCCGAGCGAGAGCTACGGGAAAGTGGACTTCGATGACGGCGAGGGAAAGACCGTCCTCACCGTCTACGTTCAGCGCGGGCCCGAAGAAGGTTACGTCCTGCACGTCGAGCACCTCGCCGTGCCGCTGCGGGTGGACGGCTCGGACCTTCGCCTGAGCCCGGCGCCTCAGGTTGATAGGGACGCCGCGGCTTTCCGGCGGATCACCGCTGCCCGCACGGCTGCCGCGACTGCCGAGGCCGAGCTAAACGCCGCTGTCAGC
>NZ_DF952477.1:183028-187349 GCF_001263615.2 Arthrobacter sp. Hiyo1 | reverse complement strand
GGAGGTTATCGGCACCGCCCTCGGCATGTCCGCTCGAACTGCCCGGGAGCGGTTCGGGCACACGCTGCGACGACCGCGAAATGGGGCGTCGACGAGGTGGCGCACGCGCGCATGATTGCCGCCCTGCTGGAGGATGCCGGAATCATCTGCGCCGGGTTGGGGCCCATGCCAAAATCCGGGAAGACACACTGAAAGCCAGTCTGGTGCCGGCGTTGTGGGCGAGTTCCACGCGCTCCAGGTACTCCAGGGACCACCTGCGGGCCTGGGCTTTGCGGAGGCCTTTGAGCCGGCCGAAGTAGGCCATGACATCCAGGACCTGCTCCTTCTTGTAGAGGCCGCGTTCTTCCGGAAGGTACCCGAGCCGGATCCCGTCGCGGGGGTCGAAGGTCTTCCCTCCGATGTGCAGGGTCCCGGCGGTGGGCTGGTAGATGCCCAAAAGTGCCCGCAGGGTCGTCGTTTTGCCTGAGCCGTTGCTGCCCAGGAACCCGAACGTCTCCCCGGCTCTCACATCGAGGACAGGTCTTTGACGACCTGGGTGTTCCCGAAGTCCATTCTGAAGTCTTTGATGTGCACCAACGGCTCAACAGCCGCACCCCCAGCAGTCATGGCAACACCCTATAGAAGTTCTTGGGAGTTTCGCGTCACGATTCGCTTCGAACGCCTACTGTTCCAGTAGGGACGAGTATGTCGACGGGCCGGTGGGTGCCCCGGTTTCCTGCTTGGCCGGCAATTAGGCTGCACTTAGGACAAGGCTCCGCGGTGCTGTTCAAGAAGATGCGGATCAAAGGTAAGTGGTTGGCTGCGTATCGTCGACAGTCCACATTCCAGCGCTCCCAGCACGACGCCGTCAGCCCCCAATGCGGAGGCGGCCAGGGCGGGTACAGGGGCTTCGAATTTTTCGGCAAGGACGGCGGCGGCCTTCTTTAGTACCGGTTCCACTGCTGCCGCGACCGCACCGGCAATGATGACCTTCTCCACGTCCAACAGGCTCGCCAGCACATGGGCAATCCGGGCCAACCGCTCTGCCAGCCGATCAACGATGCCGAGCGCGGTGACGTCGCCGGCTGCTGCGGCGTCGAACACCGCTTCGGCGGACAACCGCTCCTGGCGGATCCCGGCCAGTATTGATCCCGGGGGTATTTTCCCGGCCCGGCTGGCGTCCACCGCCCACTTCCTGCCCAGAAGGCCGATGCCGTCGGCCGAGCCCACGCCCTCGACAACGTTCAGCAGGCGCATCTCGCCCGCCGCGCCTCGCGGTCCTCGTAAGAGCACCCCGTCGATGACCAGGCCCGCACCGAAGCGCTCCCCGGAGAGCAGCGCCGCAAAGGAATCGGCGTCGGCGCCGTGTGCCCTCTCGGCAAGTGCGGCAAGGTTGGCGTCGTTGTCCACGACTGTGCGCCCGCAATCGGCAAAGACAGCAGGGAAATCCGGATTCATGTTGCGCCAGTACTCGGTACTATCGGGCGAACGGCCCTTGTCATCGACGGGTGCGGGAACTCCGACGACGACCAGGAAGACTTCCTCTGGCTGAATGCCCGCCAAGGCCAAGGCCTTGTCGACGGTGTTCCGAACGGTCGATCGGCGAACACTGCCGCGTTGGCTGTCAAGGGTCTGGGCGGCGCGCGCCAAGATCGTGCCGCGCAGGTCGGCGACGATGGCGGTGACCGTGTGTTGGCCGGCGTCGACGCCGACGATGTGGCCGGCATCCCCGCGCAAGCGGTACCGCCGGGCCGGTCTGCCTTTGATGTACTGGCCGGCTTCGCGGGAATCGCCCATCTCTTCGATCCAGCCCTGCGCGGCCAGCTCATCGCACAAACCAAGAACAGTGGACCGGGTCAGGCCTGTCACCGCCATGGCGTCGATGGCCCTGAAGGCCTCGGACTCGAGGGCATAGCGGAGCACCGCCCCCATGTTGATCTTGCGGAGCAGCTGGGGCGAGGTGGCCACATCATCTTGTTCCATCTCTTGACCTTATCTTCGGCTTGGTGCAAGCTTAGTTCGCATTAGATTTACAGTCTAGATTTAATGTCTAGATTTATGTTCTCTCGTAACGCATTCCCGTGCGGTGATGCGTGACCAGTCAAAGGAGACAATGAGGTGCTTGCAGTCCAAACGACCCGGAAGCCCGGCCTAAGCAGACGATCGTTCCTGCTCGGCGCGGGTGCCGTCGGGGCCGGGTTCGCCCTCGAAGGATGCGCCCCGGCGCAGTCCTCGACCACTGCCACGGAAATCACGTTCTATGTATCGAAGCCCGAAGTCATCGGCTACTTCGACCGGGTGATTGAGCAGTTCCACAGGAGCCAGGACGCGGTCCGGGTGATCCGCGATTCGACGTCGAACATGTCCGCCGACTTCGTGCGCAACCAGCCCCCGGACCTGGGTTGCTGGAACTACAACTTCTCCGTAGCGGAATTCGTCAAACACGGGGCGCTCAGCGACCTGTCCGACATGCCCGAGGCCAAGGCGATCAACCCCAAGCTTTGGCCGTTGCTGACGCAGACGGCGGAGTATCCAGGCCGCACCTGCGCTATCCCTTACTCGATGATGTCCGCGTCCGTTATCTACAACAAAGAAATCTTCGCCCAGCACGGGCTGTCCGTCCCCACCACCTGGCCGCAGCTCGTCACCGTCTGCAAGACCTTGCAGAACGCCGGGATCGCCCCGTTCTACAACACCATCAAAGACACCTGGACAGTGGGGCAAGGAATGTTCGACTACAGCATCGGAGGCATGGTCGACGTACCGCAGTTCTTTTCCACGCTCAACAGCCAAGCACGTCGCTGAACGCCGGTTCCGCCGCTTCCTTTGAGAAGAACCTTAAAGCCCCCATGGACCGGATGGTCGAGCTGGCCGCGTTTGCGAACAAGGATGCTGCCAGCCGCGGCTACGCCGACGGCAACCTCGCGTTCTCCCAGGGCAAGGGCGCGATGTATATGCAGGGCCCGTGGGCGCTGAACGAAATCGCCAAGACTGCCCCGGCAATGAAACTGGGCACCTTCCGTTGCCTGTTACCGAGGACCCGGCCGACCTGAAAGTGCGCGTGAACGTGGACCTGGCCTTGTGGATCCCCGAGGCCTCCACAAAGAAGGACGCGGCACGGCGGTTCCTCTCTTTCCTCATGCGCCCGGAAATCAATGACAAGTACAACGCAGACAACAACGGCTTCGGTGTCCGCA
Organism: Arthrobacter sp. Hiyo1; assembly: GCF_001263615.2. NCBI lineage: Bacteria > Bacillati > Actinomycetota > Actinomycetes > Micrococcales > Micrococcaceae > Arthrobacter > Arthrobacter sp. Hiyo1. Next base: position 184,173 of record NZ_DF952477.1, on the reverse strand, counting down.
ACGATGCGCCACCGGCAAGCAGCCCGGCCCTGGCCGGAATGCAGAAGTACTACGACGACGGCGCCTTCTATCTGGGGGCCTCCCAGTTGATTCCTGCCTCGATCCCGGTGTCGAACTACGCCCAGTCGATCGCTCTGGGCGCCGCTCCCGAAGCCCTCCTCCAGACCCTGGACGCCGACTGGGCACGCCTTGCCCTGCGCAACGTCTGACCGACCCGCAAGAATTGAGTGCCTCCATGTCATTGATACGCAATGGACGCCCGTCCCAGCGACGGCGCGTTGAACCCGTGTTCTATGCTTTCCTCCTCCCCACGGTCCTCGCCTTCACTCTCGCGATCACCGTCCCTGCCCTCATGGGGATCACCCTGAGTTTCACCAACTCGGTGGGATTCGGTGAGTTCAAGTTCACCGGCCTCACCAACTACCTCGCGGCCTTCTCCGACCCGGCCATCCTCAAGGCCTACGGCTTCACCATCGGCTTCGCCCTGGTGACCGTGGTGGTAGTCAACGTGGTGTCCTTCTTCCTGGCACTGGGGCTGACCGAGAAGATCCGGGCCAAGGTCGCCCTGCGCGCCGTTTTCGTCCTGCCCATGGTGATCTCGGGTATCGTCATCGCCTACGTCTTCAACTTCCTGTTTTCCAATTCCGTACCGGACATTGCCACGGCACTGGGGCTCCAGTCGCTGGAAACGAGCATGCTGGCAAATCCGGACCTCGCCTGGCTCGCCCTGGTTCTGGTCACCGCGTGGCAGGCGGTCCCTGCCACGCTGCTGATCTACATTGCCGGGATCCTGTCAATTCCCGCCGACGTCTACGAGGCAGCAGCCCTCGACGGTGCCACGGCCTGGCGCAAGCTGGCATCCATCACGGTCCCGCTGGCAGCGGGCTACATCGTGATCAACGTGATCATGGGGTTCAAGGGCTTCATGAATGCCTACGACATCATCGTTGGCCTGACCAACGGCGGCCCCGGCACCTCCACCACCAGTGTCGCCATGTCCATCTTCAACGGCTTCAGCAACGGCGACTACTCCTACCAGATGGCCAACGCGACAATCTTCTTCCTGATCGCCATCGTCATCGCGCTGCTGCAATTGCGTGCCACCCACGGAAAGGCGACCTTCTGATGACCACCCAAACGGTTCA
>NZ_DF952477.1:180866-183003 GCF_001263615.2 Arthrobacter sp. Hiyo1 | reverse complement strand
ACCACCGTCCTGGCCCTCTGCTCGCTCACGGTCCTGGTTCCCCTGTACGTGACTGTCTCCATGGCCTTCAAAACCACCGCGCAGGCCGTCGACGGAAACGCCTTCTCGCTGCCGGGCCCTTGGAGCCTGGACGGCTTTGCCCAGGCCTGGACCCTGACGAACTTCCCGCGCAGTTTCGCCGTCTCGGTGGGTGTTGCTGCGCTCAGCGTGGCAGGCACCATCATTCTGAGCGCCCTGGCAGCCTTTGCGATCTCCCGCAACTGGGACCGCAAACTGTTCCGTTGGTCGTTTTTCTACCTTCTGGCGGCCATGTTCCTGCCCTTCCCGGTGGTGGCGCTGTCCCAAGTGAGCCTGAGCGGCATGGTCCATCTGGACAATCCCGTGGGCGTGGTCATTCTGCACATCATGTTCCAGTTGTCTTTCAGCGTCATGCTGTTCACAGCATTTCTGCGTTCCATTCCGACCGAACTCGAAGAAAGTGCCCGTATTGACGGGGCCAGCACAGGGCAGGTGTTCTGGCGGCTGATCTTCCCGCTCCTGGCACCCATGAGTGCCACCGTGGGGATCTTCGCGTTCCTGGCCTCCTGGAACGACTACATGATGCCCGCCCTCATCGTTTCGAACCCCGCACTGCAGACGCTGCCCGTATTGCAGCAGATGTTCCAAACCCAGTTCAGCAACAACTACAACGTGTCCTTTGCGTCCTACCTCATGGCCATGGCGCCGTCGATTATCGTGTATTTGCTTGCGCAGCGCTGGGTGATGTCAGGCCTGACCCAGGGCGCAATCAAGTAAATCCTTGCCTCAGTCCCCCCATCGAGAACAGGAGAAAACCCTTCCATGGCCGAAACCCTGAAGTCCCCGTCCACCTTGTCCACTTCGGATGCCAACTGGTGGCGGCAGGCCTCCGTCTACCAGATCTATCCGCGCGGCTTCGCCGACTCCAACGGAGACGGACTGGGTGACCTGCCCGGAGTGACCTCCCGGGTCCCGTACCTGAAGGCCCTGGGCATCGACGGCGTCTGGCTGAGCCCCTTCTACCCCTCCGCCCTGGCCGATGGCGGCTACGATGTGGACGACTACCGCAACGTGGACCCCCGCCTCGGTACCCTGGATGACTTCGACGAAATGGCCGCGGCCCTGCACGCCGCTGGCATCCGCCTCATCGTCGACATCGTCCCGAACCACTCCTCCAATCGCCATGCCTGGTTTCAGGAAGCCCTGGCAGCGGCAAAAGGCTCCCCGGCACGGGAACGCTACATTTTCCGCGACGGGCTCGGACCCAACGGTGAACTGCCGCCATCGGACTGGACGGCAGCCTTCGGCGGCCCCGGCTGGACACGGGTCAGCGACGGGCAGTGGTACCTGCACACTTTCACCCCGGAGCAACCCGACTTCAACTGGGACAACCAGGACGTACGCGAGGATTTCCTGATCACCTTGCGTTTCTGGGCCGACCGCGGCGTGGACGGCTTCCGCGTCGACGTCGCCAACCTGCTGGTCAAAGACCTCTCCGCCGACCTGCCCAGCGAAGCCGAACTGGCTGCCATGGACCGCACGTCCGGCACCCACCCGCTCATGGACCGTGACGAGGTCCACGAAATCTACGCCGAATGGCGGAAAGTCTTCAACGAATACACCCCGCCGCGTTGCGCGGTGGCCGAGGCCTGGGTCGAAACTCTCGAGCGGCGCGCAAAGTACGCATCTTCGGAGGGCCTGGGGCAGGCGTTCAGCTTCGACCTGCTCGTCGCCGATTTCGACGCGGGCCAGTTCCGCCAGATCATCACCGACAACCTCGAACAGGTGCGGCTGACAGGTTCGACCTCCACCTGGGTGTTCTCCAACCACGACGTCACACGCCATGCCACCCGTTACGGCTTGCCGCCGTTGAACGGGCGGAACGTCAAGCAGGGCGTCGAATGGGTTAAGGCCGGCGGTCCGGCCGATAAAATCGACGTCGACCGCGGGATCCGCAGGGCCAAAGCCGCGACAATGCTCATGCTCGCCCTCCCGGGCGCCGCCTACCTGTACCAGGGCGAGGAGCTTGGCCTGCACGAGGTCGCGGCCATCCCCGCTGAACAGCGTCAGGACCCCTCGTTCTTCCGCGGTGCCGAGTATGACGGACTCGGCCGGGATG
>NZ_DF952477.1:177317-180841 GCF_001263615.2 Arthrobacter sp. Hiyo1 | reverse complement strand
CCCTGCCCTGGGAGCCGGACGGGACCTCGTTCGGTTTCGGTACCGGCGGCTCGCACCTGCCCCAGCCGGATGGTTCGCCCGGTACGCCGTGAGCGTCGAAGAGAAGGACCCTGCCTCGACATTGTCTTTCTACCGACGCGCCCTCGCCCTGCGGCACCAGCTCCAAGGTCCGGAGACTCTTGAATGGGGGGACATCAGCGATGAGAATGTGCTGCATTTCGTGCGCCCCGGCAACTGGCATGTCGTGGCCAACTTCGGGACAGCACCGGTGGCCCTGCCCAAGGGTGAGGTGCTCCTTGCCAGCGCCGACGTCAAGAACGGCACGCTCCCCGGCGAGGCAACCGCCTGGATCCGCAGCTGAGTCCGTTGATGCGCTGTTCGTTGCTGAGCGCGGTCATGCTGAAAGACACGACCACCAGAAGCACGACAGTGAGCATGCTCGTGAACCCGGACCTTCGGGCCAGCCTTTCCCGGGGAGTGCCAGCCAGTTTATTGGTCCCTGGCCCGCCGATCCCCGCGTGTCCCGTGAGCGGGTGGGCTTGTACTCAAAATTTCGCTCGTACTACGCCTCAGGAGCAAGTTTGAAGGAAGCTCGTGGCACCAGGACGTTCATGGAAAGTCACGGTGTGGCCGCTGTCGTCGTGGAAAACGGCCTGCGAGCCTGCCACGGTGATGGTGCCCGATTGGTAGGGGTTGCCCCAGCCCGCTGGGGGATTTCCGTGGCCGTCGTTCAGCGGTTGGTCGGCGAGGAAGAAGGTGTCCTGCACCCGTGCCTCATAGATGCCGCAATGAGTGAAGAGGGCGAAAGGGACACTTGAGACGGGGGTGGTTGCCGGACTTGTCGAGGCATCGATTGTCGGCGTTGCCGGCGTCGCACATCCACTCATCACCGCCATCGCGGCTGCCGCCGCGGCAATGCACCGAACATATCGAAGTGCCATGCGCCAAGACTCGCGGACGACAGGCGCGCGGTCAAGAGCCTGGGGTCCACACATACGCGGTATTGCCAACCGCTCGCGGCCGTCGCACAATCGGCAAGTGAGGTTCGATGGAGTGGTTCCCGAAGACGCACCCGACCCGCGCCTCGAGCATGCCAAGCGTCTGGTACTCATGCCGATTCCGATCATGGGTCTGGTGTCCCAGCCTTCGCTGGAAGATCCGGATATGGTCGGGTTCCACTACGGGCAGGATTCCCGCGGATACAACGAGATGTCGGCGAGCATCACCTACACGCTGTGGCGGAACCCCGCTGACCGAGCCGACCCGATAAACCTGGCCGAGCTCGACGAGCAGACGCGAAGGTCGATCGAAACTGTTACCCCTTGGCCCCGGCCGGCCTGGCTAGTTGAAGGGGTTCAACGCATGCGATACCCGAAGCTCTGGGAGGCTGTGAGGACCACCTGGCACCGCGAGGCCTCCGAACGCTCATCTCCGGCCAGGGTGCTGGCCGAACATATGAACTACATCCTCATGAACCGCTACCGGCGCGAACGACAGCTCGGAGGCAACGTCTGGGACGGACTCGCCCCCGACCTCAGAAGTCGACCGGCCAACCGTGAGGTGGCAGTGCGGATTGACGGCATCGAAGTGCAGGGTGTGGAGATGGACAAGAACCCGTTCGTGTACGGGGTGGGTGCATCCCTCGAACGGGGCGGCGTTGTGACGGCCGTACTCCCACGCGATGAACTCAAGTACATCCGCATCGAGTTCGCGAAACGCACATCGGCACAGTGAAATTCATCAAGCCAGGGCCACGCCTATGAGCAATAACCGATCTGGCAATGCCCCGTGATTGGAGCTCACTAGGCAGACCTGAACAGTAGCCACTTGTGACTGTTGGTTCGGAATGGCGGCCTTTTCACGGATCGGTTTGGCGGTATAGGTGATTTCCGCTGGGGGATGCGCAAAACTGTCAACAGGTTGACGGTTCCTGAAGGTCTATGTGGACCTCGGAACCTTGGCTGGACTATGAGAGAGGTTGACCGCACCATGGCAGGCAATCGTGATTCCTCAATCAACCCACTTTTCTTCTTTTTGTTCGGGGTGGCCGGGTCGTTGGCCTTGATCGGGGGACTGATTTCGGGCAGTTTAGGATTCAGCTTTTGGCTAGGCCTGGTGACTCTGCTTGTCGTTATCATTGCGTTCGTCGTCACGCGCGTTCGCAGGAGCGGATAGCACGGACATGAGGTGGTGACCATGCTGCCAGCAGTGCGTCAACCGCAGGCTCCACGGAGCCCGTGGTGTGGTCGGAACTCGCCTGTCGATTGGCGATCGTCCAGTGCACGGCGTCCGCGGCGACCGCCTGCCCGCCCTTGGCATACACATAAGGATCAAAAACGACCGTTCGTGAGACTACGTTGAAGGCTGATTGCAGTGTGACTTGGCGGTTAATTCACCACGGGGAATGGCGGTTTCGGTGTCGCCGGAGGCAGCCTTTTGTGCTTAGGGGGCAGGGGTCCAGTGGGCCCCGCCGTCCGCCGTGGTGTACCGGGTGGAGAGCGTGGAGCAGCCGGTCTTCCCCTCAGCGCATGTCGTCCTCGTGGTGTTGGCGATGCCTCTGGCGTCGTCCCGGAACTGGATTCCGAGCGAGTTCATTCCTGAGGGGATCCCCGACATCACGAGCGGCTGGAACTGGGCATCGGCTGTGACCTTGAGTAGCTGTGCGGCACTCGTCACGATGACGGCGTCACTGCCGTAGGTGCTGGCAAGTCCGTTCAGCGGCCCTGGCGCGATGTTCGGCAGTCCCACCGAAGCGCCCTTGCCGAACGTGGCGCCGTCCCTCGTCACGTAGACGGTCGCGGTGCTGGCTGCTCCGTTCGGTGCAAGTGAGATGGCTGCCAAAGCGCTGCCCAGTTGCAGCAGCGAGATCGACGGAGCGCCCTGATATCCGAGCGGTGGCATCGATCCTTGGACACTCGCTGATGTCGGTGAAGGACTGTCCGTTGTCGGTGCTTGACCAGAGGTGGGTGTCCATCGCTCCGCCGCTCACGAGCAGAGTCGATCCGGCCCACGCGGCGTGCGAGGCCTGGCCGGGCAGGGAGACCCTTTGGAGGCCGCCGCCCGGCGTGGAGACGTAGGCGCCCGCGTAGGTCGACATCGTCGCCCCTCCTTCGTGTGGCGGGCCGACTATCCAGTGCTTGCCGTCACCGGATAGCGATACGTCGACGTATGGCACCGGGGTCGCCAAGGCTACCTGGCTGGTCGTCCATGTGGCGCCCGCATCGGAGCTGTTGGCCACGATCAACATGCTGCCCTGCAATCTTGCCTCAACGATGACGGATCCGGCCTGGGCTATCGAGCGACCCGTGCCCGGCGCCACCGGAAACACGACATCCGGCCACAGCGACGCTGCTCCAACCGGGGTTGTCGATCCGATCAGCATGATCGTTTCGTTTGGGATGCTGGCAGCGCTCGACGGCGGCATCGAGCCAAGGCTCGTGATCGGGCTGTTGGGCCCGGGAGCCGATAGGGGTGGACCGCCGACGCCTGCCCACGGCTGGATGATCAGGAACGCTGCGGCGATC
>NZ_DF952477.1:168520-176970 GCF_001263615.2 Arthrobacter sp. Hiyo1 | reverse complement strand
CTACCGGCTGGTTGCTCTCTTGGAGGCGGGCCCGGGCACGGGACAGCCGTGAACGCACCGTGCCTATCGGTACATGCAGGGCGGCCGCGGCCGCTTTATAGTCGAGCTCGGCGAACACGCACGCGGCAAGGACTTCTTGCTCGCCTCGGGGCAACCGGCTTATGGCCGCCAGCACGGCGGCCATGCGACGCTCGGAATCGATGCGCTCGGAGACGTCGTCGGCAGGATCGGTCATCTCTTCCCGCCGAGCCGCTCGACGCTCGATAGCGGAACGTCGCACCGCGGATCGCATCCTGCTGCGCACCATATTCGATGCGGTTCCGATCAGCCATGGCAGCGCCGATTCACGATCCAGGGCCAGCTGTCGTCGGCCCCGCCAAACCTCCAGGAACACGGCCGACGTGAGGTCTTCCGCGGCGTCCCACGAGGCCGTGCGGCGGAAACAGTAGTTGTAGACCGCGTCGCGATGTCGAACGAACAGCTCGCCGAAGGCATCCGCATCTCCTGCAACGCTGCGGTCCCACAACACCTGGTCTGAGACGGACGGACTCATGGTCTCCATACCCATTCATGTCTCCATGAGCACAAAAGTTCCCGGTGCCCATGTCGACTCCCGAAATCCGGGGTACCGAGCGGGTTTCGCCACGATCGGGACCGACTTTTCGATACGGTACCAACGGAACTGCCAACACCCCCGCCAGGACATGCCCCAACGGCAAGAGAATTGCACCCCAGCCCTCACGCCAGCGCGAAGCGCGACCACCCTGCGGAATTGAGTTCCGGCGGTTACCGATGTCCCGTGGCGGAGGCTCTTTGGAGGAAACCTACGCGGAGGTCCACCAATAGACTCGACCATGTTGAGGAGATTCCCGCCGACTGCCTATGCCGGCTCATCCGTCGCGCAGCCGGCGCGACTTTGGCAGTGATTCTTCCGAGGGATTCGGTGGGGGCGTGCGTAGGATGGGCAGGTTGATATCGGGGGAGTGGGGGGTCTGCGGCGATGGCTCAGGCAAGAGATGCTGTCAGTCGTGCATGGCGTTCGAGGGCTGGATTGATCGTCGGGTTCGCCGTTTTTGCCTTGATCGGCTGCAGGCTTGTGTGGGTTCAGGTCATTGACGGCCCGACCCTGAGCGCTGCGGCGCAGCAGCTGCGTACCGTTTCGCAGGACATCCCCTTCACGAGGGTGGAGATTCTCGATGAGCGTGGTCGGGTTCTCGCCCGTACGGTACTGACCTATGACATCGTGACTGACCCCAGCCAGAGCTCGGCCTTCGATGCCTTCGATATCCCCTTGCCGGACAGGTCTGTCCGGCATGTCGCTCGCGATCAGGGAATCACCGAGCTGGCCCAGATTCTTGGCCTGGATGATTCGGTCGTGAAGAAGGCCGTTGGCGGAACCGGAAAATTCGCCTACGTGGCCCGATCCGTCACACCCGATGTGGAGCAGCGGGTGGCGGATCTGAGATTCCCCGGCGTGAGCTCCAACGCCGTGCGGAAGCGCGAGTACCCGCTCGGCGAGGTTGCGGGCAACATCGTGGGGTTTGTCGACGACCAGATGCAGGGCGCCGCCGGGGTCGAACAGACCCTGAACGATCAGCTCACCGGAACACCCGGCAAGCGCCAGTTCGAAATCGGTGCAGACGGGATTCTCATCCCTGTGGCGCCCATCGAACAGGTGAAGCCGGTCAACGGCAAGACTGTTCAGCTGACCATCAATAGCGATCTTCAATACCTTGCGCAGAAAGCGATCTCGGATTCCGTGGCCCAGCTGCACGCTGAATGGGGCAACATCGTCGTGGTGGAGGCCAAGACCGGCAAGATCCGCGCGATGGCTGACACCTCACCGATGAATCCGAACAACCCAGGGGCCAGCAAGCCCGAGGACAGGGGCGTGCGGTCCGTGACAGCGGCCGTCGAACCAGGCTCGACGGAGAAGTCGGTCACCGCGGCCGCGGCGCTCCAGGAGGGCAAGGTGCAACCCCTCACGCAATTGGAGATTCCCCCGAGCTACACCATCGACGGTCAGACCTTCAATGACTCGTTTGGGCACGGCACGCTGCATATGACTTTCGCGGGCGTACTGGGCTACTCCCTCAACACGGGCACCGTCATGGTGGGCAAAGACCTGACGGCCCAGCAGCGCTACGGCTACCTGCGGAAGTTCGGAATCGGGGAGAAAACAGGGATACCACTCCCCGGCGAATCAACGGGCATACTCGCTTCTCCCGACAAATGGGACGGCCGGCAACAGTACACGGTTCTGTTCGGCCAAGGCGTTGCCCAAACCCCTTTGCAGACCGCGATGGTCTACCAAACGATCGCGAACGGCGGCGTCAGGCTCAAGCCGCAGCTCCTTGAATCAACCACCGGCGCCGACGGCAAGGTAACACCGACTCAACAGGACGCCGGAGTGCAGGTGCTCACCCCGGCAACTGACAAATCGCTAAAGGAGATCCTCGAGAGCGTCGTCACCGCCGGTGAAGTCCAGGACGTGAAAGTTCGCGGGTACCGGGTGGGCGGCAAAACCGGCACCGCTGAGACAGCAAGACCGGACGGCGCCGGGCTGAGCGGTTACACCGCTTCTCTGGTGGGCATGGCCCCATGGACGATCCTCAATACGTCGTGCTAGTGAACGTCCAGCACCCGCAGGGCTGGATCTACGGGATTACGCAGGCCCCGGTCTTCAACTCCGTCATGTCCTCGACGCTCACCACCTTCAACGTCAGCCCCTCCACTACGCCTTCCGTCGCGCTGCCGCAGAAGTACTGATCCGAAGCCTCGCGAGACTGGACCGGCTGGGGGGTGCAGACCAGTATTGCGGCAGATTATGGCCAATCCTGGATCAGGTTGAGATACTCAGCCATTTGGAGGAAAGCTACATGGAGGTCCGCCAATATTCTCCACCATGTTGACTCTCAATCCTTGGCGTGGGAAAAGTTCTGTTGGAAAGCATGGAACCAATTCCGTGGTCCGGACACTATGGAGTATGAACGGGGACTCGGAATGCTCGGACGAGAGGTTGTGGAGGCTTGTCATCAACGGCGATGGTGATGCTTTCGGTGCCATGTTCGATCGCCATCGGGACAGAGTGCTGCGGCACGCGCTGAGATTCCTAGGATCCCCTCACGCCGCTGAGGACGTGACGGCAATTGTCTTTTACGAGACATGGCGCCGGCGGGAGTATGTGCGCATGGTCAATGGCTCGATCGTGGCCTGGTTGCTGGTTACTGCGAACAATACGATCCGCAACGAGATCCGGCAGCGACGACGGTACAGAAACCTGCTTGTCCAGCTCCCTCCGCCGGCTGCAGGCCCCGATGTGGCCGATGAATTCGCCGACGCTGACGAACGTGAGGCACGAGCATTGGGTCTTCGGCAGGCTTTCGAGAGGCTTAGACCCATGGAGCGCGATGTTTTGACGTTGTGCGTAGTCGAAAGACTGAGTGTCAGAGAAACGGCCGCCGCTCTCAAGATCGCCGAGGGCACCGTGAAATCGAGACTGCACCGGGCAAAAACAAGGCTCTGAATTTTGTATCAGGAAGTGTCCAACGAGCACGCAATTGATGATCACGCTGTGCACGGAGGGAGGGAATCATGAGGGCATACGAGTTCCAGGGTGACAGGAGCGAGGAGCTGCGGCGCCAGCTCGTGGAGATGACGGCGGCGCCCGCACGGACATCGGCAAGGGAGCGGGCGGCAATGCATCAGGCAGGTTTCGTTCATGCCGCGCCGGGGATGCCGCCGGTCTCGAGCCGGACGCGCCTGGCAGTCGTGACGCTGCGGAGGCTACCCGCCAAGATCAAGGCAGTGTTTCTTGGGTTGGTCCTTGTGGGCGCTGCTGGAGGTGCGGCCGCCCTGGTTCTGGCGCCTCCGGATAATTCCCTGGATGCGTCGAGGATCATCGAGTCGCTGTCCAGACCACAACAGGGAACGGACAGGCTTCCCGCCCCGGCACTGGCCATCCTGCCCAAGGATCTGATCGACCCCTCGCAGACCCGGCTCTTGGGAAAGAGCGATGACTACACCTATTACGGTGCGCCCGCAGGCGACAAGATCTGCATTGTCCCGGTCGACTCCGCAGGACAGGGCCGATCCATGGGGTGCACGCTCCTGGGAAGCTTCGAAGGCTACGGATTGAAGGTGGAATCGCCGGACCGGACCGAAGCCGGCTGGCTGATGGTTCCTGCCGGTGCGAAAAGGGCCTTGGAGTCCGTCAAGAGTGAGGGCGGGTGGATTCAGCAGGCACCGAACTTCCTAGTGCGAACGAACCACTAACCGACAGCTCTTATCCACACAGGTGGATCCGGGGCCGCCGAGTGGCCGCACTGGGGAGGACTTCGCCTCACTGAAGGGCTTCCGGTAGCCCTTGAGGCGGCGCTACATTTGCCGGATCGCGAGCAATACCGAGAGTCCTCTGATATATCGGTTCAAAATTAGAGTTGCCTTCCCCTGCGATCCCACTCTTCCCTGCGGGCTTCTTCTTCGTTCCAGAAGTGTGTGTCGTTGCGGCGGACACGGAGGAGGCGGCCGAGAAAGATCAAATTGACTAAGAAGAGTGCGGCAGCGAGGAAGAAAGCTACAGGTTCCCACTCCCTGCCCGGCAAGATGCCGACATTCAGCAGCATGAGGATGACGCTGAGGAAGATTTGGACAATCACGGCCCAGTAGGTGAATCTAAAGCTGCCGCGCGTCATTCTTGGCTCCAGCCGCTTGCTACCTTCTGTTTCCGGCATGTTCGGAGCCTACAACCAGCGGCAGTTCCCGGAGTAGGGTCCCAATAAAACGGCTGCCAGGCTGGGGAGTAGCTGAAGGCGACACCGCAGCGTCATTGCATGGTGCTAGCTCGCCAGGGCCGCGCGGCGAGGGGACTCTTCACAATTCGGCGACTGCTCTTGTCGGTGAAGCGTTGTCTGCGTGTTGGCCGGGACGGACAATACGGGTAGGAGGACAAGCGACATGCCTGACATGCTCAACGACGACCAACGGGCCGCGGACTTCGTCTTTGTTCCTGATGTTGTCGGGGAACGTTTCCTCAAAGCACGGGAGATAGCCCAAGCCGCTGGCCTGACCTTGGCGAATCCAGATCCGGATGGGCCACCAATAAGCGAGCTTGCATGGCGCCGCAACACGACCATTCAGAGCCAGTCTCCAGATCCAGGAATTGTTTTGTATCGGAACGATTCCCTGCGGGTTTGGCTGCGCTCGGATCTGGAGCCGGATATGGCGCGCAAACTCGACAGTCCACCGCCCTCGGTGGACTCGGCTCATGCAACTCCGGAAGACCCGCCTCGAATAGTCACGCTTACCGGCGAAGATCCGGGGGAGGAAACCGCCGGGTGAAGGATGCGGCGGCTCGTGGCGGGTACCGCTAACCTGCCATTTTTTCGCGAGCCATTTGGATGGAGCAATGCCGGGGTGGACCCCTCGCAAAGCTCCCTGATCCGTGCTCTGATGAAGAGCAAAGTATTGGGATTTCGCACAGGGAGCGACCGTGAGCACCAATCTTGAATCGCTGATTCCGGCTCGTCCCGCCACACGACCGACTTTGGTGGTCCTCTCGGGCTTCACCGCGGCATTGTGCTGGTGGATCGTGTTGGTCGGAGTGGTGAACAGCGGTGCGGGGGCCATCTTTCTGGTCGTCCCCGTTCTTGCAACAATCGCGACGTTCCGGGCCGCACGCCGTCAGAGCCGTCACCACAAGGCCCAACACGTCAATCAATCGCGCCGCCACAGGGCTAGCCGTGCCCAGTCTGCGCATCGTGGCTCCATGGTCATCCTCTATGGCTTTACAGCGGCCCTGTGCTGGTGGATCGGAATAGCAGGGGTGATTAATAGCGGAGGCGGTGCCTTCTTCCTGATCATTCCTGTCCTGGCAACAGCAGGAACGCTCTTGGCCGCACGATACAAGGGCCGGGCTCCAAAAACATACGCCACATAAACAAGCGCGTCGAGCTTGTGAGACCCTGCTTGCGGGCCTATCGTGCGATACCCAGCATCCAGAAGATCAGTAACGCTACGACGACGAGACCCATGCCGGCTCCGATCGCCCCGGACAGGGCTCGACCATCTATTGCCTCAGCATCCTCGCGGAGTATGACGTATCCCTCGCACATCGCGATGGTGAAGACCAAGACCAGAATCGACTCGAACGGGAAACTCATCGGGTCCTCCTGCTGCGCCGTGCTTTTCAGCCCTTCCCTTCGATTGTCCGCCGTGCTTCAGCCGGCGTGCAACACTCGGCGGATGCGACTACGGCGCAGAGGAGCAGCTCAATGAGGGTCGAATACGGAGCGCGTTGCGGGTCAAGTAGAGGTGTCTGGCCGGCAAACGATTAAGGCAGCAGCGGATCTGACGGTCGCGTTATCCGTGCCTATGACGGTGGCTATTTGGAGGAAACCTACACGGAGGTCCACCACCATTCCCCACTGCTGCAGCAGGTGACCGCAGACGATGGGATTGGCCGCGGTTTCCAAGCGCTGCCCCCAGCGGGCGGATTTCCTTGAGATCGTTCAGGCCGCCAAGGCCGAGGCAGAAGAATCTGCACAGACGAGCCGGCGTCCCGCCGCTGAACTTTGGTCTGCGGTTTGTTGGGCGATGGTGCGGGCGAGACGGTAGCAACCCGTGAGTCGTGGGTGGTTCTGGTTCAAGCCGTCACGCCGGTCCTGAATCAAACTGCCACATTCAAAAGGACGCAACACATCTCGGTTACGTGAGCCAATTCCTCGACGTGATCGGCTCCGGCCTCCTGTCGAATATGCATGACCCAACCTTGCCACGCCCCGGGCGGCGACCGGGACACAGAAACGACCCATCGAGGTCCTTCCCCAACGGCAGAGTCAAAGCGGACAGAAGGCGCTCTTGATGCCCCCTCGAAACGACGGAGAACTGGGACAACCCGAACCAAGTTCCAACTAGGCAAAGGCCCTCAAGCTCGGACATGCGGTGACTCAGCAGGCCGTGAAATTCTGCCTAGGCACCCTTGGCTGGTCTGCTTAACGTGCACCCACCCCCTAACTCAACAATGAGCGGCGCAAATTGCAGCCTCATTCTTGGCGGCCTGGTGCTACTGGCAAGGAGCTTCAGGCTTGCTAGGGGAGTCGCGGCAATCGTGGCCCTTGGTGGCCTGGCGGCCTTTGTCATGATGGTGGGGCCGGACGCAAGCGTCCTGAGGGCAGCGGTCATGGGTGCTATCGGCCTCACCGCGCTAAGTAGCGGCCGGCAGGGCAGGAGCCTGGGCTTTCTGTGCCTCGCGGTCACTGGGCTTCTCACCCTGGATCCCTCACTTGGTACGAGTGTGGGGTTCCTCTTGTCCGTCCTCGCTACCCTGGGAATTGTCCTGTTGGCACGGCCTATCGCTTCCTGGGCTCCGTCTTGGGTACCTTCCTGGCTAGCGTCCGCCGTTGCCGTCCCCTTGGCGGCGCAGCTTCTGTGCAGCCCGGTCATCGTAGCCTTGCAACCGCAGTTCTCCAGCTGCTCATTGCTGACGAATATCGCAGTTGCTCCGTTTGTCGCACCCGTGACGATCCTGGGAACCATTGCTGTCCCCCTTGTCCCGCTGCTTCCCTGGCTTGCAATTGTTCCGATAGCCGTTGCCGGGGCCAGCGCGGGAATGGTGGCGGCAATCGCCAGGTTCTTCGCCGGGCTTCCCGGAGCGTCCTTGCCGTGGCCGGAAGGTCCCGCTGGAATCGCCACCATGAGTCTCTGGTCTGTTGGGACAGTCCTGCTTGTGTGGCTGGTCTTGCATCCGACGCGGGTGGTCTCCGCCGTACTGTGGTTGCACGGCCGCTTGGTGCTCCTCATAGCCGCAGGGGAGTCGTCTCTTCGTCGCCGATGGACCCGCTGAACGTGGGAGACTGGAATTCTGCAAAACCCTTCTGGAAGGAAGCAACATTGGCTGCTGCCCAGGTCTCCAAGGCTAAAACTTCCGCGGCGAACACCGCCAGCTGGCGGGACGTTACCCCATCCGCGGTAGTGCTCATCACCGGCCCTGAGGAATACCTCGGAATCCGGGCCATGGATCGGATCCGATCGCAAGTGCGTGCCGCAGCACCGGAAGTGGAAATCAGCAAGCTCAATGCCGGAAGCTACGAGTCCGGTTCCCTCGCAATGGCGGTCACGCCGTCGCTGTTCGATGAGGCAAAACTCATCGAGATCGAGGGCCTCGAGTCCATGACCGATGCCTTCCTTGCCGATGCCTTGAAATACGTAGCCCAACCGGAGAACGACGTCGTGTTGGTCCTTCGCCACGGTGGCGGGGTGCGCGGAAAGAAACTCCTGGACGCCATCAAGTCCTCCGGATGGCCGGTGGTGGACTGCCAACCCTTGAAAAAGGACGCCGAGAAAACAGCATTCGTCGCCTCGGAATTCAAGGCAGGCGGCCGCCGCATCGAAGCGGAAGCCGTCCAAGCCTCGTCAATGCAGTCGGAGCCAGCCTCTCCGAACTCGCTGCG
>NZ_DF952477.1:166662-168137 GCF_001263615.2 Arthrobacter sp. Hiyo1 | reverse complement strand
CACCACCACGGTGGACGCAGCCACCGTCGAACGCTACTACGGTGGCCGCGTGGAAGCCACGGCATTCAAGGTTGCTGACGCCGCCATGGCCGGCAACGGGCCGCAAGCGCTGTCCAGCCTCAGGCATGCCCTCGCCACCGGGGTTGACCCGGTGCCACTGGTAGCCGCCTTCGCCGCAAAGCTCCGCACCCTGGCCAAGGTAGCCGGCGCCCAGGGATCGTCGGCACAGATCGCCAAGCAGCTTGGCATGCAGCCATGGCTCGTGGAACAGGCCCAACGCGACGTTCGCCGTTGGACTCCCGAAGGCCTGATCCGTTCCATCCAGGTCACGGCTGAAGCGGACGCCCAAGTGAAGGGCCTCTCGCGGGATCCTGTGTACGCGGTGGAGCACGCTGTCACCGTCATTGCCACCTCGGCCCGCGGACGCTAGGTCCGCGCTCGACACCCAGACTGTCGGGCGCTACGCGCAATGCTTGGCGACGCCCGAATATCTGGGTCGATAGGCATATTCCGCGTCGTCAGTAAGCCCCGCCCGTCCGCCGGCGTGCCTCGAATCTTAAATACGCGAGGCCGGCACCCAAATGGGTGCCGGCCTCACGTTCAGCTCAGTCGAACTGGATAAACCTTAGAGTGCGTTGACCTTTTTGGAGATCGCCGACTTGCGGTTTGCAGCGTTGTTCTTGTGAATAACGCCCTTGCTGACAGCCTTATCCAGCTTACGGCTAGCAGCAACAAGAGCCTTTGCAGCGGCATCCTTGTCCGTGGACTCAACGGCGGTGGCAACGGCGCGGATGGCCGTCTTCAGCTCAGACTTGACGGCGTTGTTACGCAGGCGAGCCTTCTCGTTGGTGAGGATGCGCTTCTTCTGGGACTTGATATTAGCCACGTGTGTGAACTCTCTTTTTAATGCGGAAAATGGTCTAGAGGGTTTTCAGGTTGGCCATCGACTGAGCGGCGTGGGGATGCCTATGGCAGCCAACCATGAGTGGCCGTCGACCTGCACGGACACACAGCCATAAATATTATCAGACTCGGCCCTTTTCCGGGGATTTCGGGTCTACGCCGAATCGTGTTGCCCGTTGAGCCGACGCGCCACAACTTGGAAAGCGCGCTTGTCGAGGACAGCACCCTCGCGCCGGACGTCCGCCGGATTGATGCGAACCACCCGGTCTACCTTGACCTCGCTGGGCCGGCTTGGGGGTCCCAGGACCCAGTTCCGATGTCGACGTAGTCATCTGAACGGCGGCCGTTGTCGTGGTCTTTGCTGGTCAGCATCAGCCCGAGCAGCCACGCGCCGTCGTGCCCTATCAACAGGACCGGGCGATCCTTGCCCTGGGAATAATCCTCTTCGTACGGAACCCAGGACCACACGATCTCTCCGGGGTCCGGTTTGCCGTCCGGATTGGGGCAGTACCGCGGAGCCACGGCGCCGCGGAAGTCGCCCGGGTAGGAGCGGGAGAGCTGCCCGACGCCGG
>NZ_DF952477.1:160802-164205 GCF_001263615.2 Arthrobacter sp. Hiyo1 | reverse complement strand
GGCCCGGCCTGCGGGGACCGGTGAGGGGGTGTGCCAGCCGGGGATCCGATGATCCGTCGGAGGTAGCCCAGGGAGCCTCTGAGTAGTCTGCCAAGCAAATGTGTATCCGGTGCCATGGAACCACCGTACTTTCCCTTGCCGTGCCGGGTCGCACAAAACGCCTCGCACACAAGTCGTGCACATACGTCTCCCACATTGCGACGGCGCCCGATCACAGTGCACAAGCCGCGTCATGTTCATGGGAGACTATTAGTTCAGATATGCGGCTTCGGCCGGAATGGTCCAGACCAGTCCGGAGTCCGGCCGTGTGAGTATCGACAGTAAGGACCCTGCGTGTCTCCCATGGCCCGCACCGCACCGGTGCCCGCCGCGACAGATCCGGCCATCATCCGGAACTTCTGCATCATCGCCCACATCGACCACGGTAAATCCACCCTGGCCGACCGCATGTTGCAGTACACCGGCGTCGTTAAGTCCCGCGACATGAAGGCCCAGTATCTGGACCGCATGGATATCGAACGCGAACGTGGCATCACCATCAAGTCCCAGGCTGTGCGCATGCCTTGGGAACTCGACGGCACCAGCTACGCCCTGAACATGATCGATACCCCCGGCCACGTTGACTTCACCTATGAGGTTTCCCGTTCCCTTGCGGCCTGTGAAGGCGCGGTCCTCTTGGTGGATGCCGCCCAGGGCATCGAGGCCCAGACCCTGGCCAACCTCTACCTGGCGATGGAAAACAACCTCACCATCATTCCGGTGCTCAACAAGATCGACCTCCCGGCCGCCCAGCCCGAAAAGTATGCCGCGGAACTCGCCAACCTGATCGGCGGCGATCCCGAGGACGTGCTGCGCGTGTCCGGCAAGACCGGCGTCGGCGTGGAGGCCCTCCTGGACAAGATCGTCCGCGATCTTCCAGCCCCTGTCGGCGACCCGGACGCTCCGGCCCGCGCCATGATCTTCGACTCCGTGTATGACACCTACCGCGGCGTGGTCACCTACGTCCGTGTCGTGGACGGCATGCTGCACCCACGCGAGCGGATCCAGATGATGTCCACCCGCGCCACCCACGAGCTCCTGGAAATCGGTGTCAGCTCTCCGGAACCCACTCCCTCCAAGGGGCTGGGCGTCGGCGAGGTAGGCTACCTCATCACCGGCGTGAAGGACGTCCGCCAGTCGAAGGTCGGCGACACCGTGACCAACCTGGCCAAGCCCGCTTCGGAATCCCTGGCCGGTTACGCCGATGCCAAGCCCATGGTCTTCTCCGGCTTGTACCCCTTGGACGGCACGGACTATCCCGTTCTGCGGGATGCCCTCGAGAAGCTGATGCTCAACGACGCCGCGCTCGTCTACGAGCCGGAGACGTCCGCCGCCCTGGGCTTCGGTTTCCGCGTGGGCTTCCTGGGCCTGCTGCACTTGGAAATCACCCGTGAACGCCTCGAGCGAGAATACAACCTCGACCTCATCTCCACCGCTCCCAACGTTGAGTACGAGGTCACGCTTGAGGACAAACGCGTCCTGCACGTCACCAACCCCAGCGAATACCCCACGGGCAAAATCGCCGAGGTGCGCGAACCAATGGTGTCTGCCACCATCCTGCTCCCAACGAGTTTGTGGGCGCCATCATGGAGCTGTGCCAGAGCCGCCGCGGGGTCATGGGCGGCATGGACTACCTCTCGGAAGACCGGGTGGAAATCCGGTATCGCCTGCCGCTGGCCGAGATCGTCTTCGACTTCTTCGACATCCTCAAGTCCAAGACCCGCGGCTATGGATCGCTGGACTGGAAGGCCGACGGCGAGCAGGTTGCCGACCTGGTCAAGGTGGACATCATGCTCCAGGGTGAGCAGGTTGACGCTTTCAGCGCTATCACCCACCGGGACAAGGCCTACGCCTACGGCGTCATGATGACAGGCAAGCTGCGCGAGCTCATTCCCCGCCAGCAGTTCGAGGTCCCCATCCAGGCCGCCATCGGCTCCCGGATCATCGCCCGCGAGAGTATCCGCGCCATCCGCAAGGACGTCCTTGCCAAGTGCTACGGCGGTGACATCACCCGTAAGCGCAAACTTCTGGAAAAGCAGAAGGAAGGCAAGAAGCGCATGAAGATGGTGGGCCGCGTGGAAGTTCCACAGGAAGCATTCATCGCAGCGCTGACCACCGACGAATCCAAGGACAAGGCCAAGAAGTAATGCGGCTGTCCGCCCGGAACACTGCGGTACAGGCGGGCACAGAACGGCCCCGGAGGGAGTTCCGTGCCTAGCGTTCTTCCCCTTGGGGATCCTGCACCTGCGGACGGCATCTTGCCTCCGCAGGTGCTCGACGGTGTCGATTCGCGCAAGTTTGGACTGTACGTCCACATACCGTTCTGTGCCGTGCGTTGCGGATACTGCGATTTCAACACCTACACCGCCACTGAGCTTGGCGGCGGCGCCTCCCAGGACGCCTACGCGTCCACTGCCATTTCGGAAGTGGAGTTCGCCGTCCGGGCCATGGAAGCCTCCGGGCTGCCGCAGCGGCCCCTGAGCACGGTGTTCTTCGGCGGCGGCACGCCGACCCTCCTGCCTGCTGAAGATCTCGCACGCATCCTGACGGCCGCCGTCGGGCACTGGGGACTGGAAGCCGGAGCCGAAGTCACCACTGAAGCGAATCCGGACTCCGTGACGCCGGAGTCCCTCCAGCTGCTCGCGGATGCCGGCTTTACGCGGATTTCCTTCGGCATGCAGTCGGCAGTCCCTCACGTGCTCAAGGTCCTGGACCGTACGCACACACCCAGCCGCGTCCCCTTGGTGGTCCAATGGGCGCGCGACGCCGGCCTTGCCGTGAGCCTCGACCTCATCTACGGCACTCCCGGCGAGTCGATGGCTGATTGGCAGATCTCCCTGGAGACTGCCTTGTCCTACAGTCCGGACCACATCAGCGCCTACGCGCTGATTGTGGAAGAAGGCACCAAGCTGGCGGCACAGATCCGGCGCGGCGAGGTTCCCGGGATCGACGACGACGACCACGCCGCGAAGTACGAACTCGCCGATCAGCTGATCAGCGCCGCCGGTCTGGACTGGTACGAGGTCAGCAATTGGTCCCGTACGCCCGAACAGGCGTGCAAACACAACCTTGCCTACTGGCGGGGAGACGACTGGTGGGGCATCGGACCCGGTGCGCATTCCCACATGGGCGGCGTCCGCTGGTGGAACGTCAAGCACCCCACCGCCTATGCCAACAGGCTCGGTAGCGGGGCCTCGCCGGCCGCTGGACGGGAAACGCTCGACGCCGGAACCCGGGAAGTGGAACGCATCATGCTGGAGGCGCGCCTCGGCACCGGGCTTCAAGTCGACGCGCTCGACAAGGTGGGCCGCCACGCCGTCGCAGGCCTCATTGCCGACGGCCTGGTTGAACCGCAGCGGCCTTC
>NZ_DF952477.1:159045-160144 GCF_001263615.2 Arthrobacter sp. Hiyo1 | reverse complement strand
CCGGAGCGGGGGGGCTACATAGCATCCGCCGCGAGGACCGGCTACTTGATCCAGCGCAGGTTGAAGCGGTAGCGGTGCGGCTGACCGTGGTTGACGCGGATTCCGGCCGACACCGAGAAGCAGGTCACTGCGACCCAAATCGCCGTGGCCAAAACCGCGAACAGGTTTCCCACCACCGGGAGCAGGACCAGGATGTTTGCGAGCACTGCGGCAATCGTCGGAGGCAAAGTGAAGTTGAGCGCTTCCTTGGATTCCTGGGCCGTGAACGGGCCACGCTCGCGGAAGATCAGGTAGATCAGGAGCGAAGGCACGCAGCCGAGGATTCCTCCAAAGTGCGCCAGGGTTGCCCACTGCCGGTCTTCCGAGGCGGTCAAGGGCAGCGCGTTGGCAGGAACGCCGTGGTACTGGGACTGGCCCGAGGTGCCGTCCCGATCGTCAGGAGCGTTGTCTGCCACAGTTTCTTCCTTCGAGTGTCTATCGGTGCAGTGTTGCTGTCCCAGAATACTTGCTTGGCACGCGGTCAGCCGACCAACTGCTGTCCCCTACGCAGGTAATTCATCACGGAACGGTCAGGAAATCGATCACTTCCTCCACGCGACCCAGCAGAGACGCCTCCAAATCGGCGTAGCTGTGGACGGCGCCCAGCAGCTTCTGCCAACCCAGTCCGATGTCCTCGGCCGTTTCATGCGGCCAGCCGAACGCCTTCAGTATCCCGGTCTTCCAATCCGTGCCCCGCGCGATGGTCGGCCATTGCTCGATCCCCAACACCTTGGGCCGGATTGCCTGCCAGACGTCCACGTAGGGGTGTCCCACGATCAAGACGTTTCCTGCAGCGCCCGGCAGCGTCATGGCGTCGGCCGCAATCCGCGACTCCTTCGAATCCGGGACCAAGTGGTCCACAAGGATCCCGAGACGGCGGCCCGGGCCAGGGGAGAATGCGGCTATTGCCGCCTTGAGATCGTCCACGCCATGCAACGGCTCGACGACGATACCCTCCACCCGGAGATCATCTCCCCACACCTTTTCCACAAGTTCGGCGTCGTGCTTACCTTCCACCCATATCCGGCTCGCCTTGGCGACTTGGGCCCGCTGGCCGGCG
>NZ_DF952477.1:155117-158187 GCF_001263615.2 Arthrobacter sp. Hiyo1 | reverse complement strand
CGGCCGGGCGTGGGGCAGGCGGCAGGAGCTTCACGGCTTGTCCCTCCAGCAGGAATCCGAAGCCAAGCCGGAACGACTTGGCCTTTCCCCGCCGATCCTCCAGCACCACAATGTGCATGCCTCCGGACTTCTCCACCCTGGTCACGGCCCCGACCCAGCCGGACTGGACGTCTTCGAGAACCATTCCGCGTTCAACAGGAACCTCAGGCAGTTGCCGTTTGGCAGGCGAGGAGAGGTCTTGCGGGCCCCAATTGTCGTAAGACACGGTCTTCACACCACTTTGCGCTAGGGGATCGGTCACGGTCCGTGGCATTGCGCAGGACCGCGCGGGAATCATGTTCGCCGCGAGCGGTACCAATGCTAACAACGAGGTGGCTCATACTAGACTTGTTAGCACTTGGGCATGTTGAGTGCTAACTGTTGAAATGTTGATTGGAGGTGGGCAGTGAGCGAACCACGCAAGCTTGAAGTGTTACGCGCCATCGTGGAGGACTACGTTCACTCCCGCGAGCCGGTCGGTTCCAAAGCCTTGGTTGAACGGCACCATCTGGGAGTGTCGAGCGCAACCATCCGCAATGACATGGCCCTCTTGGAAGAAGAAGGCCTCATTGCCGCACCGCACACGAGCGCCGGCCGCATTCCCACGGACAAGGGTTATCGCCTGTTCGTCGACCGTATTTCCGAGGTCAAACCACTTTCGGCCGCCGAGCGCCGGGCCATCCACTCCTTGCTTGAGGGACCTGACGACGTCGAGGACATCCTTGAGCGCACCGTCCGGCTCCTCTCCCAACTGACCAACCAGGTCGCCGTCGTGCAGTATCCGCACCTGAGCCGCGCGCGCGTCCGGCACATTGAGTTTGTCCTTTTGGCACCGCGCCAGGTCCTGGTGGTGTTGATCGCCGATTCGGGCAAGGTGGAACAGGGCGTTGTGCACGCCGCGACGGACACCACTGACGACGAACTCATGGCCTTGCGGGCGCGATTCCTTGGAAGCATCGCCGGCTCCCAGCTCGACCTCATGCCGCAAGTGCTGCCATCGGTGGTTGCCCTGTGCCCGCCGGCGCTTCGGAACCTTGCCGGCGCCCTTGCCCACGGCCTGGAAAGGCTTGCCGAGCGGAGCCGCGACGAACGCATGGTCATGGCAGGCACGGCAAACCTGGCCCGCTCCAACGTGGACTTCCCGCTGAGCATCGGTCCGGTCCTCGAAGCGCTTGAGGAACAGGTGGTCATGTTGCGGCTTTTGTCCGACATGGCGGAAGACCCCCGGGGCGTCACGGTGAGTATCGGCCGCGAAAACCCCTACGACGGCCTCTCCGAGGCTTCGGTGGTTGCCACGGGCTACGGTCCGGGCAGCAGTGCCAAGATCGGCATTCTTGGACCCACCCGCATGGACTATCCCAACACCATGGCGGCCGTCCGTGCCGTCGCACGCTACCTTTCCCGCATTCTGGGCGGCTGACGGCCTCGGCTGGAAACCGCCCCGCAAGAAACGCAGTGGAACCGTAAACAAGGAAGAGATACCGACTTTGAGCAGTCACTATGACGTTCTGGGCGTCTCGCCGGAAGCAACCGGCGAGGAGATCAAGAAGGCCTACCGCAAACTCGCACGTAAGCTGCACCCCGATGTGAACCCCGGGGCCGGCGCTGCAGAGGAATTCAAGGCGGTGACTCACGCTTACGAGGTCCTCTCCGACCCACAGAAGCGCCGCGTCTACGACGCCACCGGCAACGAGAACGGGACCGACAACGGTTTCGGCGGCGGCTACGCGGGCCAGGGATTCGCCTTCCAGGACATCTTCGACACCTTCTTCGGCGGAGGAGGTGGCGGCATGCAAGGCCCCGCGTCACGCATGCGCCGCGGGCAGGACGCCTTGATCAGTGTCCGCATCGACCTGCGCGAAGCCGTCTTCGGTGTCAACAAAAAGCTCGAAGTGGACACTGCAGTCATCTGTCCCACGTGCGAAGGCTCATGCTGCCGACCGGGCACCCACCCGGAACGCTGCGACATCTGTGGCGGCTCGGGCCAGGTCCAGCGGGCCGTGCGCTCGATCCTCGGCCAGGTCATGACGGCCGCGCCGTGTGGATCGTGCGAAGGTTTCGGCTCGATCATCAAGGATCCCTGCAATGAGTGCAACGGCCAGGGCCGCATCCGCAGCCGACGTTCGCTGACCGTCAAGGTGCCTGGCGGCGTCGCTACCGGGACCCGCATCCAGTTGTCGTCGCAAGGCGAAGCAGGCCCCGCAGGCGGGCCTCCCGGCGACCTCTACGTGGAGATCCGGGTCAACAGCGATTCCACCTACATACGGGAAGGCGACGACCTCCACGCCACGCTGAGCGTCCCCATGACCGCCGCGGCGCTGGGTACCGAGCTCCAGCTTGAGACTTTCGACGGTCCCCAGGAAATCGACGTCAAGTCCGGCACGCAGTCCGGCGAAGTCATCACCCTGCGCGGGCTGGGCGTCACCCATCTCCGCGGCTACGGCAGGGGAGACCTCAAGGTGCACCTGCACGTTGAGACGCCCGGCAAGCTCGACGCCGCACAGGAAGACCTGCTTCGCCAACTGGCCAAGTTGCGCGGGGAGCAGTTCACCGAAGGCAAGCTTGTGGCCAGTGGAGGTATGTTCGCGAAGCTGCGGGACAAGCTCGGTAACCTGTAGCGGTGAGCAACCCCGTATTCTTCACAGCTGCCGGATCGCTTGACGGGCTCGGCCCTGGCGACTCTTTCATGCTTGACGGCGCCGAAGCCAGGCATGCTGTCACCGTCAAGCGCCTGGAAATCGGCGAAGCCGTCGATATCGCCGACGGTGCCGGCAAACGGCTCACGGGCACGGTGGCCGAATCCGGGCAGGGAACCCTGACGGTCGTTGCCTCCGCCGTCCAGGAGGAACACCAGCCAGCCGTACGGCTCGTGTTGGTCCAGGCCCTCGCGAAGGGCGACCGGGACGAGCTCGCCGTCGAAACGGCTACGGAACTCGGGATCGACGCCGTCGTGCCCTGGCAGGCGGAACGTTCCATCGTGCGCTGGAAGGGTGACCGGGCGGCAAAAGCCCACGCGAAATGGCAATCTGTC
>NZ_DF952477.1:148403-155092 GCF_001263615.2 Arthrobacter sp. Hiyo1 | reverse complement strand
GGCTCCGGCCTGGCTGCGGCCGTTGCCGCCGCCGATCTGGCGATCATCCTGCACGAGGACGCGAAACGTCCGCTACGGGAGGTCCTGGAGAAGTGGCACGGCGGGGTTTCCGACGCCGATGCCGGGGCTGGGCGGGAAGTGCTGCTCATTGTCGGCCCGGAGGGCGGCATTTCACCGCGCGAAGTGACGAAGCTCAGCGATGTCGGCGCCGTCACCGCGCTCTTGGGCCACCACGTGCTTCGCTCGTCGACGGCGGGTCCTGCCGCCGTCGTGCTCGCCAGTGACATCCTGGGGCGCTGGTAGCCCGCAGCACGTCCTAGATCAGCGGACGTCCTCAGCGAACGGTGAAAGTACGGGTATCAGTCGCGATGTCCGCGTCGTTGGGTCCCATCAAGGAGACCCGCAATTCGTATCGGCCCGCTCCGAGCCCCACTGTGAAGCTGAAGGTTCCACCCTGTCCCGGAACGGTCGAGGCAGTGACCTGCCCGGCGAGGTACGAGGACTTGTCGCCGTTTGAGTTCTCGCGAAGGATTTGCCAATGCAGCTTCTTCGAGGGGTCCGTGCTTCGGCCGTTGAACTTGACCGGACCGGAAGGCAAGGTCAGGTCCTCCTGCGGGTCGATGATCCACACCGGCGCCACCATGGAGGCGTCGCGGACCATCGGATCGCCGAGTTTGACCTGGCCGAATGCCATGTAGTCCGTGTGCCCGTCAACCAGGATGGTCACCTTGATCTGCTGTCCTGAATCGATCAGGCCCGAACTTGCGGCCGCAGCGGTAGCGGTATAGACGAGTTCCTGGACCGCCCGCTGTGCCATCCCGGCATCGAGATTGGAGTTGAACGCGTCGCGGGAAACATCGACCGTGACCACGTTCTTACCGGAAATCGAGGTCGCCAGGCTGCCAGGGTTCTGCCAGGGAGTGAAGAAATCGTGATCCAGAGGCTTCTGGGACATCATGATCCGCAGCGCCGTGGTGATGGGGTTCTCGTTGCCTGGGTTGTCACGGAATTCGCGGTACAGGAAGGTGTCCGTGTCGCTGCGCCCGATCCAGTACACGGGGATCTTGTTGGAGGCCTGGGTCGTTTCGAGCGGAGCATTGCTGTCGGGGGCCGTCTGCAGGGCAGCGGTCGGGGTGGGGACCGGCGTCGTGGATCCCTGTCCAGTGCGATCGGCAATGCATCCCGACAGGAACAAGGCAGCCGTCAAGGCGGTCACAAGCATCGCGGAACGTTTCCGGATGCGTGTGCCGTGAGGGGTGACGGCTGGCCTGGTGATTTTGGATTCCTGATCGTGTTCGGCCGCTGTAGCGCGGGGGAGTCATGCGCCCGGCGGCCGGGCACAGGGGCATTTTTGCCCATGAATCAGCTTGTCATAGTCTCCGGGGCCCGGCTGGCGTTTCGATACCCGGGCGGACAACTGCAATCCGATTGATACGAGGTCGATGCCGAGTTGATACCAAAGCGGCACGAATCCGCCGTCCGCAGCCCCGCCGGGCACGGTCCGGACCCATCGCGGAGACTGGCTGGCGTAGGATTGAAAGCAATCCGAGGCCCACGATCCTGCGCCCATCCAGCAGACGGACATCGGAGAAAATCGATGGACATCACCAAGCCGGAGGAGCACAGGCCGCGAGGCCAGCACTATGACAGAATCATTGAACGGGCGGCCCAAGGCCGGCAGCGTTGAGACAGGTCCGGCCGAGTTTCCCCACTCTGTCCCGGGCGCCCGGACGGAAGTTGTCATCTTCGACAACTCGGATCAGATGGTTCAGACCCTTGGCAGCCATGACGAGGCCTTGCGCTACATCGAAGCCCAGTTCCCCGGCGTCGACTTCCACGTGCGCGGCAACGAGCTCTCCTTCAGCGGACCGTCAAGCGACGTTCCCAGGATCATGCGGCTTCTGGAGGAAGTCCGTGGCCTGGTCGGCAAGGGGACAGTCATCACCCCGGACGTGCTCCAGCAGCTTGTTTCCTTGTTGCGGAGCCAATCGCTGCAAAACCCCGTGGAAATCCTGACCCACAACATCCTTTCGAGCCGCGGGCGCACCATTCGGCCCAAGACGCTCAACCAGAAGAACTATGTCGATGCCATTGACGACAACACCGTCATCTTCGGGATCGGCCCTGCGGGCACCGGCAAGACGTACCTGGCGATGGCCAAAGCCGTCCAGGCACTGCAGCTCAAGGAAGTCAGCCGCATCATCCTCACGAGGCCCGCCGTCGAGGCAGGTGAGCGCCTCGGGTTCCTGCCGGGAACGTTGAGCGACAAGATCGACCCCTACCTGCGTCCTTTGTACGATGCTTTGCACGACATGATGGATCCGGAATCGATTCCGCGGCTCATGGCTGCCGGGACCATTGAGGTAGCACCGCTTGCGTACATGCGCGGCCGCACGCTCAACGACGCGTTCATCATCCTCGATGAGGCGCAAAACACCACGGCGGAACAGATGAAGATGTTCCTGACCCGTTTGGGCTTCGGATCCAAGATGGTTGTCACGGGGGATATCACCCAGGTGGATTTGCCCTTCGGCGCCACTTCCGGGCTGCGCATCGTCCAGGAGATCCTCAGCGGGATCGACGGCGTGAACTTCACGATGCTGGACGCTTCCGACGTCGTCAGGCACCGGCTCGTCGCTGACATTGTGTCCGCCTACAGCAAGTGGGACGAAAAGCACCGGGTGCGTGCCCAGCACACGCCCATCCATGACAAACGGGGAGAACACCGATGAGCATCGAGGTCAACAACGAGTCCGGCGTCCAGGTGGACGAGGCACAATTGGTGACGCTTTCGCGCTTCATCTTCGAGCGGCTCTACATTCACCCGCAGGCCGAACTTTCCATCCTCCTGGTGGATGAGCCCGCCATGGAAAAGCTCCACATCGAGCTCATGGACGAACCCGGCGCCACGGACGTCCTGTCTGTTCCGATGGATGAGCTGACTCCAGGTACTCCCGGCAAGCCGGCTCCACAGGGCATGCTGGGCGACATCGCCATCTGCCCGCAGGTAGCCGAGGTTCAAGCGCGCAACGCCGGTCATTCAACGCAGGATGAAATGCTCCTGCTCTGCACGCACGGAATCCTTCACCTCCTCGGTTTCGACCACGCGGAGCCGGAGGAAAAGGAAGAGATGTTCGGCCTGCAGCGTGAGCTGCTGTCCGCGTTCCTCGGCAAGGACGCCCCCATGGAGACCATGCTGTGACCTCGCTCATCCTGGTCGGGATGGCGTTGGTATTCCTCAGTTTCGTCGCCCTGCTGACCGCGGCTGAAGCTGCCTTCACCTTCCTGCCGCGGCACGACGCGGAGCAAGCCATCGTCAAGAGCAGGGGAAATTCGCTTCGCAGTATCCTCGCCCAGCCCGTTGCGCACATTCGCGCACTGCGGTTCTGGCGTGTCTGGTTCGAGATGGCGGCAGCAGTGGCCGTCGCCGTCGTCATGCACAGCCTCCTAGAGAACGTTTGGCTTGCCGGATTGGCGGCTACAGGCATCATGGCCGTCATTGGATTCGTTCTGGTGGGCGTCTCGCCCCGTCAACTCGGACGCGCCCACTCGGGCGGGGTGGTTCGCTACTCGGCACCACTCATCAGGTTCCTGTGCTGGATCCTGGGTCCCATCCCTGGTTGGCTCGTGGCGATCGGCAGTACGGTAGCGCCCGGCGCGCCCAGCGGCGACGAAGCATTCTTCAGCGAGGAAGAATTCCGTGAACTCGTGGACAGGGCCACGGAATCCGACATGATCGAGGACAGCGAGGCCGAACTGATCCAATCGGTCTTCGACTTCGGCGACACCTTGGTGCGCTCGGTGATGGTTCCTCGAACGGACATTGTGAGCATCGAGTCCGGATCCAGCCTGGAGCAGGCCATGGCCTTGTTCCTCCGTTCCGGGTACTCAAGGATCCCCGTCATCGGCGAGAACGCGGACCAGATCCGCGGCATTCTCTATTTGAAGGACGTCGCTGCCGCATTGCACCGCCCCGAACAACCATCAGTACGCCAAGACGTTGACGCCATAGCCCGCGAGGCACGCTTCGTTCCCGAATCGAAGCCTGTCAGCGACCTCCTGAGCGAGCTTCAGCAAGAGTCCACGCACGTCGCCGTCGTCATTGACGAATACGGCGGCACGGCCGGACTGGTGACGCTGGAGGACCTGATTGAGGAAATCGTCGGGGAGATCGTCGATGAGTACGATTCGAACGATGCCGAGGTCACTGACCTTGGTGACGGCACGTACCGCGTCAGTTCGCGGATGAGCATCGACGACCTCGGCGAACTTTTCCACATTGACCTCGACGACGACGAAGTGGACACCGTAGGCGGCCTCCTGGCCAAGACCCTGGGCAAGGTGCCCATCGTCGCAGCGCGGTGCACGTGGATGGGATCTCCTTGAAAGCCGATAGGCTGGAAGGCCGGCGAAACCGGGTCAGCCATATCATTGCGGCAGCCATTCCAAAAGAAGACACTGACCTTGAAGACCTTCTCGACGAGGCCGACACAACGCAACAGGGAGTTCCACGTGAGCAAGCACAATAAGAAGTTCGACGCCGATCAGGACTTCGGCGGCTTCCACGCAGGATTCTCGGTTCTTGTGGGGCGTCCCAACGCCGGCAAGTCCACCCTCACCAACGCTTTGGTCGGCCAGAAGGTGGCCATCACCTCGGCAAAACCGCAGACCACCAGGCACACGATCCGCGGCATTGTCCATCGGGACGACGCGCAGCTGATCCTCGTCGACACTCCGGGCCTCCACCGCCCGCGCACCCTCCTTGGCAAGAGGCTCAACGATCTCGTCGCGGACACCCTCTCCGAAGTGGACGCCATTGGCTTTTGCTTGCCCGCCAACGAGAAGATCGGACCGGGCGACAAGTACATCGCAGCCCAGCTCGCCGCGGTGGGACGCAAGCCCATCATCGCCCTGGTCACCAAGACCGACCTTGTTGACCGCCAGGCCCTGACCGAGCAACTCCTGGCTGTAGCCGCGTTGGGCCGCGAAGTCCTCGGCGAGCAAGGCTGGGCCGATATCGTTCCGGTTTCAGCGACCGACGGTTTCCAGGTCAATACGGTCGCCGACGTCCTCATCGGCCACATGCCGCCTTCTCCGCCGCTCTACCCGGACGGTGAACTCACCGATGAACCGGAGGCCGTCATGGTCGCCGAACTTATCCGGGAAGCAGCACTGGAAGGCGTCCGCGACGAGCTTCCGCACTCCCTGGCCGTGGTGGTGGAGGAAATCCTGCCCCGCGAGGGCCGCTCCGAAGACAACCCGCTCCTCGACGTGCGGGTCAATTTGTACGTTGAGCGCCCGTCCCAGAAGGCCATCATCATCGGCAAGGCCGGAAGCCGGCTGCGCGAAGTCGGAACGAACGCCCGCAAGGGCATTGAGGCCCTCCTGGGAACCAAGATCTACCTCGACCTGCACGTGAAAGTGGCCAAGGACTGGCAGCGCGACCCGAAGCAACTCGTGAAGCTGGGGTTCTAACCGCTGGGGAATTTCCCAGTTTGGGCCCGTAAAATGGTCCGAATCCCATTTTCCGAGGAAAGGTTGAGCGAGTCGTGCGACGTCGCGATGCACGCGTACAAGAGCCCGGCACCCTTGGTGCCCGCGGCGCTGCACGCCACGGGGAAGCTCCCGGCACCCCCCGCCACATGAATGCTCCGAAGGGCCTCCCGCTCTGGCTCAAGGTCACTGCCGTGACGGTGTCAGTGCTGTTGGTTGCCGGTATCGCTTTCGCCGCCTACTGGGTCATCCGCTTGCAATCGAACATCAGCAAAGCACCGTTGTCGGCGGGCGCCACGAGAACCGAAGCCGCGGCCAACGATGCAACGGACCGCCTGCAGATCCTCATCCTCGGGTCCGACACGAGGGACGGCAAGAACTCGCAATACGGTTCAACGCAGGATTCCACCGGTTACGGCCAGTCAGACGTCATGATGCTGCTGGACATTTCAGCGGACAACAAGAGAGTGAGCCTCACGAGCTTTCCCCGTGACCTCCTGGTGAATGTCCCGTCATGCACTGATCCCAAGACCAATACCGTGTATCAACCCCACTCGAACGTCATGATCAACTCGGCCATGGCAGAAGCCGGGATCGGTTGCGCCGTGGACACAGTCAACAAGCTCACGGGACTGCAAATCGACCACTTCATGATGGCTGACTTCAACGCAGTCAAGGAGCTGTCCAACGCCGTAGGCGGAGTCAACGTGTGCGTGAGCGACGCCGTCTACGACCCCGATTCCGGACTCCGGCTCCCCAAGGGAACATCGAGCGTCCAAGGGGAACAAGCCCTGGCCTTCCTCCGTACCCGCCACGGTTTTGGCGATGGAAGCGACCTCGGCCGTATCCAGGCGCAGCAGGGTTTCCTCTCCTCGCTGACCCGGAAGATCAAGTCTGATGGCACGCTGGGCAATCCGCAGAGCCTGCTGTCCATTGCCGATGCCGTGACAAAGAACCTGACCGTGGACGAAGGCCTGGCGTCCGTCCAGTCGCTCCTGACCATCGGGAGCCGCCTCAAGGACGTTGACTTGTCCAAGGTCGCGTTCGTGTCGGTTCCCACCCAGCCCGCCGCCGTCGATCCCAACAGGCTCGAATTGGTTCAACCGCAGGCCACCCAGCTGTTCGCAGCCATGCGCGCGAACCTCGACCTGACCACCCCGGGGGCTACGGCCGCTCCCTCGGCCAGTCCCTCGCCT
>NZ_DF952477.1:142402-148344 GCF_001263615.2 Arthrobacter sp. Hiyo1 | reverse complement strand
CCCGCCTATGACAAGGCCCTTCAGACAGTGACCGTTGCCGACGGAACAGGCATCGCATCCCGCGGCCAGGAGATCGCAGCCGCCCTGGTTGGCGGCGGATTCACGAAAGCCGCACACTTCCTCGCGGCTGCCGTTCCCAAGACCGTTGTGTATTACGGGGCAGGCTATGCCGACGTTGCGCCGGATGTCGCGAATCTCCTGGGGATCCCGGCCTCGCAAGTCGAACCATCCAACGGCATCGTGGGAGTCCAGGTCTATATCGGCAGTGACTTCGATTCGGGAACCAAGTACGGAGTTGCCTCCGTACCGGCCGACGTCGTCAAGCAGACCGCAGGCGACGTGAAATGCCAGGCGGTCAACCCGGCACTCGTCGCGAGGTAGCTGCTGCTGCCTACCAGATGCTGACGCGGTCCTCAGGCGACAGCCACATTCCATCCCCGGCTTCCACCGCGAACGCCTCATGGAACGAATCCAGGTTCTTGGCGATGGCATTCGTTCGGAACTCGTTGGGGGAGTGCGGGTCCGTAGCGACGCGCCGGATGGCCTCCTCGGGACGGATGACTTGGCGCCAGCCGGCAGCCCAGGACATGAAGAAGCGCTGCTGTCCGGTGAGGCCTTCAAGGACCGGCGGCTCAGCACCGTCAAGGCTCAAGAGGTAGGCCTTGTAGGCAATGGTCAGGCCGCCGAGATCGCCGATGTTTTCGCCGAGCGTGAGCTTCCCGTTGACCTTGTGCTCAGGGGCGGCGTAGGGGGCAAGGGCGTCGAATTGGGCTACGAGCTTTGCCGCCAGTCCTTCGAAGGCCTTTCGGTCCTCCTCGCTCCACCAATTCCGCAGCGCTCCGCTTCCATCGAACTGGGAGCCCTGGTCGTCGAAGCCGTGGCCGATTTCGTGACCGATGATGGCGCCGATGCCTCCATAGTTGACCGCGTCGTCAGCTTCCGCCGTGAAGAAGGGTGGCTGCAGGATCGCGGCGGGGAAGACAATCTCATTCAGCATCGGGTGGTAGTACGCGTTGACGGTCTGCGGGGTCATGAGCCACTTGTCGAGATCGACCGGCTTGCCGACCTCATCGAGGTGACGGTCGACGTCGGCGTTGTGTGCCCGCTCGACGTTGCCCAAAAGGTCGCTCGGGTCAATCTCGACGGCGGAATAGTCGATCCACTTGTCCGGAAAACCGATCTTGGGCCGGAAGGCCTCAAGTTTTTTCAGCGCTTCCGCCTTGGTGTCTTCGCCCATCCAGTCGAGGGCCGTGATGCTCTCGCGGTAGGCCTCGATCAGCTTGGCAACCAGCGTCTGCATCCTGGCCTTGTAGCCTTCGGGGAAGTGGCGTTCCACGTAGATCTGGCCTACCGCCTCCCCAAGGGCGGCTTCGACGACGGCGACGCCCCGCTTCCACCGGTCCTTGTTCTGTGGAGTGCCGCTCAGGGTGGTGCCGTAGAAATCGAAGTTTGCGTCCACGAACGCCGACGAAAGATAAGGGGCGGCGGCATTGAGCACGCGCAGGGCCAGCCACTCCTGCCACGTGGCAAGGGACTCGGACTCGACAAGGGCGGACGCACCGGTGAAGAAGTCCGGGGTGCTGACCACCAGCTCGGTGTACTTGTCCGCTTCAATGCGGGCCGAATCGAACCATGCGTCAAGGTGTGGAAACAGTTCGCGGCCCTCTTCCGCGGTCTTGAGGTTGTAGGTCTTCTGCGGATCGCGCAGGGTGACGTTGTCCCAGTGGTGCGAAGCAAGGGCCTTCTCAAGGGCGACGACGCGCGCCGCGGCAGTGTCGGCGTCGGGAATGCCCGCCAGGCCGAAGAGTTTGGCGACGTATTTCGCATAGGCGCTGACGATGCCTTCGAACTTCTCGTCCCGGTAATACGATTCGTCGGGAAGGCCCAGGCCGCCCTGGCCGATGTACAACAGGATCCGGTCCGGGTTCCCGGCGTCGGGAGCGGGATAGATCGAGAAGAGGCCGGAAACATCCGAGCGGAACAGGCGCCCCGTCAGGCCACCACTTCGGCCGGCGACGCGTGGCACAGACCTCCGCGAGCCGGGCGCGGATAGGCTCCATGCCCTTGGCCTCGGTGGCTTCCTCATCCATGAAGCTGTTGTAGAGCCCGCCTACTTTGCGCTCGATGCCGCTGGCGTCTTCGCCCTTTGCTGCAGCTTCCTCGATGATCGCTTTGACTGCTAGTTCCGCGCCGTCGCGGAGCGCGGTGAAGGTTCCCTCGAGCGGTCGGTCGTCCGGGATGACCGTCGACTTCAGCCACGCCCCGTTGACGTGCTGGTAAAGGTCGTCCTGCGGCCTGACGCTTTCATCGATGTTGGACAGTGTGATCCCCGACTGTGGCACAAGAACTCCTTCGGACGACGAGCGGAACCGGCTCACTACCGTTCACGCGTCTGCATAGTGGACGTTGCTTCTGGTATTGCATTGTCATCATACGCACCCGTGTTACTGTGAAATGGTGCGTGCAGGAATGCTTCTCCTTAGCTGCCGCGGCGGGGCCTCGTAGGCGATCATTCGCTAGGCCAACCCTCGCTGCGGAGTTAGCTATGCCCGGCCAATCTTCCATCAAAGATTAAGAGAAAAGGCCCCAAGTCATGCGCAACGCACAAAAGCCCTCCGGAATGCCCATTCATCGGTACCTGCCTTTCCAGGAACAGATCAATGTCGAGCTGCCGGACCGCACCTGGCCGGACAAGGTCATCACCAAGGCTCCCCGCTGGTGCGCAGTGGACCTCCGTGACGGCAACCAGGCACTGATCGACCCCATGAGCCCGGCCCGCAAGCTGAAAATGTTCCAACTGCTGGTCAAGATGGGCTACAAGGAAATCGAAGTCGGCTTCCCGTCCGCTTCGCAGACAGACTTCGACTTCGTGCGGCAGCTCATCGAAGGCGGCCACATCCCGGATGACGTTTCCATCCAGGTCCTGACCCAGGCGCGCGAGCACCTGATCGAACGCACCTACGAATCCCTCGTCGGCGCCAAGCAGGCCATCGTCCACCTGTACAACTCCACGTCGGTCCTGCAACGGCGCGTCGTGTTCAACCAGGACGAGGACGGGATCCTGGACATCGCCCTCCAGGGTGCCCGCTTGTGCAAGAAATACGAGGAAACCCTCACGGACACACACATCACGTACGAGTACTCGCCGGAGTCCTTCACCGGAACCGAGCTCGAGTACGCAGCACGTGTTTGCAACGCGATCGCCGACGTTTTCGAAGCGTCCGCGGACAAGCAGGTCATCATCAACCTGCCCGCCACCGTGGAAATGGCCACGCCCAATGTCTACGCCGACTCCATCGAATGGATGCACCGGAATCTGCACCCGCGTGAAGGCATCATCATCTCCCTCCACCCGCACAACGATCGCGGCACGGGTGTTGCCGCCGCTGAGTTGGGCTACCTGCCGGCGCCGACCGCATCGAAGGCTGCTTGTTCGGCAACGGCGAGCGTACCGGCAACGTGGACCTGGTCACCCTAGGCCTGAACATGTTCGTCCAAGGCGTGGATCCGATGATCGATTTCTCGGACATTGACGAAGTCCGCCGGACGGTCGAGTACTGCAACCAGTTGCCCGTTCCCGAGCGTTCCCCGTACGGTGGCGACCTGGTGTTCACGGCATTCTCCGGTTCGCACCAGGACGCCATCAAGAAGGGCTTCGAAGCCCTCGAGAAGGACGCCGCCGCCGCTGGCAAGGCCGTGGATGACTTCACCTGGCAGGTTCCGTACCTGCCGATCGATCCCAAGGACCTGGGCCGTAGCTACGAGGCCGTCATCCGCGTCAACTCGCAGTCCGGCAAGGGCGGGGTGGCGTACCTGCTCAAGAACGAGCACAGCCTCGACCTGCCGCGTCGCGCACAAATCGAATTCTCCGGCGTCATCCAGCACCGCACCGACACTGTGGGCGGCGAGGTC
The DNA here is from genome assembly GCF_001263615.2 of Arthrobacter sp. Hiyo1. NCBI lineage: Bacteria > Bacillati > Actinomycetota > Actinomycetes > Micrococcales > Micrococcaceae > Arthrobacter > Arthrobacter sp. Hiyo1. The sequence continues at coordinate 144,432 of NZ_DF952477.1, read as the reverse complement.
AGCGGTGCCCAGTTGTGGGCCATGTTCCAGGACGAGTACCTGCCGGCCAGCACGGCCGATGGCCAGTGGGGACGCTACTCGCTGGGTTCCATCCGCACCGAGACCGATGAGTCCGGCGAATTGACCCTGCATGCGGCCCTGCGCATTGACGGCACGATGGTCCAGCGGACCGGCACGGGCAACGGCCCGATCGCGGCCATGCTGGACATCCTGCGTCAAGACGGCGTGGACGTCCGCGTCCTGGACTACTCCGAACATGCCCTTTCCGAAGGTGGCAGCGCCACTGCCGCAGCATACGTTGAATGCGCCGTGGGCGAGCGGGTCCTCTGGGGAGTCGGTATCGATCCCAACACGAGCACCGCGGCACTCAAGGCAGTCATCTCTGCCGTCAACCGGGCCATCAGGTCCGTCCGGGCATAGCCATTTGCCGTGCGGCGTCGTCAACACGGCGCCGCACGGCTTCGCCGGCCCCGAGAAGGTCCGGTGTGGTGCGAAGATTAACTGTGGCCAATCCTTCGTCGTTTGCAGCGCGGTCCTATCGGGACGATGCCGTAGTGCTGCGCACCCACAAGTTGGGCGAAGCGGACCGCATCATCACTTTGCTGACAAAGCACCACGGACAAGTAAGGGCAGTTGCCAAGGGCGTACGGCGGACCAGCAGTCGGTTCGGTGCCCGGCTGGAGCCGTTCATGGTTGCCGACCTGCAACTCGTTTCCGGCCGCACTCTTGACATCGTCACCCAGGCTGTCGCGAAGGGCGCCTATGGGAGCTCGATCGCTGCCGACTACTCCCGGTACACCGTTGCCGCCGCCATGACGGAAACGGCAGAAAAGCTGACCGACGCCGACGCCGATTCGGGAACCGCCCAGTACAACCTGCTTGTCGGGGCACTTGCCGCGTTGAGCCGTTCCGACCACCCGCCGGAGCTCATTCTGGACTCCTACTTGCTCCGCGCTTTGGCGACCGGCGGCTGGGCGCCCAGTTTCACGGATTGCGCCCGCTGCGGGGCGAGGGGTCCGCACACAGCCTTCTCCGCTCCCTTGGGCGGAATGATCTGCAACGATTGCCGGCCGCCAGGCTCGCCGGCACCCCGCTCCCGAGACCGTCGTCTTGCTGGGTGCGCTGCTGACGGGGGGACTGGGCTACGGCGGATGTGTCCGAATCCTTGCATCGCCGCGAGGCCGCCGGATTGGTGGCGAGTTACCTCCAATGGCACCTTGAACGAGCATTGAAGTCCCTCAAACATGTGGAGCGAAGCTGAAAGTGGCACTGGGAAAAAAGAAGACGGCAACGGCGCGGACCACCCCGGTGAGGGCCCCCTACCACCACCCTTCGGGCGCCAGGCCGCCGGCCATACCTGCAGAACTGATACCGCGGCACGTGGCCATTGTCATGGACGGCAACGGCCGCTGGGCGAACCAACGTGGACTCCCGCGCATTGAGGGTCACAAAGCCGGGGAGCCGGCCCTGCTGGATGTGATGGCGGGCGCGATCGAACTGGGCATCAAGTACGTCAGCGTCTACGCTTTCTCCACCGAAAACTGGCGCCGTTCTCCTGAAGAAGTGCGCTTCCTCATGGGATTTAACAAGGATGTGCTACGTCGCAGCGCAATCAGCTTGATGAATGGGGCGTGCGGATCCGCTGGGCGGGACGGCGGCCCAGGCTCTGGGGCTCGGTCATCAAGGAGCTGGAAGAAGCCGAGGAGTACACGCGCGGCAACGACACGTGCACCCTGACCATGTGTGTGAACTACGGCGGCCGCGCTGAAATCGCCGACGCCGTAGCCGCGATTGCCCAGGATGTCGCTGATGGCCGCCTCAAGCCCGGCTCCGTCACCGAGAAGACCATCCAGAAGTACCTCGATGAGCCGGATCTTCCGGATGTGGACCTGTTCCTGCGAAGCTCCGGCGAGCAGCGCCTCTCGAACTTCCTCTTGTGGCAATCCGCCTATGCGGAATTCGTCTTCATGGACACCCTGTGGCCCGACGTCGACCGCAGGACTTTGTGGGACGCCGTCGAGATCTATGCC
>NZ_DF952477.1:138862-140988 GCF_001263615.2 Arthrobacter sp. Hiyo1 | reverse complement strand
GACCGGACCCTCCTCGTCCGGTGGAAGTTCCAGCTCCAAGGCCTCGAAACCACCGCCCAGGAAGTCATGTTGCCAGACCGGCACCCCCAGTTCAGTGGTCATGGCGTTTCCCCCGCTTGTCCAAGTTCGTAGCCTGCCGGAGGTTCCGTCCGCGGCTCGTTGGTAATGTACCCGTGAATCCAACGCGCTAGCCTGTCGTAGGCATCGGCGCGCACCGGGCCGGCCGACAGGAAGACATCATGGAGCCGCCGTCCACCCGTTCCAGGGTGACGGTCCGGCCAAGGGTCATGGCTCGGACGGCCATGGTGTTGACGTCCAGCACGGCGTCCGAATGCCGCATGGACTCCTGCCAGACCATGCCGTTGGCGCTCGCTCCGGAAATCAAGACCAGGATCGGGATGTCTATTCTCAGCCCCCGGGCTACCCTCGTGTGGCCGCTGAGGACCGCGCTGAGCCAACCGGCGCGCATGGGGAAAGCCAAAGGCGGGCGGTATTTATCGTCGAGGAGCCACTCGCCTTCGGCCGAGCTGCTGATGCTGCGGTAATAGAAGCCGCGTTCGGGCAAGCGCAGGATGGTCGTGGGCCGGAAGCGTGCCAGCGGCTTCACCATGGTCTGGGCGGCGCGGCGGACCACGGAACTTCCGTGCATTTCAAGCCACGGGCTATTGAGGACGAGGTACTGGACGGAGCCGGGGTGGCTGCTGACCCACAAAGCGGCCACGAGGCCTCCGGTGGAATGCCCCATCAGGGTCAACGAGCCGGGCTCCTGCCCATGCCCATCCGAAGAGCGGATCATATCGATGGCTTTGCTGATTTCGGCGTCGTAATCGTTCAGGTGCTCAACGTAACCGCCAGGCCTGTCCGCTTGCAGGCTGCGGCCATGGTTGTGCATGTCCAACGCGTAGAAATGGAAGCCTTGTCCCGTCCAGAACTCCGCCAAGGCGACGTTGAAAAAGTAGTCGCTCCATCCGTGCAGGAACAGGACCGAACGGTTGGCGGACGGGGGGAAAGCCACCCGGGCTGTCCGCGCCCTGGCGCGGGACATGCCGGACCAGCGTTGCGCGCCGGACGACGCCATCAGGTCCGGCCGCCTCGAAGGCGCAACTCTCGAAGTCCGCACCGAGGATATCGGTCTGCCACTCCATGGGAACAGCTTAGACACTCGCCGCGGCATCGCGCCCGGCTGCACGTCCGGAGAACAGGCAGCCGCCAAGGAACGTCCCTTCCAATGCCCGGTGGCCATGGATTCCTCCTCCGCCGAAACCGGCGGCCTCACCCGCCGCATACATGCCGGGGACAGGAACTCCGGAATCGTCAAGCACGCGCGAACGGAGGTCCGTTTGAAGTCCGCCGAGGCTCTTACGGGTCAGGACGGAGAGCCGGACAGCCAGGAGCGGGCCGTGCTCCGGGTCGGTGAGCCGGTGCGGAGGCGCCACTCGCATGATCTTGTCGGTGGCGAAACGCCGCGCCGCGCGGATCGCAGCGAGCTGCGGGTCCTTGCCCAGTCCGCTTGCCACTTGCACGTCCCGATCGTGGATGACTGAATCGAGCTGGGCGGGATCTATCAGCGCTGAACCCGTGAGCGCGTTCATTTTCGCGGCGAGCTCGGTGGCCGTCGCGGCGTGCAGGAAGTCCACGCCACGGTCCAGGAAGAGGCGCAATGGTGAATCGCTGCCTGGGTTGAGCCTGGAAACAAGGAGCCTGATGTCCTTGTCAGTCAGGTCCGGGTTCTGTTCGGAGCCTGACAGGGCGAACTCCTTCAGCGCGACGGTGCGGTTGCACACGAACCATGAATGTCCGTGTCCGCCCGCAAGGATGTGCCGGAGGGCGCCCAGAGAATCGAAGCCTGGAAACAGCGGGGCGGGCAACTGCCGGCCCGTCGCGTCAATCCACAGCGCCGACGGACCGGGGAGTATGCGGATACCGTGCGAAGGCCACACTGGGGAGTGGTTGTGGATACCTTCGGGGTAGTGCCACATGCGGTCGCCATTGATGAGCCTGCCGCCTGCGGCTGCGGCGGCGGCCAGAAACGCGCCGTCAACGGAGGCGGGTACACCGCTCAGCATATGTTCCGGCGCACCGCCGTCGGGCCATTGCCTCCGCACTAAAGCGTGGTTCCCGCCGAT
>NZ_DF952477.1:135259-137978 GCF_001263615.2 Arthrobacter sp. Hiyo1 | reverse complement strand
GTGACGTGGAACCGCGGGACCGTGTTGCCGTGGCCTTGGGGACCGTAGCCGCCGCGCTCAGCCCACTGCACCAACGGAAAGAGCCGCACGCCGAGCGATCTCAGCCAGCGGCGTTTCTCGCCGGCGGCAAAATCCACGTAGCCTCCGCCCACAACCTGGCCCACGAGCCTCCGGCCGGTCAAAGGCCGCGGACGCCAGCCAGTCGCCCAAGGCGAGTTCGGCACTGTCCTTGACGCCCAGCCTCCGCTGCTCGGGAGAGTTGACCAGGAACAAGCCACCGAAGGACCAGTGAGCCTGGCCGCCGACGGACGCGGACGGTTCCTGGTCCAGGACGGCAACCAGTTTGCCGTCGGCGTAGGCTTGGGCAGCGGCGACCAGTCCCGACAATCCTGCGCCAATAACGATGACATCGGCTTCGATGATTGCCTGGGAGTGAACTCCATCACGTGGATTGCTCGGCATTCGTACATGCTACCGCCCGGTAACCCGCTTGGTTTGGTGCGCGACCCGTAAACCGGAAAACTAGGAGCATGCGCGTTTACCCCACATTCTTCAAGCTGGCCTTCTCCTGGATGGATGCCGAAAAAGCCCACAAGATCGGCTTCCAGGCGATCCGCTTCGCACACCGCTCAGGCGCAGGACGCGTTTTGGCCAAAATGACGGCCCCGCACCCCTCATTGCGCACGGAGGCTTTCGGGCTGACGTTCCCGTCGCCCTTTGGCCTTGCGGCCGGCTTCGACAAAGAGGGCCACGGAATCGAGGCCCTCGCTGAACTGGGGTTCGGCCACGTCGAAGTGGGAACAATCACCGGCCAGGCGCAGCCCGGCAATGAGAAGCCACGGCTTTTCCGTTTGATCGAGGACAAGGCCGTCATCAACCGCATGGGCTTCAACAACGACGGCGCGGCGGCCGTGGCCCCGCGGCTCAAGGCCGCTCGGGCGGCATTGCAGCGGACGCATTCAGGGGTTCGGCCCGTGATCGGAGTCAATATCGGCAAGACCAAGGTTGTCGAGCTCGACGACGCAGTCGAGGATTATCTGGTCAGTGCCCGCAGCCTGGCACCCGCCGCCGACTACCTCGTAGTCAATGTCAGCTCGCCCAACACTCCGGGACTGCGCCTGCTCCAGAACGTCGAAACGCTTCGCCCGCTCCTTCGCGCCGTCGGCGACGCCGCAGACGAATCCGCCGGCCGCCACGTGCCGCTGCTCGTCAAGATCGCACCGGACCTGAGTGACGAAGACATTGACGACGTCGCCCGCCTCGCCTTGGACCTCAAGCTCGACGGGATCATTGCCACAAACACCACCATCGGCCGGGAAGGCCTGGTAACCGACCCGGGCAAAGTGGATGCGTGCGGTGCCGGCGGACTCTCCGGCGCACCGCTCAAGGCGCGTTCGCTTGAGGTTCTGCGCCGGCTGAAGGCCGCGGTGGGGGAGGGCCTCGTGCTCATCGCGGTCGGCGGAGTGCAGTCCGCGGCCGACGTCCAGGAGCGGCTCGACGCCGGAGCAACCCTCGTGCAGGGTTACACGGCATTCCTTTACGAAGGTCCATTCTGGGCCGCCGGCATCAACAGGGCCTTGGCCAAACGGCGCAGTTAAGCGTCGCCGCCAGGCAGGGAACCGATAACCAGACACCTGGACCATTCCTGAACAGCCACTTGCGGTCAAGCAGAAGGACCCTGGAACAACTGTTCCAGGGTCCTTCTGCTTCGTCGGACGCTTGTCCTCGGGGATCGGGGACCTTAAGCGGGGTACTGGCCTCGCTGTACCTGCGGCTTCGGCAGGCGCAAGCGACGGAATTGCAGGGAACGCATGCTGCCGTACCAGACGGTGCCCCGCTCGACGTCGCCGAACTTCTGCGTCAAGCCCTTGCGCAACTTGCGGGAAAGGATGAAGACATCCGCGAACACCGCGAGGAACATAACCCAGAAGCCGATCAGGATATAGCTCAGGGCGTCGCTTCCTGAAGGAATGATGAAGGAGATGACCACGAAAAGCAGGGCACCGAACATCAGGTACTCACCCAGGCTGAAACGGGCGTCGACATAGTCGCGCGCAAAACGCTTCTGGGGTCCCTTGTCCCGCAGCGGCAGGTACTTTTCGTCCCCGGTGTCCAGGGCCTGCCGCATTTTCTGGCGCTGATCCTGCACGGCAATGCGCTCGGCTTCCTTCGAAGCCTTGCGGTCCGTCGGGACGAGGGGGCGCTTACGGGCCGCTTCCTGTTCCTTGCGCTTGGGCGTGGGAGCGCCCTTGCCAACGCCTTTCACGGCAGCGTCGGCGGCAAGCTGGTCTACTTGGTCTTGAGCGCTCGGCTCATCCTTTTTACGTCCAAACACCACTACAGAATACCCCGCAGGAACCGCGCCAAAGTCGCCGTGACGTGCCGCCCCCCGAATGGGCCCGCCACGCCGCCCGGTCCGGTTCCCCGGCACCACTTGCGGAGGTAGTCTTTTCGCCATGACTTCAATGAATGCGGAGATCCCGCAGACCTTTTCCAGCGGCTCCGGCACAATCAATGTTGATGCGCTCAAGTCCTCGATCGATGCTTCCTTCGACGAGACCATGACCCGTTTGAAAGCCCTGGTCGCTATCCCTGGGATCGCCTGGCCCAGCTTTGACCCGGCGGAGCTGGAGCGGAGTGCCGAGGCTGTTGCTGCGTTGGTCCGCGAGTCGGGCTTCCAGGACGTCCAGATCCTGCGCTGCGACAAGGCCGACGGGAA
>NZ_DF952477.1:122859-135234 GCF_001263615.2 Arthrobacter sp. Hiyo1 | reverse complement strand
CAACGATCCTGCTTTACGCGCACCACGACGTGCAGCCGCCGGGCGATGTGACCTTGTGGGACAGCGAGCCCTTCGTCGCAGAGGAACGCGATGGCCGCCTTTATGGCCGTGGCGCAGCCGACGACAAAGCGGGAATCATGGCCCACCTGGCGTCTTACGCCGCCGTAACCCAGGTGCTGGGAGACGATTTCGGCCTTGGGGTCACCTTGTTCTTCGAGGGCGAAGAAGAAGCGGGCTCGCCGACGTTCCGCACTTTCCTCGAAACCCACCGCGAGCTCCTCGAGGCGAACGTCATTGTTGTGGCGGATTCAAGCAACTGGAAAGTCGGTGTTCCCGCGCTGACAACGAGTCTCCGCGGCTTGGTGGACGGCACCTTCGAAGTGCGGGTGCTGGATCACGCCGTGCACTCCGGCATGTTCGGTGGTCCGGTACTGGATGCGCCGACCTTCTGTCCCGACTCATCGCGACCCTGCACGACGACGAGGCAACGTGGCCATCGAGGGCCTGGTTGCCAAGGATGACGTCGTAGAGGACGTGGACGAGGAACAGTACCGCGGCTGACGCCTCAGTGCTCGACGACGTACGGCTCGCAGGCAACGGGAGCATCGCTTCGAGCTCTGGACCAAGCCCGCGTTGTCCATCATCGGCATCGACGCACCCGCCGTCGACGTCGCATCCAACACGCTGCTCCCCGCCGCGCGGGCAAAGTTCAGCCTGCGCCTGGCTCCTGGGCAGGATCCCGATGCCGCCATGGACGCAGTCGGCAGGCACCTGGAGGCGAACGCGCCCTTCGGTGCGAAGGTGACGTTTGTGCCGGGGGAGCGGGGCAACGCCTTCTCCACCGATACAACGTCAGCTGCAGCCCGGATCGCTATGTGGGCACTCGGTGAAGCATGGGGCGTGCCCGCCGTTGAAATGGGGATCGGTGGATCCATACCGTTCATCGCGAATCTGACGGAAACCTATCCGGATGTCCAGATCCTGGTGACTGGTGTCGAGGACCCCGACTCACGGGCCCACAGCGCCAACGAATCGCTCCACATCGGCGATTTCCGCAACGCTGTGCTCGCTGAGGCGCTGATGCTCGCCCGGTTGAACACGGAAGGCCTCTGAGCCCGCGCCTGCATCGACCGGGAACAACGTAAGGGTCCGGCCGGTTACGTTAGGAGTTATAGCTATGCGTCGGCTCGACGTAGCATGTAGCTATAGCCCGCACGTATTTGGGTAAGGGCAGGCCGCGCGAAGGCGCAGCCGCCAAGAGCTTCATAAGAAGGTAGGCCAATGAGCACTGCAACCAACGAAAACAGCACCGGAGCGCAGCTCGCGGGCGGCGAGCTTCCTGAGCACGAGGTCAAGTTGACCGATGTCGCCGCAGGTAAAGTCCGGAGCCTTCTCGAACAAGAAGGCCGCACGGACTTGCGGCTCCGCGTCGCTGTTCAGCCGGGCGGCTGCTCGGGCCTGATCTACCAGCTCTACTTCGACGAGCGCCTGCTCGACGGCGATGCCGTCCGCGATTACGACGGCGTCGAAGTGGTTGTCGACAAGATGAGCGTGCCTTACTTGAGCGGTGCCAGCATCGACTTCGAGGACACGATCTCGAAGCAGGGCTTCACCATCGACAACCCCAACGCCGGCGGGTCTTGCGCCTGCGGCGATTCGTTCCACTAACCCGGGCATTCGCAGGCTGTTGGCCCAGTTCAGGAACGGGTTGAACCCGGTCCGACGCACTGGGCCAGCATGTCGGCGAAAACCGCTCGGTAGCGGTAAGCTCTACATCGGGTAGTAAAACTTTAGTGTGCCCGGTGGGCTTCCGGCCGGCCGGGCTGCAGCAACAAGAGGAAGGGCCGTCTGTGAGTTCGCAGAACCGAACCGGCAGCCGACGCATAAAGATCACCTCGATCACTGGCTTGGCACTAGCCGGCGCGTTGGTTTTGACCGGATGTTCACCAGAGGTAGAAAAAGGCTGGTTGCCCACGGAACGTGGAACCACCAGCAACACCGATCGGATCATGGACCTCTGGGTCAACTCATGGATCGCCGCCCTCGCCGTCGGCATTATTACTTGGGGCCTGCTGGTCTGGTGCATCATCGCCTACCGCCGCCGCAAGGGCACCACGGGTTTCCCGAAGCAGCTTAGCTACAACCTCCCTCTGGAGGTCTTTTATTTGACCATTCCGCTGTTCATGGTGCTGGTGTTCTTCTACTTCACCGACCAGGACCAGCGTGCAATCGATGACCGCTCCCAGGCGGCCGACGTCACGATTGACGTGCGCGGCAAGCAGTGGGCTTGGGACTTCAACTACGTGAAGGGCCCGGTCATCACCGAAGACCTTCACGAGGCCGGCGTCCAGGCGCACCTCACGGGCAACAACGTGGACAAGGACAAGCTCCCCACCTTGTACCTGCCGGTCAACAAGTCTGTTGACCTTGAATTGAACTCCCGCGACGTCATTCACTCTTTCTGGGTACCCGCCTTCCTTCAGAAGCGCGACATGATCCCGGGCAAGACCAACTACATCAGGTTGACCCCCACCAAGGAGGGCACCTATGACGGCAAGTGCGCCGAACTTTGCGGTGAATACCACTCAGAGATGCTGTTCCGCGTGAAGGTCGTTTCCGAGGCTGAGTTCCAGGCTCACATGGACCAGCTTCGCCAGAGCGGCAACACCGGTCTTCTCGATTCGAAGTACGACCGCAACCCGAACCTGAACGCAAAGAATTAAGGGAAGCGACGTGGCTACTTACACTCAATCCGCCGGAGTCCTTGACGCTCCGGTAGTACCGAAGTCCAAGGGACGCATCGTCGTCAACTGGATCACCTCCACTGACCACAAGACCATCGGGTACATGTACCTGATCGCGTCCTTTGTGTTCTTCTGCCTGGGTGGCGTCATGGCGCTGCTGATCCGTGCCGAGCTCTTCGAGCCCGGCATGCAGATCCTGCAGACCAAGGAACAGTACAACCAGCTCTTCACGATGCACGGCACCGTGATGCTGCTGATGTTTGCGACGCCGCTGTTCGCAGGCTTCGCAAACGTCATCATGCCGCTTCAGATCGGCGCCCCCGATGTCGCCTTCCCGCGACTGAACGCGCTGGCTTTCTGGTTCTTCCTCTTCGGCTCCACCATCGCGGTGTCCGGCTTCATCACCCCGCAAGGTGCCGCCTCGTTCGGCTGGTTCGCCTACGCGCCTTTGTCGGACACGACGTTCACCCCGGGCGTGGGCGGAGACCTTTGGGTCTTCGGCCTGGCATTGTCCGGTTTCGGAACCATCCTGGGTGCCGTGAACTTCATTACCACCATCATCTGCATGCGCGCTCCCGGCATGACGATGTGGCGCATGCCGATCTTCACCTGGAACACCCTTGTGACGGCAATCCTGGTTCTCATGGCCTTCCCGCCGCTCGCCGCCGCGCTCTTCGCGCTCGGTGCCGACCGCCGCTTCGGCGCCCACATCTTCGACCCGGAGAACGGCGGAGCTGTCTTGTGGCAGCACCTGTTCTGGTTCTTCGGCCACCCGGAGGTTTACATCATTGCGCTGCCGTTCTTCGGCATCGTGTCCGAGATCTTCCCGGTATTCAGCCGCAAACCGATCTTCGGTTACAAGGGCCTGGTCTACGCGACCATCGCCATTGCCGCCCTGTCGGTTACCGTTTGGGCCCACCACATGTACGTCACCGGATCGGTGCTGCTGCCGTTCTTCTCCTTCATGACGATGCTGATCGCGGTACCCACCGGCGTGAAGTTCTTCAACTGGATCGGAACACTGTGGCAAGGCTCGATCACCTTCGAGACCCCCATGCTCTGGAGCATCGGCTTCCTGGTCACCTTCCTCTTCGGTGGCCTGACCGGCATCATCCTGGCCTCCCCGCCGCTTGACTTCCACGTCTCGGACTCCTACTTCGTCGTAGCGCACTTCCACTACGTCGTCTTCGGAACCGTCGTGTTCGCCATGTTCGCAGGCTTCTACTTCTGGTGGCCCAAGTGGACCGGCAAGATGCTCAACGAACGCCTCGGCAAGATCCACTTCTGGCTCCTCTTCCTGGGCTTCCACGGCACGTTCCTGATCCAGCATTGGCTCGGCGTCGAGGGCATGCCCCGCCGCTACGCGGACTACATGCCGCAGGACGGCTTCACCTGGATGAACCAGTTCTCCACCATTTCGTCCTTCGTGCTTGGCGCCTCGCTCCTGCCGTTCTTCTGGAACGTCTACATCACGTGGCGCAGCAACAAGAAGGTAGAAGTTGACGATCCCTGGGGCTTCGGCGCTTCGCTCGAGTGGGCCACATCCTGCCCGCCGCCGCGGCACAACTTCACCTCGTTGCCCCGTATTCGTTCCGAACGTCCTGCTTTGGACCTCCACCACCCGGAACTCGCCCAGCACCACACTGCACAGAGCCCCGAGCCGGCAGCAAAGGTACTCGGCAACGCTGATCAGAAGGACGCCAAGTGAAAATCGAATCATGGATCTTCGGAGCCGGGACCTTCTTCTTCGTCCCTGTCGCGGTGGCCTACGGCTTCCTGACCCACTGGTCCGAGTGGGTCGGAACCCTCGGCATTCTCCTGGTCGGCGGCCTGGCAGGCATGATCGGCGGCTACCTCGGTTTCACAGGCAAGCGAGTGGGCATGCGCCCGGAAGACCGTCCGGACGCTGAGATCCACGAGGGCGCCGGCGAGCAGGGACACTTCAGCCCCTGGAGCTGGTGGCCGTTGGTCCTCGGCCTGGCCTGTGCCGGTGGCTTCCTTGGCCTCGCCGTAGGTTTCTGGATCACGTTTGTCGCCGCTGGCCTGGCCTCGTGGCCTTGGTCGGTTGGGTCTTCGAATACAGCCGTGGAGACCACGCGCACTAGAAGCACTTGAACAACGACGGCGGCACCACTTGGTGGGGCCCGCCGTCGTTGTATCTGGATGTTGCATGCCGGTGCGTCGTAGCGCACTGGCCCGCTCACTGCCCTTCTACGGCCTCCAGGACGGCCGAAAGAGCGGCCAAGGCATCGTTGACCTCATTGAGCGTGCGGCCGGCTTGCAGCGCTTCTCGGGAGACGGACAGAACCACTTCGCACCCGTGGCCGAAATCCTCGGTCATGACCTCGAGCAAAGACCGGGCATCCACGCTTGCTGCCCGGGCTTACGGATCGTCACCGGAAGGCCCGTGGCCGTCACAGCCCGTACGAACACGGCGGCGGCCCGTGCATGGAGGCCGATCTCTGCGGCGACGATGGCTTTGTGCTCGGGCAAACCGGCTCCTTTGACTCGGACGGCCAGATGCCGACTGCGATTTTGATCCCTACAAGCGTAGCGCCGCCACACGGCGCCCGCGTTTACAGTGCCGAGCTGGTCTAGCCCTGCCGGTGGATTGGCCTACGCTTATTTCATGACAGATTTCGTGGCCGGGGGCCGCTGTGCCCGCTGAGGCATCCCGCATCGCGGGGGAGATCGACCGCAAGAGCGGCACTCCCATCTACGTTCAGTTGCGCGAGATCCTGCGCAGCTATATCTCGGCGTCGTGCAAACCCGGTGCGGCGTTGCCTTCGGAGCGGGACCTTTCCGAACGGTTCGGACTTGCCCGCATGACGGTGCGGCAGGCCATCGACGCCCTGGTCGGCGAGGAAGTTATTGAACGCGTGGTTGGATTGGGAACCTTCGTCCGCAAACCGAAGCTGGACCTCCAGGTGAAGCTCACGTCCTACAGCGAGGAAATGCAACGCCGCGGCATGGTTCCGGCAGCGAAGGTCCTGAGCTTTGAACAGATCGCAGCCAGTGCCTTCCTGGCGAGGGAACTCCAGCTGGAGGAAGGTACGCCGTTGGTCCGCTTCCGCCGGCTCCTCCTCGCGGACAACGAACCCATGAGCGTGGATGAGAACTTCATCCCGGCCCATCGCGTGCCAGGCCTCCTGGACGATGCGCCCCCCACTTCGCTATACAACGTTCTGAGTGAGAAATACGGGTTGGTGATGGAGTGGGGAGAGGACATGATCGAAGCGACGGCAGCTTCCCCATCAACGGCGCGGCTGTTGAACGTAGACGTCGGTACTCCGTTGCTCAAGATTCAGCGCCACGCCTTCGTTGCCCGTGCCATGGTGGACTACTCCGTGTCCTACTACCGTGCCGACCGGTACAAGTTGTGGGTCCCGTTGCAGCGGCCGGGCGTCCGGTCCACCCGAAGCCAATCCACGGGGTACCGTACCCACTAGCTCAAAGCCCGGGAACCGGCCGCTTGAGCCCGCAAACGAAAGAAGGCCCCGTCCATGTGGACGGGGCCTTCTTTGTGCTATCTGCGGGAGCTAGTGGCTAAGGCTCTTGTGCTCTTCGGCGGACTCGATGGCCTCATGGTGGCCGTGTCCGTGAGCGGCTTCAAGCTCGGCCGGGGTTGCCGGGGCAACACGGTCTTCGAAGAACCACTTGGACAACGCCGCGCGGCGCTTCTCCTTCGGGGTGACCACGCCGTGCTCGTTCGGCTCGGCCGGCAACGGGGAAGGCGACTCGAAGCCCACAAGCTTGTAATGCTTGTAGTCGTCCAGCGGTGCGTGTACCTCGATGAACTCGCCATGCGGCAGGCGCACGATCCGGCCCGTTTCACGGCCGTGCAGGGCAATCTCGCGGTCCTTGCGCTGCAGCGCAAGCGCCACACGCTTCGTGACCATGAACGCAATGATCGGGCCGATGAAGAACAGCGTGCGCAGCCAGTACGTGACGTCGTTCAGGGCAACGTGGAAATGCGTTGCGATGAGGTCCGAGCCGGCAGCGGCCCACATGACGCAGTACCAGGTGAAGCCTGCGACGCCAATGGCAGTGCGGGTAGGAGCGTTACGCGGACGGTCCAGAACGTGGTGCTCGCGGTTGTCCTTGGTGATCCAGCGTTCGATCCACGGGTACATGAACAGCACCGTGAAAATGATGCCGGCAGGAACCAACGCGGGCAGCAGCACATTCAGCGTCAGCACGTGGCCGAAAATGATGTATTCGAAGTGGAAGTCGTTGACCACACCAGGCATGAGTCGCAGGGCACCATCGACGAAGCCGATGTACCAGTCAGGCTGGGTACCTGCAGACACGGGGGAGGGGTCGTACGGCCCGTAGTTCCAGATCGGGTTGATGGTGAACATCGCAGCCATGAGCGCTACCACACCGAACACGATGAAGAAGAAGCCGCCGGCCTTGGCAGCGTAAACCGGACCGAGAGGGTAACCAACGACGTTGCCGTCGTTGCGGCCCGGGCCGGGGTACTGGGTGTGCTTGTGCACAACCACCATGAACAGGTGGATGACGATCATCAGCAGGATCATGGCTGGCACGAGGAGGATGTGCAGCACGTACAGTCGGCCGATGATGGCCGTACCCGGGAACTCGCCTCCGAAGAGGAAGAACGAGATGTACGTTCCAATTACCGGGATGGACTTGATGACACCGTCGATGATTCGCAGGCCGTTACCGGAGAGCAGGTCATCGGGAAGAGAGTATCCGGTGAAGCCTTCAGCCATGGCCAGGATGAGCAGGACGCCGCCCACTACCCAGTTCATTTCACGCGGCTTGCGGAAAGCGCCCGTGAAGAAAACGCGCAGCATGTGTACACCAAGCGATGCCACGAACAGCAAAGCCGCCCAGTGGTGGACCTGGCGGAAGAACAAGCCACCGCGAATGTCGAAGGAAATGTTCAGCGACGAGTTGTACGCGACGGACATTTCGACATTCGTCAGAGGGGTGTACGAACCCGAGTAATGGGTCTCTGCCATGGACGGGTCGAAGAAGAAGGTCAGGAAGGTACCCGACATCAGGAGAATGACGAAGGAATACAGCGCCACCTCACCGAACATGAAGGACCAGTGGTCGGGGAAGACCTTCCGGCCGAATTCACGCAGGATTCCGGATCCGCCGACGCGCTCGTCAACGAAGTCCGTGATCCGGCCAACCTTGGTTTTGGGTACGAAGGGGACTTCAGCTGTTGATGAGGCGCTCATGCTCGTCACGCTCCCAGTAACTCGGTCCTACAGGTTCTTTGAAATCGCTCGTGGCTACGAGGTAGCCTTCAGCGTCAACCGCGATGGGCAGCTGGGGGAGCGGACGGCTGGCGGGGCCGAAGATAACCTTGCATTCCTTGGTGAGGTCGAAGGTTGACTGGTGGCACGGGCACAGCAGGTGGTGCGTTTGCTGCTCATAAAGGGCAACGGGGCAACCAACGTGGGTGCAGATCTTGGAGTAGGCAACGATTCCGTTGTAGCTCCAGGTTTCGCGTCCCTTGGAGATCGTCAAGTCATCCGGGTTGAGGCGCATGAGCAAAACGACGGCCTTGGCCTTCGCGTTGAGCTTGCCCTCCTGGAGTTCGTTGAGGCCTCCGGGATCACGTGGAAGGCGGAACCGATGGTCACGTCCGATGCCTTGATCGGAGTTCCGTCGGGGTCGCGGGTGAGGCGCTTGAGCTTGCCGTCCTGGGGAGCCCACATGGTGTGCGCGAGCGTGTTGTCCGGGCGGGGACCCAGGTCACCGAACACTGCCAAGGCAGGGAGGGGCGCCAGTGCCACGGCACCCAGAAGGGTGTTGCGGATCAGCGGGCGACGCTTGATGCCGGTTTCCTCGACGATGTCCTCGACGATTCGCACGGCTGCCTGCCGGTCATCCTCGGTGCGGATGGCGTGGCGCTCTTCCGAAACCTCGTGGTCCGGCATGAGGGCCTTGGCCCAGTGCACGATGCCGGTGCCGATGCCCAGCATCGCAAATGCGGTGCCAAGGCCGAGCAACAGGTTTTGGGTGCGGATTGTTGCGATCGTGGAGTCTTGCCCAAGATCAATGGCAAAGTACGACACCAGGAAGATCACCGTGCCGATGACGGAGATGCCAAACAGTATGGCCACCTGTCGCTCGGCTCGCTTAGCGGCTCTCGGGTCCGTGTCAGCCAGGCGCAAACGGTGCGGAGGAAGCCCAGGATCCTGGAACTTCTCCACAACATTCTGACCAGCCGTAGCTACGGTGCCCGAGTGGTTCGGACTGCCGTCACTATGGTTGCCCATAATTCGCCTCATCCTTCTCTCGTTGTCCCGGCCGTAACCGGGTTAATGTTCAATTCAAAACTGCTGTGGGGACAGCAGAAGTTCTTTAGTGCGCTGGCCTAGGACGTACGCGACGTCAGCCAGATGGTGAAGGCGATGATGACGCCGAGGCCTGCAACCCAGACGAAGAGACCTTCGGATACCGGACCCAATCCTCCGAGATCGTTTCCACCAGGCGAGCCGTTGGTTTCGATCTTCTTCAGGAAGGTGATGATGTCCCGCTTGCCTTCAGGAGAGATGTTGGCGTCGTTGAAGACGGGCATGTTCTGCGGACCAGTGGCCATGGCTTCATAGATGTGCTGGCCGGAGACGCCAGCCAGTGCCGGAGCGAACTTTCCACGGGTCAAAGCACCGCCGGCGGCTGCGGCGTTGTGGCACATCGCGCAGTTCACGCGGAAGAGTTCGCCACCCTTGGCGGCATCTCCCTTTTCGTCGAGCAGCGATGCGTCGGGAATTGACGGGCCAGCGCCGAGCGAAGCGACGTAGGCCGCAAGCTGCTGGGTCTGCTGGTCGTTGAACTGCCGCGGCTTTTCCTGGGCCTGGGGTCCGTTCATCTGCATGGGCATACGGCCGGTGCCAACCTGGAAGTCAACCGCAGCAGCACCCACGCCGACCAGCGAGGGGCCGTCCTTGGTTCCGCTGGCGCCCATGCCGTGGCAGGTGGCGCAGTTGGCGGCGAAAAGCTTGCCGCCCTCCTGGGCGTCGCTTGCGCTAAAGGTAGTGGTATCTGCCTTCGCCTGGTTGACCGTTGTGGCAACGGCGTAGAGCCCACCAGTGACGAGGAGTCCCATCAGCAGCAGCGCAATGGCTGCCAGTGGATGACGTCGCTTCTGCGAGAGTGCCTTCACGTGGTGGTTCCTTTATTCGATCCTGCGTCGGCTCCAAGAGCCGCTTCTTTAAAATTCATCCTCTTGTGGAACAAGAGTGGGTGCCGGGCTACTTCAGTACGTAGATGACCAGGAAGAGGCCGATCCACACAACATCCACGAAGTGCCAATAGTACGAGGTGACGATTGCCGAGGTCGCTTCGAAGTGCCCGAACTTCTTGGCGGCGTAGGCACGGCCAATAATGAACAGGAAGGCGATGAGGCCGCCGATGACGTGGAGGCCGTGGAAGCCGGTTGTGATGTAGAACGAGGAACCGTAGGCATTGGCCGAGAGCGTCACATGCTCGGACACAAGCATCGCGTATTCGGTGGTCTGCCCGGCAACGAAGAAGGAGCCCATGATGAACGTCAGGATGAACCATTCGTTCATGCCCCAGCGGGTGAACTGCAGCACACCACCTCGACGGCGCGGCTCAAGTCGCTCGGCGGCGAAGACACCCATCTGGCAAGTGAAGGAACTCGACACAAGGACGATGGTGTTTACAAGCGCAAACGGGAAGTTGAGCTTGCCGGTTTCTTCCGCCCACAAGGCGCCCGACGTGGAGCGCAGCGTGAAGTACATGGCGAAGAGACCGGCGAAGAACATCAACTCACTGGAAAGCCACACAACGGTTCCAACGGAAACCAAATTGGGGCGATTCAGCGTCGGGTGCGCCGGGGTACTGGGGGCATGGGTCGCAGATGTCACAAGGACATTATGTCTGTAAAAGTCCGGACTTCCCAATGCGAACCGCCATTTGGGGAGACTTTTTCTACAAACACGCGAATTCGCGCGGAAAAGTTCCCGGCGTCCTTAGCATTGGTCACGGAGCAGGGTGGATCGCTAGCATCAAGTGGTGACTTCACAGGCATCTGCAGAGCAGGCAAGCAACTCGTGGCCCGGACTCATCTCCGCATTGATCAACGGGCATGACCTCTCGGTCGGGAACACGGCATGGGCCATGAACACGATCATGTCGGGAGAAGCCGCCCCTTCCCAGATTGCCGGTTTCCTGGTGGCCCTGCGCGCCAAGGGGGAAACGGTGGAAGAGGTCACAGGACTGGTGGAGGCAATGCTCTCCAACGCCAAGCCCGTGAGCATTCCGGGTGAAAAGCTCGACATCGTAGGCACCGGCGGCGATCGACTCAACACGGTCAACATCTCGACCATGGCTGCCCTCGTGGCGGCCGGCGCGGGAGCGCGTGTCGTAAAGCACGGGAACCGGGCGGCATCGTCGTCGTCGGGCTCTGCCGATGTCCTGGAAGCCTTGGGCGTGAGGCTCGACTTGCCGATCGAACGCGTAGCCCGCAACGCCGAAGAGGCGGGAATCACCTTCTGTTTCGCCCAGGTGTTCCACCCGTCGTTCCGCCATACCGGTGTGGTGCGGGCGGAGCTTGGCATTCCCACGGCCTTCAACTTCCTGGGACCCATGACCAACCCGGCCCATGTCCAGGCTTCGGCCGTGGGTGTTGCCAACGCCACCATGGCTCCCTTGATCGCAGGGGTCCTTGCACGGCGGGGGAGCCGCGGATTGGTATTCCGCGGGGAAGACGGACTAGATGAACTCACCACTACGGGTCCATCCACGGTATGGGAAGTCAGGAACGGGCAAGTGAGCGAGCAGCGGTTCTCGCCGGCGGATCTGGGGATCGCTGCGGCGACGGTCGCCGATCTTCGAGGCGGCGACGCCAAGGCGAATGCCGCCGCGTACGCGAAGTGCTTGACGGGAAGCCGGGCCCGGTCCGGGACGCGGTGTTGCTCAACGCCGCCGCAGGCCTGGTGGCCTTCGACACTGCAGCCGACGGACCGTTCCTGGACCGCATGAAGTCGGCCTGGCTGCGGGCTGCGGAATCCATCGATTCCGGAGCAGCCATCCGGGTCCTCGACACGTGGGTGGGACTCACCCAAAGGTAGGCAAGGCGCCCGGCTTCAGGCGGTTACTGCTCGAAGCCCAGTGAAAACGCCGCGTCCAGATCATGCTGCGAGTAGGCCCTGAAGGCGATATGGGTGTTGGTGTGCACCACCGCGGGAACCTTGGAGAGCTTGTCGGCGATGACGTCCGCCAACTCCTCATGCTTCGCCACGCGCGCCACGGCAATAAGGTCCCATTCGCCTGTGACGGAGTAGACCTCGCTGATTCCTTGGATGGCGGAGATCTCCTCGGCCGTCTCCGGGATGCGTGAAGCGTCGGTCTTGATCAGGACAAAAGCGGTGATCACTGGGGGCGGCCTTTCCGAAGTGCGGCAGTGGACGTAGCAAGCCTAGTCCATCGGCCGGTGCTTAGGACCGGCGGCTCCGTCGACGGGCACGCACCACGAGGGCGATCACGGCGCGGTAGCCGAGGAGCAGAATCGCCAAGCTGATCAAGGCGACAATGATGAACGCGAGCACCACGGTCTGTCCGGTAGCCGCACGCAAAAGCATGCCCCCGGCCACGGTTCCAATCCATACGCCGACGCGGCCGG
>NZ_DF952477.1:118482-122834 GCF_001263615.2 Arthrobacter sp. Hiyo1 | reverse complement strand
GGCAAGCCATCCGATCGCGGCACCGGCAAGAAACGGCCATGCCGTGGAAAAGACCCCGGTCACCACATCGGCGCGCTGGTGTGCGTCGCGGCCGATGGCCGCGAAAACAAGAATGAGAATGGCGTCGGCCAGGCCGGCGATGAGGGCGGTGCGGGGCAGGGCGGGTTTTGCAGCAGGCATGGAAACGACACTATCCCGCACTGATGCCCGAACTCGAACCGAAAGTCCTGCGCATGCCACTAGGCTCTTAAACCGGCACCTCTTGAACCCGCACCCTTGAACCAGCACCTCTTGAACCAGGATCGAGTACCGCGGAAGATGTGGCTACGACACGTGAAGCGACGCCAACCACCGGAGGTGCAACATGAAGTTGATCCAGGTTGCTCAGCGGGCGGTGGACCTCGACCGGGCATCGGCGTTCTACTCCCGGTTGCTGGGCAGTGCGCCGAGCGGAAGATTCGATCCGCCCGGCCTGCTCTTCTTCGATCTCGACGGCGTCAGGCTTCTCCTGGATCTCGGCGCTCCGTCGTCGCTGATCTACCTCGACGTCCCGGATCTCCGGCTCTCTGTTGAAGACCTACGCGCCTCGGGAACGAAGATCGTCCAGGAGCCACAATTGGTCTACAGCCATGTCGATGGAAGCCTCGGGCCAGTTGGAAGCGATGAGTGGATGGCCTTTATCAAGGACAGCGAGGGCAACACAGTCGGGCTGGTCGGCCGGCAGACAAGCGGCAGCTAGGAAGCGGGGCCCCGGGAGCTGACAGCCGCCGTCGGGCAGGAAAAAGTTTGCCTGTAGATGGTCCCGGCGGGCGCTGTTAGCATGACGAAAAGGTAGCTGATCGTGCTGCCCCCAAACACCGAGGAGCCATGTAATGACCACGAACCTCAACCCCTACATCAGCTTTCGGGACAACGCCAAGGAGGCCATGGCCTTCTACCAGTCGGTCTTTGGAGGCGAGTTGACCCAAAGCACCTTCGCGGAGTTCCACGCGAGCGAAGACCCCGCCGAGAGCGACAAGATCATGCACTCGGCGCTCAAAACAGACAAGGGATTGCTGCTCATGGCCGCAGACACCCCCAATAGCATGGACTACAGCCCGGGAAACAACATCTCGGTGTCGCTCAGCGGCGACGACGAAGCAGAACTTCGCGGCTATTGGGACGGGCTGGTCGACGGCGGGACGGTCACCGTGCCGATGGAGAAGGCGCCGTGGGGAGACATCTTCGGGATGCTGACCGATAAGTTCGGCATTGCCTGGCTGGTCAACGTGTCGGGGGAGCAGCTCAGTAAGCCAAGAACAGAAGCGCCCTCCGCCGCGCAATGCGGGACGGAGGGCGCTTTCTGTCTTATCGGGCTATCCGACCGGGTTGGTCGTCTGGCACGTCTGGTCTTGGGCGGTCTGGGCAACCACGTCATTGGGCTTAGGGGCCGGAAGCGTCGGCTTGTTGCCTGCGGCGAAATCTTGCCCGGCGTAGAGCTGGACTCCCTGGACGCTGGCGACCTGCTGCACGCTCGTCGCCGGCAACCCGAACATTGCGGCGACGTCCGCGGCAACGTCGGCAAAGCCTGCACCGTAGTAGACCATGGTCTGCGGCCGGGAGTCGGCTTGGATCCTGGCCAGCTTCGTGAAGCCTCCGGCGGAGAGAAGCGCTCCGATCTCCTGGCTTCTGCCGGTCACGCCCGTTCCATTTGCAACGGTGATCGGTTGAAGCGCCTTGTCGTATCCGCCTTCGACGTTTCCGTGGAGGGAGCAGGGGACGCCGCGGCGCTTGGTGCGGGCTGGCTGAGGTCGGGGCTCTTGGTCAGGGCAGCAAAGAAGTTGCCCGCAGCCGGTTGGTCGAGGTCGAGCCGGTTGGGATCGGACGAGGCAGGGACATTGGGCACGGTGATGAAGTTGACCTTGGCCGGGTCAATGTTTTTCAGCCTGCCCGCGATGGTCAAGAGGGCCGGGACCGAGGCGAGACCGTTGTCGACCGTGAGGTTCTTGGTGACCGTATCGGCGATGCCCAGCATCTTTTGGGGGTTTCCGAGCGTGCCGTCAGCTTTGAGCTTCCGCACGAGGGAACCAAGGAACGATTGCTGGGCCTTGATCCGTCCGAGGTCTCCGCCGTCGGAAAATGCATGGCGGGTGCGCAGGAAGGCAAGTGCCTGGTCACCTTCACCTGTGAGGTGCCCTTGGGCAAATGCAATCCGGAGTCAGGGTCGTTGACGGCGGTGCTCACACAGACGTCGACGCCGCCGACGGCTTTGGATAGTTCGGTCACGGCGTTGAAGTCGGCCATCATGAAGTGGTCAACTTCCAAACCCGTGAGCTTGTTGACGGTGTCAACAGCGCAGCCGATGCCTGCCTCGGCCATCGCGCTGTTGATCATCGCATTTTGCCGTTCAGGGTATTGCTTGCCGGTTTTGTTGTCAGTACAGGCCGGCACGTCGACCAACAAGTCGCGCGGGAAGCTGATCACGTTGACATGGTTGTTGTCCGCGGAAATATCCAGCAACATCATGACGTCCGATTGGCCGTAGCCGGAGGATTGGTCCGTGGTGCCGAACTGCCCGTTCTTACCGCTCCTGGTATCGGTACCCAGAACGAGGATTTGGAGACGGTCCTTGCTGTCGTCCACCGGTCCTTCCGTCCTGACGCCACCGGCACCGAGTGCGGACGATGAGATGTTGGACTGAAGGCGCCATACCCAATACCCTCCAAACGCGATGACTGCGATCAGCAAGACGGCCACTGCGGCGCTGGTGATTTTGAACCAGCGGGGCGAACGGCGAAAGCTGAACCGCCGGCTGCGGGCAGCCAGTTTTCCCTGGCCCGGGTAGGCAACAGGGGGTGACTGACCCGGCTCCGGGCTGGGTGCATCGTGGCGAGTGACCAAAAGGGAACTACCTCTCCAGGGGAAATACGGACGGCCCTATTGTAGCCGGGGGCTCTGGGAAGCTTCCGTGAGGCCCGCGGCAGCAGGGCAGATCCCGCGCAATGATTCAATGGGAACATGACTCTGAGTTCACTTGCGGCGTTCGTCGGATTGTGCGTGATTTTGGCCCTCACACCGGGCCCTGACTCGTTCCTCGTCCTGAGGTACAGCCTGTCGAACGTCAAGGCCGGCCTCTCGGCGGGCCTCGGGTCCTCGCTCGGCAGCATCTTCTGGGCAGGGCTTGTCGGCATAGGATTGGCGGCCCTTCTGGAGCAGTCGGCCGAGGCATACAGGGTAGTGAAAATCATCGGTCGCCTGTATCTGGTTTACCTAGGGATCAGCGCCTTTATCCACAGCCGGCGAGGACAGCCAGCCCACCAGGAACAGGACTCTGTCGAGGCGGGCCCCAAACTGCGTTCGACTTTCCTGGCGGGACTTGTTTCGTGCATGCTGAACCCCAAAGTGGGCCTGTTTTTCCTCGCTGTGGTGCCCCAGTTCCTTCCTCCGGGGGAAGCGTCTTTTGGACTGACGATGTTGCTAGGAGTCATCGATTTCGTCATTTCGATGCTCTACCTCGGCGTCCTGTCCCTGGTGGCGACCAAAGCGGTTCTCTGGCTGAAGAGGCCATCTGTGACGAAAGCACTCGAACGGACGTCTGCCGCGATCCTCACGGCACTTGGCCTGGGGACTGCGGTTTCGGCAAACAGCTGAGCGGGGATGACGCACGCCTTTGCGTCATCCCTTCTGATCATCGCGGCGTTTCTCGAGGGGCGCACCCGTTGCCGTCCAGTGCTTCCGCCGTCGGGCTCAATGCTCCGCGGCGACGGCCGGAACGCTGCGGTCAAACGCCGTCAGGAGAACCATCGAGGCGCCGATTGCGACCAGGATCCACGCCAAAGTGTGGAAACCGGCGTCGGTGGCGGACGGCCCGAAGGCGATGCCGATGAGGCTGGAGGAGCCGATCGCGCCCAAGTACATTGACGTCCGCAGCAACCCGGAGGCCACCGCGATCTCCGCGGCAGTTGTTTGCAGGTACAGCGCCGCCTGATTCGCGAAACTGCTGAAACCGTTGGTCAGGCCCAGCAGCAAGGTCATTCCAATGAGCAGCCCGACGCCGGAGCTGTGGTTCACGAGCAGCATCACGCCTGCGGACAGTGTCAATGCGACGCCTGCAAGGATCAACGGCCAGCGGACCCACGCCCGGCTGGAGACGACCCGTGCCACGACAATGCTCAGCAGGCTTAACGGAATCAGAATCAGCCCCACCGCCGCGGGGTTGAGCCCCATACTTTGTTCCATCCACTGGCTGGTCCCGTACATCGAGGCATACGTGGCCAGGGCGGCCAGGATCGTACGCAGGTAGGTACGCTGCAGCGGTCCGTTCCTGCCCAGCATCCGGACGTCGATCGAGTGGACTGCCCGCACGCCGCTCC
>NZ_DF952477.1:110258-117070 GCF_001263615.2 Arthrobacter sp. Hiyo1 | reverse complement strand
GCGTTCCGTGGGGGAGTCAGCCCTCGGCTGCCCGTGTCAGCTGAGGGGCTCGATGGTTGGGCGGCGTCCCGCGCGGTCACGACCGGGTGGCTTTGAGAACGTCCAGGATTTCCTGCGTCGTGCCGGTCTCGCCCAGCCGGGGAAAAATCGTGCTGACGGAGTTTTCGTGGGCGTTCATGGTCAAATCAGTCATCGCGTCGAGTGCGAGGGTGACGTTAAAGCCGGATTCGTGGGCGCTCCGCGCAGTGGATTCCACGCCAATGCTCGTGGCGACACCCGTCAGGACAACTTGCGTTACTCCGAGGTCTTCCAAGAGCGTGCCAAGACCGGTGTTGGTGAAGGCGCCCCAGGTCTTCTTCGTGACAAGGTGATCGCTCGGTTGCTGGTTCAGTTCGGGCAGGAGTTCGGCGAAATCGGCGGGGAACTCCCTTCCTGCAGTGCTGCCTTGATCTGTCCGGCCCGGCGCGCCGCCGGTGACGTTCACCAGTACCACGGGCAGTCCGTGGCTGCGGAAGGCGTCAGCCAGTGCAGCGGAGTTCCGCACGATTGGCTCAAGGGGATGAGCCTTCGGGGACGCAACGATTCCCCGCTGAAGGTCAACGATGATGAGGGCGGTCTGTGGGTCCAACGTGGTGATGGGCATGGGTATCACGGCTCCAGAAGGCGTTTGAGTAGGTGGATAGCGCCGGGCAAGCGTTCCTGCTCGTCCGGCGTGAGTTTGGACTGGATGGTGCGGTAGAGCCAATCAGCTTTGGCCGCCCGGCTGGCGCTGATGCTCCTCCGGGCTTCGGTTGTGAGGGACAAGATCCGCTGGCGGCCGTCTGCCGGATCAGGGCCGCTCTCAACGAGTCCTGCGCTGGAAAGGGCGGAAATGATGGCGCCCATGGACTGGGGACGCATTCCCTCTGCGCGGGCCAGCGCGGACAGGGTGGCCTGACCGTCACGATCCAAATGGATCAACACGGCCTTTTGCGCATTCGTCAGGTTGTCCACTTGGGTCGGGTTGTCCACTTGGGACTGCTCACGCAGCCGCCTGGTCAACTGGCCAATGAGGACACGAAGCTCCGCGGCAGCTTCGAGCATGCCCGTCGCGTCTGTATCCGGGTGGGGTTCATAACAACGACGCTAGCAGATAGTAAGGCAAACTGAAAAGGTTGCCTTACTATCCTGGTTTTGTGGGGCCTGGACTGGTTATGTGGGCTCGGCGATCTCCACAGCTTCGCCACTCACGACAATTCCGCCTTGCGGGGGAATATCGACCATGAGGACACTCGGGCGGCCGACGTGGCTGCCTTGGTGCACAATCACTCGGGTTGGGGTCTGCACGAGCGAAAGCAACCGGAGGTATGCGCCGAAAGCCGCGGCGGCTGAACCTGTCGCCGGATCTTCAGTGATGGTTCCCACGGGGAAAAGGTTGCGCGAGTCGAACTCGCCGCCAGCAATCTCGCAGAGCGTCGTGACGGTGCCGGCCCAGCCCTGGGCATCCATCAGCGCGCGCATGGCATCCGGGTTGAACACGTAGGAGTCGAAGGTGCTCCGTTCGGCGAAGACCAGGATGGGGTGCCAGTTTCCGGCGAAAGCGACCTTCGGAGGGTAGCCCGGGTGCAGTTCGCTTTGGCCCACGCCGAGCAATCCGAGCAGGGAATCCAGGACGCCGTCGGAGAACTCGGCAATTTGGGGTTCCACGCTCGTGAAGCTTGCCGTGGCCTCAGTGCCGCGGCCCGCCGTCTCAATCACCACGGGCCCTACCTCGGTGTCGAATACAAAGGTTCCCGCACCGTCGCGTCCTGAGAGCGCGACAGCCAAAGCGATAGTCGCGTGGCCGCAAAACGGTACCACGGCGATGGGGGAGAAGTACCGCACACGGTTTCGGCGGGCGTCCCCGTCAACGGCCATCTCGGTGACAAAGACCGTTTCCGCGTACCCGATCTCAGCCGCGATTGCCTGCATCCGTGAGTCGTCCAGGCCGCTTGCATCCAGGACCACTCCTGCCGGATTTCCTCCTTCGGGGGTATCGGTAAAGGCGGCATAGCGCAGCACATCCGGGGTCTGTTCCATCCGGATATCGTCGCACGGAAGCCGCCGCCATGACCGAATTCAGCGTTCGACGGCGCTACCGGGCAAAGGGCGTAAAGGCTTGGGAGAATGAGGGCACGTAGCGTGGATCCAGAAGGGGTCCGCGGCCGTTGTTCGACGGGGTGAAACGACATGAGGTTGACGACAACGACCAACGTCTCAGTGGACGGCGACCTGCTGGTCCCGGGCAGCGGCGTCCTGGTCCGATGGCTGCTCGCCAACGACTTCGTCGACTAACTCGATTTGCTCACCTATCCCGTGATCGTCGGCCAGGGCACACGGTTGTTCCCCGAATCCGGTCCGGACCGGGCGCTGGAGCTGCTCAGCTCACGTACGACGCCCCGGGGCATCACCATCCAGAGTTATCGACCCGCCGGGTGTCCGGAGTACGCAACATCCACGGTGGATCCGGAGGATGTGTTCTGAGGCAGCCGGTGTGTGGCAAGCGTTGCGGCGTGAATATGGACTCGAAACGATCGCGGTTTGGATCCTGGTGGGGGAGGAGCCCCATGCTGGACCAGCGGAGCCCCGCCGGGAATTCCGTCTGGTGGGCAGCGTAACGCCACAACGAGCGCCTGCTATTTGCTTTTGAAGCTGAGCGTGTCCGCTCCAGCCGTCCAGGTCAGAGTGTCCTTCACGAACGACATTTCTATGGGGCGACTGAGGAATTGCGTGACCCATTGCTCCTGAGCAGAAGACTCGCCGGCGCAGCCCATTGCTCCAGCCGCGAGTTTGCCGAGTGTGAGGGTGTTCGCTGTGATGGTCGCCGGTCCACTGATCGGATTGCACGGGGTTTTCGCCGCGAACTGAAGCACCCCGTTGACGGAATACAGTTCCACTCTCAGCCCGCCTGCCGCCACCCAAGGCAGGGTGACGCCGTCGGATGTCCCCGAAATGCTGACGTATTGCGAACATGGGGCGGACGGCAGGAACGACGTGCACGTAACCACTGGAGGCGTGGAAACGGTCGGGGAAAGCGCTGGGACGTCCGGCCTTGTTTCGCCTACCGGGCCCGATGCACAAGAAGTCATTAGCAGGACGAAAAATAGTAGGCGAAAAGTGTTTTGCCACAATCGTGAATGCTTCATCGAATCCCCCTGAAGATGGAAGCTGATCGGAGCGTATACGTGGTCGGCGGCTTTGTCACTGGGCTTCGTTCGCCGGTTTGGTTGCCACTGCGCCCCGGGGAGAAGCGGGGGTCTGGCAGGACCGATTTCGGCACCTGTGCGGCCGTCGGAAGAAGCGGATGTATTCGCAGAAACGGGCGAACGGTCTTTCGCAACTTTACATAATGTAGATTATCGGCGTTAAAACCACGAGAGTGGGAGTAGCTGTGAGAACCCGTTCCTTTGTCGATTGCCAACCGGTCCAGCCGCTCGGTGAGCTCAGCGAAACGGACAAATGGGCTCCTACTAGAACTAGTAGCCCATCGCCTCAATTTGTGACGCAGAAGCTTTGAAAACCCGGAAACCGGTCGAGGAGCAGCTCCCCGGAAAACAGCCGATGCCCCTCAAAACGTCCACATTTCCACGCCCTGCCATTGTCAACGGCATCTTCGTCGCCAACAATGAAGCATGCCGGTCTACGTGAGGTCTCTGGAAACTGCCGTACCGCCCACAGTGCTTGTGCAACCACAGGCGCGCGACGTTTTTGCATCTCAACCCGGCCTGACACGGCTTGGATCCCGGCTGGTGCGAACCTGTTTTGATTCAGCAGCAATCGATACCCGATTCACCGCCGTCGCCGAATTGTCCCTTGATAACCACTCCGAGAATCCCTCGTTCTTCGACCCTGCCACGGGCCGTGTACTTAGCCCCAGCACCAAAGTCCGCAACGAAATCTTTGCCGTCGAAGCCACCAAATTGTTCATCGAGGCCGCCAAGCGCCGTCGGGAAATGTCCCGATATCGATTTACTTGACATAACCCATGTCATCACTGTTTCCTGCACGGGATTTTTCAATCCCGGCCCCGACTACAAAGTAGTCCGGGCCCTCGGACTCAGCCCGGCGGTACAGCGCTATCACCTCGGCTTCATGGGTTGCTACGCCGCGTTCCCCGCCCTCCGCGCAGCCCGGCAGTTCTGCCAGGCCGACCCCTCTGCCGTCGTCCTCGTCATCTGCGTGGAGCTTTGCTCGCTCCACGTCCGGACCTCAAACGATCCGGACACCATCATGGGCTCGGCGATCTTTGCGGACGGCGCGGCAGCCGCCGTCGTAACTTCCCGCGAACCCGAAGGGCCGGACCCGGTGATCAGGCTCGATCACTTCGAGACAGTCCTGACGCCAGTCGGCGAAGAGGCCATGGCCTGGAACATCGGAGACGAAGGATTCGAAATGGTTCTCGGCACGTACGTGCCCCACATCATCGAGGAACACATCACAGGCGCGCTCGAACCGTTGCTTGCCCGGGACCCCTCCCTGGCAGGACTCCCCTACCGGGACATTACACATTGGGCCATCCATCCCGGCGGCCGCAGCATCCTCGACAAAGTCGAATCGAAGCTTGAACTCACCGAAGAACAGATGATTCCCGCCCGCGACGTCCTTCGCGACTACGGCAACATGAGCAGCGCCACTGTGCTCTTCGTCTTGAAACACATCCTGGGACAAACTCCGGCAGAGCGGGAGGAACGCATCTGTTCCATGGCATTCGGCCCCGGCCTCACGGTGGAGACGGGACTGTTCACCAGGGTTTCCCCGACTCTGTGATGCCGGGTCTCTGATGCTCGCCCACCCCCGCGCTGGCGGCTTTCTCGGCGAACGGGATGTGACCGCGGTGGAAGACATGGACCGTCCCGATTGCGAGCTTGACCGGCTCAACCGGAGTTACGCGCGGTTTCCGATCGTCAACGCCGTAGTTTCCGGCTGGCGGGCCACCTACAGCTCACGGATCAAGCCTTTGCTCACGACGGCGGTGCCCACCACGGTCCTTGACATCGGCTGCGGCGGTGGAGACGTCGCCCGTAACCTCGCTCGTCGTGCCGCGGCGGACGGCTATCAGCTGGAAATCACCGGAATCGACCCGGACGAGCGCGCCTTCCAGTTCGCCAACTCCGCTCCGCCGGTGGAGGGCGTGAGCTACCGGAAGGCCCTCAGCTCGGAGCTCGTGTCAGAAGGTCGCACATTCGACGTCGTTATTTCCAACCATGTCCTGCACCACCTGACCACCCCGGAACTCGCCTCGTTCCTTCACGATTCCGAGCAGCTTTGCCGCCGGATTGCCCTCCACAACGACCTCAAACGCAGCCGCATGGCCTACGCACTTTTCTGGGCAGGATCCTGGCCCCTCGGCATCGGTTCCTACATCCACGGCGACGGCCTCACGTCCATCAGGCGCAGCTATACCGCGGCGGAACTTCGTGCGGCCACTCCCCCGGCCTGGACGGTTGAACCGAGCGGCTTGTGGCACAGCCTGCTGGTCTACCGGCCCGGCGAGGTCCGTGATGTTTGACGTCGTGGTGGTTGGAGCCGGACCTGTCGGGCTATGTATGGCAGCCCTGCTGCTGCAAAACGGGCACCGCGTCGCGGTTCTCGAAAGGCGCGCGACGTCGGGCCGCCAGACGCGCGCCATAGGAATCCATCCTCCCGCCCTGGCGGCCTTGGACGCAGTAGGTGCCGCACATCCCTTGGTCTCTTCCGGGGTCCGCATCACCCACGGTGCGGCTTACAGCGGTGGCAGGAAAGTTGCCGACATGGACTTCGCCCGCCCCTCCGCCGAGTACCCCTTCATCCTTTCCGTTCCGCAATACCTCACCACCCACGCCCTCGAGTCCAGGGTGATCGACCTCGATCCGGGAGCCCTCCACCGCGGGGTGCAGGTTGAGGAAGTCGTCGACGACGGCGGACACCTGCGTCTGCGGGGACAGAAATCGGGGGCTCCGGTGGAATTTCTAGGCCGCTTCGTCGTGGCCGCCGACGGTGTCCATTCCGCCGTCCGTGAGGGACTGGGTTTGGAGCCGCGTCTCCGCACCTATCCCGACTACTACGTCATGGGCGATTTCCGGGATGACTCGACGTACGGCGACAACGCCGTCCTCTTCCTTGAGCCCGGAGGAATCGTGGAGTCCTTCCCCCTGCCCGACGGCATCCGCCGGTGGGTGGTCCGGCTTGGCGCGCCGTGCCAGGAACCCACTCCCCATGCGCTCGCCGCACTTATCAAGAAGCGGACCGGCAGCGCGGTGGATTCCGCAAGCAATACGATGATCAGCGCGTTCGGCGTCACCTCCCGGATGGTCTCCCGCATGATCCACGGACGGGTCGCCCTGATTGGAGACGCCGCCCATGAGATCAGCCCGATCGGCGGCCAAGGGATGAACCTGCTGGTTGGACGCCGTTGCCTTGGCGCCGATCATCAGCGAAGCATTGCGAACATCCGCGGGAGGCCCTGCCACCAAGGAACTCGCTGGATTCGAGCGGGACCGGCAGCGTGCAGCGAAGAAAGCCATCTGGCAGGCCAGCCTCAACATGGCGCTGGGCCGCCCCTTGCCCCCGAAGGTCCTCAACGCAAGGAACGCGGTGATCGGCCGAGCCATCACCTTGCCGATGTTCTCGGAGCTTGTTGCCCGTAGATTCACGATGCATTGACACTAAGCTCAATCCATGGACTTTGAGACCCGCCCTCTGGCTGCCGGCCCGGACACCACGTTTACTGCCTCGGAAATCCGCAGCGCAGTCCAGGACTTGCTCGGCCTCGAAGGCCTCCCGCCCATCGTGCAGGTCGGCCATCCCGTGCTGCG
>NZ_DF952477.1:100482-110233 GCF_001263615.2 Arthrobacter sp. Hiyo1 | reverse complement strand
ACGCCGCTCCCGGTGTGGGCCTCGCCGCACCGCAGCTCGGCATCCCCTTGCAGCTGGCCGTGCTCGAAGACCATTTCGATGTTGACCCTGTGGCCTCGGAGATCCGCCAAAGGACACCGCTGGGCTTCTTCGCGATACTGAACCCCGGCTACGAACCCGAGGGGACTGCAACGGCGTCGTTCTACGAAGGCTGTTTGTCGATGCGCGGATTCCAGGCCGTGGTCACACGGCACCGCGATGTCCGCCTGCATTATCAGCGTCCCGACGGCAGTGCAGCCTCGGCTGGATTCTCCGGATGGCAGGCCCGGATAGTCCAGCACGAGACCGACCACCTGCAAGGCGGACTCTATGTGGACCGCGCCGAGCTGCGGTCCCTGGCGAACGATGCAGAATACTCAGCACATTGGGCGTACCCCGGTATCGACGAGGCACGCCGCGGGCTTGGTTTCCTCAATCCGTAGCTGAGCCGGCCTCGCGGGGCCGGTTTGCTGCTGAAGGCAGGTGCCTTGCCCACCACGCGAGGATCTGCTCGAAACGCTGTCGCCTGTGGTGTGGCGTGCCCGAGCGCGATAGTTCGTGATCTTCACCCGGGAAGAGGAGCAACGCCGTCTCCACGCCTTGCGCCTTGAGGGCGGCAAAGTAGCGCTGGCCCTGTTCAACCGGGCATCGGAGATCGTTTTCGCTGTGGACTACCAGCGTGGGTGTCCGGACTGCGGTCACCACGGCCATGGGGCTTTGGGCCGCCATCTGTTCCAGCGAGCCGCCCGTGTATTGGCCACCGAAGAACCATCCAATATCCGATGATCCGGCAAAGCTGACGGGGTCAAGGAATCCGCGCTCCACGATGGCTGCCTTGAAGCGGTGTTCGTGGCCGATGACCCAGGCCGTCAGGTATCCGCCGTAGGACCCGCCCATGATGCCGATCGATTCCTTGTCCATCGCGGGGAAGGCTTCCACGGCACCATCCAGGAAGGTGAGTACATCCGCCATGTCCACGGTGCCCATCTTTTCCTTGATGGCCCCGCCGTGCGCCTGGCCGTACCCGGCGGAACCACGCGGGTTGCACATCAGCACGGCGTATCCCGCCTCTGCGTAAACCTGGGCTTCGTCGAAGAAGGCTCCCGTGTACTGCGCGAAAGGGCCGCCGTGGATGGTGAGCAGCACGGGGTGCAGGCCTGGCCCCTCCGGCAGGACCGCCCAGCCATGGACCGGGTAGCCGTCAGGGCCGGTGGCTGTGAACTCGTGCGGTTCAAGAATGGCTGCTTTGCCTCGGAGCGCCCTGGCGAAATCGGTGAGCACCCGGAATTCACCGTTCTCCAGAACGCCGAGCTCACCGTTGCTGAACGCGTCACCGAAAGAGACAGACACGATGTCTCGCACCGCGGAAGCGCCGATCACCACCCGGGGCCCCTCGACGAGGACCTCGGTCCCGCCGTCGGCCGTCCAGCGGATCAGTTGCACGTTCCCACGAGTCGTGTTGGGCGCCAGCACCCCATCCGCTCCGACGGTTTCGAGGGGGCAGCCAACGTCCTGGTTTTCGACGTCGCTCAGCATCGTCGCCTTGCCACCCCGGACCGGCATGACATATAGCGCTGTGTTCCTCGCGACGAAATCCAGGCCGTCATCGCCGAGGTCCTGTGCCGTAAAGAACAGCCATTCGCCGTCCACGGACTCGCAGACTTCCAGGACAGACTGCGGTGCAGCGTCCGGACGCAGCGCGGTGATGTCCCCTCCCGCGGCGGGGACACGATAGATACCCGAGGCGAGATCGGCGTCGTGGCCTTCGTGAAGCGAGGCGACGAAGTAAACGCTCTCGCCGTTGCGGCTGAACGACGGCGAGGTGTGGTCGACGTCGCCGGAGGTCAACTGCATGGCCCGCGGCACCAGGCTCGCGGCCTCTGGCCCGAGGGCTTTAGCGGCCCTCCCGGCGGGGGCCACCGGCGGTTCCGCTCCGGGCTCGGGAACGTCGACGACGAACAGTTGCGCGGGCTTGTCGGCGGTGTAACCCAGTCCATTGAGCCTGTATTGGTTGTCGGTGATCAATCGGGGGTCTTCGCTGCCCGGCCCGACGCCGTCAACCGTTCCGTAACGGCCTTCCTCGGGAACCCGCGAAGAGAAAACAATCCTGTGAGAATCGGGTGCCCAGGAAAAGTCCGAGACACCCAGTTTCTGCTCAGTGATCGCTTGCGGTTCCCCGCCGTCGGCCTCCACCACGTGCAGTTGCGGCTTGCCGTCCGGCGTCGCCCTGAGGAATGCCAATACCGTACCGTCGGGCGAGAATGCCGGTGCGGTGTCCCGGAACCCACGGGTTATCCGACGGGGCGGGATCGCAGGGTCAAAAGGAACGCTCCAAAGCTGCCCGACGTACGCATCAGCATCGAAATCGGGCCGCGTTACGGACACGACGGCGCGGGTCCCATCGGGATGGGCGGCGGGAGCAGAGACGGAATTCAGCAGCGGGAGTTGTTCGGCTTTCACGCTGGTGAGCCTAGCGGCCGCCACGGCGTGACGATATCTGCCACTCCGGCCGCCGTAGGATTGTCCCTATGCTTTCCGACGCCGTCCCTTCCCTGCGCTGCCCGGTCTGCAGGGGTCCTTTTGGACTAAGCGGGGCGGCGCCGCTTTCCCTGGTTTGCGTCGCCGGCCACAGTTTCGACGCCGCCAAACAGGGCTATTTCAACCTGCTCACGGGAAAGGGCACCGTCTTCGAGGCGGACACGGCAGAGATGGTCGCGGCCCGCGACGATTTCCTGGGCGCGGGCCACTACGCTCCGCTCGCCGAAGCCATCGCGGAGGAGGCGGCTCCGGTCCTGTCGGTACCGGGCTCCCTGGTCCTCGATTCGGGGACAGGCACCGGCCACTACCTGCGGACAGTGCTGGAACGCACTCCTGCGGCAGCCATTGGCATCGATATCTCGAAGTTCGCCCTCCGCCGGGCCGCACGGCTGAATCCCGGCGCCGTCAATCTGGTGTGGGATATCTGGCGACCACTGCCCATCGCCGACCACTCCGTGGATGCCATCATCGTGGTCTTCGCGCCGCGGAACCCCCCGGAATTCGCCCGCGTCCTGCGTCCAGGCGGCCGGGTGATCGTGGTGACTCCGCGCAACGGACACCTTGGGGAGATTGCGGAACGCACCGGAATGCTCAACATTGAGCCGGGAAAAGAAGAACGACTTACCGAGTCCATGCAGGAGTTCTTCACTCTCGCGGACACCATTCACCTCGACGTGGACCTCAAGCTCGGTGGGCGGGACATCGCCGATGTCGCCTTCATGGGACCGGCGGGTCATCACCTGGAACGCGCCGCCCTTCTGGCGTCAACGGCCTCGGAAACGTCCGTTCAAGCCACCGCGAAGTTCACCCTCAGCGTTTTCACAGCGCCGTAGCAAGGCGCCTAACGGGAACCTTCGCGCCGGGCTAGGATGGAAAAATAGCGACTGTGATCTTGCCGACGCTGCAGTCCGGATCAGGCCGGCTGCCGCCGCAAGTCCGGAAACAGGGGGAACGATGTTTGAATGGCTTGGCAGCAACTGGTGGGCCCTCTGGCTCACGGTGTTTCTCGCTTTCGCCGTGGTGGAGATGCTGACGCTCAGCTTCTTCTTCATCATGCTCGGGGCCGGCGCGCTGGCTGCACTCGTCGCTGACCTTGCCGGAGCCGATCTGTGGTTGCAGATTGTGGTCCTCTGCATCGTGTCCCTGCTGATGATCGCGTTCGTCCGTCCTATCGCACTCAAGCATCTGCACAAAGGGCCCGCCGAGCAACGCACCAACGTGGACCGCTTGATCGGCCAATCGGCGCTCGTCATGGAGCCCGTCAGCGCGACGGCGGGACTCGTCAAAATCGGTGGCGATGTGTGGAGCGCCCGCAGCGCGGCGGAAATCATCGACGCCGGCCAGACCGTGCAGGTCACCAGGATTGACGGCGCGACGGCGGTAGTCGCCCCGACAGCGGAAAACAGCCCGCACTAGCAGCGTCCCGCCATGGCTTACGCCACGACGTTCGACGACGAGCGTTCGGCGACTGGCGACCGGCATTTTGCCGCACACATACCGCATCAAAAACGTAACTGGGGAATGAAGGAGATGTATGGACAGCTTGGGAGGAACTGCAGCCGCGATCGTGCTGCTAGTTCTCGTCATATTCGTGATTATCGTTTTGGTCCGCTCGATCAGGATCATCCCGCAAGCGCGCGCCGGCGTCGTGGAACGCCTCGGTAAATACCAGCGCACGCTCAACCCCGGGCTCACCATCCTGATCCCGTTTGTCGACCGCTTGCTGCCGCTGTTGGACCTTCGAGAACAAGTGGTTTCCTTCCCGCCGCAGCCGGTGATTACCGAAGACAACCTGGTTGTATCGATCGACACCGTGGTCTATTTCCAGGTCACGGATCCCCGGGCAGCGACCTACGAGATCGCCAACTACATCCAGGCTGTTGAACAGCTGACCACCACGACGCTCCGTAACGTCGTGGGCGGCTTGAATCTTGAAGAAGCACTCACTTCGCGCGACCAGATCAACGGCCAGTTGCGCGGGGTCCTGGACGAAGCCACGGGACGCTGGGGAATCCGCGTTTCCCGCGTGGAGCTCAAGGCAATCGACCCGCCGCACTCCATTCAGGACTCAATGGAGAAGCAGATGCGGGCCGAGCGCGACCGGCGTGCTGCGATTCTGACGGCCGAAGGCACCAAGCAATCGGCGATCCTCACGGCCGAAGGCCAACGGCAAGCGGCAATCCTGGCTGCAGAGGGTGACGCGAAGGCAGCCATCCTCCGCGCAGATGGCGAAGCGCAGGCCATTCAGAAGGTCTTCGACGCCATCCATAAGGGCAACCCGGATCAAAAGCTGCTTGCCTACCAGTACCTCCAGACCTTGCCGAAGATTGCGGAGGGCTCATCCAACAAGCTGTGGATCATCCCGAGCGAGGTCGGTGAGGCCCTCAAGGGCATCGGCGGAGCGCTCGGTGGCGCCAACGGCGGATCCGGTGTCGCTGACCTGTTCAGCGATTCCAAACAAGAACCGTCCGCGTAACTACCGACAGTTTGAACGGGGACCGGCCACAATCTCTCTGGCCGGTCCTCTTCGCTTTGTCCTGTCAGCTTCGATCCGCGTATAATGGTGTATTTGTCCGGCCGGTTCAATCCGAACGGAACATTAACGCTTGGTCAGGCGTTTCATCTAGTGATGCAACGTGTGCAGACAGTAGTCCGGGCGACGCCTCGCGGCGTCCGGCTAGCGCGGAGCATGGTTCCGCGAACAGACAGAGGGAGTAATCATGAGCGATCGCAGCCTGCGGGGCATGCGTCTTGGCGCCCAGAGCATGGAAACCGAATCCGGCGTGGAGCCGGCGCCGCGTCAGAGGGTTGAATACCGCTGCGCGGACGGAGAGCAGGTCTTCGTTACCTTCTCCTCCGAAGCCGAGATCCCTCCTGTCTGGGTTTCCAAGACCGGCAAGGAAGCGCTCCTGGTTGATGGTGAACGCCCCGTTGACACCAACGAGAAGGCCGTCCGCACCCACTGGGACATGCTGCTGGAACGTCGCAGCCTCCCCGAGCTCGAGCAGATCCTCGAAGACCGCCTGAACATCCTGCGCGAACGTCGCGGGGAACGCCGCTCGGCATAACGCCGCAATTCCCAAAGGGCGCCGTTCCTCAGCGGACAGTTGCCGAGGGAACAGTTTCACGATAAAAGTCCGGGTCGCACTCTTCAGAGTGCGGACCCGGACTTTTCCGTTGCATTTAGTGCATCTTCGTGGCTTCCGGTGGTTGGGTGGCCCATTCGGTCTCGGTGGCCCGCATCCAGGGATATGGCAGGAGTTCGGCTAGACCGACAGTTCCAACCTCTCCCCCGGCATCAACCAGGACCGTTGCCCCGGCTCCGTAGTTCCGCAGCAGCTCCCGGCAGACGCCACAAGGATTCGTGACCTGCGGTTCTCCGTGTTCGTCCATGCTGACTGCGACCGAGGACTCGATGGAGGCTTCCTGGGCAATGCGGGCATTGGCGAGGGCGCTGGATTCGGCACACACGTTGATTCGTTTGGAACCGATGTGAAGGCCCAGATAGATCGCCCCTGACGCGCCCCGCATCGCGGCAGCGACACGATGGTTCTCGCTGTGATGAGCCGTGAGGAGCAGTTGGCGGGCCGCGGTGTAGAGCTCTACGTCGGACTGACTGAGGTCAAACGAGATCACGTTCCTAGCTTCCAATGAAGATGCCGCTCTTCCTGCGTGCCAGCAGGTAGAAGACAATGCTCAGCACGGACAGCACCGCGACGTAAACCGGGAAGATCCACGATGCATTCATGGACTGGAGCCAGACCAGGAGATAGGAAGCCGTACCACCGAAGACGGCCACACCAATCCCGTAACCAAGGGAAGTTCCGGCGCCTCGGCATGATTTGGGCATCAGGGAACTGGTGACGACGTTGTACAAGGTCATGTTCAGGACAAGGACAACCGAGCCGCCCAGGAGGACCGCGGCGAACCCGCCGATGCCCGGACGGACGTACATCAGCATCAGGAAGACCGACGGGATCGACAGTGCGCGGGTGATCAGGAACCACTTCGAAATCGACTTGCCGTCTGCGAACTTGCCGACTACCAGGCTGCCGACAACCAGCACGGCTCCAAGAATGGTGGTGAGGGCGAAGACAGCGGTGGCGTCTTCTTTGAAGCCGCTGCGGGCCGCGGTGGGCAGGCCGGTATTCCAGGCGTAGTTGTAGGCTTGCGCTGCTCCAACCACGAAGGTTATGGCCAGCACGCTCAGCCAATGCTTGCGCACGCCGCCCCAAACAGCTTTGGAGGAGTTCTCCGCGAGCTCCTCGGGCCGCATGGTTTCCGGAAGAGTGCGCCGAAGGTAGACCACGATGAAGCCGAAGATCGCTCCCACGATGAAGGGAACACGCCAGCCCCAGTCGGCCATGACAGCCCCGCTCAGCATCAGGCTGCACAGGTAGCTGACCAGCGAAGCGAGGAGAATGCCCGAGTTGACGAAGAAGGAGATGATGCCCGCGACGAACCCTTCGCGTCCCACGGGAACCAGTTCGACGGCGTGCGCGGTGGAAAGCGGAGCTTCAACACCGGTGGAGATGCCCTGCACGATGCGGCAGACCAAGAGGATGACGCCGGCGGCGCCGCCGATCTGCTGGTACGTCGGACACAGGGCGATGATCAGCGTGGTGATTGCCATCATCATGATGGACCAGAGCATCACTTTTCGACGGCCGATTCTGTCGGCGAAAGTACCGAGCAGGACGCCGCCCAAGGGACGGAAGGCGAAGCCGACGGCGAAGACGGCCAGGGCGTTAAGCGTTGCGGCGGTGGGGTCCTGCGAGGGGAAGAACTTTGGCCCGATGAAGGCCGACAGGAGTCCGAAGACCATCCAGTCGTACCACTCAAGGGTGTTCCCGAGTCCGAGGCCCAGCAGCCCACGGCGGATTTCCGGAGAGAGCCGGGATTTCCGGGCGCTTTCCGGGCCATTCTTGACGACAGTGTCAGTCATGATTCTTTCCTTCCTCCGCACCTTCGCGGTGCGTGAGGGTACGGATCACCGTTGACATCCAGGGGGAATCGACGGTGATCGAAACTATCATTTTGGCTTGGTCCGGCAAGGCCGAACCAGCTCACCTCATGGGAAGCGAGTTAGCCCAGATAGCTACGCGTGCCTCTTCGTAGCGCTTTGAAGCAAACGGGGACACCCAGTCCCGTAAGAGGGAGCGTGGACGGCTTGCTTGGGTGCCGCAGGATCAGTAAGGGAAATACGAGGGTGGACGTGGGGCCGGGCTGGGCCTTCCGCCAGAAGGCTGAAGCGCCAACGTCTCTGATCGTGTTGCAAACTTCCCCAAGTGATGCGACTCACTTAACTATATTGAAGATATTCACCAGGTCAATGCTTTTTGGTAAATAGCCTTCGTTGCCCCGCGTGCATTGAAGAGTCTGCCGCGGCAGCGGCGTCAGTGAACCCGGAGAACGAGAAAATTTCACCGAACCATTGATTCGCTAAAATTTTTCACTATAGTTATGTGAGTCAGCTCACCGAGAGAAAGCTGGATCATGACCAACGAGATCATCACGGCATCCTCACCTGCCGGCACGAGCGCGCTTCTGGCAACTGTCGGCAACAAGGTCCGCACGATGCGCAAGGACAAGGGGATGACCCTGTCCAAACTCTCGGAAATCACCGGTCTCAGCCCGGCGATCGTCAGCCAGATCGAACGCGGGCTGGCCAACCCATCATTCACCACCTTGGCGCAGCTGGCTCACGGCCTGGACATTCCTGTGGGGAAGTTCTTCCTCGGCCAGGAAGAAACCAGGTCGCCGGTTGTCCGCAAGTCCGAGCGGCGAAACCTCAAAGGCGTCACCAAGAAGTCCGTGGGAGAGGCAGTCTATGAACTCCTGACCCCGGACCTCAATGGCGCCTTGGAGGCCCAATGGATCGTGAGTCCGCCAGGCCACGACACCAGCGCCACTCCTTTCCGCCACAGCGGCGAGGAGTTCGGCATCATCTTGTCGGGAAAGAAGGACATCTTCCTCGACGGCGAGTGCTACACGCTTGAGGCGGGCGATTCGATCACCTTCTCCTCGGATACGCCTCACTGGTACAAAAACAGCTACGAAGAGGTATGCGTAGCTATCTGGGTCAACGCCCCTCACGTATGGTGACCAGCCGGCGCTAGCCGCCGCTCGCTCCCATACACGTACGGACCCTTGGACGTCCGTTCGCAAACATCTCAATCTTCCGTGTCCAGGTCCCCCGGGACCTCTACTCGGCATGCCCTCCGCCAGGCCTAGTCTGCTGCGTACATCGCCGCGGGCTCCTCCTGAGCACCCCGTCTATACCCCGGCAACCGTTCCAACGGAATGCCCGCCGGGAAGTAAGGATCCTCCACCATGAACTCCTTTGCCACCACATCGTCACTGGAACTCAGTACGACGACGGCGGACCTCACCGCACCCGTCATCTCCCGCTCCAACGTCCTCGTGGTCGGCGGTGGGCCCGCCGGCGTGGCCGCCGCAGTCACCGCAGCACGGTCCGGCGCATCCGTCACGCTCCTGGAGCGCTACTCCTCGCTCGGTGGACTTGCCTCCGGAGGCATGGTCCTGGTGCTCGACGACATGATCAACGGCCAGGAAATCACGGTGACCGGCATCGTTTCGGAGTACGTGGAACGGCTGCAGAAGCTCGGCCTTGCTATCGTTCCGCCTGCCGATGACCGCAAGACCTCCGAGGAACTCTGGAACAAGTGGGGCCGCTACGGCACCTTCGACTTCCACTCCCACACCAACCCCAAGCCGATTTGCTACGCCGCAGCCTTCGATCCGGACGGCTGGAAGCGCGTCTCCAACGACCTTGTCCGCGAAGCCGGAGTCAACCTCCGCCTGCACTCGTGGTTCTCCCGCCCGATCGTGGACAACGGCGTGATCAAGGGCGTCATCTGCGAGACCAAGTCCGGCCCGCAGGCGTTCATGGCGGACATCGTCATCGACACGACCGGTGACATCGACGTCGCCTCCCGTGCCGGCGCCAGCCACATCAAGGACAGCTACCTCACCACCCTCGTCTTCCGCCTGGGCAACGTGGACACGGCCGCCGCAGAAGCTTTCGAGCAGGCCAACCCGAAGGAGGCCCGTGCCATCAACCGCACCATCAAGCGCCTCCTTGGCGGCGCCTGGGAACTGTGGTGGCTCAAGACGCCCATCGACGGCGTCGTCTGGTGCAACGCTCCCCACATGACCGGGTACGACGGCGTGG
>NZ_DF952477.1:98377-99896 GCF_001263615.2 Arthrobacter sp. Hiyo1 | reverse complement strand
CGCGCTGGACATCCAGCAGGGCATGCGCCGGCACGGTGCGGACCCGGGCGACATCCCGTCGTCGAACGCTACAGTCGACAACGAAGCGGTGGTGGGGGCATGAGCACCGACACGCTTCTCGATGAGTTTGAGGAAACCACGACGGCGGCGCCCGACGGCGCTGCCAAGCCCAACGGCATCCCGCTTCCGCTCGACGGCATCAAGATCGTGGACTTCACCCAAGTGTTCATGGGACCGTCCTGCACCCAGCTCCTGGGCGACTACGGCGCGGACATCATCAAGGTGGAACGTCCGGGCGCCGGCGACATTTCGCGCAATTCG
Source organism: Arthrobacter sp. Hiyo1 (assembly GCF_001263615.2). Lineage (NCBI taxonomy): Bacteria > Bacillati > Actinomycetota > Actinomycetes > Micrococcales > Micrococcaceae > Arthrobacter > Arthrobacter sp. Hiyo1. The sequence goes on along the minus strand of NZ_DF952477.1, from coordinate 99,575 downwards.
TTCCCGGACAAGGACGGCCAGGACAACCCCATCTTCCTGTCCATCAACCGGAACAAGCGCAGCGTTTCCGTGGATACCCGCACCGACGAGGGCAAAGCCGTCCTCCGCCGGGTCATGGCCGACGCCGACGTCGTCGTCAGCAATTTCCGTTCCGGCGTGATGGAGCGGATGGGCTTCGGCTACGAGGAACTCAAGGCGGAGAACCCCGGAATTATCTGGGCCTCCGGCACGGGCTTCGGCCCGGTGGGACCCTACTCGCACAAGGGCGGCCAGGATGCGATCGCACAGGCGTACTCCGGCGTGATGTGGCGGCGCGAGTCGGACGACCAGAAGCCGGCCATCTACCCCACCACGTTGTGCGACTACATCACGGGCATGCACCTCATGCAGGGCATCCTGCTGGCACTGCGCACCCGGGAGGCGTCCGGCGTCGGGCAAAAAGTCGAGGTGACAATGTACGACTCCATGCTCCACCTGCAGATGCAGGAGGCGTGCATGCAGCTCAACCGCGGCTACGAAGTCAATTGGGGCGCCATGCCGCTGAGCGGTGTCTTCGAAACCACCGACGGCGCCGTCTGCATGGTGGGCGGCTTCACGCCTGATCCGCTCGCTCGGATTTCCGAAGCGCTGGGCCTGGACGAGGACCTCACCCAGCGGCCGGAGTTCGCCAACCTGGAGCAGCAGTTCAAGCACAAGCCGGCCTTGCAGGCGATCTTCCGGGAGCGGATGGCCACAAACACTACCGAGTACTGGACCAACCAACTGGAAAGCCAAGGCCTGCTCAACGCGCCTGTCCACACCCTGGAACAGGCACTGGCCGATGCCCAGACGGAGGCCAACGGCATGATCGTGGAAGCCGAGCACCCGGGCGTCGGCACCGTGAAGATGCTCAACGCCCCCATTCGCTTGTCTGCTACCCCGCCTTCCGTCCGGCGCGTGGCGCCGCGGCTCGGTGAGCACAATGTGGAGGTCCTCCTGGAGAACGGCTTCGACGCTGAAACCATCGAGCGCCTGCAGAAGTTGGGAGTGCTCCGGTGACCGTGTCGATGGAAGAGAAGACGATCGTCGACCAGGTCACGCTGACCATCGAGAATTACGTGGCCACGGTGGTCATCGACCGCCAGCACGTGCTCAACGCCGTCGACGGGACTGCACAAGCCCGGCTCAACGAGATCTGGAGCCAGATCGAAGCCGATCC
>NZ_DF952477.1:95697-96277 GCF_001263615.2 Arthrobacter sp. Hiyo1 | reverse complement strand
CCGACGACATCACCGCCGCGTTCGAGCTGCTCGTGAAGCCGCACCACGCGCTTGTCTCGAAGATCCTGCCGGGGATGCGGGAGCGGCGCTGGGGACGGATCCTTGCCATCGGATCCAGCGGCGTTGTGGCACCCCTGCCCAACCTTGCCGTCTCCAACACGGGCCGCGCAGCATTGGCGGGCTACCTCAAAACCCTTGCGGCGGAAGTGGCTCTCGACGCCGTCACGGTCAACATGATCTTGCCGGGACGCATCGCCACCGATCGCGTCGCCGAACTGGACCGGGCGGCGGCCAAGCGCCGTGGCACCACGCCCGAGGAAATCCAACTCGAATCCCGCAAGACCATTCCGGCCAGACGCTACGGCGAACCGGAGGAGTTCGGCGCCGCCGCTTCTTTCCTCTGCAGCGCCCCCGCTTCCTACATCACCGGCGTCGCGCTTCGCTGCGACGGGGGCCTGATCCGGAGCCTCTAGGTCCGGCCGTCCTCCCGAACAGCCCGAACACCCAATCCCAACCGCTAAGCCAAAGGATGACCATGACTTCCACCGCCACCGAATCGGCAACGTCCGCCCGACAGGAT
>NZ_DF952477.1:86035-94657 GCF_001263615.2 Arthrobacter sp. Hiyo1 | reverse complement strand
CTTCACGGAGAGTACGACGGCGACCCCTCCGGAGCGCTGCTCTTCCCTGCCGCGGTGCTCACCGATATTGCGTTTGACGACGCTGCCGTGACCGAGGAAATCTTCGGTCCGGTAGTCGCGGTCCTGCAGGTCCCCGATTACGAGGCCGGACTCGCCGCCATCAATGATTCCCGCTATGGCCTCACCGCAGGCATTTGCACCGACTCTCTGGCCTTGGCCACGGATTTCGCCGCACGCGCGCAGGCGGGCGTGATCAAGGTCAACCGTCCCACGGCCGGCCTGGACTTGAACGTGCCGTTCGGTGGCGTGAAGGACTCCTCCACCAACACCTTCCGCGAGCAGGGCAAGTCCGCACTGGACGTCTTCACGTGGGGCAAGACCGTTTACACCGGTGTGTAGCGCGTCATGACCTATGTGATCGCGCAGCCCTGCGTGGACGTCAAGGATAAAGCCTGCATCGACGAATGCCCTGTGGATTGCATCTACGAAGGCGAACGCTCGCTCTACATCCACCCCTCCGAATGTGTGGACTGCGGCGCCTGCGATCCCGTCTGCCCGGTGGAGGCGATCTACTATTCAGACGATGTCCCGGATGAGTGGGCAGATTATGTCCGGGCCAACGTCGAGTTCTTCGAGGAACTCGGATCCCCGCAAGGAGCCTCGGCGCTGGGAAACCTGGGCCGGGACCACCCGGTGGTTTCAGCGGCACACGTCCCGGGCTGACGTTAGGCGGCCAGCCTGGCCTGGATCGCCCGTCGAAGCGACTCCAGGCTGGGCAGGCCCCTTAAGCCATCGGCCGTACGGTAGACGCGACACGCCATAGCCGGTTCCGCGGTGGACGGGTAGAGGTCAGTTCCGTCCACCATGAACGTCGGGGATCCGTGGAATCCGGCCATTTCCGCCTCTTTGTCGCTCACAATCTCCCTGACCGAAATCAAGGCCGGGTTGTTCCCTTCCAGCTCCACGGCCCGGGAGAAAAGTTCGCGGGCCGCCGAGCTGTGGGGACAATCCTGGATGGTGAGCAATTCGAAATCCATGACCCCATTATCCGGCTTTGACCTGTCCGGCTCACAGCAGGTCGGCGTGATGCTCTGCGACGACGTTCGGATGGGCCCGAAGCCGGTACCGGAGGGCGTTGTCCCCGTAGGTTTCCAGAATCGGACTGTTTGTCGGGTCAACGGACAAGCCACGGGCTTTTGCCTGGAACTCAGGGCTCACGGCAAGCTGTGGCATGGTCGCGTCCAGTGCGGGGTTGTAGAAGAAGGGAAGCGAAATCCGGTCCGTGCCTCGAAGGGGTGAGATGACCCGGTGCAGGGTGGCCTTGAGGTAGCCATTGGTGGCCAGTTCCAGCATTTCGCCGATATTGACCACGAAAGTCCCCGGCACTTGTGGGGCGTCGATCCATTTCCCCTGGTACTCGACCTGGAGACCGCCTTTCCCGGGCTCAACCAGGAGAAGCGTGAGCACTCCCCCGTCACGGTGGGATCCTACGCCCTGCTTGGGTTCCGGGTTCGACTCCCCCGGATATCTCACAATTTTGAGGACAGGGAAAGCGCGCTCGGTGAATGCCGCATCAAAAGTGTCCTCGGGTGCTCCGAGCGAAACTGCCAGTGCCCGTAGCAACGCAAGCGAGATGGTACTCAGCCGTTCGGTCCATTCCGAGACAATGTCCCGCATCTCGGGCAACGCCTCCGGCCACAGGTTGGGCCCCTCCAGGCGCCAATATTCGGCAATGCCAGGGCCCGGCTCAACAGCATCGCGCTCGACGCCGATGTCGATCTGCTCGCGCCAGTCGATCCCGCCGTCGGTGAGCTCGCCACCAACGCGGGTGTAACCGCGGAACTGGGGGCTGTGGACATTCTCGATCGCGAGCTTTTCCTCTTCCGGCAGCTCGAAAAAGCGGCGCGACACGTCGAGAATCGCGTCCGTCAACTCCTGCGGGATGCCGTGGCCGGCTAGGTAGAGGAAGCCAACCTCATGCATGGCATCTCGCAGTTCGTCACGGAATCGTGCGGCTTCTTCCGGGCCTGCATCCAGACGGGAGAAATCGATCACGGGCAATGTATCGAGAGTCAATGCACTTCGTCCTTTTCATCGAGTGTCGCCGTCGTGTTCATCGAGTGTCGCCGTCGTGCGGATGATCCCTACGCTTCAGTTCGGCTGTTTGGGACGCCACACGCCGAAACGGTTGCCGTGCGGGTCCAGGAGGTGCGCGAACTCGATCGCGCCGTTGTCAACGAACGGAATGGCTACGCTTGCACCGAGAGACTCGGCCCTGGCGATCGCGGCTTTGACGTCGTCAACCTGGACGTAGAAGATCGCCCACGACGTTCCCTCGAGCGAGGTCGTGTCCCACAGCCCGCCCTTGTCGCCATTCACCATCTGGTAGCTGGCAGGAGAGGACTCACCGAAACTCCAGTCGAAGAGCGAGCCGTAGAAGGCCTGCGTGCCCTCCGGATCGGGGGAACCGACTTCGAAGTAGTTCACTATGGAGGCCAAAACTGTTTCCTTTCCACTTCCCTCGCTGATAGTCGGAAGCCGCCCGCGAGACCTGGGGGCGGCCTTTTCGAATGGTTAGGGCATGACCTTGTAGAGATCGACGACGGTCTCTTCCGGGGGTGACTCGAATCCACCCGCGATGCCCGCCTGCATGCGGGGCATGAGAATGCTGTCGCGGAATTTCTCCCAACTTTCTTTCGACTCGTGGACGGCCATGATCGTCCAACCGCCCGCCGACGGGCCTGCTGCGTGGAAAGTCTGGCCCTCGGGCAAGAGCCCCTCTCCTGGGTGAACAGCGGCTATTGACGCCTCGTATTGGTCCTTGGTGCCTCCCGGGAAGAAGTGCACCACTCCGTACGGCTCCATATCTGCTCCTTGCTGGTGTGGATGGGTGTGGACATGCCAAGCAATAGACCCCGCCGCCCGGGATGTCAATGAGTTTTCAAAAGCGGGATCCACCTCCGGGATTCAGGTCCAGAATTCGTCTGCCTTGGCCGTGTCCTCGAAGAATTCCCGGCCCTCTACGACCTTTCCGTCGCGGAGAACAAAGGAAATGGCAGTTGCAATATCCAAGGTTTTTCCATCGTTTTCTGCGCGGCTTTGCTGGAGCCCGACGGTGTGGCTTTCTCCACCGACGATGTCCTGGACCGCGGCTTGGAAGGTACCCTGGGAACGTGCTCCCAGCTCGCCGAAATAGGCCAGAATGGCGTCGCGTCCTTGCTTAGTGCCGGACAGCACGCCATTCCCAGCTGCGTACCAGACTGCGTCCTCAGCGAACAACTCGCTGAGTGCCGCCAGATCACCCGTGTTAAAGGCCTCATATCCCCGCCGGACCAATTCGGCGTTTTCTGTAGCTCCCATGTTCGGATACCTCTCCGTCATCCTCGTAGGTCAATGGGACGGCTTAAGGCTATTCCTGGGCAGGGTGCCTGTCGATGGGAAAGAGCTTGAGTTGGGCGACCACGCGAACGCCCGCCGCCGGCGATTCGGTGGCAAGCTTGACCACAAGGGGCCGCACCTGGATGGAGGGTAAGCCGTGATTGATACCGCTGAAGCCGTTCTTCACGACGGCACGACGATTCCCATCGCCATCCACGGAAACGGACGCGCCTGATGGTTCCGGCCCGTTTCGCCCCTTATCCGCCGGAGGAAGCCGAAACGATGCGCCGGTGGGGCGCAGATCCGGATCTGGGACCCAATCTTGTGAACGGACTCGCGCGATCCCACCGCGTCATCGTCGCCGATTATGAAAGCCACCGGATGGCCCACCCCGCACCGGACACCCTTACTCCACGGAATGTCACGGCTGATCTCCTTGCCATCGCCGATGCCGCTGATGCCGGCAGCTTCGCCTATTACGGCTACTCCTGGCTGGCACTTTGTGGCTTGCAACTAGCAATCCGCACTGACCGGCTCTGGGCGCTAGTGATGGGCGGCTTCCCACCCCTCGATGGACCCTACGAGAGCATGTTGGCGGTCACGCGAGCAGCACATTCCATGTCCACACAATCTGCCGACGTCGTTCCTTCACCGACCGCCGACGTTGAGCCTGGAGACTGGGATTCGGTGCCCGTTCAAACGAACAAAGCACAAACCCGACAATTCGTCACTCTCTACGAGGCCCTTCAAGACTTCGACGATTCCGCCGCCGAAGTCCAGCCGGGTTTGCCCCGCCTTGCCTTCGCAGGATCGGACGATCTGATCGATTACGGCCCGGCATGGGGCAACGTTCATGTAAAGATCGGCGAGCCCCTGACGACACACAAGCAAGAACTCATTGACTCCGGTTGGGATGTCCACGTGCTTCCTGGCCTTGATCACATCGGAGCGATGCGTAGCTCCGTCGTCTTGCCGCTCCTGACGGACTGGCTCCGGAAGGTCGGCTAGGCTGCGCCCTCTTGAGACAGGTCCGGGCCGGTGGGACGATGAAGCGGTGAATCCCTTCCTCGAATTCGTCAGCCACAACTGGTGGCTGATCTTTCCGCTGAGCGGATTGGCTGGCGGGTGGGCGCGGTCCTGGTCCAGGGCCAGCGAAAGGCGGCACCGCCGTCGGGTGGAGCTCTATCAGCTCAAGAACCGCGCGGCGGAAGCGGAGCACGCCAGCCAGGCCGAGGTGGTGCGGCTGCAAGAAGCACACGACGCCGTGAACAGGCGATGGCTCGAATACGAACTCGACATCGCTAAGCTCATCGATTTTCCGGTCATGTCCGATGTCCGCGAACCGCTCACCGTGGAATTTCTTCGGGCCAAGCGGGATGCTGACGGTCTGCGTCCGGCAACTCCGGGAGAAATCACGACGGCGGCCCGGCTGGCTGAGTATCGCGCGGCCGTCCGGAGCTTCGAGCTGGCGTTCGATGTGGCGGAACGGGAAGCCAAGCGCATCAAGGACAGCAACTTCACCGAGCCCGAGCGCCAGCGGCTGGCGACCGCCAGGAAGCTGCTGAGGATCGCTTCTGACAGTGCAGCGACGCCGGCGGAGCGACAGACCGCCTACAAGCGCGCCCGGCGCGAATTGGATGGGCTGATTGTCCTGCCCGAAGCGACCATCGCCGCCCTGGAAGAGAAGATCGCTGGAATACTCGACGCCCCAAAGGCTCCGGACTTCCATCAAAGCTGAGAGGAACCGATCTCAGTGTTTCAAGCGATGGATGATCACATACTTGTGGTGCTTCCGGTGTCGAGTCTTGGAACGACGTGGAGTCAGACCTAGAGGGGGTAACCCAAGGGCTTTCCGCCTGGCTGAGAGCCGAATATTTGCGTAAATCAGGAAGAAGATGAAGCCCAGCGATGGGATGAGCAGCACGAATATCCACGGTAAATTGCCCACGGCGCGCCTCCTATGCTCAGTCTCCGACCCGGCACAGCCGTCGTCAAGATTGCGCTATTAAGTGGTGGACGCCGCGTCGGCTGAGACAAAGGGCTATCCACGGGACCATGCTAGGCGTAGCTTTTTTCTCATCCCGGCACGTCTAACTTGGCCCGCAGCCGGTACCTACCAGGAGGTCATCATGGACAACCTATTCGGACGCGGCGGACTTGGAGTACCGGAGCCGCTCCGACGCTTCCTTCAAGGCGAATCCGACCCTTCGCTCCGCATCGAGCAGTACCAAGAGGGGGACACGCTCGTTGTCAGGGTGGATCTGCCTGGAATCGACCCCGAGACCGACGTCGATATCAGCATTGCCGACGACACCCTGCATATCGAGGCGCGGCGCGAAGAGGATGCCGAACACGTTGACAAGAAGGGCTACCGCACCGAGCTCCGTTACGGCGAACGGTCCCGAAGCATCCCGCTGCCCCGCGGAGTGAGCCAAGACGGCATCGTCGCGACGTATGAGGATGGCGTCCTGGAAATCCGCATCCAGCTCCCCGAACAGTCAGAGCCGCAGACCACGAAGATCCGCGTTGTCCGTACGGCTGGCCACGAAGCCAGTCAGTCTCCGGAGGAGCCGGGGAACTAGCCCAGCCGAGGACGCGGGCCTAAGGGCCTCCGTCCCGCCCGTTGAGTCGCCGCACTTTCTGAAGCAGGCGGGCCGGTCCTTTGCCTTGGGGCGCAGGCGCCTCCGGGGCCGTATCGGGCATTGCGAAGACAGCGATGACTGTGAGCGCGGCGCTCACGAGCACGGCAAGAAACACTGCAGCAGACGCCAAGACAACCGCCTGCGAATTCTTCCCGCCACCGGGGCTGCCGGCGTAGATCGCATTAGCCACGGCGCCGAAAACGGCGACGCCAAGAGAACTGCCGATGGATCGCGCGAAAAGGTTGGTGCCCGTCACCACTCCGCGCTCGTGCCATTCGACGCTGGACTGGGCGGCGATCAGGCTCGGGGTTGCCAGAAGCCCAAGCCCAAGTCCCGCGACAAAGCAGCTGCCCGCGACGAGCACCAGGTTCGGTGTGTAGGCCGTCACGGCGAGGGCCGCCGAACCGATGAGGGTGACGGTGATCCCGATCAACGCTGTTGCCCGGAAGCCGATCCGTAGATAGAAACGGCCCGACTGAGAAGCACTGATGGGCCAGCCGATGGTCAAGGCTGCCAATGACAGGCCCGCAGCCAATGGCGACACCGAAAGCGCACCTTGAAGGAAGGTCGGAACGTAAGAAGTGAGGCCAAGCACGATTGCTCCGGCCCCGAAGGAGATCAGGGCGGTCGTGGCGAGAAGGCGCCTCGAAACCACCCACGGCGGAAGGACAGGCTCAGCTGCTCGTCGCTCGACCAGGACGAAGGCAACGAGTAACACTGCACCAAGGGCGAACACCGCGATGCTGATCGGAGAATCCCAGGCCCATGCCTGTCCACCCTCCAAAGCCCCGAGGATGGTCAAGGTCAACGTGACCGTGAGAAGGACGGCTCCCAGATAGTCGACGTGGTGCTTTACCCGTTCGATGTTCTCCTGGAATTTTTGAACCAGCATCCACGCCGCCACGAGGCACAGCGGAATGTTGACCAGGAAGATTCCGCGCCACACTCCAAGCGAAGCGAACACGCCGCCCAGTGTTGGGCCGACAACCGACGAGGTGGCCCACACGCTGGCCAGGTAGCCTTGCACCTTTGCACGCTCGGCGAGGGTGTAGATATCGCCGGCGATGGTAATGGCCACCGGGAGGACCGCGCCGGCACCCAAGCCCTGAACCACGCGGAAGGCAATGAGCGCAGGCATGCTCCACGCCAAGCCGCAGAGGATCGATCCGATCAGGAAGAGTCCAATCCCGGTGAGAATGATCGGCTTGCGACCTGCCATGTCGGAAAGTTTCGCGTACACCGGAACCGAAACGGCCTGTGCGAGCAGGTAGGCGGAGAAAAGCCACGGGAACGAGGCAAACCCGCCGATTTCATGCACAATCGAAGGCACCGCAGTCGCCACAATGGTGGCATCGATCGCGACAAGGCCGCTCGAGAGCATCAGGGCTATGAGTATCGGGCCCCGCTTGGATCGGAAGCCTACGCCGTCGCTTTCAGTTGCCATCTCCGGGCCTGTCTTTCCCCTATGCCGCGGCGTATCCTAATTACGTTCCCGGCACCGGCCTCGGCCGGCATTCTTGTCTGCACCCACCATTTTTCCCTGCACCCACTTAGTTAGGCGCCATCCATGGAGATGAACATCAGGGACCACTGGGACATGCTCAGCCCCGAAACGCGGCATTGGCTAATCGACAACCCTGGATGCGTGGTCTTGCCGCGGACCCTCACGGAGATACTCCATAAGGAAACCGGCATCACCCCGGATGCCGACCAGCACAGCCAGGTCAGCCTCTCCCCCGAGGATCTGAGGTTCCTCCGGGCCAAGTCTGAAGAAAACACGGTCCGGCCGACGTAATCGATGCCAGGGCACTCGACTGCGTCAGTCGTCGTCGTCATCCGCTGGCACCGGTGGTTTGGCCGCCTCGCGTAGCGGTCCCACTGCGCCGTTCGCGCCGTAGTCCCCCTCCGCGTACTGGCCGATTTCCGACTCTGCTGTGCGCCCCGGAACTGTTCCTGCGTCACCGAGGTCGGCTTTTGCGTAGCGCCCGGATTCCTTGGCTTTCCCACCCAAGGGTTCGGGCAAGCCGCCTTGGCTGCCCGCCGCTCCGTAGTCTCCTTCGCTGTATTGGCCTTCTTCGTCTTCGGAGTGCCGCCCGGGTTCCGTTCCCGTCTTGCCGTACTCCCCCTCGACGTAACGGCCCCTGAGTTCCGGTTCCTCGCGAGCTCCACTTGTCTCATCTTCAGTGGGTTCTTCGACGCCGCTGCTGTCGGACATGATCTTGCCTTTCCCGCAACCAACCTTGCGTCTCTTCGGCGCCCCTTAAGTTTATCGAGGGGTTTTGCGGCACAACAGGGCGCTGGACCTAGGGACTCTGAAGTGCCAGTTTTGGTTCGTAGCTTTCGAGCCCGACGCTTGCCCTCACGAGTGCCCGCAGTTCCGCCAATCTTCCGTTGATGGCTCCTGCCGCCCGGGCCTGGATCAGGACGTTTCCGAGGGCCGTGGCTTCGACCGGACCTGCTATCACGGTCTTGCCGGTGGCGTCCGCGGTGAGCTGGCACAACAGCCTGTTTTGCGAGCCGCGCCCACGATGTGGACCACTGACGTCCGCTTTCCGGACAGTTCTTCGGCGCGCGCCAGGGTCCTGGCGTAGGCGGCGGCGAG
>NZ_DF952477.1:75245-83233 GCF_001263615.2 Arthrobacter sp. Hiyo1 | reverse complement strand
CCGTTCTGGGCGATGTAGCGTTCGGCCTGCTCGATGATCCAGAGGGAGTTGGCTTCGGCTTCCTCGCTCGTGGCTCCCCAGGCGGTGATGCCGTGGCCGCCCAGGATGGTGCCGATGGCCTGCGGGTTCGCTTCCTTGAGCGCGGCGATGTCCAGTCCCAGCTGGAAGCCGGGGCGGCGCCAGGCACCCACACGACCTTCTCGCCGAAGACCTTGGAGGTCAGGGCTTCGCCGTCCACCGCGGTCGCGATCGCGATGCCGGAGTCCGGGTGCAGGTGGTCCACGTGCGCGGCGTCCACGAGCCCGTGCATGGCGGTATCGATCGAGGGCGCAGCGCCGCCCTTGCCGAACAGGCAGTAATCGAAGGCGGCCACCATGTCGTCTTCGCGCGTCGACGCGGGGTAAACGGCCTTGAGGGCCTGCAGCCGGTCCAGCCGCAACACGGCCAGGTTTTCCGCCTTCAGGTTCCCAGGTCCCCGCCGGAACCCTTGACCCACAACAGTTCGACGTCCTCCCCGGTGACGGGTCCGTCTCCGTGCCTTTGGCCGAGGTGTTCCCGCCGGCGAAGTTCGTGTTCCGCTTGTCCGCGCCCAGGCGGTTGGAACGGGCGATCAGTTCTTCAACAGTCTTGTTGGTTGTGTTCTGCATATTCATGCCTAAGCGCCCCATCCGGCTTGCTGGCCGCCCACGCGGTCCTCGTTGATCTTCTTCTGGTAGCCACTGGCCTTGAACGCGGTCATCGGGTCCGCGGGCAGGCCGCGCGATTCGCGCCACTCGGCCAGGATCGGCCGGACGTCCGTGTAGAAAGCGTCGTTGAAAATGCCGTTCGCGGCCAGGACATCGCCTTCACGCTGCGCTTCGGTGAGCGCGTCCGTGTCGATAAGCAGGGCACGGGCCGTCATTTCCTGGACGTTGAGCACGGACCGGATCTGGCCCGGAATCTTCTCCTCCAAGTTGTGGCACTGGTCCAGCATCAAGGCCACGCCCGAATCCTTTCCGAAGCCCCCGCCGCGGATGACTTCGTGCATGATGCGGAACAACTGGAAAGGATCCGCGGCACCGACAATCAGGTCATCGTCCGCATAGAAGCGCGAGTTGAAGTCGAAGGAGCCCAGCTTGCCCAGGCGCAACAACTGCATCACGATGAACTCGATGTTGGTTCCCGGGGCATGGTGGCCGGTATCCAGGCACACGAAGGCCTTCTCCCCCAGAGCCAGGGTCTGGGCATAGGAGGTACCCCAGTCCGGAACGTCCGTGTGGTAAAAAGCAGGCTCGAAGAACTTGTACTCCAGCACCAGGCGCTGGCTATCCCCAAGGCCCGCGTAGATCTCCTGAAGGGATTCCGCGAGGCGGTCCTGCCGGCCGCGCATGTCATCCTGGCCAGGGTAGTTGGTGCCGTCCGCCAGCCAGACCTTCAGGTCCCGGGAACCGTGGCGTGCATGATCTCGATGCACTCCAGGTGATGGTCGATGGCGCGGCGGCGCACCGCGCGTCGGAGGACGTCAGGGAGCCGTACTTGTATTCGTCGTCCTGGAACGTGTTGGAGTTGATGGTCCCCAGCCGACGCCAAGGTCCGCCGCGTACCCGCGGAGGGCGGAGTAATCGTCCACCTTGTCCCACGGGATGTGCAGTGCCACAGTCGGTGCAAGACCCGTCAGCTCGTGGACTTTCGCGGCGTCAGCCAGCTTCTCCTGGATGGTCCGCGGGGTGCCGGGCGTGCCGAACACCTTGAATCGCGTGCCCGAGTTGCCGTAGGCCCAGGACGGGACCTCGATGGCCAATTCGCCGAGGCGGCCGAGGGCCGCTTCCGTCGTGTTCATGGTTTTTCCTTCTGTTGCCTGTGCGTCGTCTTCGAACAGCAGTGCGTTTCTTTTGAATCAATTCCGGCTTGAATCGTTTCATTCAAGAGCCTACTCACACGGTAGGGCCTGCTTCCATGGCGTGTCAACAGTCAATCCCGGAGATCGCCGATCGAACCACGTAATATTGATCAAGCGGTTTGATTCGATTCATCAATTGGGAGGTAGAGAGTGCCAAGCGGCCCGGGAGCAAAGCTGACTGACGTCGCCGCCCTTGCCAGAGTTTCGGTCGGAACAGTTTCGAATGTCCTCAACCGTCCGGACCAAGTCTCGTTCGACAAGAGGACCCGCGTTCTTGCCGCCATCGAAGAGCTGGGATTCGTGCGGAACGAATCAGCCCGCTCACTGCGGTCCGGCTCCACCAGGAGCCTCGGCATGTTGGTGCTGGACGTGCGAAACCCCTTCTTCACCGATGTCGCTTTGGGCGCTGAAAACGTCGCCGAAGACCACAAGCACTCCCTGATACTGGCCAACAGCGCCGAAGACGCCGGCCGCGAGGAGGCCTATCTGGACCTCTTCGAGCAGCAGCGGGTCCAAGGCGTCCTCATCACGCCATTCGGACAAGTTCTTCAACGGCTGGAAAGAATGCGCGACCGGGGTATCCCTTCTGTACTCGTCGACAGGCTCGCAAGCACGGATCAGTTCTGCTCGGTTTCGGTGGACGACGTCGCCGGCGGCGCCACTGCCCTGGAGCATCTCGTCAGTGTCGGCTCGGTACGCCCTGCATTCGTCGGCGGCCCCTTCACCCTGCAGCAGGTCGAGGACCGATACCGGGGTGCCGCCGACGCGGCCGCACGTGCCGGAGTCCCGCTTCAACTATTCGAAACGCCCGATCTGAAATTCGAACGCGGACGCCGGATTGGAGATCTCATCGGGAATCTCCAACCTGACAAGCGCCCGGACGCCGTGTTTGCCGCCAACGATCAATTAGCCTAGGGCTTTTGCAATCCTTCGCCGCGAACGGGCTCCACGTGCCCGAGGACATCGCCATCGTCGGGTTCGACGACATCGATTTCGCCTCCCAGTCGAGCATCCCACTCAGCTCCATCAGTCAACCGAGGCAGCTGATCGGCGAGCGTGCCGCCCAACTCCTGTTCGACGAAATCGACGCCGAACCCGGCCACGTACATAGCCAAGTGGTGTTCACGCCGGAGCTCGTGGCGCGGCAGAGCACCCTGCGCCGCTAAGCGGAACCCTTCGATCCGGCCGTCGGCACCAGATCGCCCTTTTCGGATGAAATGAGCGATATGTAAGTCTCCAGTTGGGACCGAAGCTGATCCGCCGAGTGATGTTCCGGCGTCAGCGTGGCCGTGATCTGGGCACCGAGCGCAAACGTCATGATCCCGCCGACGATGTCGTCGTCGTTGAGACCTTCTTTCAGTTCGCCGAGTTCCCTGGCTTCACGGAGCTTGTCGAACAGGGCGTCACGCCATTGCTCCATCGAGGAATCGTGCAAGGCGGCCTTCGCCGGGTCCGTCAGTGCGCGCTGCCAGAAGGCGATCGCGATTCGCGCTTCGTTTAGCCGCTCGGCGTCGAGCGGCAATATTTCATGGCAGTAGCTGCGCAACGCCGACAGTCCCCGCAGGCCGGCGGTGGAGTCGCTCATGCGGCTATTCGTCTGGTTGAAGACGTGGCCGAAAGCAAACGTCAAGAGATCGTCTTTCGTCGGGAAGTACGGCTTGAGCGCACCGTTGGCAAAGCCCGCTTCCGTTGCTATCTCGCGCATCGTGGCACCCTCGATCCCCCGGCTGGCGATGATCCGCCACGTGGCTTCGACCAGCTCCACCCGGCGCTTGTCGTGGTCTACGATCTTCGGCACTCTTTCCCCAAATCTTTTTTCTACAACCGTTGTGACTCAGATTACACGATGCTATTCTCTACACACATAGAAAATAAACCGCCACTCACAAAGGCCTTCCATGAGCACAACCTCCTCTCCAGAAATCGCCGACATGGCTGAGATTGCCGGACTGTCTCCGTATGCCTTGACCAGTGCCGAAGACATCACGGCCGTCAGGGGCATTTTGGCCTACGCCGGGCTCTTCGACGGATCCATCCGGATCGCCTACCTTGGCCTCCTTGACCCCCCTCGCGATTCAGGAGCGGGCGAAACGGAGACTCCGGACCGCAGGTTCAGGGCGTTCCTGCACAACGTCTTGAGCGGTGCGGCACAGGACGTCGTGGTCTCCGTGACACACCAGGAAGTCGTCTCGAAGGTAGATCTTGACACCTCGGTGACGGGCGAGCTTCCGGTCATCGAAGAAGAATTCGAGGTGGTCGAAGAGATCCTCGCCCAGGACGAGCGGTGGCTCAAGGCCTTGGCTGACCGGAACCTCGACGTCAGCAAAGTCAGGGTCGCTCCCCTTTCGGCCGGCGTCTTCGAGTACCCCGAGGAGAAAGGCCGCCGGATTCTGCGCGGCTTGGCATTCGTCCAGGAGTTCCGCGAGGACAGCGCCTGGGCCCACCCCGTGGATGGGCTGGTTGCCTACGTTGATGTCGTCAGCAAGACGGTGGACCATGTCCTGGATTTCGGCGCCGTCCCGGTGCCGGCAGAACATGGCAACTTTACGGACCCGGAGCTGACCGGACCGATGCGCACCACGCAGAAGCCGATCCACATCACCCAGCCGGAAGGTCCGAGCTTCACCGTCCACAATGGAAACCACGTCGAGTGGGAGAAGTGGAGCCTGGACATCGGCTTCGATGTCCGGGAAGGCGTCGTTCTGCACAATGTCGCGTTCGACGACGTCGATCGCCGTCGCAGCATCCTCAAGCGGGCTTCCATCGCCGAAATGGTGGTGCCATACGGCGACCCCTCACCCGTGCGCTCCTGGCAGAACTACTTCGATACCGGCGAATACCTCGTGGGCCAATACGCTAACTCGCTCGAACTCGGCTGCGATTGCCTCGGCGAAATCACCTACCTCAGCCCGGTAGTCAGTGACGCGTTCGGCCGGCCACGGGAAATCCGAAACGGAATATGCATGCACGAAGAGGATTGGAGCATCCTCGCCAAGCACAGCGACCTCTGGAGCGGCGTGAACTACACCCGCCGGAACCGCAGGCTCGTCATCAGCTTCTTCACGACTATCGGCAACTACGACTACGGCTTCTACTGGTACCTCTACCTTGACGGCACCATCGAGTTCGAAGCCAAGGCCACCGGCGTCGTCTTCACGAGCGCCCACCCCGGAAAGGGCTACCCGTACGCCTCGGAGCTCGCACCGGGCCTTGGGGCGCCCTTCCACCAGCACCTCTTCAGCGCCCGGCTGGACTTCGCCATCGACGGCTTGAGCAACAGGGTCGAGGAAGAGGACGCCGTCCGGGTACCGATGGGAGAAGGCAACGAACGGGGCAACGCCTTCGCCCGCCGTCGGACGGTGCTCAAGCGCGAGTCGGAGGCCGTGCGCGAGTCTGACATGGCGGCGGGACGGGCCTGGATCATCTCCAATCCCGACTCACTCAACCGCCTGGGCGACCCCGTGGGATACAAGCTCCACGGACAAGGCCATCCCATGCTCCTCGCCGATCCCCAATCGTCCATCGCCCAACGCGCAGCCTTCGCCACGAAGGACCTATGGGTGACCCGCTATGACGAGAACGAGCGCTACCCCAGCGGCGACTTCGTCAACCAGCACTCCGGAGGAGCCGGACTGCCGGCCTACATCGCCCGCGATAGGGACATCGACGGACAAGACATCGTCGTATGGCACACCTTCGGGCTGACCCACTTCCCCCGCCCCGAGGACTGGCCGATCATGCCCGTCGACACGGTGGGATTCAAACTCCGCCCCGAAGGTTTCTTCGACCGGAGCCCCGTACTCGACGTTCCGCCGTCGAAACCCGCCTCAGGCGGCCACTGCCACATGGAGGCCCAGAAATGAGTTTAACAACCGGGAAAGAGACCACTGAGGTGGGACACTCGCATCATCATCGACGTCGTCTCGGCGTCCCTGCGGTGACCTTCATGATCATCGCCGCCTCGGCTCCGCTCACTGTCCTCGCCGGCGGCGTGACGACGACGTTTGCCGTCACCGGAGTCACTGGCGTGCCGCTGTCCTTCCTGCTGCTCGGCGGAACCCTCGCCGTGTTCGCCGTCGGCTACGCGGCCATGAGCCGGTACGTCGTCAACGCCGGCGCCTTCTATTCCTACGTGGCGCAGGGCATCTCCCGGCCGGTCGGCGTCGGGGTTTCCATGGTGGCCCTGATGGCTACAACTTGATGCAAGTCGGCATCTACGGCCTCTTCGGCTTCACCGTCTCAAGCCTGATCAACGAACGCTTCGGCATCACCGTCCCGTGGTGGATTCCGGTGCTTGTCTGCATCGCCGTCGTTGCATTCCTCGGCGTGAACCGCGTGGACCTGTCAGCGAAGGTCCTCGGGGTGCTCGTCGGCCTGGAGTTCCTCGTGGTGATTGTCTACGACGTCGTCTCCTTTGCCGTGGCCCCCGAGGGAGTCAGCGGAGCGCCGCTCAGCACGCAGAGCCTTTTCGTGCCGGGCGTCGGGGCGGTCCTTTCCTTCGGCATCGCGGCGTTCATGGGATTCGAGTCGGCCGCGATCTACGGCGAGGAAAGCAAGGACCCCAAGCACACTGTCGCCCGGGCTACATATACCGCGGTGGCCATCATCGCCTTGTTCTACGCTGTTTCCTCGTGGGCCATGGCGGTCGGAACCGGACCGTCCGCAGTGGTGGACGCTTCCGCGAAACAAGGACCGGACCTGATGTTCGGTTTCCTCAGCGACCATGCCGGCGTACTTCTCGCCGACCTGGCCCGCCTGCTCTTCGTCACCAGCCTCTTCGCAGCTCTCGTCAGCTTCCACAATGCCGCAGCCCGCTATTTCTTCTCCCTGGGCCGGGAACAAGTCCTGCCGCGCAAGCTGGGCGCAGTACGGCGGCACAGCGGCGCCCCCTACGCCGGGTCGATCGCCCAGACGGTGATCGCCGTCGTGGTCACGGTGGCTTTCGCCATCGCGGGGACCGGATCATCGCTGGGCGACCTCTACCCTGTCCTGACCATGTTCACGTGGCTGACGAACGACGGCGCCATGGGACTTGTCCTCTTGATGACCGTTGTCTCGCTGGCGGTCATTGGGTTCTTCCGCAAGAACAGGCATGACGCTGGAATCTGGACCCGCCTGATCGCCCCTGCCCTGGGGTTCGTGCTCCTTGCGGCGATCTTCGTGCTGATCGTGGTCAACTTCAACGTACTGCTCGGCCAAAACGAGACCAATGCGCTGACGTTCGTCCTGCCTGCCGCGATCATCGTGCCCGGGCTGGTGGGGATCGCATGGGCGTTCCGCCTCCGCCGGAGCAACCCGGCCGTGTATCGGCGGATCGGTCACGGCGAGGAGGGGCCGGCGGCCGTCCATCTCGGCGACGAAGACGACGTGTAGCGCCGGGACTGATGATCGGTGAACACCATGCACACCACCCTTTCGATCGTCATGCTCGCTTGCTGTGCCCTCGGAATCTGGAGCCCGATGCGTGAAGGATTGGTCAGGAACCTTAGCCAGTGGGGGCCGATGGCACTCATGCTCATTGCGATGGCGGACACAACCGTCGGGCCAGGCATTGTGCCGGGCGTCGTGTGGGGCCTTCTCCTGCTCCTCACGTCCCCTCTTCCGCTGGTGCTCTTGCCCAAGGATCGCCGGGGCGGCATGGAAATACACCGCTCCTTGTCCATGGTGGCCATGTTCGCCATTTTCGTCACAACCCTTCCCACTGTCACGTCAAGTTCTGTACACCAAGCACATGCGCATTCAGGACTTGGTGGAGCGAATCCGGCCCTGGCAGTTGCCCTCGCGGCAGCGGTCATCGCCTACTCAATCGCCCTGGCCGCCCGAACCCTTCGACCAAATGGCCGCGGACACCGTCGTCACGCGTCTGCATCGCTTGAGGCGATCTCTTCGGCGGGCGCCTTGGGCGCCATGATCCTGATGGCCGTCTGACCGCAAGTGCCTTGTCCATAGAAACCATTACCAACTCAGAGTGGAGTAAACCCTTGGAAAGCTACGACGCCCTCCTCGCTTCAATCACCCCGACCACCGGCGAAAGCCGGACCATTATCGACCCCGCCACGGGCACCGTTGTCGGCGAGGCCCCGGTTCACACGGTCGACGACCTCGAACG
>NZ_DF952477.1:73244-75168 GCF_001263615.2 Arthrobacter sp. Hiyo1 | reverse complement strand
GACGGCGAAACCCGCGCCGAACTCCACTACCGGCCCATCGGCGTCGTCGGCGCGATCGGCCCCTGGAACTGGCCCATGATGATCACCATTTGGCAGGTCGCCCCCGCCCTCCGGATGGGCAACGCCGTCGTCGTCAAACCCTCCGAATACACACCCCTGTCCGTGCTGGCCCTGGCCGCCGTGATCAACGAAGAACTCCCCGAAGGCCTCCTCACGGTGGTCTCCGGCGGCCGGGACGTCGGCGCCCGGCTCGCCGAACACCCGGCCATCGGCAAGGTCATGTTCACCGGATCCACCGCCACCGGCAAGGCCGTCATCCGCTCCAGCGCGGACACGGTAAAGCGCCTCACTCTCGAACTCGGCGGCAACGACGCCGGCATCGTCCTGCCCGATGCAGACCCCAAAGCCATCGCCGAAGGACTCTTCTGGGGTGCCTTCATCAACACCGGCCAGACCTGCGCCGCACTCAAGCGCCTCTACGTCCACGACTCCCTCTATGAAGCAGTGTGCACCGAGCTGGCTGCCGTTGCCGCCGCGATGCCCATGGGGGTTGGTTTGGACGAGGCGAACGTGCTGGGACCGCTGCAGAACCGGCAGCAGTACGACATCGTCGCGAAGCTCGTGGATGCCGCCCGCGATTCCGGCGCCCGCATCCTGCTCGGCGGCAACCCCGACGACGGCCAGCCCGGCAACTTCTACCCCACCACCCTCGTAGCCGACATCGACAACAGCAACCCCCTCGTCGCCGAGGAACAGTTCGGCCCGGCCCTGCCCATCATCCGCTACGGCACCGTGGACGAGGCCGTCGCCATGGCGAACGCGCTCGACGTCGGACTCGGCGCCTCCGTCTGGTCCTCCGACCTGGACGCTGCCCGTGACGTTGCCGCCCGCCTTGAGGCCGGAACCGTATGGATCAACAAACATGGCAACGTCGACCCGCGGGTCCCCTTCGGCGGCGCCAAGCAATCCGGCTATGGCCTGGAATTCGGCGTCGAAGGCCTCAAAGCCCTCGGGGTCCCCCAGGTGATCAACGGCTGACCCAACTGACTAGCAGTTGTTGT
Organism: Arthrobacter sp. Hiyo1; assembly: GCF_001263615.2. NCBI lineage: Bacteria > Bacillati > Actinomycetota > Actinomycetes > Micrococcales > Micrococcaceae > Arthrobacter > Arthrobacter sp. Hiyo1. Next base: position 74,107 of record NZ_DF952477.1, on the reverse strand, counting down.
CGTATTGAGGCCCCAGAACGACAACAACTGTCAGCTAGTTGGGGCGTGCCGCCGTCGCCTCTGAATCTCGACGTAGACGGTGACAAGGAGCAGGACAACCACTGCGAGGGCCAACGCGACGGCGGCGGGAACCACAGCGCTCACCGGTATGAGCAACACGGCGATCACCACGGTCGGCACCGCCCACGGCAGCACCGCGCGCGGAGGCTGACCGTAGCGAAGCGACACGATCGCATTGCAACCATAGAAGAGGGCCAGACCTCCCCCGAGAGAAATCCCGGAACCGAAGGGCAAGTGCTCATAGGGGGCTGGAATGGCCGTCGCAATGGCCCCGGCGATTGCAGTTACCCCCAAAACCAGAAGAAACGGCATGAACAACGTGGTCTGAAGGATCCCGGCGAAATCGGACCGGGCCTGCAGTCGCTCGAGCCCTGCCGTGACTGTCCCCGTGCCGTATTGGAAGAATGCCCAGCCGAGCAGGGCAACCACGAGGAATCCGAGCGCACCGAGCAGGCCTGCGCCCGGGCCCCAATCGTCAGACACCTCGGTGACGATCGTGAAGATGGACTCGCCGAGCACAATGATGACGAACAAGCCAAGCCGCTCGGATGCGTGCTCGATGTTGATGCCAGCGATGCCGCGGTCAGGCCAAAGGCGGGCGCTAAGAGCCATCATGCCAATCTCGACAACGATCGCGGTGGCCCACAGAACGACGGCAATGTGGAGAGGTAAGGAGGCGGAGAGGAGCCAGAGGACGGCCGTGCCGCCGTTGTAGATCCAAATCCGCCACGGAAATTCGGCCGATTTTCACGGTGCTGGTACAGCCACAAGATCAGCAGAACCACGCGAATGGCGGCATTGGC
>NZ_DF952477.1:64951-72824 GCF_001263615.2 Arthrobacter sp. Hiyo1 | reverse complement strand
GACGCCCAGAGCCCGGGACGACAAACCTGGCAGGAGGTTGACTACGGAGACAATGTTCACCCAAGCCCACCACGCCGGAAAGAAAAGCAGGACGAAGGTGCCGAACTCAGCCCATCCGGGGTCGCCGTGGATCCCGCGCGCAAGCTGCCCGACGAAAGCCACAAAGACGAGGTCGAAGAACAATTCCATCCAGTGGACGCGGCGAGGGTCACGGGCCACCTCGTGTTTCAACGCGCCAGGAACCGACGACTTATCCATCATTGACCCATGCTATTGGCTGACGGACTTGCCGTTGCTCCAGTTCGGCCCGCGAGATAGTAGCATTCGTAATGCAGGAATACGGTGTGCGCGAGCGTCATACCGACAGGGATAGGTTGCGGGGGCAAGCAAAGTCAATGGATTCGGAACCGGTACAGCCAGAGGTAACCCCTCGATTCAGCAACACCCGGAAGCAGAATACCGAGCTTGCCGTCCAGCAACTCCGGGACGGCGGGTTCACGAACATCCAGGTGGATGAATTCCTCGAGACGCTGCACCGCATGGAGGCCGACGAGTCGATACTTGCGCCGCTGACGAATGCCCTGCTCGCGATGAACGTCTCGGTTCAGTGGCTCATGTAGGAACCGCCAGCACTCCACGACCCAGATCCGGCTAATCGGACTCGGCCTCCTGCTCGATGCGTCGGCGCTGCTCCTCAAGCTCCTTCTCGCCTTCGTCTTCAGCTTGATAAAGCTTGGAGTTGGTGATCCGGAGTTCACGCATCACGGCGTCGAGCTTCACGTGGAGGGCGGCGCTGTCTCTATTCTGGGTGTTTTGGATGATGAAGACCATCAAGAAAGTCACGATGGTCGTGCCGGTATTGATGACCAACTGCCAGGTATCCGAAAATCCCAGGAGTGGTCCCGTAAACGCCCAAACAATGAGGATGATTACTGCCGCGCTGAACACCCAGGCGTGGCCGAGCACTTTGGCCACCTTGGTGGTGAACCGGGTGAAAAAATCCGGACGGGAACCGCTGTCTTCGCTCATCCAGCCATCATCCACCCACTACCGGTTGGCACCTACCCATCCTGCAGCTCGGTGCCGTTTCGGCCCAAACGCTTTCCAACGTTGTAATCTTCAGCTAAGGACGGTCGCTGACGTGCGCGGAAGAAGGAAAAGTGGCAATTACCATGCGGGATGTGGCCCAGGCGGCCGATGTGTCTATCAAAACCGTATCGAACGTCATCAATGACCATCCAAACATCAAAGCCGAGACCCGCGAGCGGGTTTTGCTGGCCATCGAGAAACTCGGCTATCAGCCGAATCTCTCGGCCCGGGGCTTGCGGTCCGGACGCACGGATGTCATCAGCCTCATCATCCCGGATCTGAAGAATGCCTACTTTGCCGAGCTCGCCGATGCCGTCATGACGGCCGCCTCAAAACGCGGGAAAGTGGTGATCATCGAGCAAAGCGGAGGTTCCCGGACGCGCGAGCTGGAGATCCTGCATGGCCCCCGGATGCGAATGGTCGATGGCGTCCTGTACAGCGTGCTCGGCCTGAGCCAGGAGGACGCGGGCCTCATCGAGATTCCGACTCCCATGGTCCTCCTGGGTGAGCGGATCTTTCACGGCCCCACGGACCACGTGACCATGCAAAACATCGAGGCTTCGCAAGCAGCTACCGACCACCTCCTCCAACGCGGACGAACGAAACTACTCGCTTTTGGTGCCCACCGAAATGAAGTCATCGGTTCAGCCGGGCTTCGCTTGGAAGGTTACCGCCGCGCCTTGCAGAAGGCGGGGCTGGATTACCGGGACGAACTGGCAATCGACGTCCAGTCGTGGCACCGTTCCGACGGCGCCCAGGCAATGCGGCACGTCCTGGAGTCCGGGCTGGAGTTCGACGGCGTCGTGGCCTTCAACGACTCCATCGCCCTAGGGGCGATGCGTGTCATGCAGGATGCTGGACTGAGAATCCCTGAGGATGTGGCGATCATCGGCTTTGACGACATCGACGAAACCCGGTATTCACTCCCGACGTTGTCAACCATAGATCCGGGCCGTCGGGAGATCGCCGAGACCGCCGTCGCGATGCTCCTGGAACGAATCGACGGCGCGGCCGAAGCAACGCCTGCCCGCGAGTTTGAAGCCGGGTTCAAGGTCATCAGCCGGGAATCCACGGCGATCTAGCCCGCCGAAGACGCCGTCCGATTTCTTCTTGACATGTAAGTCCAGTCACATCATCATGGATTTACAACGATTACTTACATCGATGTAAAAGCTCGGAAATGTCTCTTGTCCCCCATCCGCCGAGTCCGTCCAAGTCCCACCACCATCCATTGGCTGGAAGACGGCCTGCCCTCGCTGCTCCACCTCCGACGACGACGTCCATGCACGACCGAAGGGAAACTACGTGAACAAGAAAGCAATTGCCGCAGCAGTGTCAGCCGCTGCCCTTGCCGCCACACTGGCAGGGTGCAGTGGTGGCGCGGATGCCGCCAGTGCGGGCTCCAATACCACCAATTGCACAAACAAGATTGTGCATTCCGATGCTCCGAAGGTCTCCGTGTGGGCGTGGTACCCCAACATGGCCAAGGTCGTCGACAACTTCAACAACTCCCACTCCGATGTCCAGGTCTGCTGGACCGTGGCCGGCCAGGGTGGCCCGGAGTACGCGAAGTTCCAAACTGCCATCCAGGCCGGCAAGGGAGCCCCTGACGTGATCATGCTCGAGGCTGACCAGCTGACGGGTTTTGAATTGCAAAACGCGCTTGTGGACCTGAGCAAGTATGGCGCCGCAGACGTCAAGAAGAACTTCAGCGCGGGTTCCTGGAAGGACGTCTCGCAGGGCGATTCGGTCTACGCCATTCCGGTCGACGGCGGGCCGATGGCCATGATCTACCGTAAGGACATCCTGGACAAGTACGGCATCAAGCCGCCGACGACGTGGGCCGAGTACGAAACGGCCGCGCAGAAGGTCAAGGACGCCGGCGGCCCTGCTTTCGGAGACCTTGGCAGCAATGTCCCCGCCGCCCTGACCGCCCTCATGGCCCAAAAGGGCGCCGTTCCCTTCACCTATGACCTGGCGGACCAGAAGAACATCTCCATCCACCTCGACAGCCAGCCGGCCAAGGACGTGCTGAACTACTGGGCGGGACTCGTGAAGAAGGGCCTGGTCGCCACCCAGGACCAGTTCACCACCGACTACATTTCAGGAATGATCGGCGGCAAGTACGCTACGTACATCTCGGCCGCATGGGCTCCCGGCTACCTCACCGGGTCCGGAGTGGGTAAGGGCAACGAGAAGGGAACATTCGCTGCGGCCCCCCTCCCCCAATGGGATGCAAGCAACCCAGTCTCCGTGAACTGGGGAGGATCCACCTTTGCCGTCACCTCACAGGCCGGTGACCAGAAGCTCGCCGCCGAAGTCGCCAAGGGCCTCTACGCCGACGACGCCTCGCTGACGGACGGCTGGAAGACCCAAACGATCTTCCCGCTCAACCAGAATGTGTTGAAGTCGGACGCGTTCACCAACAACGCCGTCGACTTCTTTGGCGGACAGACCGCGAACAAGGACATCTACATACCGGCCGAAAATGCCTACAAGGGATTCAGTTACAGCCCGTTCAGCGTCTACTACTACGCGCAACTGCAGGCAGAGACGGTCAAGATCAATGCCGGCAAAGTCAGCGGGGACGAAGCAGCCACCGAGCTGCAGGGCATCATGGTGAACTACGCGAAGAGCCAAGGGTTCACAGTCAACTGACAGCTCCTCCCGTTCCGCCGGCCCCGGGTGGGCGGAACGGGGCGGAATCGATCAAGAGAAAGTTGCAGGACAGCTCATGGCAGTTCACGGGTCAACGGTGACGTCGTTGCCACACACTTCCACCCCGGACAAAGTGAATTCCGCGCCCCCGCCCGAACGCAGGACCCGCTCCCGCAGCGACAAGATGAATGCGCGGCGGGCCAGGACCGGATGGCTCTTCATCGCACCGTTCGGAATAGTTTTCGTGGCGTTCCTTCTTGCTCCGCTTGCCTACGCCCTCTACCTCAGCCTGTTCACCAAGGGCCTGGCGACAGGGACGCGGTTCAGCGGTTTGGAGAACTATCTCCGCGCCTTCTCGGATCCACAGTTCCTCAAGGGTGTGTGGTTCGTGGTCCGCTTCTCCCTGGTCCTCATCCCGGTCCAGATGGCCGTCTCCCTGGCAGCCGCCCTCGTGCTCGACCACCTCACCACCCGGCTCGCAAGGTTCTCCCGGCTCATGATCTTCCTGCCGTACGCAGTGCCGGCCGTCATTGGTGCCCTGATGTGGGGCTTTCTTTACAGTCCGACGTTCGGCCCCCTTGAGCAGTTTTTCTCCCTGTTCCACGCCTCCGCGCCCTTCCTGCTCAGCCAGGACAACGTCTTCTACGGCCTTCTCAATGTTGTGACGTGGCAATGGGCCGGCTATTACATGATCATCATCTACGCGGCATTACAGGGAATCGATCCGACCCTCTACGAGGCCGCCAAGATTGATGGGGCCTCCGAAAGGCAGGTTGCGTTCCGCATCAAGATCCCCCTGGTTTCTTCGGCACTTGTGCTCATTCTCATCTTCGCGCTGATCGGGACGCTGCAGTTCTTCTCCGAGCCGCAAATCCTCGGGCCGGTAGCCAACGGCAGCATCACCCCGGATTTCACCCCGAACATCTACGCGTTCAATTTGGCCTTTGGATACGCCCAGTTCAACTACGCCTCGGCCATATCCTTCTCCCTCGGCATCGTCGTCTTCATCGCGGTGTACATCTTCATGTTCGCCACCCGCAAGAAGGGGAGCAACCTCTCATGAGTGCGCTGACAACACATCTCCCGGCCGCAACCCGGCTGTCGCGGCCCCGGCGGCGCAACGTGGTGGCTCATGCCTTTCTGGGCGTCCTGGTCCTATATTTCCTGGCTCCCATTTGGTGGCTTTTCGTCGCCAGCACGAAAGACGCCCAAGGACTTTTCGCGGGCTCGTCCGGCGCTATGTGGTTCGACAAGAATTTCAACCTGATCGCGAACATTCAGGAGCTTTTCGCCTACAACGGCGGGGAGTACGTACAGTGGCTGGGCAATTCCCTTCTCTACGCTGTCAGCGGCGGTCTGGGAGCGACCGCAATCTCGGTCCTGGCCGGTTATGGGTTTGCCAAGTACAAGTTCCGGGGCCGGAACCTTACGTTCGCACTGTTGCTCGGTGCCGTGATGGTCCCCATGACGGCGCTGGTCATCCCGACATTCATCCTGATGTCCAACCTCAAGCTGACCGATACCGTGTGGGCGGTCATCCTGCCGTCGCTGCTTAGCCCCTTCGGCGTCTACCTGATGCGGGTTTACACCGCAGAAGCGGTTCCAGACGAGCTGCTCGACGCGGCCAGGGTGGACGGAGCCGGTGAACTCCGCACCTTCTTCCAAGTCTCGTTGCCCTTGCTTCGGCCGGCGCTGGTGACCGTCCTGCTGCTTTCCGTCGTTGGGACCTGGAACAACTACTTCCTGCCCTTGGCCATGTTGTCCACGGAGAGGCTCTATCCGCTCACCGTGGGCATAGGGCTCTGGGAGCAGTTGGCTTCGTCCAACAACGGGGGCGGCCACTCGCTCTGGAGCCTGATCGTCGTCGGTTCGTTCATTTCCATCATTCCCCTCGTGGTGGCATTCCTCACCCTGCAGAAGTACTGGCAGGGCGGCCTGTCACTCGGCAGCCTCAAATAGCCCCTTGAAGCACCTCTTCATTTCTCGCTCCTTCTCACCGAAAGCAGACCATGGTTTCCGCACGCCTTACGATCGACCCACAATTCGCAGTGGGCGCAGTCAATCCCCGCCTCTTCGGTTCGTTTGTTGAACACCTTGGACGCTGTGTCTACGACGGCATCTACGAACCCGGTCACCCCAGCGCCGACGCCGACGGTTTCCGCACTGACGTGATCGAGCTCGTCAAAGAACTCGGTGTTTCCACCATCCGCTATCCGGGCGGCAACTTCGTCTCCGGGTTCCGCTGGGAGGACAGCGTTGGGCCCAAGGAACAGCGCCCCCACCGACTCGACCTCGCGTGGCACTCCACCGAAACCAACGAGATCGGCATGCACGAGTTCAGCACCTGGCTTGAGAAGGTGGGCAGCGAACTCATGCTGGCCGTCAACCTCGGCACCCGCGGCACGCTGGAAGCTTTGGACTTGTTGGAGTACTCCAACATCCGCTCCGGGACGGAGCTGTCGGACCGCCGGGCCGCTCATGGCCGGGTGGAGCCCTTTGGCGTCAAAATGTGGTGCCTCGGCAATGAGATGGATGGCCCGTGGCAGTTGGGCCATCGCTCTGCCGACGACTACGGCAAAATCGCATCGCAGACCGCGAAGGCAATGCGCCAGCTTGATCCTTCAGTTGAACTTGTGGTCTGCGGCTCATCGAGCGCCCATATGCCCACCTTCGGAGAATGGGAGCGCGTGGTACTCACCCACGCCTACGAGGACGTTGATTACATCTCCTGCCACGCCTACTACGAAGAAAAGAACGGTGACCTGGACTCGTTCCTTGCTTCCGCCACCGACATGGACCACTTCATTGAATCCGTTGTAGCGACGGCGGACCACGTCAAAGCCGTCAACGGGAGCGCCAAAACCATCAACATTTCCTTCGACGAATGGAATGTGTGGTACCTCGAACGGTTCCATAACGTGGACAAAATCGAAGGGCTGGACAACTGGCCCAAGGCGCCGCGACTGCTTGAGGACACGTACTCAGTAGCCGACGCCGTCGTCTTCGGCAACCTCCTGATCTCACTGCTTAAGCACGCCGACCGTGTCACGTCCGCCTCCCTGGCGCAGCTCGTCAACGTGATCGCTCCCATCATGACCGAACCCGGCGGTCCCGCGTGGAAACAGACCACGTTCTTCCCGTTCGCGTTGACCTCCAAACTGGCCAAGGGTGTCGCCCTGGACGTGAGGCTGGATGCGGACAAGTACAGCACTGACGCTTACGGTGCCGTCCCGCTCATCGACGCGGTCGCTACCTACGACGCGGACGCCGCTGCGACGTCGGTCTTCCTGGTCAACCGATCACGGACTGAAGAGGCAACGGTCACCATCGACCTCACGGCTCTTGACAGCGCGATCGTCCTGGATGCGCAGACGCTCTCGGACGCGGATGTATACGCCAAGAACACGCTCAACGATCCGAACCGCGTCGGGCTGCACCCGAATAAGAGTGCCGTAGTACGTGACGGCGTCGTCGAAATCACCCTGCCACCCGTCTCCTGGACGGCCCTGAACCTCGGCTGACTTTGTGAATTCGTGAGAAGGCAAGCGACATCCCGGTCCGAAGACCGGGATGTCGCTTCCACTTGCGGCACTATGGGCCGAACCCCTTTTGCCCGCCGCCGCCCGGTGGGACGATTTTGACATGAGCGAAAACGAAGACCAAAAGCTCGCGTCCCCGGCTCCCGGCCATTACCTTCCGAGGGAAAAGGGCGCTTTCGTGGAGGAATACGAACACCCGACCACCCACCAGATGCGCATCGTCGGCCAGCGGAGGACCGAAGCGGAAGCCAAGCTCGAACGCCAACAGCGCGAGGCGCGTGAGAAGTTCCACGAATAAGAGATACGGAAAAACCCGGGTTAACGGCAACGCGCCGTTAGCCCGGGCTTCTTCTTGTTAAAAGCCCTCGCCGTTCACAGCCCGCCGGCGAGTTTGTAGTAGGCGGCGTTCCACGCGAGTTCCTTCTTGAACTGTTTGATGGTGGTGCCGTCGTCGATGGTGAGCAGTTCGGTCCGGGCGATTTCGGCGAAGTCCTCGAACACGTCCATGCCCACCTGGGTGGAGAGCACGGTGTGGTGCGCGGCGCCTGCGGTGAGCCACGCGGCGGCGGAGGTGGCGAAGTCGGGCT
>NZ_DF952477.1:61369-63373 GCF_001263615.2 Arthrobacter sp. Hiyo1 | reverse complement strand
CCTGGCGCGTGACCTCGGGGTTGGAGACGTGCCCGACGACGGTCTTCCGCGGCACGCCGAGGCGGGACTGGATGTACCCGAATTCGCGGTCGCCGTGGGCTGCCTGGTTCAGGTTCATGAAGTCGAAGTCGATGTCCGCCCACGGCAGGGCCACGTTCGCCTGGGTGTGCAGGTGCAGGAGCGGCTTGCGGAGCAGGTCCAGTCCCTGGATCCACATCTTGGCCGGGCTGAACGTGTGCATCCACGCGGTAACGCCGATCACGGCGTCGTCCGAGTTCGCTTCCAGAGCGGTGCGGCGGATCGCGTCCGCGTCCGTCAGCACGGGCTTCCAGACGAGCTTGACCGGAACATCGGAGGACGCGTTCAGTGCTGCGGCGATCTCCTGGGACTGCGCGGCGACCTGCTTGAGGACGTCCTCGCCGTAAAGGTGCTGGCTGCCGGTGAGGAACCACACTTCGTAGTGTTCGAGGGACGTGTTGTGGGCGATGGGCATGCGTTTCTCCTTGAAGGTTCGTGGGTGGCGCGCGTTAGCGGCCGTAGACGTTCTGGTAGCGGCTGTAGAGGGACTCGATCTGGCCGGCGTCGATGGGCAGCGGTTCACCGAGCTGCCGGGAAATGTGGACGGTGCGGGCCACTTCCTCGCACATTACGGCGGCCTTGACGGCGGAGCGGGCGTCCTTGCCGATGGTGAAGGGGCCGTGGTTCTGCATCAGGACAGCCGGTGAATGGGACGCCCGGAGCGTGTCCACGATCCCGCGGCCGATCGAGTCGTCCCCGATCAGCGCAAACGGGCCCACCGGGATGGTGCCGCCGAATTCGTCGCCCATCATGGTCAGTACGCACGGGATCGGCTCCCCGCGCGCAGCCCATGCCGTCGCGTAGGTGGAGTGCGTGTGGACGACCCCGCCGACGTCGGGCATGTTCCGGTAGACGTAGGCGTGCGCGGCAGCGTCCGACGACGGCGAAAGGTCCGGATTGCCCCACGCCCCGTCGCCATCGCCGCCCACGGGAACCCCGTGGAGGTCCGTGACCACCATGAGTTCGGGCGTCAGCGCATCGTAGGAGACCCCGGACGGCTTGATGACCATCAAGTCATGCCCCGGGACGCGGGCGGAGACATTGCCCGCGGTCCAGACCACCAGCTCGTACCGGGTCAGTTCGGCGTGCAGCGCGCAGACCTCGCGGCGGATCGTGGCAATGGTGTCCAGCAGGGCGCTCATGCGGAGACCCCCGCGGTGAGGAGCGTTTTGCTCGCGTTCCGCTGGATCTTCTTGAGCCGGTGCATGACCTCGTTCGCTCCGCGGCCGAAGTAGTCATGCAGGGTCCGGTATTCGCGGAACAATTCCTCGTAGGCGGCGACGTTTTCCGGGATCGGGGTGTAGACGGCGCCGGGCTCGGATCCCATGGCAGCCGCGGCTTCCCGGATGTCCTGGTACTCCCCCGCAGCGACGGCGGCGTGGATCGCCGAACCCAGCGCGGGACCCTGGGTGGAGCCGATCGTGGAGAGGGGCAGTCCCGTGATATCGGCGTAGATCTGCATCAATAGCGTGTTTTTCAGCAGCCCTCCGGCCACGATGAATTCCTTCACCGGCACCCCCGCGTCGCGGAAGGCGTCAACGATAGTGCGGGTGCCGAAGGCCGTGGCCTCCAGCAGCGCCCGGTAGATGTCTTCCGGGCGGGTTGCCAGGGTCTGGCCCACGATCACTCCGGAGAGTTCGTGGTCCACCAGGACGGACCGGTTCCCCGAGTGCCAGTCCAGGGCAATGAGTCCGTGTTCACCGATCTCCTGGGTGGAGGCGAGTTCGGTGAGGTATTCGTGGATGCCCAGGCCCGTGGCTTCGGCAGCTGCATGATATTCGGGCGGCACGCCGTACTTGGTGAACCAGCCGAAGATGTCGCCCACCCCGGACTGGCCGGCCTCGTAACCCCAGAGCCCGTCCACGATCCCGCCGTCGACCACTCCGCACATGCCCGGCACCTCACGAAGCTCGGAGCCGTTCATGA
>NZ_DF952477.1:59081-59961 GCF_001263615.2 Arthrobacter sp. Hiyo1 | reverse complement strand
CGGGCGAAGCCGGGCAACTCGTTCAGTGGAGTGCCGTCAGCCTTCACCGGCACCATCGTGCACGCCGTGAAGTCCGTGGCAATCCCGACGACGGCGGCCGGATCGATCCCGGCGTCGCGCACCGCTGCGGGAACCGCGTGGCGCAACACGTCGCGGTAGTCTTGCGGCACCTGCAGCGCCCATTCGCCGGGAAGGCGGACAGCCGGGCCAGCAGACGCGCCGGTCAGATCGGCCGGTAAGGCCTCCGTGATGACCGCGTGCGGGTACTCAAACACTCCGCTTCCCAGTTCCTTGCCATCCCTGACCCGCACCACCACGGCCCTGCCCGAAAGCGTGCCGTAGTCCACGCCGATGACGTAATGTTCCTTGCCGTCCGCTGTGACGTCCATGAAGTCCTCCAATAAGCCAGCCCGCAGCCTTGCGGATTGGTTCCATTGTGAGCGCTAACAAAATTCACGTCAAGCCGTCCTTCCCACATGAACATGAATACGATCAGGCGGGAGCCGACGTACTTTGGCGCACCACCAACTCTGGCTCCACCACCGTGGCGCCGACGCTTTCCCCGCCCTCGATACCGCTCAGCATGAGGTCCATGCAGCGCCGCCCGAGTTCTTCGAAGTCCTGGCGTACCGTGGTCAAAGGCGGCGTGAAATAGCCTGATTCGGGCTGGTCGTCGAAACCCACCACCGAAACATCCTCGGGCACCCGGACACCTGCCTCGTTGAACGCACGCAGCAGGCCCAGGGCCATCTGGTCATTTCCCACAAAAAGCGCCGTGGCGGTCCTTTCACCGGCAAGCTTCCTGCCGATGTCATAGCCGCTGCCGGCGCTCCAGTCCCCCACCACCAGCCAAATCGTCCTGAAGGCCAGCCGCCTGCAA
>NZ_DF952477.1:55806-56937 GCF_001263615.2 Arthrobacter sp. Hiyo1 | reverse complement strand
CCGATCCGCCGGTGCCCCTGCTCCACCAGATGCCTCACGGCCAATTCCGCGCCGCGCTTCTGGTCCACCATGGCTCCGCCGACCGACGCGTCGCCCAGCGACCCCACGGCCACTACGGGAACCCCGGCCTTCACTTCCGCCAACGCCAGCAGGGTGTCCGAATGGGGAACGATCACAACGATTCCGTCCACGGACTGGTCCAGGAAATGCCGGACCGCATCAAGGATCGCCTCCCGGTTGACCGTCCTCAAGGCTGCGATGCTGACGAAATAGCCGGCATCCCTCGCAGCCTGCTCGACGCCCAGCAGGGTGTTCGCCGGGCCGTACTGCGCCAGCTCGCTCGCCAGGACCCCGATGGTCTGGGAACGGCGGGTCACGAGGCTCCGCGCAGCAGTATTGCGCCGGTATCCCAGCTCGGCGATGGCGGCCTCGACACGCTCCCGGGTGCCCTTGCTGACGTTGGGGTGGTCGTTGATCACCCGTGAAACGGTCTGGTGCGAGACTCCCGCCAATTCCGCTACGTCTTCAAGCCGTGGTAAGCGCCCGCTGCTTTTTGTCATGGAGCTATTCTGCGTGACCTGGAGGCCAAGCGACGAACAGGACCGCAGCGAGTCCACGCTGAGCTACCGGCCAGTACAAGACCACGGGCATGCCGGGGATAGACTCGATTCAAGCCCAACAACCACCATTTGAGGAGCCCCATGCGCGCCACCATCATCCACGGTCCCGGCGACATCCGCGTTGAAGACCGTAACTACCCGACGGTCCAGCTGCCCACCGACGTCGTCGTCAAAGTGACTGCCTCCTGCGTCTGCGGATCGGACCTTTGGCCCTACCGCGGCGTAAAGCCCACCCACCAGCCTTCGGCCATCGGACATGAATTCATCGGCACGGTGGAAAGCATTGGCGACGACGTCACCACCCTGGCGCCCGGCGATTTCGTGATCGCTCCGTTCGTGGTCAGCTGCGGGGCCTGCCCGCAATGCTTGAACGGCGTCACAGTTGCCTGCGATCATTTGGCAGGTTGGGGCGGCAAGGATGACAGCGGTCACGCGATCGACGGCGGCCAAGGCCAGGCCGTGCGCGTGCCGCTCGCCGAGTCCACGCTCGTCAAGGTTCCCGGCATCACGG
>NZ_DF952477.1:47686-54305 GCF_001263615.2 Arthrobacter sp. Hiyo1 | reverse complement strand
CTGCGGCACGCGCGAGCCGTGGGCGGCGACGTCCCGCTGCGCATCAGCCTGATACCGAAGACCGGTGTCACTTTTGACACCCTGGCTACCGGCTGGAGGTTTGATTGGCGGCAGGACGGAGTCCACGAGGTCTACCTATGGTCTTCCGTTGAACTCATCCCCGACGGCCGTGGCCTGTACGCCGAGTTGACGCTACGCGCGGGAGAGACCCTGACCATGGTCCTGCACTGGTCCGGGCGGTTCCGGCTCCGTCAGCATCCGGAGAGCAAGAAGCTCATTGACCAGACCGTGTATGCGTGGCGCCGGTGGGCATCAAACCTGGATTGCGAAGGCTCCCAAGCGGAGTTGATGAAGCGTTCGGCCTTGACGCTGAAGATGCTGGACCACGCCGAGACGGGGGCCATCTTGGCCGCCGCTACCTCTTCGTTGCCGGAGTGGCCGGGAACGTCCCGGAATTGGGATTACCGGTACACATGGGTGCGCGACGCCTCGTTCTCCAACTATGTGTTCAGGCGCATTGGCGATCCCAGTGATGCGGACGTCTTCCTTGCCTGGGTCCTGACCAACGTCGAGCGGGACGGTGCCCCGCACGTCATGTACGCGCTGGACGGTTCCCAGCCGCCCGATGAGGTCGAGGACCCGCACTTGCGCGGATACCGCGGCTCGGCCCCGGTCCGGTGGGGAAACGGCGCCCGCCACCAACTCCAGCACGATGTGTACGGTGAAATCGTCGATATCGCCTACCAGTGGTCGGGCAGCGGCAAGCGAGTGGATGAGCGGCTCTGGGCCGCATTGGTACCCATTGTGGAAATGGCCATCAGGAGCTGGAGGGTTCCCGACTCGGGGCCTTGGGAAATCCGGGACAAGAGCAGGCCCTTCACCTACTCGGCGGCGTTATGTTACGTCGCGATCGACCGCGCCATCCAGATCGCGCGCAGGGACGGGCTTCCCTATCCCAAACGCCGGTGGGAGGCCACTGCCCGTCAAATCCGGCAGGCTGCCCTGACACAATCATGGGATCCCCGGCGGCGCACCTTTACCGAGAACCTAGGTGGCAACGGCGGTCTCGACGCGTCGCTCTTGACCCTTCCCGTCCGCAACGTCATTGATTTCGACGATCCCCGGATGGTTTCCACGACGAAAGCGATCGCGGCGGAGCTCGACGCCGGCAACGGACTTTTGTTCCGCTACCTGCCATCGGTTTCTCCCGACGGTCTGCCCGGAAACGAAGGGGCGTTCCTCCTCTGCAGCTTCTGGCTGGTGGACAACCTGGCAGGACAAGGGCGCGTGGATGAAGCCCATGAACTCTATGAGTCCCTCTGCAGCCGTGCGAATTCACTGGGCCTGCTACCCGAGCAGATCCACCCGGACACCGGAGAGTTCCTCGGCAACTTCCCGCAGCGTTCAGCCATGTGGGCGTGCTGGCCAGCGGCCTGCGCCTGCTGAAAGCGGAGCGGCGGGCCGCAAAGGCTGGCACTACCACGCGGAATCAGGGCTAGCGGCGAGGGGCGAAGCCGATGCGTGCGTGGTGGGTCCGGGAACCAGCTCCGATTGAATCCGGGCCGCTTGTCTGGGGCGAACGCCCCGATCCTCAACCAGGAGTGCATGAGCTCCTGGTCAGAGTCCGGACCTGTGGTGTCTGCCGCACGGATCTGCATCTGGCAGAGGGCGACCTCACCCCTCGGATGCCGAATGTAGTCCCCGGCCACGAAGCGGTAGGAATAGTCAGCGAGGCGGGCGAAGGGTGCGTGAGGTTCCGGCGCGGTGACAGGGTCGGAGTGGCCTGGCTGGGTGGAACCTGCGGGAGCTGCGAGTTTTGCCGCCGCGGTGACGAGAACCTTTGCCTCTCCCCTGTCTTCACGGGTTGGGACAGGGACGGTGGCTATGCCGAACAACTCACGGTGTCCGAGGATTTTGCCTATGCCATCCCGCCCCGGTTTTCGGACGAACAGGCAGCCCCTCTGTTGTGCTCCGGCATCATCGGGTACCGGGCGCTCAAACGGGCCGCTGTTCCGGAGGGTGGCCGACTGGGCATCTATGGTTTCGGAGGGTCCGCCCATCTCACGGCGCAGATGGCACGCCACCAAGGGGCGCAGGTGTACGTGATGACGCGTTCGGAGCCGGCCCGTGAACTGGCGCGGAAGCTGGGTGCGGTGTTTGTGGGCGACGCGTACGAATCCCCGCCAGACCCACTCGACTCGGCGATACTGTTTGCCCCTGCCGGGGACCTCGTCCCTGTCGTCCTCAAGGCATTGGGCCGGGGCGGGACCCTGGCCATTGCCGGCATCCACCTCAGCGACATACCGCCCTTGAACTATTCCGCAGATCTCTTCTATGAGCGGCAGCTCCGCAGCGTCACTGCCAACACCCGGGCAGACGGCGAAGAGTTCTGGTCCTTGGCCGCGGAAATCCCGCTGGCTCCCACCACGACGGCGTATCCGTTGGCTCAGGCCGACCGGGCGCTGCGGGATTTGGCCGCTAGCCGTGTTACCGGAGCTGCCGTGCTGACAGTCTGAACTGCGGATGTCCCCGCATCACAGACAGGCAGGCGGGAGCAAAAAACGGCGATCGGCGGGTCCGATAACGGCCCGCCGGTCGGTATTCCGCTGTTCAGCGTTTCAGGACATCGCGTTGAAGACTTCAGTGCGAAGGGCTGACCATGTGATGCCGATGTTCCTCGGTGCTGGGCTTGATCGCCATCGCGGTGACGACGAGCGCCACCAGGCCAGCGATCCACGATGTCCAAGCGACTCCGGCTTGCATGGAGTACGAGCCTAGCCACGGCGAAAGGAACAGCAAGGCACCGAAGGCCGCCTGCACCCACTCCATGACCGGCGTTCCGGGCATGGCCAGATTGATCACACCGCTAACGATCAGCAAAGCGCCGAATACGACCATCAAGGCAGCCGACGAGCCGGCGGCCGTGGTCCAGATGACCGATAAAGCAGCATAGAGACCGGCGACAACCGTGACCCAATCCTGCCATCGCGTCCATTTCTTCATTGAACCCACCTCTGTGATGTGGACTGCATTCCGGGGCACCGAGCAAGTACTCCGGTATTGGTGTAACAAAATCCGCGCGCAGCTACTTCCCGACAGACGCGTGCGGTATTGGACCGCAGTCGTTGAATCCTGCCGCGCGCGAAGCCTTGCTAAGAGGGGACTTCCGGTCTAGAACGTAGTCATAGAGCAACATCGACGGACATGCCCGGCGTCGCCCGGCACGTCCGTCCGGAGAGGACCCCGTGATATCGAGTCGCTGGTCGTAAAGTCGCAGTCAGCCCGGTGCTGACTCAGCGACGTCCGTTGGTGCGAACCGCCGTGGCCTCCGGCGTGGACTTGCGTCCGCCGCCAACGCCCAGGTTCCGGCCCGACCCCGCCAGGTCGCCTGCAGTCGCAACCAACAGAAGGAAAGAAATGCTAAACATGAAGGTCCCGGCACGAGGCGCCGGAACCGCCTTCATTGCAACCATCGCTATCACGGCACTCGCCGCGTGTTCGAGCACGGGCACATCTTCGTCGTCGTCGAGCACCGCAAGTTCCGGAGGAGCTGTACCGCAGATATCTGCGGATGCGTTCACGGCCGATTTCTCGGCAATGAAACAGCTCACGTCGCTCGCTTCACAAGGCAAGGGCATGGTGGGCGTACTGCTGCCGGACACCACCACCTCCGCGCGATACGTGACTTTCGACGCCCCGTACCTGAAGAAGGCATTCGAAGCCGCGGGACTCGATTCCTCCAAGTTCAAGATCGACAACGCGCAGGGCAGCGCAAGCACGATGCAGACCCAAGCCGAGGCTGATATCACGGCCGGCGCATCGGTGCTGCTTGTCGACGCCCTGGACTCCGGTTCGGGCGCGGCCATCGAGGCGGCCGCCAGTGCGCGCGGCGTCAAAGTGATCGACTATGACCGGCTCGTCAAAGGCGGGACAAAAGATCGCACCTATGTCAGCTTCGACAACGTCAAGGTTGGTCAGCTCATCGGCCAAGGCGAAATCACGTGCATCGCTGACTGGAAAGTCACCAAGCCAAACATCCTGGTCATGGATGGCGACCCGACCGACAACAACGCGAAGCTGTTCGCCGAAGGTTACAACGGCGTACTCAAGCCGCACTTCGACAATGGCGAGTACGTCAACGTCGGAGAGCCGGCGGGCACGTGGACACCGTCAGTGGCTCAGACGACGTTCGCCCAGCAATACACTGCCCACCCGAACATCAACGCGGTTGTCACGCCGAACGACGACAATGCCAACGCGGTGATCGCCTACCTGCAGAGCAAGCAGATTCCCGCCAAGACCTTCCCGACGACTGGACAGGATGCGTCCTTGTCCGGCCTGCAGAACATCCTGAAGGGCTACCAGTGCGGAACGGTGTACAAGCCGATCTACTTTGAGGCCCAGGCTGCGGCCGCGGCAGCGCTCTACCTTCGGGCGGGCGTCACTGTTCCGTCAACCCTCGTCAACGGCAAGACCACGGACGACACCGCGAAGTCCGATGTCGCATCGGTCCTGCTGACCCCGCTGTGGGTGACCACGAAGAACATGGCGGACACTGTCGTCAAAGACGGCGCCGTAACGAGTTCATCGCTGTGCATCTCGCAAGTGAAGGACGCGTGCACCGCGGCAGGTATCCAGTAGTCCGAACGATGAGTGAGTTGGCAGCCCCGGACCCCGCCGACGTCGGGCCCTTGCTTCGGCTGGAGGGCATCGACAAGAACTTCGGGCCGGTGCAGGCACTGGTCGACATCACCCTTGAGGTGCCGATCGGCAAGGTGACTGCGCTTGCCGGCGACAACGGCGCGGGCAAATCGGTCTTGATCAAATGCGTTGCCGGCATTCACACCCCCGACGACGGGCAGCTGTTTTGGGAAAACCAGCCCGTACGGTTGAACTCGCCGCACGAAGCCGCGGCGCTCGGCATCGAGACCGTGTACCAGGACCTGGCACTCTGCGACAACCTCGACATCGTGCAGAACCTGTTCCTCGGCCGCGAACGCCTGCGACATTTCCTCCTCGACGAGGAGAGCATGGAGATCGCGGCCCGGGAGACACTGACGAGCCTGGCCGTGACAACAGTGCGGTCGATCCGGCAACCCGTCGCGTCGCTGTCCGGAGGGCAACGCCAGTCGGTGGCGATCGCGAAATCGGTGCTGTGGAACTCGAAGCTCGTCATCATGGACGAGCCCACCGCTGCCCTCGGCGTCGCCCAGACGGAGGTGGTCCTTCACCTGATCCGCCAGCTCGCCGACCGTGGAGTGGCCGTCATCGTCGTCTCACACAATATGAACGACGTGTTCGAAGTCGCGGACCGCATCGCCGTGCTCAGGCTCGGGCAGCTGGTGGCTATCCGGCCTGTCACGGAAATGGACCGGCAGATCGTGGTTGACCTGATGACCACGGGGTTCTCCGATCGGGCAACGCCGGAACTCGCGCCTCCACCGCCGTCGAACCGCCAGCTCACCGCCGCCAAGGGTCCGCTCCCTTCCGCAGCGGCGGTGCTCCAGGACGAGCCGACCACGGCGGCAGCCAAGCGGAAGGCCGCCTTGGCGTTGAATCCGGACATCACCGCGACGTCGCTCCCCGAATATTTCCGCGCTGCGTTCGCGCGGGTCCGGGGCGGCGAGAGCGGAGTGCTTCCGGTTCTCGCGGGCCTGTTGCTCATCTCGGTACTATTCCAATCGCTGAACCCGAACTTCCTGACTCCCGGGAACATGGTGAACCTGCTCATCCAGGGTTCCGTTTTCATGCTGCTCGCAATGGGCCAGGTCTTCGTGCTCCTGCTCGGCGAAATCGACTTGTCCATCGGGTACGTCGGCGGGGTGGGCGGCGTCATTATGGCCGAACTCGTGCAGGAGTCCACCGGTTGGCCGTGGTGGGCGGCGATCGCCGTCGGCCTGCTTGGCTGCGCCGGGATCGGACTGCTCCACGGGACGATCATCACCCGGCTCGGCCTGCCGTCGTTCGTCGTGACTCTTGGCGGCCAGCTCGGCTGGCTTGGCGTGATGCTCATCATCCTTGGCAGCGGCGGCGTCGTGCCCATCAACGACAATGTCATCAATAACATCGCGAGCGGCAACCTCAGCCCGGTCACCAGCTGGATCCTCATGCTCGTGGTCGTCGGAGCGTTCAGCACGTGGACGTGGCTGCGGGACGCCCGCCGGCGCAACACCGGGCTCGTCGCGCCGCCCGCCAGTGTAAGCGCCCTGAAGATCGCGGCGGTGCTCGCCGCCGGTGTGGCGATCGTCTGGCTCTGCAATACGGACCGCGGAATCCTGGTCGAAATCAGTGGCGTTCCGTGGGTCCTTCTCGTGGTGCTCGGAGTCCTCGCCGCCTGGACCCTGCTGCTTGGGCGAACCCGGTTCGGTCGCTACGTCTACGCCATTGGCGGCAACGCCGAGGCCGCTCGGCGGGGAGGCGTGAACCTTGCCCGTATTCGCACCCTCGCCTTCATCCTCGCTTCCTTCACTGCAGGCATCGGCGGAATCGTCTACGCGTCGCGCCTCCGTTCCGTCTCGACCTCGTACGACGGCGGCACTCTGGTGCTTTACGCCGTGGCCGCCGCGGTGATAGGCGGGACCAGCTTGTTCGGCGGCCGCGGCAAGGTGCTGCACGGGGT
>NZ_DF952477.1:45199-46455 GCF_001263615.2 Arthrobacter sp. Hiyo1 | reverse complement strand
AAGCTGGTCCTCGATCTCGCGCTGGATGGTGCGGCGCAGCGGCCGGGCACCCATGGCGGGGTTGTAGCCGCGGGTGGCCAACAGGACCTTGGCCGCGTCCGTAAGCTCGATGCCCATGTCCTTATCCGCCAGATGCTGTTCCAAGCGACGGATCATCAGGTCCACGATCTCGATGATCTCGTCCTGCGTGAGCTGCGGGAAGACGATGACGTCGTCAACGCGGTTGAGGAACTCGGGACGGAACTGCTGTTTGAGCTCCTCCGTGACCCGTGCCCGCATCCGGTTGTAGCCGGTGGTGGTGTCCGTGCCGGACTGGAAGCCCGTTGCGACGCTCTTGGAGATGTCCCGGGTACCCAGGTTGGTGGTCATGATGATCACCGTGTTCTTGAAGTCCACCACCCGGCCATGGCTATCCGTCAGGCGGCCGTCTTCCATGATCTGCAGCAGCGAGTTGAAGAGATCGGCGTGGGCCTTCTCCACTTCGTCGAACAGCACCACGGAGAACGGACGACGCCGGACCTTCTCGGTCAGCTGCCCGCCCTCGTCGTAGCCGACGTAGCCCGGAGGGGCACCGAAGAGACGGGACACGGTGTGCTTTTCCGAGTACTCGGACATGTCCAGCGTGATGAGTGCATCCTCATCGGCAAAGAGGAATTCCGCCAATGCTTTGGCGAGCTCGGTCTTGCCGACACCCGTGGGCCCGGCGAAGATGAACGAGCCACCCGGGCGCTTGGGATCCTTCAGGCCGGCACGCGTGCGGCGGATTGCACGCGATACGGAATTAATCGCTTCATTCTGCGATGACGCGCTTGTGCAGCTCCTCCTCCATCTTGAGCAGGCGGCTGGATTCTTCCTCGGTGAGTTTGAAGACCGGGATGCCGGTGGAGTTCGCGAGAACTTCGGCAATCAGCTCCTCGTCGACCTCGGCGTTGCCGTCCGTGCCGCCGGCCTTCCACTTGAGCTCCCTTTCCCGGCGCTCGGCGACAAGTTTCTGCTCCTTCATGCGCAGCGACGCGGCGCCTTCGAAGTCCTGGGCGTCGATGGCGGATTCTTTCTCCATCTTCACTTCGGCGATGCGTGCATCCATCGCTTTCAGCTCCGGCGGACGGGTCATGCGGCGGATGCGAAGCCGTGCACCGGCTTCGTCGATCAGGTCGATCGCCTTGTCCGGCAGGAAGCGGTCCGAAACGTACCGCTCCGAGAGGCTCGCCGCCGCCGCCAGTGCGCCGTCGGTGATGGTCACCCGGTGGTGCGCC
>NZ_DF952477.1:39567-42065 GCF_001263615.2 Arthrobacter sp. Hiyo1 | reverse complement strand
CGGTCACGCAGGCCCTTGAGGATCTCAACAGTGTCGGCCACCGACGGTTCCTGGACCTGGATCGGCTGGAAGCGGCGCTCCAAAGCGGCGTCCTTCTCGATGTGCTTGCGGTACTCATCCAAGGTGGTGGCACCAATGGTCTGGAGTTCACCACGCGCCAGCAACGGCTTGAGGATAGACGCGGCATCGATGGCACCCTCAGCGGCGCCGGCACCCACGAGCGTGTGGATCTCGTCGATGAAGAGGATGATGTCCCCGCGGGTCCGGATTTCCTTCAGGACCTTCTTCAGGCGCTCTTCGAAATCCCCGCGGTAACGGGAACCGGCCACCACGGAGCCTAAATCGAGCGTGTAGAGCTGCTTGTCCTTCAGGCTCTCGGGCACGTTGCCCCGGACGATCGCCTGGGCAAGGCCCTCGACGACGGCCGTCTTGCCGACGCCCGGCTCGCCGATCAGCACGGGGTTGTT
The DNA here is from genome assembly GCF_001263615.2 of Arthrobacter sp. Hiyo1. NCBI lineage: Bacteria > Bacillati > Actinomycetota > Actinomycetes > Micrococcales > Micrococcaceae > Arthrobacter > Arthrobacter sp. Hiyo1. Next base: position 41,598 of record NZ_DF952477.1, on the reverse strand, counting down.
CTTGGTACGGCGGGAGAGGACCTGCATGACGCGTTCCATCTCCAGCTCGCGGCCGATCACAGGATCAAGCTTGTTCTCCCGCGCGGCCTGGGTAAGGTTGCGGCCGAACTGGTCCAGCACCACCGAACCGGCGGGAGCAACCTCGGCCTGGCTCGGTCCGGCGACCATCCCGCTGGGGTCCTTGCCCTCATAGCCGGAGAGCAAATGGATGACCTGCTGGCGGACCCGACCGAGGTCGGCACCAAGCTTGACCAGGACCTGCGCGGCAACACCTTCACCCTCGCGGATGAGGCCGAGCAGGATGTGCTCTGTACCGATGTAGTTGTGGCCGAGCTGCAAGGCTTCCCGGAGGGCGAGCTCAAGCACCTTCTTGGCGCGCGGCGTAAAGGGGATGTGCCCGGAGGGGCCTGGCGGCCCTGGCCGATGATCTCCTGCACCTGCTCGCGGACGCCATCGAGCGAAATGCTCATCGACTCAAGCGCCTTGGCGGCGACCCCCTCACCCTCCTGGATCAGTCCCAACAGGATGTGTTCAGTACCAATGTAGTTATGGTTGAGCATGCGAGCCTCTTCTTGGGCAAGCACAACAACGCGACGGGCACGGTCCGTAAATCTCTCAAACATTTCGCCACACTCCTGGCAGCCGCCTACCTTGATGCTACGTCGCTGAGGGCCTTCGTGGGGGATCGCCGGACGCAGAATTTTAGATAACGGTCCAGCCGCCTGCATGGCTCTTCCGCGCGGACGGTCAAGACCGTGAAGAATGAAAACAACCACCAAGTAGAGGGAATTACCATGAGCACCCTGAAGCAACGCCTGCACGCCGACGTCGTTGTCCACATGAAGGACCGCAACAAAACTGCGCTCACGACGGTCCGTAACGTCCTGGGCGAAATCGAGACGCGCGAGAAGTCCGGAAAGACACCCATCGAGCTGGACGACACCCAGGTGACGGCCCTGCTGCAGAAGGAAGCCGCCAAGCGCAGGGACACTGCCCGCATTTACACGGAGGCCGGCGAGGCCGAGCGCGCCGCGGCGGAAATCGCCGAAGCAGAAGTGATAGAGGCGTACCTGCCCGAAATGCTGACGCTCGCCGAAGTCGAGGGCATCGTCGACGAGGCAATCGCCGCATTGAAGGCCAGCGGCCAGGAACCCACGATCAAGCAGATGGGCGCCGTGATGAAGCCCGTCACAGCAAAGGTCGCCGGCCGCTTCGACGGCAAGGCCGTCAGCGAAATCGTCCGGACCCGGCTCGCATAGATTCACCGGCACGCAGGGAGGAGCAGCCATGGCAGCCATCATCCTGGGATGGAATCCACGGCTTTGGAACGACTGGAACTACGAGGCTGTGATCGAGCAGGTCGCCGAAACCGGTCAATTCCTGGAGCGGTGGAACGTCGGGCAACACCGGAAGATCCAGCCGGGCAACCAAGCATGGCTTCTCCTGCAAGGCGGAGGACCCCACGGACGCGCTGATCGGACACAGCGTCGTGATGTCCGAAAGCTACGAAGTGCCACAAAGCACCGAGCCGAAGGGTATTGCGCGGTACGTGAGCGTGGCCTTCGATGCCTTGCTCCCCCTCGGCGGCCAGATCCCGTCGAGTGTCCTCTCCAGGGAGGTGCCGGACGTGGCCTGGAATCGCTTCCGCGGTTCGGGGCGGTCTATTCCGTCATCGTCAGAACCTGCTCTTCAGCGCGTGTGGCGGGAGCACGGCCCAGCGGCGTCCGAGCCGTTCCAGACTGTTCCGGGGACCTACCCGGAAGGAGCCGTCAGCCGCATTGAAACGAACCGCTACGAGCGGGACCCTGAAGCCCGCCGCATCTGCCTGGCTTTCCACGGAACGTCCTGTGCCGCATGCACCTTCTCCTTCGAAGTAAGCTACGGCGACATCGGCAAAGACTACATCCACGTCCATCACGTGGTTCCGGTTTCACAGCTTGGCAGCGACTACCGGCTGGACCCGATCGCGGACCTCGTCCCGTTGTGTGCCAACTGCCACGCGATGGCGCACCGGGGCGTGGGCACCCCGCG
>NZ_DF952477.1:37759-38674 GCF_001263615.2 Arthrobacter sp. Hiyo1 | reverse complement strand
CTCGCTCGCGGACATCATCGACGCCGGCCTTCCCGCGCCCACGCTGAGCGTCGATCCGCATGCCGCCGCCGTCGTGCCCTACTCCTCGGGCACGAGCGGCACACCGAAGGGCGTCCTGTTGAGCCAGTACAACCTCGTGGCGAACGTCGCGCAGTCCAGTGCCTTCTTCCGCGTGACTCCCGACGACGTGCTGCTCGCCGTCCTGCCGTTCTTCCACATCTACGGCCTGACAGTGCTGCTCAATCTGGCCCTCGGCGAGCGGGCCCGGCTCGTCACGATGCCGAAGTTCGACCTCGCCGAGTTCCTCCGCATCACCCAGGACCACCGCTGCACGTACCTCTTCATCGCTCCGCCCATCGCCGTCGCACTGGCGAAGCATCCGCTGGTGGACCAATACGATCTCTCGTCCGTGCGCGTCGTGCTTTCAGGAGCAGCTCCCCTCGATGGCGAACTGGGACACGCTGTTGCGAAGCGCCTCGGATGCACGATGCTCCAGGGCTATGGCATGACCGAGCTGAGCCCAGTCTCCCACGCCATCCCGCGCGACGGCGCCGAGAACGTCCCGCTCGACTCGGTGGGTTACGCCGTGCCGAACACCGAGTGCAAGCTCCTCGACCCCGCCACGGACGAAGAAATCGACATCCCGGCCGAAGGACCGAGCGCCCCCGGGCAGCTCCTTGTCCGCGGCCCGCAGGTCATGCTCGGCTACCTGAACCGGCCCGACGCAACAGCGGCGACTATCGATCCGGATGGCTTCCTCCGCACCGGCGACATAGCGACCGTTACGGCTGACGGCGTCGTGACGATCGTCGATCGACTCAAGGAACTGATCAAGTACAAGGCTACCAGATTGCGCCCGCCGAGCTCGAAGCGCTCCTGCTCACCCACCCGCGGATTGCGGACGCCGCGGTCATC
>NZ_DF952477.1:30675-34544 GCF_001263615.2 Arthrobacter sp. Hiyo1 | reverse complement strand
CCCGCTCTTGCCCGGACCCGTCGGCGACGTGCTCGGCTCAGAGGACGCAACCGGCGCAAACGAGGCAGCGTGCTGCGCGGCCGCACCGTTGATCGGTTGTGCCACAGCAGCGGGCGAAGGAGAAGTCACCGGAACACCGAAAGCGGCCGGCGTCGAAGGCGCAGGCAATCGGCCCTCGCCGGTCGGGAGCCCATCCGCGTTGGAAGGCGGAGTCGATGGGGATGACGGAAGACCACGGGCTGCCGGAGCGGCCGGTGGCGCCAAGGGCTTCACTGCGGCCGGCAAAGGTAGGAACGGCGCCGCAACGTTGGGCCCTCCCATGAACGCAACCAGCAGGAGGATGACATAGCCTCCTGCGAGCACAAGGGCTCCGAGCCCAATAAGCTTGAGCCTCCGCAGGCGTCGGCCTGAGGCGTCGACGAAGACAGGCCCACGCGGCGACGCGGATCCAGGCTGATCGGACGTTCTATTAAAAGCTGCCATCGGGCACCAACCTTAGAGGATTCGCATCCCGTAGCCCAAAAAGCGTCTTGTGCGACGATCCCGAGGGTTCAAGGTTCAAAACGGCTAGCGCTTCGCCAGCGTTCGCAGGAGTTTCAGGGCCACGGAGATCGACGCGAGGTCTACTTGCCCGGGTTTGGTGACCTCCACGAAGGTGTCCTTGATCCTTCCCAGCTGCTCCTGGCGTCCGCTCTCCCACTCCACAATGCGGTCCACGGCAGAGGCGCCGGAGGCCCCGCTCGCCCGGGTCGTCCGCATGACGGAAATCGTGATGTCGACGACGGCGGAATAGGCGTCGTCGCGGAGGGCTGCCCGAGCCAGGGCTTCCCACCGGCTTTGCCGCGGCAGGTCAGTGATGCGCAGCAACAGCGTTCCCACGCCGATCCAATGAATGACCGTGTGGTACATATCGGCGATGGTGGTGAGGGGTTCATCCACCTGCTCCGCCACCAGCGAGATGTCCAGGAGGGAAAAGCTCTCCAGCAAATCGGAGGCGCGCCGCCCCAGGTCACCCGGCATCCCGACGTCGTTCCAATGCGCCAACCGTTGCTCGGCGCGGTCAAGGTCCGAGCCGCGCAGGAATTCCGTGGTCCGGGTCCGCAGCAGATCCACGGTCGGCCCGATCCTCCTTAGGGCTTCCGCGACGGGTTGGTCCCGATGGTCATGCGTCACGTACCAGCGGGTTGCACGGTCAAGGAGCCTGCGCAGTGGAAGGGCCACCGCGGCGGCGTGTTCGCTGGGAAACCCGGGAGGCAGGCTGGCGATCCTGTCCACGAAGCGCTGCAGCTCATAACCCTCGCGGACAACCACGAAAGCCCTGGCCACTGCCGCCGCGGTGGCCGTGGTCTCCTCGATGGCGCGGAAGGCGAACGTGATCCCTCCAAGGTTGATCATGTCGTTGGCCACCACCGTGCAGATGATCTGCCGACGTAACGGGTGGGAGTCCAGTTCGGCATCAAAGCGCTCGGAGAACTGGCGGGGAAAATAGCCACGGAGGACCCGCTTGAACCAGGGATCGTCGGCGAGGTCGCTTGCGGTGAGCTCCCTCGCCAGCTCGATCTTCGCGTAGGCGGCGAGCACCGACAGCTCCGGAGAGGTCAGCCCAGTGCCTGCCCGCAGCCTGTCCTGGAGTTGTTCCGTGCTCGGCAGGGCCTCCAGGCCGCGGTCCAGGTCCGCTGCGTTCTCCAGCCAGTCCATGATCCGCTCAAAGCCGGGACCCAACTCCAGCGCCAGGTGCCGGTCATTGAAAAGGAGGACGTTCTGGTCCATGTTGTTTGCCAGGACCAGGCGGCTTACTTCGTCGGTCAGGGAATGCAGGAAGCCCGCTCGTTCCTCGGGCCCCATTTTCCCTGCCGCAATCATCCGGTCAACGAAGATCTTGATGTTGACCTCGTGGTCCGAACAGTCCACGCCGGCCGAATTGTCTATCGCATCGGTGTTGAGAAGGACACCGGCGAGTGCCGCCTCTATTCGGCCGCGCTGCGTGACGCCCAGGTTCCCGCCCTCGGCCACGATCCGGGCCCTGAGTTCGTTGCCATTGACCCTGATGGCGTCGTTGGCTTTGTCCCCCACCTGCGTTTGGCCTTCGGTGGAGGCTTTGACGTATGTTCCGATGCCACCGTTGTAGAGCAGGTTCATGGGCGCCCTAAGAATGGCCTGCATCAGGGCGTGGGGTGGCAGCGAGGCCGTCCCTGGATCCAGGCCGAGGGCGGTCCGGACCTGTTCCGTGATCCCGATGGCTTTGGCCCGGCGGGAGTGGACACCCCCGCCTTTGCTGATCAGTGAAGGATCGTAGTCGGCCCAGGACGAACGGGGAAGACCGAAGAGGCGCTTGCGTTCCTCGAAGGACGTTGCCGCGTCGGGGCTCGGGTCAAGGAAGATGTCCCGGTGGTCGAATGCCGCCACCAGTCGGATGTGCGGGGAGAGGAGCATTGCGTTTCCGAAGACGTCGCCGCTCATGTCTCCGATGCCGGCCACGGTGAAGTCTTCGCCTTGTGAATCCATGCCGAGCTCGCTGAAATGGTGTTTCGCGGATTCCCACGCGCCGCGGGCCGTGATGCCCATCTGCTTGTGGTCATATCCCACGGATCCCCCGGAAGCGAAGGCGTCGCCGAGCCAGAAGCCGTAGTCCCGGGCCACGGAATTGGCCGCGTCTGAAAATGACGCTGTGCCCTTGTCAGCTGCAACCACCAAGTAGTAGTCATCGCCGTCGTGGCGCACCACGCTGGCCGGGGGCACCACCGTTTCCCCGTCCGCCGTGGTGAGCAGGTTGTCGGTGAGGTCCAGCATGCCTTTGATGAAGATCTTGTAGCATTCCAGGCCTTCGGCGAGCCAGGCCTCGCGGTCCATGGCAGGGTCCGGCAATCGCTTTGGATAGAAGCCTCCTTTTGCTCCTGTGGGCACGATGACGGAGTTCTTCACGTTTTGTGCCTTGACCAGTCCCAGGACCTCGGTCCGGAAATCCTCGCTTCGGTCAGACCAGCGCAAACCCCCGCGCGCCAGGTTCCGAAGCGCAGATGGACGCCTTCCACCCGCGGCGAGTACACCCAGATCTCGTACTTCGGCCGCGGAAACGGGGCACCTGCAATCGCGGCGGGATTGAGTTTGAAGCTCAAGTGGGCCTTGCCTTGGAAGTAGTTGGTCCGCGTTGTGGCTTCGACGAGGTTCATGAACGTGCGCAGCAGACGGTCAGCGTCGAGGACAGGGATGTCGTCGATCGCGGCGAGCAACTCCTTTTTCGCGCCCGCGGTGTTCCTGCCGCGGTCAGGCTCGTCCAGCCCGGGATCGAACTTCGCTTGGAACAGGGCAAGGAGCGCGCGTGTTGCCCGGACGTTGCTGATCAGCGTGTCCGCGATGAATCCGTACGAGTTGGTGGTCCCCAGTTGCTGGAGGTATTTCGCGTAGCTTCTCAGGATTGCGGCCTGCCGCCACGCAAGCCGTTCCCGGATGACGAGTGCGTCGATCCGGTCGGATTCGATGTCCCCCCGCATGGCGGCCGTGAAGGCATCCGCGAGCAGTCCGCTGGTTCCCTCGGGGTCAACGCTGCCAGGAAACTTCACGCCGAGGTCGTAAAGAAACAGCTCCTGGCCGCCCCGCCGAAGCTCGAAAGGCCGCTGGTCCAGCACTTCGAGCCCGAGGTTATGCAGGAAGGGCAGGATCTGCGTCAGGCTCCTGGGCCTTGTCAGGTAAAGGCGGATCCGGGCGTCCTCCACGAGGGTGCTCGGCGCACCCGTCCTGATGTATACCGTGAGCAGGGGATCCCCGAACGGCCTGCCGCCTGCTCCGTCCAGGTCGAAGGTCTCGAAGTTGACGATGTCCCCGAGCGCGGCCTCCGCCTCGTAAACGGCGCGATAACCGGCGGGAAAGGC
>NZ_DF952477.1:26830-29966 GCF_001263615.2 Arthrobacter sp. Hiyo1 | reverse complement strand
GCAGGTCCTGGCCACCCGCCGTCGCGAGTTTGCCTTCGGTGTAACCGAGAAACAGGAAGTTTCCGTCGTCGAGCCAGAGGAGCAATTCCCTGAGCTGTTTCGGTGGCGGCGCCACATCGCGCGGGAACCCGTCCACCGAGGCGACGGCTTCGGCGAGCTTGCCACGGATGGCGGATCCGTCGCGGATGGCAACCCGGACATCATCCAGCACCCTCTGCAGGTTATCCGTCAGTCGCCTCACGGCAGCCGCATCGGGCAGCCTGCCGATCTCCGCGGCAATCCAGACCTCGGTTTCCCCGGCCTCCGGAGGGGTTTCGCCCTCCATGGACGTTCCAAGGCGGACTTCCAGTAGCTCGTGGGACACCGGGTCGCGAAGCACCCTAAAGCTGGGATGAACCAGCAGATTGATGGACGTGTCGTCGCGGGTGAGCTCCGCCGTGACGGAGTGGACCAGATACGGGATGTCGTCCGTCACGACTGCGACGATGCTGGCATCCAATTCGGTCAAGATCCCGACGGCGGCTTGCCCGGGCGCGCGCGACGACGCCAGTTTCAGGTGGTGCCCGGCCCGCGCACGGAGCGTCTCGGGACTATAGCTCCTCAGATCCTCCGGGGGCACCTGGGCAAAGTATTCGGCCAGGAAAGCTTCACTGGGCTCAAGCGAAGATGCTGCCTTCGTCTGCTCCGCCGGCACCGATTCGCGTGTCATGTCACCGCGCCTCCACTGCGGGTGCCACTCGCAAACTGGGGTTGACGATCCAGCCCTCCGCGCCTCCCTTCATCATGGCTGGCCGCACAGACCGAGTCCAGATGCTGGAACAAAGTACCAGGACATGACGCGGGCGCGGGCCGTATGGCCCGCGCCCTGCTGTCGGCGTCGATGGACTAGTGCTTCCTGAAGGCGCCTTTGATCTTTTCACCTGCCAGCTTCAGATCGGCCCTGACCTGACGGGACTTGCCCTCAGCCTTCAGCCGGTCATTGCCGGTGGCTTCGCCGGCCGCTTCCGTGGCCTTGCCGTGGAATTTACCGGCAGCGTGATGGATCCTCTCACCCCAACCCATGATGGCTCTCCTTTGTCGGCGGCCCGCGGCGGGACACCGCGAGGCCGCACTTAAATTGTAGGGACGGAACTGCGGCAAAGGCACGTCCCGGCCGGGAAGCCTTGACACTCAGGGAGCACGGATACGGGTCCCGTACCATGGGGCGGATGGTGTTCATACGGCTATACCGCGAAGGCAAACTCGAACGCGACGATGTCCGGGCCCACGAGATCGAAGCCCTGGCCCGCCAGGACGATGTGGTCCTGTGGATCGACTACACGGACCCGACGGCGGATGACCTGCTCGGCGTCGAAACCGTGTATGGGCTTCACCGCCTCGCCGTCGAGGACGCCGTCCACGACTTCCAGCGGCCCAAACTGGACCGGTACCCGAACCACCTGTTCCTCTCGGCTTACCAAGCGGCTCTAAAGCCTGGCACCGGCGAGCTGACCGTCGTCGAGGTCTCGGCATTCGTGACCCATAACGCCCTGGTGACTGTACACGGGCCGGAGTTCGACACCGACGAGCTGACGGCGCACTGGGACTCGGAAACCGACCTCGCCCAACACGGGGTGCCCTTCCTCTTCTGGGGCCTGTTGGACATGATCGTCGACGGGCATTTCGACGCCGTCCAGGAACTCGATGGCTACATCGACGCCCTCGAAGAGTCGCTTTTCGACGACCACTCCCCCGACCATGACCTACAGCGGAAGACGTTCGAACTCCGCAAGAACCTCGTCCGGCTCCGCCGCGTCGTCCTGCCCATGCGTGAAGTCCTCAACACCCTGCTCCGGCGCGAAGACCTGGTCGGCTGCAGCCCTGCGATGCAGCCCTTCCTGCAGGACTCTACGACCATGTGCTGCGTGCCTCGGAATGGACGGAATCGCTCCGCGACCTGGTCACCACCATCCTGGAAACCCACATCAGCATCCAGGGGAACCAGATGAACCTCGTCATGAAGAAGGTCACCAGCTGGGCTGCGATCATCGCCGTCCCGACTGCCGTGACGGGCTTCTTCGGGCAGAACGTGCCCTTCTTCGGCTTCCAGAGCGACTATGGGCTCTGGCTATCCTGCGCGCTCATGGCCGGCGGCTCAATCTTCCTGTACCTGGCGTTCAAGAAACGGGACTGGATCTAGCTGGTTCCCCTGGGACGTCCTCTGCCCTACTGGTCGTCCTTACGGGCGGGAAGTACCAGGAGCGCATCCCCAACCGCGCGTTCCGAACCGCCCGACGGGCTGTTCTGGACTCTTCCTTCGGCAACGGCCGTTGTTGAGCCGCCGCCGTCGAGGTTCATGGCCTGGACCATGCCGAGCGACACCGCGACGTCGGCCTCTTCCTTCAAGCTCAATCCCAGGGAGGCAGTCGAGCGTCCGTCCGCCGTGACGAGCATGGTCCTGCCCTGAGCGTCGGTACCGGCGAAGGTCCGGGGGTTCCGCTTGTGGACCCAACCGTAGTAGAAGCTGTTTCCGTCGTTCGGGTGCACCATGCCGTCATGCCGGGCGGTGACGTCCACGCTGCCGTCCTTGACGAGCAGCGGGCCGCCGTTCACGACGCTCGTGGCCTTGTCGGTGTGCAAGGGCTTCCCATCCTGGCCGAGCAATCCGGCGTCGATCTTCAGCTTCGCGCCTAAGGGAGCGAGCGCGCGGAGCCTGGCGACGTCTGTTCCGGTGGCCTGGATGGTGTGTCCGCCCGCAGGCACGGCCGCGCCACGGGTTTCGGCGACGGAAGTCACTGTGTCTTTGCTGTCCACGGTCACTTCAAGACCCGGACCGGCAGGCGTGGCCGGTCCGAACTCCGGGGTGAACGTGACGAGCTCGCTGGAGTTCGTGCAGGTGACGTCCTGGAGCGGGCCTGAGGTGGGCAAGTCGTTGGCGCCGCCACAGTTTCGGATCAGCCCGGGTACCCGGTCGATGCCGTCCAGAGCGGCTTCTCCGGCCGAGGAGGCGATCTTCCCTGACCAAGTCAGTCGCTGGATACTGCTGGCATTCTTCTTTCCGTCAATGACGAGGGCAGGACGGTCCGCCACGGCTTCGCTGAGAATCCTGCCTCCGTACACACCGACGCCGGCGGGGTCACCTTCGGCGCCGGCCTTC
>NZ_DF952477.1:23311-24743 GCF_001263615.2 Arthrobacter sp. Hiyo1 | reverse complement strand
CAACGGCCGCCGCGTCCTGGTGGTCGCCCACGGAACGCTCCTCCGCGTGAGCCTCGGCCGTGCGGTGGGCCGCACTCTGCAAAGCATCGACAACGCCGTGCTCAACCTTGCCCACCACCATCCCGTTGACGGCTGGCATCTCGAATACTTCAACGGCGAACGCGTCATGGCCACTATTCCCGGCTGAGCCGCACCGGTCGAAGGCATATCCACCGGGACAGCGGCGTGGGAGACTGTTCAGCACGGACAGGAACTCTTTCCGAAGGGGATGGTCACCGTGGCGGCAACTGGTCTTAACGCCGTCGAGCACATCGTCGTCTTGATGCTTGAAAACCGCTCATTCGATCACATGCTCGGATACCTCTATGCCGCTTCCGGCAATGTTTCGCCTTCGGGGGACCTGTTCGAGGGCCTGACCGGCACTGAGTCCTGCCCCGCATCCGACGGCAGTCCGGTGACGGTCTATCAGCTGACTCCCTCGACCCCCGACCTCTACTTCATGCCGGGCGCCGACCCCGGAGAGGGGTACCAGGCAACGAACGCCCAGCTCTATGGGAGCGCCGGCGCGCCGAAGGCGGGGGCTCTTCCTTCGATGACCGGTTTTGTGGGCAACTACGCCGGCGCCATCAAGGACAACCTCGCCAAGGGCTGGCACGTGGTGCCTGAAACAAGCGAGCACATGATCATGGGCTGCTTCACCCCGCAGACGCTGCCGGTGTTGTCGGCGATGGCGAAGGGATTCGCCGTCTGCGACGCCTGGTTCGCGTCCGCTCCGACGATGACGATGCCTAACCGGGCCTTCGCCTGCGCCGGCACCAGCCAGGGCAACTTGGATGACAAGGCCAAGCGGTTCACCGTGCCGAGCATCTTTGGGCACCTGGGCAACCACGGCATCCCGTGGAAGATCTACGGCGAAACCAAGTCGCCCCTGACGAAACTCGACTTCGACGACACCCGGCACGCCCCGCCGTCGAACATTGGCCTGTTCGCGAACTTCCAATCCGACGCGGCAGCAGGGAAGCTCCCTGCATACGCTTTCCTTGAGCCGTCCTGGTCCTCGACGGGCAACAGCGAACATCCCAACTACAACGTCGCTCTCGGTGAGCAATTCCTTCTCGACGTCTATCGCGCCGTTCGCGATGGGCCAGCTTGGGACTCCACGCTGCTCATCATCACGTATGACGAACACGGGGGCTGCTACGACCACGTCGCCCCGCCATGGGGCGCGACACCGCCGGACGACGCCGCGGGGGAATTCGGTTTCGATTTCACCCGCTTCGGGGTGCGGGTGCCTACCGTGCTGATCAGTCCGCTCATCCCCGCCGGCACCGTCTTTCGGGCCTCCGGCGCTGTCCCGCTCGATCACACGAGCATCCTTGCGACCATCGAACATCGTTGGAACCTGCCGGCCCTCACCCGCCGCGATGCCGCG
>NZ_DF952477.1:19056-22908 GCF_001263615.2 Arthrobacter sp. Hiyo1 | reverse complement strand
GGGCCTTGAGACTCGCCGTCCCCCGCACCGACGACCCCCTCGCGGGCGTCGGGCACCCAGTCCCCCGCCGACCACGCGGGCCCTGGCAGAACAACCGTCCCACCTGGAGCAACTGCGCGAGGAGCTCCTAGCGCAAGCGTAAGACCGGGTGCCGCCCTAGGATCGGGCTGTGGCTGTGTGAGTCCTTTTCAGGCCGCGGTTCCGTCGGCGGGGCCGATCCCGGCGGGCGCCGTGTCTCCGCGCCCGGTCCACGTCTTGATGGCAGTCCACGCGACGGCGGCAGTCGGTACGGCTAACAAGGCCCCGATAATGCCTGCGAGCATCGTGCCAATGGCCAAGGCGAGCAAAATGGCCAGTCCGTGGATGCTCAGCACCTTGCCCATCAAAACGGGCTGGAGGAAATGGTGCTCAAGCTGGTTGGCCGCGATGAGGACAGCGAGGACGATGAGCGATGTCACCGGACCGTTCGAGATCAAGGCGACACCCACGGCGAGGGTACCCGCAGCGGTGGAACCAACGATGGGAATGAACCCGCCGATAAACACAAAAACGCCCAGAGGCAGGGCAAGCGGGACGCCGAGGATGGCCAGCATTGTTCCTATGATCACGCCGTTCACTGCTGCGATCAGAGCCGTGCCGCGGACGTATCCTCCCAGAACGACGGCGCTTCGTTCCGCGGCCAGGTGGGCCTTTCCGCGGTGAGCCGCGGGAAGGAATCCGAAGAGGAAGTTCCTGATCTTCTCGCCGTCCTTGAGGAAGAAGAACAGGATCACCACCATAAGAACCAAGCCGGCCAGGATTTCAGCGACCGTCCGCGCGCCGGTCAGCGCTTCGGCGCCGAAGCTACTGCTCGTGAAGAAGCGCTGGATGGAATCGGCCACGGATCGGAGCTGCTCGTCGCTGACTTTGAAGGGGCCGTTATTCAGGAATTGGTGCAGTTGCTCGATGCCGGCAGTGAATTTCACGGCAAGCTCCTTGGATTGCGCCCTGATAAGAAAGACGATTCCGGTGATGACTCCGCCGAAGACTGCAAGGATCCCCACGAACGACGCTGCGACGGCGAGGGCCCGGGGCCACCGGTGCGCAGTCAGCCAACGCACAAGAGGCGAAATTGCCGAGGCAAGAATGAGCGCGATTGTGACCGGGATCATGACGAGCGGAACGCTGGTCATCGCCCACACAATCACCGATGCCAGGGTGATGACCAGGAGCATCTGCCTGAACGGATCGCTGCCCGGCCAAGGCCGTCGGACCACATCGCCGACATCGTGCGTTTGCTCGGCGAATTGTTGCTTTCAGTCATTGGATTCCTTCCTGGTGGTGGCTCCGGCACTGAACGCCCCGCCGTCGTGCATTCAGGCACGGTGCGCTAAGAACGGTCGGAGCTCTTGCCCTTATCGCTCATGCCTCACCCTAACGGCGAGCTCCGATGGAGCCGCAATTTCGGCCGACGGCTAGCTCGCCACGAGCGCGGCAGTCCCCGAGGCCGCCGCGAAGTACGGTTGGTCGGTGCGTTCGTGATCAATGGGTTCGAGGTGGGTGACGCCCGTTGCATATGCGACGACGCCGGCAAGACTGCCGGTGCGTTGGTGGGCTTGCCGTTGCCGCGCGGCTCCCGTGCCTTGGCTGAGGATCCTTTGCAGTCCCTCGTTGGCGTAGTGTGCGTCCCCGGTCCCTTCGAGGGCATCGCGGACGTGGGAGTGGAGTGCGGCAAGGACGTGCCTTGCTGTGGCCGGCTTGTGCGTTCCCGGGTGGAGCAGCTCGCCGTGCAGGCCGAACCGGCTGGCCCGCCACGTGGCTTGGCGCAGGACGGGGACAGAAACCATGTCCGGACGCTGTCCGGATTTCCATTCCCTGGCGGCTGTATCCACCAAGGCACGCACCAAGGCCGCGATCAGCAGGGCATCCCGGGCATCAAGGCAAACATCCGAGACACGGATCTCGACCGTAGGGTGCCGGGCAGACAGGCGAGCGTCGAAATCCGGGCTCATGATCACTCCCGTTGCCGACAGGTCGGCCACCAAGGAGTGGTAGGCCGCGGCAGATCCGAAGACATCGGTGGGACCGGCACTGGACCATCGGTTCCAAGCTTGGGTCCGGAAACTGGCGTAACCACTGTCGGACCCATTCCAGAACGGTGAATTCGAGCTCAGTGCAGTCAGCACCGGCAGCCAGGACCTGATCCGGTCCAGCACTGCCACGCCTTCCTCATCCGAGTCAACGGAAACATGGACGTGGTATCCGCAGGTCAGCTGCTCTCTGGCAGTCATAGCGAACTTTTCCAGGAGGCGTCGTAGCGCTCGGTGTTTGTTGCATGCGGAGCGATCGCCAGCGGCGACGTCGCGAGGGCTGCAATTCTCGCGCCCGCCCTTCGGGCCAGCGAATCTGCGTAAGAGCGTCCGGCACGTATTTCAGCGCCTAGGGCACTCAGGCTGCTGTGCGGGGAGGTGATGACTTCGATTTGCTCCTGCTGAAGCTCGATCGCCAACGTCGGGCCGAAAGGAGGAGCCACCCCCTGGGGACCGGCACCATGAAGGCGCACGATATCGCCGGCGAGGGGCACGGGACTGCCGTTGTCAGGATCTACGATCAGGAATTCTTCTTCAACACCAAAAGTACGCACTTGCCAAGTGTGGGCCACAAAAGCTATGCCCCACGACCACAAGTCGCAGGACCTCTGGCATCAAACGTCTCTGGTCAGTTCCGAGACGCGCAACTGCTGCTAGCTGGCCGGCGTCACGACGTCTTCAAGGACTGACCTGTCGAAGAATCGGATCTCGCCGGTCGCTTGGAAAAACACGGGAACTACCGATGTGTTCGCGTCCTTCGAGGTTTCGTAGATCTCCGGCGCGCTGCCGTGTTTTCGGGCGATGGTTCCTACCAACTCGGTGCCGCGAACCCTGACGGTTCGATACTTGTAGCTCATGTGGACCCCTCTCGTCAGCCACAGCAAACGCTACTCCTGTGAAGCGCAAAGACCAGCTGGGCAGCTGCGTGGAGCTTGATTATCCTGCGTCGCAGAGCAAGTGGTACCAACTGTCGGCGAGCACTTCTAGCGCGTGGTCGCGGTTTGGCTCGAGCTTGCGCCGCGTCCAGAGAGTGGCGACGTAGTCGAGCTGGGTGAAGGCGAGTGTTCCGCGGATGTGGTGCGTTTCTTCAGGGAAGCGCCCGGCAAGCTGCATGCCGCGGACAAGGTCGGAGATGACTTCCTCATGCCAACCCTCCACCAATGTCCGCACTTCGCGATCAACCGCAGCAGCCTCGTCGAGGACGTCGAGGTACGGACGGAAGACCGGCCAGAGCGCAGCGCGCGACTCGAGCCAGGCAAGGATTCCCGGCAGTTTGCCATCCCGCACCACGTCCACGAGCTCGACGGCGGTCGACGCACTGTCGGGACCATCCGCGCGGTCGAGCACGGCGTTGACGCGCGACATGAAGTCCCTCATCAGATCGCTCCGCGAGGGGTAGTACGCGTAAAAAGTCACCCTCGTGGTGCCGGCAGCGGCGGCGATCTCGTCGATCGTGGTTGCCGCGTAGCCCTTCTCTGTGAAGAGTTCGAGTGCCCGTTCGACGATCACGTCGCGGGTCAGCTGCTTCTGGGCTTCTCGCAACGACGACATGGGTCAATCCTAACCGTGGTGTGCGGCAATTGTGCGGAGCAAGAGCAAAGGATGCGCGTCGCCAAGCGAGCTGACAAGCCGTAAAGAACTGCACGCGCCCACGTGTTTGGCAGCAGACCTGAGCGAGCGTCCTGGAATTTGGACATCTATCAGAGCGAGCGTGCTGGTGGATGGCCACATATGTGAGCGAGCGTGCTGGTGGATGGCCATATATGTGAGCGAGCGTCCGGGG
>NZ_DF952477.1:13253-17871 GCF_001263615.2 Arthrobacter sp. Hiyo1 | reverse complement strand
GGCGACGATATCCGACCGAAGCCGGCCGCGGGTATCGACCCGCAGCGCGCCATCGACGAGGAGCCGGGTTCCGGCCAACCAATCGGTGTTCGGTTCGTCGCCGACGGCGGTGACCACCAGATCCGCTTCAAGCTCGGTGCCGTCGGCCAAGACAACCCGCGTCCCGGCGTCGGACTCCATTAGACGGGCTTTCCCGCCGACAACCACTCGTAGGCCTTGCCTGATGGCAGAGGAGGTGAACATATGCCCCAGGTAGTCGCCGAGCTGGCGCGCGAGGGGCTTGCCGTCGGAAACGAGCGTGACTTCGCAGCCAAGGTGCAGGCAGCCCGATGCGACCTCCATTCCGAGCGGCCCGCCGCCGATCACGACCACCGAAGGACGCGATGCGAGTCGCTCCCTGAGCAGGATCGCATCCTCGATGGTGCGCAAAGTGAGCTCCCTGGAGGAGCCTTTCCCTTGCGCTCCCTCCCTGAGGCGCCTCGCCCGGGAACCGGAGGCGATCACGAGGCCGTCATACGGCAATTCATCGCCACCGTCCAGATGAACCAGCTGGAGTCGACGTCCAGCCCCGTTACGCTGACGCCGAGCAACTCGCTCGCTCCGTGGCCCGGCTCGGGAAGCTCGTGGGCCTGGAGGGCGTCGGCGTTGCTCCCGTTAACACTGTGCAGCAGCGCCTTCGACAGGGCGGGACGGCTGTACGGTTGGTGGCGCTCGTCGCCAACCACCGTCAAGTCGCCGTCGAAGCCCGCCGCGCGCAGCGAGTCGCATGCTGTGAGTCCGGCGATGCCGTTGCCGACCACCACAATCCTGCGCATGGTCATGCCGCAGCCAATCGGAGCGCTGCGACCGGGCAAACCCTGACCGCCGCCTTCGCGGCGTCAAGCCCGGCACCCTCCACGTCCGGCACATCGATGACCAATTCGCCGTCGTCATCCAAGTGCATCAGCGAGGGCGCGGCCTCCTCGCACAGGCCGTGGCCTTCGCAGCGGGGACGGTCCAGTTCGATCCTCATGCCGCCACTACCTTCTCAACCTGGAGAACCTCGAAGCTCCGCGTAATATTGCTCGGCTCGCGGACCTCATCGGAGAGGGCCAGGGTCTTCACCCTGCGGGCAAGCGCTTCGATGATCGCGTGTGCCTCGAGTTTCGCGAGGCCCTGGCCGGCGCAGCCATGCGGTCCATAACCAAAGGAGAGGTGGTCCACGGGGTTTCGTCTCACGTCGAAGGTGTCGGGGTTCGCGTAGTGGCGCGGGTCCCGGTTGCCCGCGCCGAAGAGGATGCCGACCTGGGCACCTGAGGGTATCGTGACTCCATCGATCTCCACGTCGCGCGTGGCCTTGCGTCCCCAGATGTGGACCGGAGCCCAATAGCGCAGCACTTCGGCGAACGCCGCGGGAACCAATTCCGGGTTCTCCCGGACCAGCTCGAACTGATCGGGGTGGAGGCCGAACAGCGCGACGATGTTGCCGATGGAGGCAATGGTCGTGTCGACGCCGGCTCCAAGATACTGGTGGATGATGTGGCCTGCTGAGCCTTTGGGAATGTCACCGCGGGTCTCGGCGTCGAAGATGCCGCGGCCGATCGAGCCCGGAGCGAGGTCATCCGCGGTGACCGAGGAGCACCAGCCGTACAATTCGCCGGCGATCGGGAAACTCTCCTGGGTGCGCTGGTTCAGCGGGCCGATGACTTGCATCGCGGCCTGGCCCCAGCGCAGCATGTTGTCCTTGACGTGGCCGCTGAAACCAACAAGATCGGCGACGATCTCGATCGGGAAGGCCCGGGCCAGGGCATCGATGGCCTCGAAGCCGCCACTGGTGGCCAGTTCCGCGACGAGCTTGTCCGCCTTTTGGTCGATGACGACTTTGAGGCCGCGAAGGGCCCGGGGGGTAAGGTTCTGGGACAGCGTGGCGCGGAGCTGCGTGTGGATCGGCGGGTCGGAGGCAAGGGAGGTGCCCTGCAGTGCCTGGTTGACCATCGGGTTGAATCCGATGCTGGTGGACGAGAAGGCCTCCGGATCGCCGAGGGCATTGCGGATGGCGTCGTAGCGCGTCAGGACGTACAGCTCGTTCTTCGGAAGGTGGACCACGGAAGCCTGCTCGCGGAGCGCGGCATAGGTGGGGTAGGGGTCGACGAGGATGTCGTCAGCCCAGATGTCGATGTCTGACTCGATAGGTGCAGTCACGGGGTTCTCCTTGTGGATAGTAAGTGGTCGGGTCAGCGCCGGAGGTCTTAGACGGCGGCCTCGGCGCTTGCTTCGGTGGTCTCCGTGATGGCATCGGCGGTAGGCGCTGAGGACCGTGCGGAGATGAAGAGGGTGAGAACGGCGGAGAGGGTCGCCGCGACGCCCGCGCAGAGATAGACGGTCTGGAAACCTCGCCGAGGGACGTTCCGGCGACCCCCTGGATGCGCGGCTTGGCTGCGGCGAGGGCCTTGACCATGCCATCGACCGCCGGGGCCGGAGCACCGCCTCCGGCTGCCTGGCCGGAGAATTGGGCGACGATGCCGTCCCAGCCTGAGAGGAAACCAAGCGGCGGCACGTGCGCCAGTCCGGCCACTGCATCTGCGGGCATTCCGGCCGCCCCGAGGATTCCGGCAAGGGGACCAGCGAAGACTGTGGCTCCAATGCCGAAGGCGATGGCCGAGCCGATCACAGGACCGGGGGCGAAGCCGAGGTCGCGCAGGAGATTCGTCGTGGCGGACGCCATGCCGATTTGTTGGGCCGGGACGGTGTTGATGGCCACTGCGGTAACGGAGCCGACCGTGAGGGCGAAGCCGACACCCAGCACGAGCAGAGGCGGAATGAATGCTGTCCACGGCGTGCCGCCGAAAGTCTCCGGGGTGCCGAGTGCGAACGTGGAGAGCCAGAACCCGGAAACGGCCATGAAAGCGAAGCCGGCCGTCAGTACCCAGCGTGGGGCAACGTGGTGGATGAGCCACCCGACCACCGGGATGAAGGCGAATGCCGGGCCCTGGATGAAGACGAATAGAACTCCGACCTTCCAGGTCTCGGCCAGGGCCAGGCCGCTGACGGCGACGCTCGTGCTGAAGCAGATCGCAAGGAAAGCGAACATCCCGGTGACGGCCACAATCCCGGTGATCGAGTAGGAGCTGTTCTTGAACAGCGAGAGGTGGATCAGCGGCTGAGCGGTGCGCGACTCGATGATGATGAAAGCGATGAGCAGGATTCCGCCGGCGATGTAGCTTGCGATAACCTGCGCGCTGCCGAAGCCGGCGTCGACCGCCGTCACCGTGGCGTAAAGGACGGCAATGAGGCCGACGGCGAGAGTGAGCTGGCCGGGCATGTCCAGTTTGCGCCCCTCGGCGGCTGCGGAATCTTTCGCGCGGACCGCGATGAGAAGAACGACGACGGCAACAGCGGCCGCAATCAAATAGGCCGCGCGCCAGCCACTGAAGGCGTTCGAGGCGCCTGGTCCACCGCCGGGCACGGTGAAGAACTGCGCAGTGAACCCGGCAAGCACCGGGGAAATCACCGCGCCCAGTGACAGGAACCCTGCCCAGGTGGCGATGACCTTCGCCCGGGCGCGGTGGTCGGGGGTGATCGCCGCGATCATGGAAAGCGAAATGGGAAAGAGTATGCCCGCCCCTATGCCGCCGATGGCCTGCGCGACGATCATCACGCCGGTGGAGGGCGCCATCGCGGCCATGACCGAGCCGATGACGCTGACGGCAGCGCCGACATAGAGCAGCTTCCTGCGCCCGAACATATCGCCCAGCAGTCCCCAGCTGAGCTCGAACACCACAATGCCCATCAGGAACATGCCCGCGATCCAGGTCAGGCCAGCGCCCGAGGTGTGGAATTCCACGGCAAAGGTGCCGCTGAGGGCCCCTGGCAACGCGTTGGTGATCTGCGCGAGGGTGACAGCGCTGTAGGCGGCCACGAAAGTGGCCCGTACAGAGCCGCGGCTCGCTACCGAAATGGTTTGACTCATCGATGAAACTCCCTTGTTTCTGTTCGATCTGGTTCATGGGGACTGTATGAGACAGTGTGGAGTTAATTCTTACAGCATGTCAAGGAAAATTCTCTTGTATAAATTTCTTGACAGTATGTAAAGGAAAGTGTGATGCTGGCTGCATCGCAACGGAGCGACGGCGCGGTCACACTGCGCGGCGTCCCTGCATCCAACATCCGATCTTCAAGGGAGAAGACCCCCGTGAGTCACACCACCCCCACCGGCACCGCCGACGTGATTGATGCCCCCGCCGGGCAAACCGTCAACACGGTCCTGGGCCCCGTACCTGCTTCTGAACTGGGCGTCGTTGCGGTCCATGAAGCGTTGTTGTCGGTGCTCCCGGGCGCCCAGTACGCTCCCGACATCTCGATGGACCGGGCGGAGATCTTCGAGGCCCTGGCTGCGAAACTCACGGAGTTCCGTGGGTTCGGCGGGCAAACGATCGTCGACAGCACCGGCATGTTCCACGGCCGCGACCTCAAACTCTACGAGGCACTCTCCCGCTCCACCGGCGTCCACATCGTGGCCTCCACGGGCTTGGGCCCGGAGGAAGAACTCGGCGGGTACTTCCTGACGCCACAGACCAACCCGCCCACCCGTGGCCGGCCGAAAAGTTCGCCGATCTCTTCGGGAGGGAGGTCAGCGAGG
>NZ_DF952477.1:9252-13227 GCF_001263615.2 Arthrobacter sp. Hiyo1 | reverse complement strand
TCCGGTCTCCATCCGCTTCGGCGCCGACGCCTTGCACGACTTGGACATCGTCCTGGATGAGCAGATCGGGGCCGAGCGGGTGCTTGTCGGTGACTTGGACCGCAAGGACGCCGCCGGAACGGCCATTGAGGTGGCCCGCCGCGGAGCATTCGTCGGCATCGACACGTGGGCTTGAACGACCATCCGGCTACCTCAGCGACCAGGAACGCACTGCACTGGTACTCGAACTCGTCAGCGCCGGCCACGCCGGCAAGATCATCCTCTCGGGCAACTCAATCGGAGTGGCCAAGGGCCTCCCGGAGTACGAGCTGCCCTACAGCCACGTGGTGGCCACGTTCGTGCCCCACCTCAAGACCCAGGGCCTGAGTGACGAAGACGCCCAACGCATCCTCGTGGACAATCCGCGCAATCTCCTGACCGTGCGCTCAGCACCCGCCCACCCGCAACAAGCTTGAGAACCCCTGAGGTGAACGAATGACCAAGGTCAATACAGTGCTGGGAACCATTCCGGCCGAAGAACTGGAAATCGTGGCGGTCCACGAACACATCGGGTACGGCATGCCCGGGTCCGAACTCGACAGCAAATGGTGGAAGACCCCGGAACAGGCCTATGAAGAAACCGTGCCGAAGTTGCGGAAGTTCCGCGAATACGGCGGCGGCACGTTAGTGGACGCCACGGGTATCTGCAACGGCCGTGACGTCGACTACTACAAGTCCCTGTCCCGGAAGACCGGGGTGCACATTGTGGCCTGCACCGGGTTCGTCGGCGGCGACACCGCCCTGCCGCATTTCTCCCGCGCCACCGTGGACTACCTCGCGAAAGTGTTCATCCACGAGATCACCGTGGGCATCGGAAACACCGGCGCCAAAGCGGCGTGATCAAGGTGGGCGTGAGCGCGGTGGACGAATGACAGAGCTGGACAAACGAGTCTACCGGGCCGCGGCCCGCGCCGCCGTCGTCACCGGTGCGCCAATACTGACCCACCTGGCCATCGATCCCGAGCCGGCGGTCTCCATCTTCAACGAAGAGGGCCTCTCCCTGGACCGCGTGCTCTTCGGCCACGCCGACGACGGATTGAACGCTCCGATCACCCCGCATGACTGGATCTACGAGCAGGGCGGCCGAATCGGCTTCGATACCTTCGGCTACGACCTCGAACTTCCGGATCCCCCGTTTTGGGGCCGCAAGCGCGCCGAACGCATGCAGCACTTCGTGACCCTCGTGAAAAAGGGCTACGCAGACAAGCTGCTCGTTTCGGCGGACGCGAATTGCAGCCCGCTGGGCTGGCCGGGGGTCAAGGGCCACACCATCAACTACATCTTCGAGGACATGATCCCCGACATGCGCGCCGCGGGAATCGACGACGCCACTCTCAAACTCCTGCTCGAAGACAACCCGGCCGGCTTCCTGTCGCTGGACGCCTGACTTCCGGACGGGCACCACAATCTACCCGCTTCTCCAGACTTGGTCCCAGGCCAAGGAAGAGTCCAGAAAGTGATCCAAACAATGAAATCTGAAGATATCAAGAACCTCAATATCGCCATCGTCGGCGCAGGGTATGGGGGCGCAGCTGCGGCCAAAGCCTGAGCCTGCTCGGTGCGAACGTCAACGTGTACGAGCAAGCGTCGCAGATGCGGGAGGTTGGCGCCGGCATTGGATTACGTCCCGCCACCATGGACCGTTTCAACAGGTGGGGGATCTTCGATGCTATCGCCAAGGTCAGTTCGCCGAGCGACTACTTCGAGATCCTCACGGCCAGCGGAACACCGATCTTGAAGGACACATGGCCGGAGTTCGGCGAGCAGGCCCACACCTACCTCATCCACCGGGGCGACTTCATCGAGGCCTTGCTCGGCGTGCTCCCGAAGGGAATGGTGCACCTGGGCCACAAGCTCGAGAAGATCGAGGAAATGGACGGCCGTTCCGTGCTGAGCTTCACGAACGGCAATACCGTCGAGGCAGACCTCGTGGTGGGTGCCGACGGCATCAAATCCGTGGTCCGCGAGCAGCTCTTCTGCGGCAAAGGCCCCGTGTTCTCCGGAGAACACGCCTACCGTGTGGTCATTTCCGCCGACGACGCCCACGGCCTGGTGGTTGACGACAACCTACGGATGTACATCGGCAAGGGCACCAAGGTCTACCTGTTGCCGCTTCGCCACCGGAACCAGGTGTCCTTCGACATTACTGCCCTGAACCCGGACGGTACCTGGGCGCCGAAGGTGAGCAAGGAAAGCCTCCTGGAAACCGTCAGCGGATTCGACGAGCGCATCGTGAACATCACAAGGGGCCTCGACATGAACACGGTCAATGTCCGCGCCGTCTACGACATCGACCCGGTCGACTCGTGGCACACCGACTCCGTGGTGCTCATGGGCGACGCGGCGCACTCCATGTTGCACCACCAGGGACAAGGCGCAAACTCGGCCATTGAGGACGCAGGTGCACTCGCCGACGCGGTCACCCAGGCCGCCACGGTCAAGGAGGCGCTGGCCCTGTTCCAGGCAACCCGCAAGCCGGTGACGGATGAGCTGCAGCGCATCTCCCGCCAAGGCTGGATCGAGGAAGAGGTCAACGATGTCTTCCCGGGTCAGAAGCCCACGTCGCAAAAGCCCGCCAGCGCGCCCGTAACAGCAGAAGCGAGGGCATGAACGCCATGGCCATCCATCCGGAAATCGCCAAGGTCCTGGCCACTTTGCCGGCACCCGATGGTTCGCCCTTGGACCCTCGAGCCATGCGCGCCGGCGAGGCAGCCCAGGTCCCGCCGCTGGCGGAGCGGCTACCGCTGTACTCGGTGGACGACGCCACGGCTGTCACGTCGTCGGGCGAAGTGCCGGTGCGGATCTATACGCCGATGGAGGCCGACTCCTATGGCCTGCTGGTGTACTTCCACGGCGGCGCCTTCTTCCTGGGCAGCCTGGACACCCACGACTACGTGGCACGCGCCCTGGCAAAGGAAACCGGACACAAGGTCATCTCGGTTGGCTACCGTTTGGCTCCCGAGGCCGTGTTCCCTGCAGGGCTTGACGACTGCTATGGCGTGGTCCGCTGGGCGGCCGGGAAGGGCGGAAACCTGAAGTGGGACGGGAAGAATCTCGCCATCGCAGGTGATAGCTCTGGAGGCAACTTCGTTGCCGCCGTCGCCGTGAAAGCCCTCGACGACGGGTTCAAGCAGATCACCCACCAGGTCCTGTTCTACCCGTCGCTGGACCTGGATTTCGACGTCGAGCGTTACCCCTCACTGCGCGAAAACGCCGAAGGGTACGGGCTGGAGACGGCGGGCCTCAAACCCTTCAACTCGTTCTACCTTGAGAACGGGGCCGACCCTGCAGACCCCCGTGTCTCCCCCATCAAGCGGGAAGATCTCGCCGGGCTGCCGGCAGCGCTGGTCATCACCGCCGAGCATGATCCCCTCCGGGACGAGGGCGAACTCTATGGCCGGCGCTTGGCGGAGGCCGGCGTCGAGACAAAAGTGACCCGCTACCCCGGCGCCAATCATGGTTTTGTCCAGCACTTCTCCTGGATACCGGAGCTGTACCGGGCATTCGAGGAGACGGGCGAATTCCTGAACGCGAGGACCGGCCAATGACGAAGCCGCTTGCTGTACATCCCCTCGTCTCCCCGTGGGGCCGCTTCGGCCTCTACAGCTTCTTCATCGACACCGCTGAACCGGCCATCGTCGACACCGGGATCGCGTCCTCCCCCGCCGACGGCATGGTGCCGGCACTGGAGGCAATCGGACGCCGGATCGAAGACGTCCGCTGGATCCTGCTGACCCATGGACACATCGACCACATTGGCGGCGCCTACGCCCTGTGGGAGCTCACCGGACGGCGCGCCCAAGTGGTCATTCATGAGGCCGACGCACCGTTCTTGCGCTCGCGCCGGGCCCATGTGGACGAATACCTTTCCGGGCGGGCGCAGTATCTGCAGGATCCCGACGGCGAGGCGAAGCTCACCGCGGCCACGAATGCCGT
>NZ_DF952477.1:3212-8933 GCF_001263615.2 Arthrobacter sp. Hiyo1 | reverse complement strand
TGAGTACCTGCGGGATGAGGTCCGTCCACGGCACTTGTACCTGGGGCACGTACCGCCACAGGGACGGCACGCCCTACGGCGTGGAGCTCGACGCCGGACAGGCAAGGGAAGCGCTCCAAGGGAGCCTGGACATCGAGGCCCGTGTCAGCAATGCGGCCGGCGGTTGCCTGGCCTCCGGCTTGCAGGACACAGACTCGCCCTACTCCCCTTTCACCCGCGTGGCCGAGGACCTTGGATACGACGGGGACCCCACGCTGGAGCCTTCCCCGTTCTTCACCACCCTCCACGGGTACCGCACGTCGCTGGACCATTTGATCGAAGACGAGGAGTAAACACTCATGGATGACTTTCAGTTCCTGGATGCAAGCGGGCAATCCATAGCTGTCCGCAAGGACCTCCGGGTCCCGATGCGCGACGGAGTCGAGCTTGCAGCGGACGCCTACCACGGCCCCGAAAACAAGCCGCGCCCGGCCTTGGTGGCACTCAGTCCGTACGGCAAGGAGCTGCAGGCCCTTGCCCTCACCACTCCCCCGCAGCGGCGTCCCAGCCCCATGTGGGACGGCTGCATCGAGGCCGGGGACATCGCCAGGATCGTCAAGGAGGACTACGTCCATGTCATCGGCGACCTCCGAGGCTCGGGCTTCTCGGGCGGCGAGCACATCGGCAACTACAACGCCGGCGGTGTGTCGCTTGGCCAGGACGCCTACGACTTCATCGAATGGGTCGCCGCGCAGCCATGGTGCGACGGGAACGTCGGCATGGTGGGCATCTCCTACTTCGGTTCGATGCAGGTTCTGGCCGCCGCCGAGCGTCCGCCGCACCTCAAGGCGATCTTCGTCTCCGGCGGCCATTACGACTTCTATGAAACGACGTACCACGGCGGCATCATGTGGTTCATGCCGCGTGCCGCCCGCGAAGGACGCGGAGGGGACTCGGGCTGGGCGTTCACCGACAACGTGAAGTCCCGCATGATCGAGAAGCATTCTCCAGGGGAACTCAAGAAGCTCGTCGCCGAGCGCCTCGAGGATCCGGACATCGCGGCCTGGCCGAACCTGGTCCATGTACTGAACTACCCCAAGAACCACGAGGCCTGGTTCGACATCGTCATGAACGAACTGGACGGTGAATGGTACGAAGAACGCAACCCCATCACGCTGGCCCCGAACATCGACATCCCGGTCTGGCTGCAGCTCGACCAAGGCCGCGGGTGGACCCTTGACGGCACCATCGAGTTGTACAACGCACTCAAGGGCCCGAAAAAACTGACCATCGGCCCCTACCCGCCCATGCAATCACGCCCCTTCATCGAGGAGCACGACAAAATGTTCCGGTGGTATGACTACTGGATCAAAGGCATCGACAACGGGGTCATGGACGAGCCGCCCGTCAGCGTCTTCGTGGAGGGCTCGCGCGAAGTGGTGACCGCCGGGCAGTGGCCCCCGAAGGACATCGAGTACAAGTCCCTCTATCTCCGGCCGCGCCACAAGCTGTCGGAAGAGCCGGAGCCCATGGGTGCGGAGTACGCCGCCCCCGACGGTTTCTACCAAGCCCCGCTAACGGTGACAGATAAGGTGGAGATCCTCTCGTGGAGCACCCAGCCGTTCGAGCAGGATTCTGAACTCATCGGCGCCGGCGCGGCCCACATCTTCGCGGAAATCGACCAGATCGACACAAACTTCATCCTGCGCCTCTGGGACACCGCGCCGAACGGGCAACGCCAGCTGATCACCACCGGCTACCTCAAGGCATCGCACCACGAGCTGGACGAACGGACTACCGAGGGCAACCCCTACCACCCGCACACCCGATCAGTGCCGGTGGAGCCCGGGACGATCGAGGAGTACGTACTGCGCCTCTACCCGTTCGCCAACACGTTCAAGGCAGGTCATCGCCTCACGGTTGAACTGTCCAACGATGAGCCGCTGGCCGACGAGCACAACGCACTACTCCCGCCTGACGCCTTCCACTTGCCGGTAGGCGCCCCGTCACGCACAAGATCTACCGCGACGCCACCCACCAGTCGCGGCTCGTCTTGCCGTTCACGACGGTGGCCGGCTAAGCGCACCGGGTTGTCGGACCGCTTGACTAAGCTTCGCGTCCCGGGACGCTCGCTCACTTTTTAGGGTGTTTTCCGTCGACGCTCGCTCACATGATGTGAGCAAGCGTCCCGGAATTTGACGACATATCAGAGCGAGCGTCGTGGAATTTGACCGTATAAGCGAGCGAGCGTCCAGGAAGCGGCACCTAGGCCGACCAGGCAAAGGGAGCGGAGAAGGAGTTCTTCCCGGCGTTGTCCCAGGTCATCCCGAACACGTCCACGCGGGCCGTGCTGGCTGTGCCCGCGGCCAAGGTGTCCGCCGGGAATCCTACCCCGCTGACTTTCACTCCCAGCCCTGTGGCATCCATCGGAGACACGAAGTCCTCAACGGCCAAGTCGACGGCACTGCCGACGCGGACCTGGTGCGAACGACCGTCTTCGGTGTAGGCGATTTCGAGGGATTCCATTCCCGCCATTTCACCGATCAGGGGTGTGAGGCCCTCCATCGGTCCGCCGAGCTGGCCACCGAAAACCGCGCCGAGCGCTTCGGCTTGCTCGGGTGAGGCGGCGGCGTCCATCAGCACGCCGAGTTTCCATCCCCCGTCGCTCATGAGGGCAGGCGTATCGGCGACGACGCAGACCGTCAGGCCACCGACGTCGACGCCGTTTACCTCACCTGTGTCCACATGAAAGGCCAGGGCCACGTTGCATCGATCGTTATCCGCCGGTGCGGTCAGCCCTGAAGTGGAACACGGGCAGACCATGTCGCAGTTGCAATTCTCAAAATACGTACTCGACGTGCCACGACATCTGGGGCTCCTTTCGGCGAGGCATCCCCAGAAAAAAGTCTCCTCGCGGCCCGGAACAGTGTCAACGGTCTCCGGATCGCTCACGGGTCCATGGGTCGTACCTCGATAGGCCACAGCCTGGCCTCTCCGAACTTGCCGGCGATCTCCACAGCCCTTGCCATGTCCACGCAGTCAACCACGTAGTAGCCGGCCACGATTTCCTTCGTCTCGATGAACGGGCCGTCCGTCACCGTAGGCCCGCTGCCGTTGTTTCTCACGAACTTCGCTTCTTCACCGAGTTCATGAGCCTCCACAAATTCTCCGGAGGCCCTGAGTTCCTGCTGCAAGGAGGTGTGCGCCTCCATGATCGCGTCGATCTCGGACTCTGGAAGGGCGTTCCAGGCGTCGAAATTGTTTTGAATCAGCAAGAGATGTTTCATTTTTTCTCCTTGACGGCGGATGTCGCATTGCTATTCGGCGTGGATTCAGATGAGGACGAGGACGCAGAACCAGTCTCCGCCAGGCGTTTGCCAAGGTAGCGGCGTTCCGCCTCGGATGGTGCGAGTTCGCGGGCCCGCTGGTATTCGTCCCTCGCCTCCGACCTTCGGCCGAGCCGCCTCAGGAGGTCCGCTTTCGCGGCGGGCAGAAGGTAGTACCCCTCGAGCGAGCGGGATCGGTCCAGTTGCTCGATGAGGGCCAGCCCGGCCTCCGGACCTTGGGACATTGCGACGGCGACAGCGCGGTTGAGTTCGACAACCGGCGACGGCGCAATCTGCGCAAGGGAGTCGTACAGCAAGGCCACCCGGGCGAAGTCTGTACTTCCTGGGGTGCGGGCGGTCATATGGCATGCCGCAATAGCGGCCTGGACACGGTAGCTCCCTGGCCGGGATCGGTGTGAAATGCCAAGCCGTTCGGCAGCAGCGAGGAGCGCAACGGCCTCGGCAACCTCAGCGTGGTCCCACAATTCGCGGTCTTGCTCCTCCAACGTCACCAAGTCCCCCGCCGCGTCCGTTCGAGAGCTTCGCCGGGCATGGTGGAACAGCATGAGCGCGAGGAGGCCCATGGCCTCCGGTTCCTGCTGTGAACCGGCAAGCAACGAAACGAGCAAGCGGTTGAGGCGAATCGCTTCCCGCGCAAGGGACTCCCGGATCAAGGAATCGCCGCCCGTGGCGGAATAGCCTTCGTTGAACATGAGATAGAGCACCGCCAGGACCCGGACGTGCGTTCGGCTCTCAGCTCCGGGGGCGGTACCCGATACGGGATTCCTGCGTCACGTATCTTGCCCGTGCACGGACCAGCCGCTTTGACATGGTTGCCTCCGAGACGAGGAACGCACGCGCAATCTCACCCGTCGTCAGCCCTGCGACGGTACGCAGCGTCAACGCAACCCTTGCGTCGAGCGGGAGGGCAGGGTGGCAACAGGTGAAGATCAGCCGCAGCCGGTCGTCTTCCGCACCCGGATCATTGCTGCCCCCATCCCCCAAGCCTTCGAGTTGGGCGATGATCGCGAGTTCACGGACAGCCCTCTTTTCACTGGCCGCACTCCGCATGCGATCGATCGCCCTGTTCCTCGCCACTGTGGTCAGCCAAGCCCCGGGGTTCCGCGGAACGCCGTGCTCCGGCCAGTCGACAAATGCCTTTGCGAACGCGTCCTGAACGCAATCCTCCGCCAGGCTCCAGTCTCCCGTCACCCGGATGAGGGTTGCGGTGATCCGGGCGTTCTCCTCGGCGGAGGCAGCCTCGACGGCGGTCCGGGCATCCGTCAGTTCTCTCGCCATTTCATCTCCCCGCTCAAGACGCCGGACGCCGGGCGAACCGCTACAGCCCGAGCGGCCACACTGGCCTGATCTCGATCTTGCCGAATCGTGCCATGGGATGCTTGGACGCCACCTCGATGGCCTCATCGAGATCGGCACACGCGATGACGTCGTAGCCCGCGATCCACTCTTTCGTCTCCGCAAACGGCCCGTCCGAGACAACCACTTCGCCCGCCCGCACCGTGACGGTGGTGGCGTCCTCGACGGGACGCAGCCGGTCACCGTGACGGGTTACGCCGCGGGCTTCCATCTCGGCCACCCATTCAACGATATTGTCCTCGGCGGCGACATATTCCGGCGCTGCCGGGTCGTTGCAAATGAAAAGCATGTACTCCACGATGACTCCTTCTTCTCGGTTGATACACCATGACGACGGGCGGGACGTCGCGAAAAGGACACTGCCTGGGAAATTCTTTTTCGGGTCAAAATGGCCGTGATCTGGCCCCTTGACTATGTTGACACCCACAATGACGCGGGCAAGACTGATCATAGGTCCGCGTCCTACGAGGTGCAGGACGTCTGGCCCCTAAGGGGTGGACAATGCAGATTCCGGCTCCATTTGATTATGAGCGCGCCAGCGACGTCGCAAACGCGCTGTCCCTCCTCGAACGCCACGGTCCCGAGTCGCGCATCATCGCCGGCGGGCACAGCTTGCTGCCGATGATGAAGCTCCGCCTGGCGCGGCCGGAGTGGCTGATCGACATCAACGACCTGACGGAACTGGAATTCATCCGCAGGGAAGGCGAGCAGTTGCGTGTGGGCGCGTTAACCCGCCACACAGCGCTCCTCGAGTCAGCCGAAGTCGCCGAGCTCTTTCCGATAATCCGCGACGCCGAGCAGGTGATCGCGGACCTGTGGTCCGCAACCGTGGAACGATCGGCGGCTCGCTCTGCCAAGCGGATCCGGCCGAAGACCTGTCTACCGTTTGCGATGTCCTGCGCGCCCAGGCCGTGATCCGCGGGCCCGACGGCGAACGGATCGTCGCGATGTCGGATTTCCACCGCGGCCCTTACGAAACCGCCGTGGCGCAAAACGAACTGTTGTACGAAGTCCGCTTCACGATCCGCCCGCGCTCGGG
>NZ_DF952477.1:0-1648 GCF_001263615.2 Arthrobacter sp. Hiyo1 | reverse complement strand
CCCGGCGGCCGGAGACCCGGGCCGCCCGATCGGGTTCGGCCGCCTCCAGCGCAAGGAGGACCCGCGGTTCGTCCGCGGCAAGGGCAATTACCTCGACGACATTGTGCTGCCCGGCATGCTGCATGGGGCCATTCTGCGCGCTCCCGTTGCGCATGCCCGACTGGTTTCCATAGACACGTCCGAAGCATTGGCGCATCCCGGGGTCCTCGCCGTTATCACCGGCAAGGACCTGCAGGCCCTCAACCTCGCGTGGGCGCCCACCCTGTCCGCGGACGTCCAGGCAGTCCTCGTCACGGACAAGGTCCGCTTCCAGGGCCAGGAAGTCGCCTTCGTGGTCGCGGAGGACCGCTACGCCGCCCGGGACGCCTTGGAGCTGATCGACGTCGAATACGACATGTTGCCTCCGGTGATTGATGCCCGCCGCGCCCTCGATCCCGGCGCGCCGGTCATCCGCGACGATATCGAGGGCCGGACGGACAACCGGATCTTCGACTGGGAGATCGGCGATGCGGCCGAAACCGAGGCGGTGTTCGCCGCTGCCGACGTCGTCGCGCCCAGGAGGTCGTGTATCCGCGCGTGCACCCGGCGCCCATGGAAACCTGCGGCGCCGTGGCGGACTTCGATCCGATCGACGGCAGGCTGACCCTCTACGAAACGACCCAGGCCCCGCATGCCCACCGGACGCTGTATGCGATAGTCGCCGGCATTCCGGAGCACAAGATCCGGATCGTCTCCCCCGATATCGGCGGGGGCTTCGGCAACAAGGTGGGCATCTATCCCGGCTATGTCCTGGCCGTCGTCGGTTCGATCGTCACCGGGAAGCCGGTGAAGTGGGTGGAGGACCGCTCGGAAAACCTGATGTCCACGTCGTTCGCCCGAGACTACATCATGCAGGGCGAGATCGCGGCCACCAACGACGGCAAGATCCTGGCAGTCCGGACCAGCGTGCTGGCAGACCACGGCGCCTTCAACGCGACCGCACAGCCCACCAAGACCCCGGCCGGCTTCTTCTCCATCTTTACCGGGAGCTACGACCTGAAGGCGGCCTACTGCAAGGTCACTGGTGTCTACACCAACAAGGCCCCCGGTGGCGTCGCCTATGCCTGTTCCTTCCGCGTGACGGAAGCGGTCTACCTCGTGGAGCGCATGGTGGACATCCTGGCCCGGAAACTCGAGATGGATCCGGCAGAGCTCCGGCTCAAGAATTTCATCAAACCCGAGCAGTTCCCCTACGCCAACAAGACCGGCTGGATCTACGACTCCGGCAACTACGAGCCTGCCATGCGGCTGTCCATGCAAATGGCCGGGTACGAGGATCTCCGGCGCGAGCAACTCGAAAAGCGGGAGCGCGGCGAGCTGATGGGCATCGGCGTGTCCTTCTTCACTGAGACCGTCGGCGCCGGGCCCCGTAAGCATTTTGACATCGTGGGACTCGGCATGGCCGACGGCGCGGAACTCCGCGTCCATCCCACCGGCAAGGCCGTCGTCAGGATCTCGGTGCAAAGCCAGGGGCAGGGCCACGAAACCACGTTCGCCCAGATCGTGGCGGAGGAACTCGGCATCCCGCCTGAGAGCATCGACGTCGTCCACGGCGACACTGACCAGACCCCCTTCGGCCTGGGCACCTACGGGAGCCGCTCGACGCCGG
>NZ_DF952476.1:208000-211435 GCF_001263615.2 Arthrobacter sp. Hiyo1 | reverse complement strand
AGCGGCCTCAAGGTCGCGTCGGCGAACACGATGTTCGCGCTCTTGCCCCCCAACTCGAGCGTCACGCGCTTCACCTGGTCGGCACAACCGGCCATGATCTGCTTGCCAACCCCGGTGGACCCGGTGAAGACGACCTTTCGCACCGCAGGGTGGGTGACGAAGCGCGCCCCCACAACGGAGCCCTTCCCGGGGATGATAGTCAGCACGCCATCGGGCAGGCCGGCCTCGCGCGCCAGCTCCCCGAGTCTCATCGCGGTCAGCGGCGTAAGTTCCGCGGGTTTGAGTACACCGTGTTGCCCGCCGCGAGCGCCGGAGCGAAGCCCCACGCCGCGATCGGCATCGGAAAGTTCCACGGCACAATAATGCCGACAACGCCCAATGGCTCGTGGAACGTCACATCGAGGCCTCCGGCAACGGGGATCTGCCGCCCGAAGTGCCGCTCAGGAGCCGCCGAGTAGTAGCTGATGACGTCGCGCGCATTGCCCGCTTCCCAGCGGGCGTTGCCGATCGTATGCCCCGCGTTGCGGACTTCCAGTTGCGCGAGGTTCTCCAGATCGGCGTCGACGGCGGCCGCGAACCGGCGCAGGAGCAGTGCCCGGTCCGACGGCGACACGTTCCGCCAGGTCTCGAAGGCAGCGGCCGCGCGGGCAATCAGCGCGTCCGTTTCGGCGAGGGATGCCAGCTCAACGGTTTGAAGGAACTCTTCTGTGGCCGGATTGATGATGTCAAAAATTGTGGCACTCACGCCCAGCTCTTTTCTGTCGCTGTGAATTCCGTCGATGGGTTGAGGCGCTCAGCGTAGAGTTCCCCGTCCCGGTACCTTCTGGCAGCCTCAATGAATCCTTCGAAGAGCCGCACGTCGGAACGATTTTGTTCAGGATGAAACTGAACGCCCAACGCCCAACTTCCTTGGGTCGATTCGACGGCCTCGACCGTCCCGTCCGCCGCACGCGCGGTGACGCAAAGGCCTTCGGCAACCCGGTCAAGAATCTGGTGGTGATAGACCGGCGCCGATGCCTTTTCACCTAGTAGTTGCGCGCTGATGCTGCCCGGCCGAGTATCGAACTCAACCTCCCCGTAGACTCCGGGAGCAGGTTGGTAGTTCGCCTCGGGCAGCACGTCCGGCACGTGCTGGATGAGGTTTCCGCCCAGGGCCACGTTGAGGATTTGCGCGCCGCGGCAGATCGCGAAGAGCGGAATGCCCTTCTCCAAGGCCGCCAGCGTCAACGAGATATCGTGCTCGTCCCGCTCGGGCTGGCTGCGTGTGCTCGGGTGGGGCTCGGCGTCGTAATTTCCGGGGTCGACGTCGGCGCCTCCCACCACAACGAGGCCATCCACGAGGTCAAGGACGGAAGTATCGGTGCCGATGGGCGGCAGCAGGAGAGGGGTGCCGCCTGCCGCCACCACGGCTTCCAAATACGTTGCCGGCAGTACCGCTGCCCGCGCGTCCCAAATCCCCCATTTCGCGTTTTGAAGATAAGTGGTCAACGCGATGCGAGGAGGCCGGCTTGAACCTGGAGCCTGTGTCTGATTCTGAGTCATCGCCTACAGCCTTTCGAAGCCGCGGCGGAGCTCCCAGTCCGTGATGACGGACTCAAAAGCTGCCAGTTCGACGTCGGCGTAGTTCACGTAGTGCCGCACCACTTCCTCGCCGAAGACTTCCTTGGCGATCACGGAGTTGGCGAACAGATCCCGCGCTTCCCGCATCGTCGTCGGCACGGTGGGAGCACCCGAGGTGTAGGCGTTGCCAAGGGTTGCGGGCTCGAGTTCGAGCTCGTTTTCGATTCCGTAGAGCCCGCCGGCAAGCATGGCCGACAGTGCCAAGTACGGGTTCACGTCGCCACCGGGCAGCCGGTTCTCCAGGCGCGCGCTTTGACCATGGCCCACGAGGCGCACCGAGCAGGTGCGGTTGTCGAGGCCCCAGGCCACCGCCGTCGGAGCGAACGAGCCTTTGACGAACCGCTTGTAGGAGTTGATGTTGGGAGCGTAGAAGAGCGTGAATTCCCGCATCGTGGCAAGCACTCCGGCGATGAAGTGATCGTAGGTTTTGGTGCGGGCTCCGGTGGCCTTGTCCCAGAAGACCAGCTCGTCGTCGAGTCCGCGAAGGGACAGGTGGATGTGGCAGGAATTGCCCTCGCGCTCGTTGGGCTTGGCCATGAAGGTAATGGATTGGCCCATGTCATGGGCGATGTCCTTGGCCGCGGTCTTGTAGACGGAATGGTTGTCCGCCGTTGTGACCGCTTCGTCGTACTTGAACGCGATCTCGTGTTGGCCGAAGTTGCATTCACCTTTCGCGGATTCCACGGTCATGCCCGCTGCGTACATCTCGTTCCGGATCCGGCGAAGCAGGGGTTCCACGCGACCCGATCCCAGGAGCGAGTAGTCCACGTTGTATTGATTGGCAGGAGTGAGGTGCTTGTAGTCCAGGTCCCATGCCTGCTCGTAGGAGTCGTTGTAGACCACAAACTCAAGCTCGGTTCCGGCAAGTGCCTTCCAACCGCGCTCGGCCGCCTTGGCCGTCTGGCGCTTGAGCATGGCGCGGGGCGAAACAGAGACCGGAGTGCCGTCGGTCATCGACAGATCGCACTGGATCAGCGCACTCCCCTCGCGGTAGGGAAGGACACGGATGGTGTCCAAATCCATGTCGAAGACCATGTCTCCATAGCCCTTTTCCCACGAGGAAATGTCATAGCCGTCGACAGTGTTCATTTCGGTGTCAACGGCGAGGAGGTAGTTGCAGCCTTCCGTGCCGTGCTCCAGGACGGAATCAAGGAAGAATTGCGCGTGAAGGAGCTTGCCCTGAAGCCTGCCCTGCATGTCGGTGAAGCCGAGAATCACGGTGTCTATGGCGCCGTCGCCAATCCGCGCCTTGAGTTGCTCAACGGTGAGCATGCGGTCATTGCGAGGGTGAACGGTAGTTTTCACGGTGTTCGAAATGTCGTTCATAGTGCTGCTCATTTCAGTAGTCCCTTGAGTAGTGCGGCAGTGGACTCGCAGTGCAATTCCATGACGCTTCGGGCCGCTGCAGGCTCGCCGTCGAGGATGGCCTGCACTATCAATCGATGCTCTTGGTTTGAATGTTCGATGTTCCGCTGCAGAAAGGGGATTTCCGCGAGGAACTCGTGGATCTTTGTCTGGATGGTGGTGCTGGCTTTATTGAGTTCGGACGACCCCGCAACAGCGGAGAAAGCCAGGTGGAGGCGGGCGTCGGCTTGCCTGTATTCCACCGGGGAACCCGCGTTTTCAACCTCGGCCAAGGAATCAATCAGGAGCTGACGCTGATCCTCGCTGAGCCGCATCGAGGCCGCCCGCTGGCAAGCCCCGGGTTCAATCACGGAACGGAAGATGAGGATGTCGCTGATTTCCCCCTGCCTGTCCTTGTTGTCGAGGCGCTCCGGCGGCCGGGCGTTGCCGACCGGTTCCACGATGGTTCCG
>NZ_DF952476.1:204173-207732 GCF_001263615.2 Arthrobacter sp. Hiyo1 | reverse complement strand
TGACGAAGCCCGCGGCTCGCAACGCGCTGATCGCTTCCCGCAGCGTGGCCCGGGAGACCTGCATGCGCTCGGCCAAGTCGCGCTCGGGCGGGAGGCGCTCACCGGTTTTGAAGATCCCCAACTGGATTGCCGATCCAAGTGCTCAACGCATGACTCGAACGCCATGTGTCCGCGCACGGGAAGCAAGACCGTCTCCAGGAGGGGGGATTCAATCGGTTCGGCGAACAACATGGTGGCCTTCCTTGGTGGGAGGCCACCGGCGGAGAATCGCCGGCGGCCCGCGTGTGTTGCTAGTTGAGCAGCTTATCGGCGTCGATCGTCAGGTGCTCCTGTTCGGCACTCGTCATGAATGTCCGGCGCCCCGTGGTGTACCAAAGCACGGTGGCAAGGAGGAACACGACGACGACGGCGATCGGCGCGTAGTTGAACGTGTCGATGGTGATGTCTGCGACGGGCGGAAGAACGAAGAGGATCACGATGATGGCGACCCACACAATCGCTACCCAGTTGATGACGGGACTCCATTTCCCCAGGTGCCACGGGCCCGGTACGAAGTTCTTGTTGAGCCTGCGGAGCAACACGGGGGTGATGTACGCGATGTAGAGCCAATGACGGCCACGCTCGTCACGGCAAAATACGCGGTGGTGTTGAACAGGGCTGGTGAGGCGAGCACGATCGCGCAGCCAACGCAGAGCCAGATGGAATTTGTGGGGGTGCCGCTCCGGGCGTTGACTTTGGCCCAGATGCGGGAGCCTGGCAGTGCATTGTCGCGGGAGAAAGCGTAGGTCATGCGTGAGTTGGCGGTCACTGAGGCCATGCCACAGAAGAATTGTGCGCCCACCACGATGGCCAGCAGGAATTTCGCTACGCCGGGGTTGCCCAATGCATCCAGGAAAATCTGCGCCGGGGGCAAGCCTGTTGCCGTAGCGCCAAGAGTGGTCAGGCCTTCCTCTGAGCCGTCCGGGATCGCCGCGACGAGTGAGTAGAGCAGTATCCAGCCACCAATGATGGAGATGACGACGCTCATGACAATCCCCTTGGGAGCCGCAATGGCTGCGTTCTTGGTCTCCTCGGCAACGTGGGCCGAAGCATCGTAGCCGGTGTAGGTGTACTGCGACATGAGCAGGCCCATGAGGAAGACGTACGGCCCGAAAGTGAAGCCGGTTTCGTTGTGCCACGCGGTCATCGTCCAGTCAAAGGACTGGTGGCTCGTGGGCATGAGCCACAGCGCCGCCACAATGATCGCAACACCCACGATGTGCCACCAGGCCGAGACATTGGACAGGAAACTGACAATCTTGACGCCGAAACTGTTGAGCAGGGCGTGGATAACCATGAGGACGACGAACAGCGCGAACGTACCGCCCGGGGTGGGCTCAACGCCGAAAGTCAGCGCCGCGAAAGCCATCATTGTTGTGGCGCAGCCGAAGTCGATTGCGGCCGTGACGGCCACTTCACCGAGGAAATTGAACCACCCGACATACCAGGCCCAGGCCCGCTTGTTGCGTTTGGCGAGCCTGCCGGCCCAGAAATACAAGCCACCGGCGGTCGGGTACCGCGAACAAACCTCGGCCATGGAGAGCGCCACGCACAGGACCAGAACGCCAACCAGCGGCCAACCCAGGTTGATGGCAGCCGGACCGCCGGACTTGAGCGCAATGCTGAAGGAGGTAATGCAGCCAGCCAAAATCGAAATGATGGAAAACGAGACTGCGAAGTTGGAGAAGCCGGACATGCCGCGATGTAACTCTTGCTTGTAGCCAAGCTCGGCGAGGGCCGCAGCATCTGCGTCTTGCACAGCCTGCACCTTCGCTGCCGTAGAACGATCACTCATGATTATTCTCTTTCTAAACGGAAGGGGGGAACGGGCCGACACCGCTCGCATCGATAGTGACCCACTTCACATCAATCTGTCAATGGTCTGACTTCAGACCACAAACCAACCTCTTCGGAACGGTAAGCTGGAAGGCATGGTTTCTGAGGGCGCGAACGCCGACGGCACATCGCAAAACAGCACGTCACACAACAGCCCGGCACGCAACGCCGCGGCAGACAACGGCACTCCGGAACGCCGCGGGATCACGGTCCGCCGTGCGCCGAAGTTCGTTCCCTTCATGGGACTGGGCGGGGTGCTCGGCATCATTGTTGCCGCGTTCGTTGCCTACGGGATCCCCGGCGACCAAAGTTTCGACACGGGGGCGGTCTTCGGTTTTTCCTTGTGTCCTTCGCCGCGGGCGGCGTGCTGCTGGGCGCCGTCGCGGCCCTCGTCCTCGACAAAGTCAGCGTGCGGCGTTCCCAGCGTGCCGTCGTCGAGTCCGTGCCCAGCCCCACAGAGGACGACGCCGGGGCATAGGATCCCGGTCACAATGTCGCGTGAGGGAAAGTACCACGCCAACATCATGCGACAATTGACCAGTGGCACGTGGCGACGGAAAACTTTCTCATGATCTTCTCCCCGACGAAAAAGGACCTCAGGACGCTTGTGGCGTCTTCGGGGTCTGGGCGCCGGGCGAAGAAGTAGCAAAACTCACCTATTACGGGCTGTATGCGTTGCAGCACCGCGGACAAGAATCGGCTGGTATTGCTACCAGTGACGGCAAGCGCATCAATGTCTACAAGGACATGGGCCTCGTGTCCCAGGTCTTCGACGAGACAACCCTGAACACCCTCACCGGGCACCTTGCCGTCGGCCACTGCCGCTACTCCACCACCGGAGCAAGCCACTGGGCCAACGCACAGCCCACCCTGGGCGCAACCGCCACCGGCACCGTTGCCCTCGCGCACAACGGCAACCTGACCAACACGGCTGAGCTCCGGGAAATGATCCTCGAACTCAACGGCGGTCAGTTGACCGGCGAAATGAAGCAGGGCAACACCTCGGACACCGCCCTGGTCACTGCCCTCCTCGAAGGCGAAGAGGGCAAGACCCTCGAACAGACCGCGCTTGAGCTGCTTCCCAAGATCCGGGGCGGCTTCTGCTTCGTGTTCATGGACGAAGGCACCCTCTACGCGGCCCGCGATACCTTCGGCATCCGCCCCTTGTGCCTTGGCCGCCTCGAGCGCGGCTGGGTCGTCGCGTCGGAACAGTCCGCCTTGGCAACCGTCGGGGCCAGCTTCATCCGCGAGATCGAGCCTGGCGAGTTCATCGCCATTGACGAAAACGGCGTCCGTTCCCAGCGTTTCGCAGAAGCGACGCCGGCCGGTTGCGTTTTCGAGTACGTCTACCTTGCGCGCCCCGACGCGTCGATTGCCGGGCGCTCCGTGTACGAGTCCCGCGTGGAGATGGGCCGCCAGCTGGCCCGCGAAAACACCCAGGTAGCGGACATCGTCATCCCGGTCCCCGAATCCGGAACCCCGGCAGCGGTCGGTTACGCCGAAGAATCCGGCATCCCGTTCGCGCACGGCTTCGTCAAGAACTCCTACGTGGGCCGCACGTTCATCCAGCCCTCGCAGACCCTGCGCCAGCTCGGCATCCGGCTCAAGCTCAACGCCCTCGAATCCGTGATCCGCGGCAAGCGCGTGGTGGTAGTGGATGACTCGATCGTCCGCGGCAACACCC
>NZ_DF952476.1:193819-202993 GCF_001263615.2 Arthrobacter sp. Hiyo1 | reverse complement strand
GCCACGGTTGACCGCGCCACCTGGGAACTGCCGGCCATCTTCAAGCTGGTGTCCGAGCTCGGCAATGTTCCCCTTGCCGACCTCGAGCGCACGCTCAACCTCGGTGTCGGCATGGTGGCCATCGTGTCTCCCGAAATCGCCGACGCCGCCGTGGCCCGCCTCAACGAGCGCGGCTTGCCGTCGTGGGTCATGGGTACGGTGGCCGCGGACTCCGACTCGGTCATCAAGAGCGGTCCGGACTACGTCCAGGGCGCCAAGGGCGTCGACGGCGGCGCCGTGCGCCTCGTGAACGCCTACGCCTAAGCGTTCTTCACGCAAAAAGTGCCCACCCCATTGCCGATCAGGCAGTTGTGGGCACTTTTGTTTGAGGCCTAGTTGCTTTCGGCGGCCATGACGCTGAAGGCTGCTCCGGCTGGATCACCGAGGACTGCCATGCGGCCGACGCCAGGGACGTCGAAGGCAGGCGCGAAGACCTGGGCGCCGAGCTCGACGGCCTTCGCCACGGACTCGTTCACGTCCGCAACATTGAAGTAGGTCATCCAGAACGGCGGCATTCCCTCGACGGGCTGCTTCATGGCGCCGCCCACGGACTTCCCGTCCACTACGAGCTGGGTGTATTCCTGCAGGTCTCCGGCCGCGGCCGTCTCGCTGGAGCATCCCGTCACGGATTCGTAGAAGGCGACGGCCTTGGGGACGTCGTTCGTCTGCAGTTCGTTCCAGACCACCGTGCCCGGTTCATTGACCAGCCGGCGCCGTGGTGGGTTCCGGCCTCCCAGAAGCCAATCTGTGCACCCGTGGGATCGGCTGCGAAGAACATCCGCCCGCTTCCGTTGGGGACGCTGTCCGGCGGGAAGAGAACGTTGCCGCCTGCCGCCGTGACGCGCACAGCGGCGTCATCTACCGAATCGACGGCGAGGTAGTTGGCCCAGAAGGACGGTGCGCCGGCCGCGGCCATGTCCGGCATCTGCTGCATCATGCCCGCCACGTAGCGGTCCTGCAGCTTGGCCATGTAGTAGGTCATGCCGTTGCCGGCATCCATCGCGTCCAATTCCCAGCCGAACAGATCACTGTAAAAGGCCTTGGAGGCCTCAATGTCCGACGACGACAGGTCCACCCAACACGGGGTTCCCTGCTTGTAGCTATCAACCTGCGGCATTGCTATCCCTTCGTTGATGATGCCTCGAGCTTATGCGTGAACAGTCCGGCCGGTGAAAGCGACCAGGCGCTCCAGGCTGGATGCCGTCTCGGCGACTTCCCGGGCCGCGGCGAAGCTGCCGCTTGCGCGGACCTGCTCGCTGATGGTGTTCTGCGCGAGGACCTCGACGTAGTCGGTGAGCTCATCCGCCACCGACACCTCGAAGCCCAGGGCCTTGGAGAAGTCCCAGGCGTGGACCAGGAACTCGAGGTTGAGGATGGAGGCGACCATCGTGGCCGGCAGTTCGGCGAAGCCCATGTCAATGGTGCCTTCGAGGCCGCGGCGATAGAAGGCTTCCAGCGTCGGCTGGGCGAGGTCGGCGATGCGCACCTCGGGCGACTTCCCGGCGTCGTCGGCTACTTCGGCGCCCAGGGCCTTGGCGATGTTGGCAATTGAGCCGGCAAGGTGGTCAAGCAACTGGGACACGTTGAAATCGGCGCACGGAGTCTGGGTCTGCGCGTCGGCCTCGGTCACCTGCGCCAGTACGCGTTGCACGATGGCGAGCGTGGCGTCCGCGGAGGTGAGCTCGTTGAGGTCGGCAGGGGCAGCTGCCCATTCGTCGGCACCGGCGTCGCCCGTGGAAGCCTCGGCGAGGAGACGGTCGAGGTAGTGGTTCCAGCCCTCGGAGTGGCCTGCCAGGGCTTCCGGAGTCGGAAGGCCTTCGTGCACCAAGCGCACGGAGGTGCCGCCGTCGGCCGGCTCAAGGGTGATGGCTACCGTGGAGACGTTGTCCGCCGGCGCTTCGGGCTGCTCCCAGCCCCAAGTGAAGACGACGCGCTTGCCGGGCTCGATTTCCGTGAACGTTCCCGCCGCGTGGTGACCCGGGGTGATGGTCCAGCGGTACTCGCCGCCAACCTTGAGGTCGACGCGGGCGGCAACGGTCTGCCAGCGGCGGAGGCGTGCGGGCTGCGTGATGAGTTCGAACGCCTGGTCGACGTTGAGGGGAAGAAGAACGGTCTTGTCGTAAATCATGATGATTCCTCTGTTGTTTGAAGGCGGTCGGTGGTGAAGTTTTGTGCGTCAGCGAGGAGCATGTCCAGCTCAGCGGTCCAGAACTGCTCAAAAAGCATCCGGAGTTCTCTCATGCCGTCGTTATCCAAGCGGTAGTAGCGGTTGCGTCCCTCTTTGCGGGCCGCAACGAGGCCTACCTGCTCCAGCAACAACAAGTGCTGCGAGACAGCGGATCTGCTCACCGTGAATTCGCCAGCCAGCTCCGTCACGGTGCGCTCGCCCGCCGCAAGCAGGTGCAACAGGCGCCGCCTGTTCGGCTCCGCGGCAACTTCCAGTCGGTCGAGCATGATTAATACGTTAGCCGTCACTAACGCATTCTGTCAACCACTTCCGAGAGCGCACTATCAACAACTACAGGACCGCAGACAAGAACGCCCTGGTCCGCTCATGCTGCGGGTTGCCGATGACCTCTTCGGCGGGACCTTCCTCAATGATCCGGCCGCCGTGCATGAACACCACCCGATCAGCCACGTCGCGGGCGAAGCCCATCTCGTGCGCCACAACAAGCATGGTCATTCCCGTCCGGGCCAGGTCCTTCATCACCCTGAGGACCTCGCCCACCAACTCCGGATCCAGCGCCGACGTCGGCTCGTCAAACAGCATCAGCTTCGGCTGCATGCACAGGGCCCGGGCGATCGCCACCCGCTGCTGCTGCCCGCCCGAGAGGTGCCGTGGATAGGCCCCCGCCTTCTCCGACAGGCCCACCTTCTCCAGCAAATCCAACGCCCGACGGCGGACATCCGCCTTGCGGTGCTTGAGCACCCTGATCGGGGCTTCCATCAGGTTCTCCAGCACGGTCATGTGCGGGAAGAGGTTGAAGTGCTGGAAGACCATCCCGATATCCGTGCGGTCGGCGCAGATTTCGTTGTGGGACTGTTCATGGAGCTTGTCCCCCTTGATCCGGTAGCCCACGGCCCTGTCCCCCACCCACAGCAGGCCACCGTCGATCTTCTCCAGGTGGTTCACGCACCGCAGGAAGGTGCTTTTCCCGGAGCCGGAGGCGCCGATGAGGCAGACCACTTCGCCGCTCTGGACGTGGAGATCGATTCCCTTGAGGACCTCATTGTCGCCGAAACTCTTGCGCACGCCTTCCGCGCGTACCAGCGGAAGCGCCTCCGGCGCCTTGCGGCTTTCCTTCGTCTCGATAGTCATGACTGGCCTTCCTTTCCTGAGCCTTGTTTTCGTGAGCCTTGCGCGGAATGTACCCTGAAGAATTTCCGCAACCGCTCGGCGGTGGTCGGCGGGACGGAACGGGACGTTCCCCGGGCGAAGTGCCGTTCCAGGTAGCCTTGGCCCACCGTGAACACCGTGGTGACGATGATGTACCAGATACTGGCGACCAGGAGCAGCGGGACAACCTGCAGGTTCTTCGAGTAGATGATCTGGGCGGAGTACAGGAGCTCGGGGACCGCCAGGACACTGACCAGCGAGGTCATCTTGAGCATGCCGATGAACTCATTGCCCGTAGGCGGGATGATGACGCGCATGGCCTGCGGCAGGATCACCCTGATGAGGGTCTGGATGCGGGACATGCCGAGGGCACCCGCAGCTTCGCCTTGACCTTGATCGATGGACTGGATTCCTGCCCGGACGATCTCCGACATGTAGGCAGCCTCGTTGAGGCCCAGGCCAAGGATCGCCGCGGCGAGGGGTGTGATGATCTGGTTGGCGTCGAGGCTGACGCCGGGGATACCAAAGGTGATCTCCGGATACAGCGCCGACAAGTTGAACCAGAACAACAGCTGGACCAGGACGGGGGTGCCTCGGAAGATCGTCACATAGGCGCTTGCCGAGGCCTTGACCACGGGGTTTGCCGAAAGCTGCATGACCGCAAGCACTACGCCAAGCCCCACCCCGACAGCCATGCAGACAACCGTCAGGAACAGGGTGATGCCGATCCCGTTGACTATGGCAACGTCACG
Source organism: Arthrobacter sp. Hiyo1 (assembly GCF_001263615.2). NCBI lineage: Bacteria > Bacillati > Actinomycetota > Actinomycetes > Micrococcales > Micrococcaceae > Arthrobacter > Arthrobacter sp. Hiyo1. The sequence continues at coordinate 198,865 of NZ_DF952476.1, read as the reverse complement.
GAAATACAGGGCCACCTTGTCCCAGCCGAAACGGGGATTGCTCACCGCGGAAACAAGCAACAGGATCACGACGGCGCCTACCGCAGTGCCAGCCACCCATCGCCAGGGGTGCCTGGCCGAGACCACGGTGAACTGTCCGCGGTCCGTTGTTCCCATCTTGGGGACGGTGATCACGGTGCTCATTTCGCACCACTCGCGTCCACGGCATCAGCGCTGATGGTCACCGAGTCCGGGATTCCGTACTTCGCATTGATCGCCTTGTACGTGTCGCCAGCGATCAGCGCCCTGACCGCCGCGACCATCGCCTTGGTCAGGGGCGAGCCTTTGGGCATGGCGATACCTACCGGCGTCGGTTCGAAGTCCTGGTTGCCGGCGAGCTCGAAGGCACCGCCGGAAAGCTTGCTTGCGTAACCCATGCCAACAAGGCCTGAGAGGACGCTGTCCACGCGGCCGGAGATGAGTGCCAGGTTGGCTTCGTTCTGGGAGGGAAACAACTGGATGTCGATCGGCGCTTTGCCGGCGACGACGCACTGCTTCGAAAACGCCGGAAGGGTCTCGATCCCTTGCGTGGTCCCCTTTTCGCCACCCACCTTCGTGCCGCACAGCTTCATCGCGTCGAGGGCCAGCTTCTTGGGGTTGCCGGCCTTGACGGCAAGGCCGGAGCCGCTGCTTTGGTAGGAGGCGAAATCGGCATTCATCTTACGCTCGGCCGTGACATTGAAACCCGAGATGCCGACGTCGTACTTGTTGGAGCTCACGCCCGGGAGGATGGTGTCGAAGGTCGCGGGAACCATCTTGACTTCGAGCCCCAGCGTCTCGCCGACTGCTTTCGCAAAGTCCGCGTCCCAGCCGACAACCGTCTTGCTGTCAGCCGCGTAGAACTCATAAGGCGCGAAGGTGGGGTCGGTGCCGACCACCAATGTCCCCTTGGCCTTGACGTCCGGGGGCAAGAGATTCGCGGCGGACTTGTTGAAGGGCGCCGCCGGAATCGCAGCGTCCTTGCCGGGAATCGAACTGGCGGCGGCTTCCTTGCCGGCGTCGAGTGACGCAGTGGTGCAGCCGCTGAGCCCGACGGCGGCGGCCAGCAGCAGGGCGGCTGTGGAGATGTATCTAGGACGGTTCATGATTGCCTTTCGCATAGCTTGTTCCATGGTCAACGGCGATGTTGACCACGGTGGTGCCGATATTGACGAGGGCGGGATGCCGAATGATTGCGACCACCCCGTCCATCGGTGAAAAGAAGTCTTTTGGAGGACGCTCGAGTTCTTCCACTGAGTGAACGCGGGCCACGAGCTCTCCGGCCGCGACTTTCTGGCCAAGTCCGACCACCGGCTCGAGGATGCCTGCCATGGTGGAATGGACTGCGGACTGGGCCGTGAGTTCGACCCACTGGATCGGCTCTCCGATCCCTGAGAGGCCGGCGTCCTTGAGCACGCCCCAGTGCCCAAGCAGCGAACGAAGTCCCTTCCGGGCCCTTGCGAGGATCGGCAGGGATACGGTTCCCCTCCCACCGAGTTCGGTCGAGATCATCGGCACGCCGGCCCGATCGGCCGCGCCGCTGATGGAGCCCGCCTTAAGCATGGGCTTCACCACGACGGAATAAGGGGCATTGAATGCGGCGACCGCCGCCACCTTCGCAGCCCATAGCTCCGGCGTCGGTCCTTGGTAGACGAACGCGGACGGCACATACTCCGAGGCGATCCCCCCGGAATGGATGTCCATCACAAAGTCGGCCATGGGGATGAGTTCCTGGGCCACGATCGAGGCGATCTGCAGTGCCGGTCCGCCGTCGGCGCGGCCCGGGAGGGCACGGTTCAGATTGACCCGGTCCACGCTGGAAACACGTCTTCCTTCGCGGACAGCAGGGATGTTGAGGGCGGGCAGGATGATCAATCTCCCGGTCACCTCATCAGGGTTCAAGGTGCGGATGAGTTCCTGGAGAAGGATCTGTCCTTCATATTCGTCGCCATGCGTACCGGCGATCAGGAGGACCGTGGGGCCGTCCCCACCACTCAGGACCGCGATCGGCGAAGGGATGACAGCGGCGTCATTCTCATTGTCCGAATGTTCGATCTCCAGGTAACCCAGCTGCTTGCCGACGGCGGCAAAATCGATGCCGGGTATGCGTGGAATGCGCAGGCTCATAGGGCAACTTTCTTCAGGGTTGGTAGAATTGGATTCACTGTATACAGTGAATCCTGTGATGTAAAGCACGTAGGATTGAACGAGTTTTGATACGAAAAAGGGGATGAGGCGAATGGCCACGCAAGCTGCCAAGGGGATGAGGCCGCTGAGCGAGCACGTCTACGACAGGATCAGCAATGAGATCGTCAACGGAGTGGTCGAGCCTGGCGCTCCCCTGGTCCAGGAACAGCTGGCCGAAGAATACGGCGTGTCCCGGACGCCGGTCCGCGACGCCCTGAACCGCTTGGTCCACGAAGGACTCGCCACTTTGGTCCCGGGCTCGGGGTATTTCGCGACGACGCTGACCCGATCAGCCGTCGAGGAAGTCTACGAAGTACGCAAGGCCCTCGAGATCATGGCCATCAGGCAGTGTGGGGCAAAATACACCAACCTTCAGCTTGCGAGGCTGGAGCTGCTTATCGCCGAGGGTGCGGCAAGCGCCGACCCGGAGGAACTGTTCACCGCCACGCGGGCGTTCCATTTGGGCTTGGCGGCGCCTGCGCCCAACGGATTCTTGCTGAAAACCCTCGAATCCGTCTGGGACAACCCTGTTCAACGGCTCATCAGCCGCTCGTACCCCTTGGACGACGCCAAGCTTGAGCGCGTGGCGGACGCCCACCGGAAGATCCTGGCCGCAGCGCGCGCCAACGACCTCGAAACACTGATCCCCCTGCTGGATCTGTGCCACGAGAAGGACTGACCGGCCAAAGGGCACGAAAAAGGCCCGTAGCGCACGCCAATCATGGCGCGCCCTACGGGCTCTATCGTTTTGGGAGGCATCCGGGGATGCCAAACGACCTCGTGTACGACGGCGGTACGCAACTCGATGCCGAAAGGCACCTGATTGTTGCTACAGCTATCCGATACGGCGGGTGTCTACCTCGTCGTCATCGTCTTCCAAGTCCTGTGCGTACTTGTCCTCGTAAGCCGAGTAGTCCGGCTCCGGCGGATCATCCGCGAATCGGCTCGTCGCACGACTTGATGGCCCAGTCAGCTCGCGCTGAAGGGCCGAATAGTCAGTGTTCGGGGAGTAGTACTTGATGTCCCGAGCCTGCTTGGTAGCTTTTGCCTTTTGACGGCCGCGCCCCATGGCGTGACCCCCTTTTGTACTTGGACCGGAGGTGGTCACCTTGGCGATCGGTGAGGCCCCGGAATGTTTGGTCAATTTGTCGTATGTCTAGATTACATGCTTTCTGGAGCAACTGCTTGCCACTTGCTTCGCGAAAGCGCCGTCACAGTTCCACCTGGCAGTATCTCCATTCATTGGCATGAAAAACTTGGGTAGAGTCGCCCTAATATGGGGCGGCAGGCATGAAAGGCGCGAACTCAGACATGGGCCAGGACAACATGATCCAGGGCAACAACGGTACGGGCGACAATGAGTCGCCGGTAGACCCTGGTTCCGGGACCTGGTATTCCGGGACTTCGGGCACGTACCCCGATGCAGGCATGCCTGGCGAAACCGGGCCCGAGGGCCCTGCTCCCTCCGAGAAAGGCTCGTCCCTGCGGACTGCCCTGGACGCCATAACGCGGTATCGGCTCATCATTGGCGGCATCGTGCTGGCCGTGCTGATCCTGATCGGCGTAGTGATCTGGGTCCTCGTCGGGGCCTTGGCCAACCGCCCGGCGGCCGCACCCGTCCCCGCGCCGGCCACGTCCACCAGCCGCGGTCCCCTCCCGGCGGATGTGGAGGCAAAGAATTACCAGCTGGGAGATTGCTTCGCCGATTTCGACTCCAACGCCATCAAGTCCAAGGTGGTGGACTGCACCACCGACCATTCGGCCCAGCTGGGCGCCATCTTCCGGTACAAGGCTGACGACACCTTCCCCGGCGCCACTGCCTTGCGTGACAAAGGCCGCGAAATCTGCCGTGACCTGGTGCTCAACGAGGCCTCCACGAAGTACGCGCTCCTGCAGCAGAACGTGTACCCGAGTGCCACGAGCTGGGACAACGGCGACCGCCGCGTGGACTGCTTCATCGTGGTGAACTCGGGAAACACGCTCAAGGAATCCGTGCTGCAGAAGTAGCTATTCCTTCCGCCTCACCGTCAGGCCGCTACCCGCCGGAGCACCGCCGTCGGGACCCGTCAAAGCCTCGAGACCCTCGATGGTGAGTTCGTCGACGTCGGCCGCGGTGTCCACCAGTACCGTGTCGCCGTCCGCGATCTGTCCGGCAAGGATTTCCCTGGCCAGGCGGTCACCGATCTCGCGTTGAACCAGCCTTCGCAGCGGACGGGCGCCGTAGGCGGGATCGTAACCGGACATCGCGAGCCAGGCACGGGCGCCGTCGCTGACCTCAAGGGTGAGCCGGCGGTCGTGCAGCCGCTTGGTCAGCTCGTCCACGTGCAATTCGACGATCCTGGCGAGCTCGTCGACGCTGAGCGGATCGAACAGCACAATCTCGTCGAGCCGGTTGAGGAATTCCGGCTTGAAGGAGGCGTTGACCACGGCCATGACCGCATTCCGCTTCGCCGTGGAGTCCAGCGTTGGATCTACAAGGAACTGGCTACCCGAGTTGGAGGTCAACACCAGGATGGTGTTCCGGAAGTCCACGGTGCGGCCCTGCCCGTCGGTGAGGCGGCCGTCGTCGAGCACTTGAAGGAGGATGTCGAACACTTCCGGGTGGGCCTTCTCCACCTCGTCGAGCAAGATCACGGAGTACGGGCGACGGCGGACCGCTTCGGTGAGCTGGCCGCCTTCCTCGTAGCCCACGTATCCGGGAGGGGCACCGACCAGCCGGGCCACGGAGTGCTTCTCGCCGTATTCGGACATGTCGATCCGCACCATGGCGCGTCGTCGTCGAACAGGAAGTCGGCGAGTGCTTGGCGAGCTCGGTCTTACCGACGCCGGTGGGGCCCAGGA
>NZ_DF952476.1:189796-193794 GCF_001263615.2 Arthrobacter sp. Hiyo1 | reverse complement strand
CCTCTTCCATGTGCAGCAGCTTCTGGGATTCCCCCTGGAGCATGCGGCCGGCGGGGATGCCCGTCCAGGCCGAAATAACCTCCGCGATATCGTCCGCCGTGACTTCGTCCGCGACCATCAGGGCGGGCTTCGCTTCACCGCGCGCTTCCCGGGCGGATTCTTCCTCGGCTGCTGCGCTGAGCTCGCGCTCCAACGCGGGCAGTTCGCCGTAGAGAATGCGCGAGGCAGCTTCAAGGTCGCCCTCGCGCTGGTACTTTTCGGCGGCGGACCGCAATTCGTCGATCTTTGCCTTGAGGTCGCCCACGCGGTTGAGCCCGGCCTTCTCGGCTTCCCAGCGGGCGTTCAGCGCACCCAAGGCTTCCTTCTTGTCCGCTTTGTCCGCGCGGAGCGCGGCGAGGCGTTCGATGGAGGCCGCATCCGTCTCGCGCTCAAGTGCCAATTCCTCCATGGTGAGACGGTCCACGGCACGGCGGAGCTGGTCGATTTCCTCGGGAGCCGAGTCGATTTCCATGCGTAGCCGGGACGCCGCCTCATCCACGAGGTCGATGGCCTTGTCCGGCAATTGACGGCCCGAGATGTAGCGGTTGGAGAGCGTGGCGGCGGCTACCAGGGCGGAGTCCGCGATGGCTACCTTGTGGTGGGCCTCGTAGCGTTCCTTGAGGCCGCGGAGGATGCCGATGGTGTCCTCCACGCTTGGCTCGCCCACGTAGACCTGCTGGAAGCGGCGTTCCAGGGCAGGGTCCTTCTCGACGTTCTCGCGGTACTCGTCCAGGGTGGTTGCGCCGATGAGCCGCAGCTCGCCGCGGGCCAGCATGGGCTTGAGCATGTTCCCTGCGTCCATGGCGCTTTCACCGGTGGCACCGGCGCCACCACAGTGTGGATTTCGTCGATGAACGTAACGATCTGCCCGTTGGAGTTCTTGATCTCCTCCAGCACGGCCTTGAGCCGTTCCTCGAATTCGCCGCGGTACTTCGCGCCGGCCACCATGGATGCGAGGTCCAGCGCGATGAGGGTCTTGCCCCGCAGGCTTTCCGGGACGTCACCTGCCACCATGCGCTGGGCGAGGCCTTCGACGACGGCGGTCTTGCCGACGCCGGGTTCGCCGATCAGCACGGGGTTGTTCTTGGTGCGGCGGCTCAGGACCTGGACCACTCGGCGAATTTCGCTGTCCCGCCCGATCACGGGATCCAGCTTGCCGGAGCGCGCGACGGCGGTGAGGTCCGTGCCGTATTTCTCAAGCGCCTGGAAGGTGTTTTCCGGGTCTTGCGAGGTAACTTTCCGGTCACCGCGGACACCCGGCAAGGCGGCGAGGAGCGCTTCGTGGGAGGCGCCGGCGTCGCGCAATAGCTTCCCCACGGCGTCGCTACCGGCAGAGAGCCCCAAGAGGAGGTGCTCAGTGGACACGAAGGAATCGCCGAGTTTCTCGGCCTCGTTCTGGGCGGCCTGGATGGCCTGCATCGAAGGGCGGGAAGCTGCGCTTGCTGCACTGAACTGCCCGACGACGACGGCAGGGCCTTGATGGCCGAACTCGCCTGGACGCTCACGGCATCCGGGTCCGCTCCGGTGGCGCGCAAAAGCGCCACCGCGACGCCCTCGCGTTGATCCATGAGGGCTTTGAGCAAGTGGGCTGGCTCCAGCTGCGGATTTCCGGCGGTGGAGGCGTTCATGGCCGCCGCGGAAAGAGCCTCCTGGCTCTTGGTGGTGAATTTGACGTCCATGGAAGAGCTCCTCTCGGGAAAGATGACTATTTCTCAAAGTTGAGTCTACTATGCTCAACTTTGGCGAAGCGTCCCTCCTGCTCCATGTTTGCCGACGGCGAAACTGCTGTCCATAGCCTTCCCCGCTTACGGTGAAAAGTCCCTCGCTGTTTGCGTTCCCTGGCCCTAGGATCAGGTGTGACCGGGTGGAACACCCCCCGGGCGCGCATGAGAAAAAGGACACGCAATGAAGAAGTTCGTAGTTCTCTACAATGCACCACAATCGGCGGAATCGATGATGGCTGACAGCTCCCCTGAGGCAGCAGCCGAAGGCATGAAGCTGTGGATGGACTGGGCCGCGAAGGCTGGCGCTGGGCTTGCCGATCTTGGCACACCCCTCGGTGGCGGCAAAGTGGTTGGGAACTCTGGAGTATCCGATGCAGAGACCGGCGTGGGCGGTTACAGCGTCCTCCAAGCCGAAGACATGGACGGAGCGCTGAAGCTCCTCGAAGGCCACCCGCATTTCCTCATGGCCCCCGAAGCTCGATCACCGTCTACGAAGCGCTCGACGTTCCGGGCATGTAAGGCAGCACCCGCCGTCGAAATCGTGGGTCCGGGCCGCGCGCTGCGTGCCGGAACGCAGCACTCGGCCCGCGCCCACGATCCCGGCAAAGCGCCGTACGATATGCACATGGCACCCTTCACAGTGACTCGCAATGCGCTGATCCCCGCCGCACCCGCCGACGTCTTCCCCTTCGTCAACAACTTCCACGAGTGGACCAAGTGGTCTCCGTGGGAAGCCGTGGACCCCAAGCTGAACCGGAGCTATTCCGGCAACGAATCCGGCGTCGGAGCAAAGTATGCCTGGAGCGGCAACAACAAGGCCGGCACCGGAACCATGGAAATCGTCGGCTCGGAGGAGCCCGGCAAGATCGACATCCGCCTCGAGTTCACCAAGCCGATGAAGGCAGTCAATCCCACAGGGTTCACCTTCGTGCCCGAAGGGGACGGCACCCGCGTCACCTGGACCATGACCGGCGAGAACAAAGGCCTCGGCAAAATCTTCGCTTTGTTCATGAACATGGAGAAGATGGTGGGCGGCGACTTCGAAAAGGGTTTAACCGCTCTCTCTGCGGTAGCCACCCGGAAAAACTCCTAAGTTCTCTGGCGCGGGCCATGGCCGTCTACGTTGATCCGCCGCTGTGGCCCGCGCACGGGACCGTGTTTTCGCACCTCTCTCGGACACCTCGCTCGAGGAGTTGCATGCCTTCGCCGAAGCCGCGGGGATTCCCGGGCGCGCCTTCGACGGCGACCACTACGACGTCCCGGAACGCCGCTACCAGGACCTCCTGTCCGCAGGCGCCATCCCCGTGGAGGCGCGCATTCTTGTGCGGAAACTGATCGCGAGCGGCTTGCGGATCCCCGCCCGCCAACGCAGCAAGGCGCTCACCGTACCCTTGCTGGAGCGCTGGAATTCGGCTCTTCCAGGACATGAGGAGCTGGGTTTTGAGCTCCTCGAACGCTGGGGCGAGGACCATCGGAAATACCACAGCCGCACGCATTTGCTGGCGGTCCTGGAAGCCATGGATCTCCTGAGCGAACCCTCTCTGCCAGCGCGCTCAGTGACGTTGGCCGCATGGTTCCATGACGCCGTCTACGAGGGAATCGCAGGGCAGGACGAAGAGCAATCGGCCCGGCTGGCCGAGGACCGCCTGGCTCTTGCGGGACTCCCGGAACCGACGATCCACGAAGTTGCCCGGCTGGTCAGGCTGACCTCCACCCACAGCCCCGAACCGGGAGACCGACTCGGCGCCCTCTTGTGCGACGCCGATCTCTCCATCCTCGGCGCGGAACCAACGGCTTACGCCCGCTACCTTGCTGCTGTCCGCGAGGACTACGCCCACGTCAGCGATGCCGACTTCGCTGCCGGCCGGGCCGCCGTCGTCCGCCATCTGCTCGCCTTGGATCCACTCTTCCACAGCGAACGCGCGCGGAGCCTGTGGCTGGAGGCCGCCCGCCGCAACCTGGAGGCCGAACTGTCATGACCATGGCGGGAACGGTGCACCGGCAGCTTCCGTTCACCGTGAGGTTTGAATGGGGGCTCGACGGCGCCCGTGCGGTTGCGTCCGGAGCGGACCTCGCCGTCGTGGTTGACGTCCTCACCTTCACCACATGCGTCAGCGTCGCCGTCGACCGCGGTGCCATCGTGTTCCCCTACGCGTGGAAGGACGCCGGGGCCGAGGATTTCGCCGCCCACCACGATGCCCAGCTGGCTGGTCCGCGGGGTGGAGGCGGATTGAG
>NZ_DF952476.1:185809-189238 GCF_001263615.2 Arthrobacter sp. Hiyo1 | reverse complement strand
GGCGCCTTCATTGCCGGACTCGCTGCCGCCGGGCGGGGCGGCTTCACGCCGGAAGACGGCAGGGAAGGTTTCTCGCCGGAGGCTGATGCGGCGATGGCTGTTTTCAACGCCGTCGAGCCGCGGCTCCATCACGCGTTGCGGGATTGCTCCAGCGGCCGGGAGTTGATCGGCGCAGGGCACGCGGACGACGTCGAGATTGCCGCCGAACTTGACGCCGGGACCGCCGTGGCCCTCTTGAGGGACGGCGCGTTCCAGCAGCCCTGAGTGCACTTCGGTGCGGTTTCCGAAGGGGCTTGCGCTTCCACTACTTAGCGGTACTATGTACCAGTAGCTAGTAACACTGAGTAGTGAAAGGAGGTGTCCGATGGGCAGGCAAATGACGGAGATGCTCAAAGGGACCCTCGAGGGCATCGTTCTCGCCCTCCTGACCGGGAATCCCGCGTACGGGTACGAAATCACGACGCTGCTCCGAGGCCAGGGCTTCACCGAGATCGCCGAGGGCACCGTGTATGCGCTGCTCGTCAGGATCGAGCAAAAAGGCCTTGTCGACGTCGAGAAACGGCCGTCCGAGAAGGGCCCGCCGCGCAAGGTCTATTCGCTCAACGAGCAGGGCGAAAAGGAACTGGACGAATTCTGGAATACGTGGAGTTTCCTGTCCGAGCGACTGGAACAGCTCCGAAAGGGAGGAAAGTGAACATGGCCGCAGGGTGGATCGAGCAGCTTACGGGATCGCTCGAACAGAAGAAGCAATACCGGCAAAACAAGGCACGCGTGGAGCAGCTTCCCGCGGACTATCGCGCGGCGGCGACCGCGCTGGAACGGTACCTGATGTACTTCGGTGCCATCACCAAGGGCGATGTGCTGCTGCGGATGCTCGGGGACCTCACCGATCTCTTCGAACAGAGCGCCGCGGACGGGACGCCGATCCGCGACATCGTTGGTGACGACCCCGTCGAGTTCGCCGAAACGTTCATGCGCAACTACACGGTCGGTCAGTGGATCAACAAGGAGCGCGAACGCCTGGTCAAGGCGATCGACGCCGCTGCCGGAGACGATGGGAAGGAGCGGGAATCGTGAGCAATGCATCCACCACCCGCGAACCCGCGATCCGCGTGCAGGGCATGGAAAAGTCCTACAAAGAGCTGCACGTGCTGCGCGGCGTGGACTTCGACGTGGCACCGGGCACCATCTTCGCCCTTCTCGGCTCCAACGGAGCAGGAAAGACCACGATGGTGAAAATCCTGTCGACGCTGCTCAGTCCGGACGCCGGCACGGCGACCGTCAACGGATTCGACGTCGTGGCCCACCCGCTGCGGGTCCGGGAATCCATCAGCCTCACCGGACAATTCGCAGCGGTCGATGAAATCCTCTCGGGCAGGGAAAACCTGGTGCTGGTTGCCAAGTTGCGGCACCTGAAGGACCCCGGGCAAGCGGCGGACGATCTCCTGGCGCGCTTCAACTTGTCCGAGGCAGCGTCCCGAAAGGTGTCCGCGTATTCCGGAGGCATGCGCCGTCGCCTTGACATCGCCATGAGCCTGATCGGGCAGCCCGAGGTGATCTTCCTGGATGAGCCGACCACCGGGCTCGACCCCGAAGCACGCATCGAGGTGTGGCAGGTAATCCAGGAGCTCGCGAAACGGGGCACCACCGTCCTGCTCACCACGCAATATCTCGACGAGGCAGAACAACTCGCGGACAGCATCGCCATCCTCCATCAAGGGCGCATCATCGCGAACGGGACTCTCGCCGAGCTCAAGCAACTACTCCCACCGGCGAAGGTCGAGTACGTCGAAAAACAGCCCAGCCTGGAGGACATCTTCCTCGCACTGGTGGGGAACGAGGGCAAGGTCGCGTCAAGTAAGGACCAGTCATGAGCACACACTTCTTCGGAGACACGGCCGTCTTGCTGGGCCGCTCCATGCGTCACATCTTCCGCAGCGCGGACACCATCATCACCACCGCGATCACGCCGATTGCCCTCATGCTGCTTTTCGTCTACGTGTTCGGCGGCGCCATCAGGACAGGCACGGAGAACTACGTCAATTACCTGCTGCCGGGAATCATGCTGATCGCGATCGCCTCGGGCATCGTACACCGCTGTTCGCTTGTTCACCGACATGAAGAGCGGCATTTTCGAGCGGTTCCACTCCATGCCGATCGCACGATCATCGGTCCTGTGGGCACATGTGCTGACCTCCATGGTGGCGAACGGGCTCTCGCTCGTGATCATCATGCTGGTGGCCCTCCTGATGGGATTCCGCACCTCCGCAAGCCTGCTGGCATGGCTCGCGATCGTTGGAATCCTGGCGCTGTTCACCCTGGCACTCACCTGGCTCGCGATCATTGCAGGCCTGACAGCGAAGTCAGTGGACGGTGCCGGCGGGTTCTCCTACCCGCTCATCTTCCTGCCGTTCATCAGTTCGGCCTTCGTCCCCACAGCCACCATGCCGGGTCCCGTGCGCGCCTTCGCCGAGAACCAACCGGTCACTTCGATCGTCAACACGATCCAGGATCTGTTTGAACAACGGCCGATCGGAAGCGACATATGGGTCGCCCTCGCATGGTGCCTCGGCATCCTGATTATCGCGTACTTCTTCGCCACGGCCGCCTACCGGCGCAGGATCAGCTAAGGGTCGTTCTAGCCGAAGGCGCCGTCTCGTATCATGAGGTGTGACCTCCTACCTCCAGCGCCGTGGTGCCGCACTCCCCCAAGCCCGTCCCGACGTCGAACACGTCCTGGCAGTGCGCGGCACGGGAGGCTACCGGCAGTACCGCATCCCTGCGCTGGCCGTCTCGACGGCGGGGACAGTGCTCGCCGCCTATGACGGCCGGCCGAACTTGGACGACCTGCCCAATCCGATCGATCTCCTGCTGCGGCGCAGCACGGACAATGGCCGCAGCTGGGAGGAACAGCGCGTGGTCCGCAGCGGCTCGGGGCTCAATGGCTACGGCGATCCGAGCCTCTTGGTGGACGCAGTGACCGGGCGGATCTTCATGTTCCATGCCGCGGGGACGCATGCCGGTTTCTTCGAAGCGGTAGGCGGCCTGGAACCCGATGACGACGTGCAGCACTGCGATGTCAGCTTTTCCGACGACGACGGCGTCACCTGGCAGCATCGGCGACTCACCGGACAGCTCAAGCGGGGCGGTGTTCCGGGCGCTCGTGCCGGCGACCGCGGCATCACGGGGATTTTCGCCGCAGCCGGTCAGGGAATCCAGATGCACGCCGGTCCGTTCGCCGGGCGACTGGTCCAGCAGTTCGTGGTGCTCGTCGACGGCGAAATCATGGCGGCTTCCGCATACAGTGACGACCACGGCGAGAACTGGACGCTCGGATCGCTCATCGGAAAGGGTCCGGATGGGGTCGGCCCCAACGAAAACAAAGTGGCATGCCTCGACGACGGCCGCCTCCTGCTGCACTCGCGAGCC
>NZ_DF952476.1:182647-184293 GCF_001263615.2 Arthrobacter sp. Hiyo1 | reverse complement strand
GCGGCGGGTGCGCCGGGAACCCAGCCCGACCACCTCGAGTTTCACATGGAACTGCGCTCCATCACTCCCGGCCGGCCCCCTGTGTGGCAGAACGCCGGTGAATTCCATGTCCTCCCCTCGGACAACGATCGTGACTGGGACGTTCAGACGTGGAAGGAAATCGGCCAAGGATACTCAGCGGAGCAGGCGCAGATCCTCGGAACCCGCGAAGCCCAGGACCTCAACTACGGGCCCATCATTCCGGGCTACAAAGCCGGGGACATCCTCGCGTTCACCGGACGCGCCCGCAACCTAGGCACCCTGGCGGCGTCCGGCGTCGTACTCCTGGGACCGCACGCGAACCCGGCGGACTTCCCGCCCGCCGATCTGGCATCCGGCGCTGAAGCACTGTATTTCACGCCGGTGTACACGGTCACCGAGGAGGATCTGGCGCGGGACTCGCTTGAGCTGACTTTTGCGGTGGCGCACGACGGCGGCGCGCGGGTGATCGAGCGCAGCTTCAGTTTCGATCTGCGCACCGGAGCCGTGACGGCTGGCCCCGCCCGGTAACGATTCCGGCTAGAAAATCTGGCGGATATTGGTCTTCGCGAGGTCGATGAGCTGGTCGCCGCGGCCGGAGAGTACCGTCCGGATCGCGTAGAGCGTGAAGCCCTTGACCTGCTCGGCACTGATCGCCGGCGGAATGGACAGTTCCTGCCGGGCCGTGCGGACGTCGATGAGGGCCGGACCGTCGTGCGCGAAGGCTTCAGCCAGCCCCGCCTTCAACCCGGAGGAGTTGTCCACCCGGATTCCGCGGATGCCCAGCGATTCTGCCAGTTTGGCGAAGTCCGGATTCTCGAGCTCAGTGCCGAAATTGACGAATCCGGCGGCCTTCATTTCGAGCTCCACGAAGTTCAGCGAGGAGTTGTTGAAAACCACCACTTTGACCGGGAGCTTGTTCTGCACCAAGGTGATCAGCTCGCCGAGAAGCATGGTCAGGCCGCCGTCCCCCGCGAGGGCCACCACCTGGCGCCCGGGATACGCGGCCGCCGCACCGATTCCGTGCGACAGTGCATTGGCCATGGTTCCGTGGTTGAACGAGCCGAGCAGCCGGCGTCGGCCATTCATGCTCAGGTACCGGGCCGCCCACACGGTGGGGGATCCGACGTCGCACGTGAAAACCGTATCCGGGCCGGCCAACTCATCCACGAGCCTGCCCACGAACTGCGGGTGGATCGGCTGGCCGTCCTTCGCCGGCGAAGCCAGGTCATCGAGTTTGGCGCGCGACTTGGCGTAATGCTTGAGCGAGGTACTCAGGTGTGTGCGCTTTACCTTGCGCTCGATCAAGGGCAGAAGCGAGGCTGCAGTGTCCCTGACCGTGCCCACCAGGCCAAGATCGATCCGGGACCGCCGGCCGAGTTGCTCGCCCCTGATATCCACCTGGATGATCTTTGCGTTCTCCGGGTAGAACTGTTGGTACGGAAAATCGGTGCCCAGCATGAGCAAGGCTTCGCAGCTCTCCATCGCGCGATAGCCGGAACTGAAGCCCAAAAGGCCGGTCATGCCGACGTCGAACGGGTTGTCGTATTCGATGTGCTCCTTGCCGCGCATGGCGTGGACGATTGGCGCGCCCAGTGCGTCCGCCATGGCCATGACCTCGGCGTGCG
>NZ_DF952476.1:174752-181693 GCF_001263615.2 Arthrobacter sp. Hiyo1 | reverse complement strand
TCCGGCCGGGCGGCCCGGATCACGGAGGTCCGGTCACTCTGCGCCTCCGCGAGGGCCACGTCACCGGGAATCACGACGACGGCGACGCCCCGCTTCTCGACGGCCGTCCGCATGGCGATTTCCAAGACCCTGGGCATCTGGGAAGGATGCGCGACGTGCTCGACATAAACGCTGCACTCCCGGAACAACTCCTGGGGATGCGTCTCCTGGAAGTACTGGCTGCCGATCTCTTCGCTGGGAATGTGGGCGGCGATGGCCAGCACCGGAACCCTGGACTTGTTGGCATCGTAGAGGCCGTTGATCAGGTGAAGGTTGCCCGGGCCGCAGGATCCGGCGCACACCGCGAGTTCATCCGTGAGGCCCGCCTCGGCGGCGGCCGCTAGCGCCGCGGCTTCCCTCGTGCCGGACGTGCACCCAACGGATGCTCTCCTCTTCCCGCAGCGCGTCCGTGAAACCGTTCAGCGAATCCCCGGGGATCCCGTAGACGCGTTGGACATTGTTGGCTTTGAGGGTGGAGACGATGTTCTTGGCAACAGTGTTCCTGGCGGCGGACATGGACTGTTCCTTTCGAGGGGAGGCAGTGCAGACACCGCCTACGCTACTCCGGAACACTCCATGGCGCCCGCTGCCCGACGCCGGGGTTCGGGTGGCCGGCGTCGCCGTGCTAGCGGTAGGTGCTGACGAACGGTCGGTTGCTCGGCACGATCTGCTTGCCCAGCGGCATGAGCGATACCGGAATGAGCTTCAGGTTGGCTATGGCCAGCGGGATCCCAACGATGGTGATGGCCATGGCGAAGGCCGTGACCACGTGCCCGATCGCGATCCAAATGCCCGCGACCAGCAACCAGATGACATTGCCTAGGAGCGTAAAGACGCCCCCGCTCCCGGGCTTGTCCACCACCATGCGGCCAAACGGCCACAGCGTGTACGAGGCAATCCGGAACGACGCGATGCCCCACGGGATGGTGACGATCAACAAGCAGCAGACGATTCCGGCCATGAAATATCCCAAGGCCAGGACGAAACCGCCGAAGACGAGCCAGATGATGTTGAGCAGCGTTTTCATATCTCCCATTGTCCCTTGCTGGATGCGGCCTGGGCCTAAGGGTTCGCCCTGAAATCCCCCTGATTTATGGTTTCCCGGTGTCCAGGACCGCTGACAAATCGAACTTCACGGGTTCCTCAAGCTGCTCATAGGTGCACGACTCCGGATCCCTGTCCGGCCGCCACCGCACGAACTGCGTTGTGTGCCTGAACCGTTCCCCTTCCATATGGTCGTAAGCCACTTCCACCACGAGTTCTGGCCGCAGGGGCGTGAACGACAGGTCCTTTCCTGCGCTCCAGCGGCTCCCTTCGGCGTTGCGGGGTGTCCGGCTGCCTTCCTCCTGCTCGGCCCATGCCCAGGGATGCCCCTCGAACCCGGTCACGAGGGGTTGGAGTTCGTCGAACAGTTCCTTGCGCCGCCGCATCGAGAAGGATCCCACCACGCCCACGTTGGAAAGCCTGCCGCCGTCGTCATAAAGCCCCAACAATAGCGAACCAATAAGATCGTCACCCGTCTTATGAACCCGGTAGCCGGCCACGACGCAGTCGGCGGTCCGCTGGTGTTTGACCTTGAACATCACGCGCTTGTCCGGTTGGTAGGTACCATCCAGCGGCTTGGCGAGCAGGCCGTCCAGGCCTGCGCCCTCGAACTGGTTGAACCACTGCTCCGCAGTTCCCTTGTCCCGGGTTGCCGCAGTGAGGTGGATGGGAGCGGCGGCGTCTGCGAGCGCTTGTTCAAGCGCTGCCCGCCGTTCGGCGAAGGGCCGTCCCGTGAAGTCCTCATCGCCAAGGGCGAGCAGGTCGAAGGCCACGAATTTCGCCGGCGTCTGCTCGGACAACAGCTTGACCCTGCTGGCTGCCGGATGGATGCGTTGCTGGAGGGCTTCAAAGTCCAAGCGGTCACCGGACTTGCCGACCAGGATGATCTCGCCGTCGAGGACGCAGCGTTCCGGCAGGTTTGCCTTCAACGCCTCGATGAGCTCCGGGAAGTACCGGTTCATCGGCTTCTCGTTGCGACTACCGATTTCGACGTCGTCACCGTCACGAAAAACGATGGAGCGGAAACCATCCCATTTGGGTTCGTAGCTCATGGCGCCATCCGGGACGGCACCAACCGCCTTGGCAAGCATGGGTGCGACAGGAGGCATGACTGGCAGCTGCATGAAGCCATTCTTGCCGCGGCAACGGGACTGCGCTAGCTGTTTATTCGCTTAAGTGGATAAAACCGCTACTTGCAGTTGGCGCTCAGCCAAGTGGTAACGGGAGCCATCGCCTTTTCGAACTTGCCGCTTGAGTAGACGGTCTGGTCTTTCAAGCCGGCAATCGCAGTGTCCTTGAGGTTGGTGAAATCAGCCTTGAGCGCGTCCGGGACACGATCCGCCGTTGCGGCGAGCTCGGCCTTGTATTGCTCCAGCTCGGCGGTCTTGCCTTGCGCCGCCGACATTGGCAACAACGACGCTCCCGTAGCTTCTTTGGAGATGGTGGAGCACATTTCGGCCGCCGACGCGAAGCCCCCGAATGGCCCCGATGATGGAGTCGGGCTTGCACTTGCGGATGCCGGGTCGGCCGTGGAAGAGGACGACGGCGTGCCCGCCGCTGCGGATCCCCCTCCTGGTGTGGAGCATCCGGACAGCGCCAGGGCGGCGAAGAGGGCGACTGTCAGGTATCGGATAGGGCCGTTAAGAAGTTTGGAAGAAATTTTCAAAGGTCGCATTCTGCTTGATCGTCGGTCTCCGGAACCGTTCGGTCTCCAGAGCAATGGCATTCTGTCCCCGCCGTGGAGTGTAGCCCGGATGGGCACCGACCTTCCAAGTTGACTTCGGCCCCCTTTTGGACCGCTTCCCTATTCCCGCACCAGCAACGTGTCCAGTTTGGTGAACGAGGTGCCCCATCCCTCGCGGGTCATGTCCACCCATTCGTCCGAGTCGAACGGGCCCTGGGTGAGATGAAGCCGGGTGCGGCCGCCATCCAGTACCTCGAACTCAAGGCGCATTTCCAGCAGGAGTGTGATTCCGGCGTCGGGCTCTGCTTTCTGGGTGGCGACCAGCAGGGCGGGCGGGTCGTATGCGGTGATGACCGCGTCGATGGGTGATTCCTTGGCGACCCCGTTCTCGTCCCAGGTCATGACGAGCTGCCAGGCTCCGCCCACACGAGGGTCGACGACGATCCGCTCGCGCGGCGAATCCACTCCGACAGGCCCGAACCATGCGGCGAGCTGCTCGGGGTCCACAAAGGCGTCGAAGACGAGCTCGCGTGGCGCATCGAAATCGCGGGTCATGGTAAGGATGTGCTGTTCGGTGTTCATGGTTTGACTCCTGGATCCTCTGAATCGTGCTGAATCTTGCGTAGGTGGGCGTCGAGGCGGGTGAAACTGGCGTCCCAGAAGCGCCTGTATTTGTCCATCCACTCGGTGGCTTCGCGCAGTGGTTCCACTTCAAGCTTGGAAGACCTCCACTGCGCACTCCGGCTCCGGCTGATCAGCCCTGCTTTTTCCAGGACTTTGAGATGCCGGGAGACGGCGGGAAGGCTGATGTCGAACGGTTCGGCAAGCTCGTTCACGGTGGCGTCACCCTCCGAAAGCCGGGCCAAAATGGCCCTTCGTGTGGGGTCGGCAAGTGCCGAGAAGATGAGACTGAGCCGGTCTGTGGACATTTCTTGCGCCTTTATATTTAACACCTCGGTTAATTAGCCGATGTGTTAAATATGCGACGACGGACGGCGGCTGTCAAGGGCTTCTTGCGGCGCTCGCTCACTTTTGGGGGCAAAACCGCAGACGCCCGCTCACATCATCTGAGCGAGCGTTTGGCGAAAGGGCGTTAAAGGTGAGCGCGCGTCGGGGGGGGACGTCAGGCTTTGGCGGCTTGGACGAAGGCGCGCACGAGGTCGAGGTCCTTGACTCCGCGGGAGGACTCCACGCCGCTGGACACGTCGACGCCCCAGGCCTCGGCTTCGAGCGCCGCGGCTCCGACGTTGGACGGGGTCAATCCTCCGGCCAACAACCAGTGGCGCGCACCAAGGCCCAGGTTCCGGACCGAGGCATAGTCCCATGCCTCGCCCGATCCCCGGCCACGGCGGCGTCGATCAGGAGAAGTTCCTCGCCCCACTCTTCGAACTCGTCCGGGGCGGCACCCATGGTGACGGCCCGGATAAGCCGCATGCCGCGTCGTGCACGGTCTTAACGTCTTCCGGCGAGCGGCTGCCGTGGAGCTGGACCCACTCGAGGCCGGCCTCGCGCGCGGTTGCGACGGCATCGGCGGCTGTCTCGTGGCGGAAGACCCCGACGGCGGCAACACCTTCCGGTACATGGGCGAGTAAATCCCGGGCACGGCCGGGCGATACCTCACGCGGGCTCTTCGTTAGCACGAAACCTACGGCGTCCGCGCCCGACTCGACAGCGGCATGCACGGATTCGGGCGTGCTCAAACCACACACTTTGACGAACATGCCGCGCCTCCAACCGTTTCCCTCCCTACGACGTTAGCAAGGGCCTCCGGGATTGTTGAACCGCACCAAGATTGCACCGATGTTACGCGAGCGTTCAGCCGGCCAACCGCGGGCCCGGGCTAGGCTGGAGCGCATGGAGATCATCCGCTTTGCCGAGCTCAAACCCGAACCGTGGCGCAACGGAGGCGGGGTGACCCGCGAACTCGCCAGTCATCCGAAAGCGGCATCGGCGCAGGACGGAGCATGGGACTGGCGGGTCAGCATCGCCGACGTCGGATCGGCCGGCGATTTCTCGACGTTCCCCGGCATGGAGCGCGTCATCACCGTGATCGACGGCGAATTGCTGCTGCTCACGGTGGACGGCGAAGAGCACCCCTTGGAAAAGTACCGGCCTTTCCGGTTTTCCGGCGAGGCGGCTTCGGCCAGCGCACTCCCGACCGGCGACATCCGGGACCTCAATGTGATCGCCAGGGCCGGCGAATTCAAGGGCTACACGTCCATCATCGAGCTCTCCAAGAAGCGCGCACACCCGGTGTTCCAAGGTCAGTTGGCAGTCCTTTTGGAGG
The DNA here is from genome assembly GCF_001263615.2 of Arthrobacter sp. Hiyo1. Lineage (NCBI taxonomy): Bacteria > Bacillati > Actinomycetota > Actinomycetes > Micrococcales > Micrococcaceae > Arthrobacter > Arthrobacter sp. Hiyo1. The sequence goes on along the minus strand of NZ_DF952476.1, from coordinate 176,639 downwards.
GCAAGGCTTCTGTTAGTCCCGGCGCGGAGCCCGCGGAATCGGCTGTGTCCGGGGACGGCCCGGATGGTGTGGCTGCCGCCGCGCCTGCAGAGCCCCAGTCTGTGGAACTCGCGCGCTACGACGCGGTAGTAGGTTCCGATACCCGCAGCCCGGAAATCCTGGGCCGTGGCTTCCTCGCTGTCATCTCCATCGACCGCGTGGAGCATGCGCACTCCTAGTCCCAGCGGCGACATGTCCCTTGGTGAGGCTCGCCACCAAAGCTGGCCACCCGGCGTCGGGATTTGCTAGCCTCGAAGGAAGGCCCGCAGAGGGACCTCCGGACGACGGTTCAGTACCCGGCACGCGACAAGACTGGCCAAAGGATCTGTCATGTCGTGGTTAATCCTCATTCTGTCCGGCGCTCTAGAGGCCGTCTGGGCCGCAGCTCTCCACCGCTCCAAGGGCTTCCGCAAGCCGCTGCCCTCAGCCGTCTTCCTCGTCACCGTGGTTGCGAGTACCGCGGGCCTGGCCTTCGCGATGCAATCCATCCCCACCGGAACCGCGTATGCGGTGTGGGTGGGAGTCGGCGTCGTCCTCACGGCGGCATACGCGATGATCACCAAAGTTGAGCGCCCGACGGCGGCCCGGCTGCTCCTGCTCGCCGGAATCGGTGTGTGCGTGGTCGGCTTGAAAGTGGTGGCGTAGCCATGACCGCCAAGTTCGCATGGGCCATTCTGCTGGCCTCCGCCGTGCTCGAAGCTGTATGGGCGACGGCTCTCGGGCTGTCCGACGGCTTCAGCGAAGCCCTCCCCACCGTGGTCTTCGCCGTCACGGCAAGCCTCAGCATGATCGGACTCGGCATCGCAGTAAAACGGATTCCCCTGGGCACGGCGTACGCCGTCTGGGTCGGGATCGGGGCAGCACTGACCGTTGGCTGGGCGATGGCCACCGGCGTCGAACCGGCCAGCCCGCTCAAGCTGCTGTTCATTGCGGGAATCGTGGGTTGCGCGGCCGGGTTGAAGGCCCTTCCCACGGAGAAGCGTGAAGAAGTGAGCGAGCCCGCCCAACGATAAGCGCGGAATACTCCCCCGGGCCACGGAGTTGCCAGCAGGTGAGACGAAACACTCGGCGAAGGAGAATTACCATGAGCCCGGAAACCACGAACGTACAACTCGGTGACGGCCTGACCGTGAGCCCCCTCGGTTTCGGCGGGATGGCATTGACCCCCGTGTACGGCGAGGTGGATCCCGCCGCATCCCTCAAGACGCTGCATCACGCCGTGGATGCAGGCATCAGCTTCATTGACACCGCCGATATTTACGGCGCGGGCGACAACGAAGAACTGATCGCGAAGCTGCTGAGGGACCGACGCGACGAGGTTCAGTTGGCCACCAAGTTCGGCATCGTGGGCAACCCGCGCGAGGGCTACACCGATGTCCGGGGAGATACCGCGTACGTGGCCCAGGCGGCGGAAGCGAGCCTCCGCCGCCTGGGCACCGACGTCATCGACCTCTACTACATGCACCGCCGCGACCTCCGCGTTCCGATTGTGGAAACCGTGGAGGCCATGGCAGAGCTTGTCCGGGCTGGCAAAGTCCGGCACCTTGGCCTGTCGGAAGTGACAGCCGAGGAGCTGAGGGAAGCCAACGCCGTGCACCCGATCGCGGCCGTGCAGAGCGAGTGGTCCATCTGGAGCCGCGACGTTGAGCGCAACGTCGTCCCGACCGCGGCAGAGCTGGGTGTGGGCTTCGTACCCTATTCGCCGCTTGGCCGGGGATTCCTCACCGGCACCGTCAGCGCCGAGCAACTCGGCGAGAACGATTTCCGGCACCGCATCCCCCGTTTTGCGGACGGCGCACTCGACGCCAACCAGGCAGTTGTTGCCGCAGTGCGGGCCGTGGCCGCCGA
>NZ_DF952476.1:173774-174639 GCF_001263615.2 Arthrobacter sp. Hiyo1 | reverse complement strand
AAGCGCACCGCCTCGATGAGAACCTGGGTGCTTGTCGCTCGAGTTGAGTGCCGCCCAACTGGACGTGCTCGACGGCGGACGCCGTCGTCGGCTCACGGTCCGCGGATCCCACCTGGGTTTCGCAGGGCCGCGAGTAGTCGGTGAGCCGCAGGCGGCTTCCGTAGAGTGGACGAATGGACTCACTCATTCATTCACTGCGTGACATCACCATCCGGCGAATCTCGGTCAGCGAGATGAACAACAACGTGTACCTGCTCACCGCCAAGGCAAGCGGCGCGCAACTCCTGATCGACGCCGCGGACGACCTTCCGGCGATCCAAGCAATGCTTGCGGAGTCGGTCGCCGACGCCGCATCGCCACCGAAACTTGCCCTCATCGCCACCACCCACCAGCATTGGGACCACGTCCGCGCGCTGCCCGGGTTAGTGGAAGCTACGGGCGCGAAGACCTCGGCCGGAGTGGACGACGCCGACGCGCTCCCAGTGCCCGTGGACGTGCAGTTGCACCATGGGGACGTGGGAAACTTCGACGGTTTCGACATCACCGCTGTGCACCTGCGCGGCCACACCCCGGGTTCGATCGCCTACGTGTACCTGGACCCCGAAGGGCCAGCGCACATTTTCAGCGGCGACTCGTTGTTCCCCCGAGGAGTTGGCAACACGCAGAACGATGCCGCCCGCTTCACGTCGCTGTTGAACGATGTGAGCGAACGGCTGTTCGAGGCCTACCCGGACGACACCGTGGTGCATCCGGGCCATGGAGATCCGACCACGCTCGGTGCAGAGCGGCCACACCTTGCGGAATGGCGCGAACGCGGGTGGTAGTCCCTACGGGGACGGGAGCCCCTAGACCCCGCGCGGCTTAG
>NZ_DF952476.1:169122-171500 GCF_001263615.2 Arthrobacter sp. Hiyo1 | reverse complement strand
CCGGCTGCTGGGTCTTCGCTGCGAGCAGTGCCGCACGAGTGCGGGGATCAACCTTGTCGGCGACCTGGCCCACGAGCTCGGCAATCAGGGGAGAGTTGGCCGTGACACGTTCGAACGAGACGTCGACGCCGGCAGCCTTCATGAGCTTCTTGACGTCGGACTGTTGCTCGGGGAGCGTCAGCGTGACCACGGTGCCGTCGGAACCTGCGCGGGCCGTACGGCCAGAGCGGTGCAGGTAAGCCTTGTGCTCTGTGGGCGGGTCGACGTGGATGACGAGTTCGACGTCGTCGACGTGCACGCCGCGGGCCGCGACGTCGGTGGCCACCAGGACCCGGACCTCACCGCTGGAGAACTCGGCGAGGTTGCGGTCACGGGCATTCTGCGACAGGTTGCCGTGAAGGTCGACGGCGGGGATGCCGCAGTCGGTCAGAGTCTTGGCAAGCTTGCGGGCGTGGTGCTTGGTCCGCATGAAGAGGACGCGGCGGCCGGCGCCGGAGGCCAGCTCCACGATCAGCTGCTTCTTGACGGTCTGGTCGTTGACCACCAGGACGTGGTGCTCCATGGTGGTGACGGCGGCCTGGGGGTCGTCCACGGAGTGGGTCAGCGGGTTGGACAGGTAACGGTTGACCAGTTTGTCAACACCGTTGTCCAACGTCGCAGAGAAGAGCAGGCGCTGGCCCTGGGTGGGGGTCATGTCCATGAGCTTCTTGACCACCGGGAGGAAGCCGAGGTCTGCCATGTGGTCGGCCTCGTCCAGGACGGTGATCTCGACGGCTTCGAGGGTCAGGATGCGCTGGCGGATGAGGTCCTCGAGGCGGCCCGGGCAAGCGATGACGATGTCGACGCCGGCGCGCAGCGCCTTTTCCTGGCGTGCCTGCGAGATGCCGCCGTAGATGACCGTGGTGTTCAGGCCCATGGCCTTGGCCATCGGTTCGATGGTGGCGTTGATCTGGGTGGCCAGCTCACGGGTCGGCGCGAGGACCAGTCCCATGGGGCGGCCGGGCTTGCGGAAGTGCTTGGCTTCGCGCTCGGCGAGACGTGCCACAAGCGGGATAGCGAAAGCGATGGTCTTACCGGAGCCGGTGCGGCCACGGCCCAGGACGTCGCGGCCTGCGAGCGTATCCGGGAGGGTCTTGACCTGGATGGGGAAAGCTTCTTCAATGCCATCTGCAGCGAGGGACTCGGCGATGGCCTTGGGCGTGCCAAGGGCAGCAAAAGTAGTCATGTGTTTCAAGGGTCTTTCTGGCGGTGTCCAACGGACATCGTCCCCCGACGCCGGTTGGGCCAAGGGTTCGCCGAGGAAAAAGTCAGTGATCGACCGGTAGGCAATAAGCCGTGGCCGGGACCAGAGAAAACGCGTTCATCGACGCAGGATGTGCCTCTCACATGAAAAAAGCCCACTTCCCAACTTTGGAACCAAGCCAAATTCGGGGACTAAGCGGGCATCACTGCACATCAAGTAGATCTATTCTAGCATCCGCGGGCCGCGGGCCTTTCCACAGGGCAGGTTCACGCAGGCGGTGTTCCCCCAAGTAGCTCGCAGTTGTTGTCGTTTTGAGTGCTTATAACGACAACAACTGCGAGTCAGTTGGGTGGGGACAGGCGTTGCCTCGCGGGGCCACATCAGGGCACGCTTGAGCCATGACGCACCAGCACGACGGCGGAGCCCACCTTCACGGCGAAATCCACGACAGCGGAGCCCACCTTCACAGCAACCCTGACCAGGACGCCGACCCGGCGCAGTTTTGGGACGAGGTCTACCGGGAGAAGACGAAGAGGTGGAGCGGGAATCCCAATCCGCAACTCATCGCGGAAGCCAAGGGACTGGCTCCCGGCACCGCCCTGGATCTCGGATGCGGGGAGGGTGCGGACGCCATCTGGCTCGCCCAGCACGGCTGGACGGTGACCGCGGTGGACGTCTCCGCCGTCGCGCTTGAACGGGCAGAAGCCCATGCCGTCGACGTCGGGCTACCGGACCGGATCACGTGGCTGCAACGGAATTTCGGCTCGTGGCACCCGGAAGCTGGCTTCGATCTGGTGTCCTCCCAATTCCTGCATTCTCCGCTTCTTCCGTGGCGCGATTTCCTGGCCTCGGCTGCGGCGGCCGTGGCTCCCGGCGGCGCTTTGTTGGTTGTCGGGCATCATCCGGATGGCCTGACTCCGTGGAGCGGGCACAAGGACATGAAAGACAAGTTCTTCACTCCCGAGGACTTGGTCGAGGCGCTCACAAACGGTCCGGAGACGTGGCGGATCAACGTTGCCGATTCCCGCGAACGCGCGGTGACGGGCCCTGACGGCCAACACGCCACCACCATCGACAGCGTGCTCCGGGCCACCCGGACATCCGGGGCTCACACGTCCTAGGCCCGCACGTCGTC
>NZ_DF952476.1:164280-167833 GCF_001263615.2 Arthrobacter sp. Hiyo1 | reverse complement strand
CGTCCGGCGTGGACCGCACCCCCCGCATGGCGGGAAGGATCATTGCCAAGGCCGGAACCACCAAACCCACGACCCCGAGGAACACCCAGTGCCAACTGCTCAACTCGGCAACCACGCCGGCGGCGAAGGGACCGATCATCGAGGGAATGACCCAGGCCGCCGAGAACGCGGCAAAGACTTGGGCATGCAACCTGGCGGGGTAGACCCGGGCGATCACCACATACAGCGCCACGGTCATGGCGCCTCCGCCGAGGCCTTGGACCAGCCTGCCGGCCACGAGCATCTGCATGGAAAGCGCGGTACCGGCGATGAGCAGCCCGGCCGCGAACAGCGCAACGGATGCGTACAGCGGGGCGGCCGGCCCACGCCTGTCCGCCCAGTTTCCTGCGGCCACCATGCCGATCACGCCCGTCGGCGAGCGGACCGGCGAAGGCCAACGCATAGAGTCCGGCACCGTCCAGATCGCGGCTCACGAGCGGCATGATGGTAGTGACGGCCATGGATTCGAACGCTGCCAGGAAGACCAACGCACAGGCACCCGCCGTCGCCAGGAGATAGGGGCGTTGCAGTATGCCGGCTGTTGCGTCGTGGCTTGTCATCATCCCAGCCTAGAAGCCCAAACGAGTTTGGGGCCACCTTCAAAATCCATTCAAGTGATTAATATTCACCTGAAATTAACTCTGGGCAAACTCTGTACTAAATAGCCGACTATCGGTTGTTCCCGTAATCATTCCGTGATGCACTGCTTGGCGTGAACTTCACAAGACGCAACTTCCTGTCCGTTGCCGGATCTGCCACGGCTGCGACGCTTGTCAGCGGCGCCACCGTGAGGACCGTGCCCGCCGTAACCGCACTTCCACAGCCCGGTTCCTCAGGCATCGACCACATCATCGTCGTGATGATGGAAAACCGCTCGTTCGACCATTTCCTTGGCTGGATGCCTGGCGCGGACGGAAAACAGGCCGGACTGACGTTCGTTGACCGCTACGGCATTCCGCATACAACCCACCACCTGACGGATTTCCAGGGCTGTGGGCATCCGGACCCTGACCATTCCTACGAGGGCGGCCGGATCCAGTTCAACAACGGCAAGAACGACGGCTGGCTGCGGGCAGGCGAGAACGATGAATTCGCCGTGGGATACTACGATTCGAGCGACCTCGACTTCTGGCGTCAAGCGGGTCCCGACTGGACCGTCTGCGACCGCTATTTCGCAGCCACCCTCGCCGAAACGTATCCGAACCGCTTCTACCAGCACTCTGCGGCCACGGACAGGCTCCATAACTCGACCGTCACCAGCACCCTGCCCACGATCTGGGACCGCTTGGCAGCCGCCGGCGTTCAGGGAAAGTACTACTACGGCGACGTTCCCTTTACCGCCCTCTGGGGAACAAAGTACCTCGGCATCTCCAGGCCCTACGCCGAGTTCCTCAGCGACTGCAGTTCCGGCAAGCTCCCCTCGGTGTCCTTCGTGGATCCGCGCTTCACGGATGAGTCCAGCGGAACCTCCGGCGACGACCACCCGCACGCCGACATCCGCTCGGGCGAGCTCTTCCTGGCGGAGGTCTACAACGCCGTGACCAAAAGCCCCAACTGGGCGAACACCATGCTGGTGGTCAACTACGACGAATGGGGCGGGTTCTACGACCACGTGCCACCGGAAACGGCACCGGACAGCAATCCGGATACCGCCCGGCGCGGCTTCCGCGTCCCGTCCATGGTCATTTCTCCGCGCGCCCGCAGGCAATTCGTGGCGCACGATACCTACGACCACACCTCAATCCTGAAGGCCATCGAGTGGCGCTGGGGGCTTCAAGCCCTGACGCCTCGGGACAATGCCGCGCGCAACATCGCCGAAGTGCTTGATTTCCAATCAGCACCCAATTTGACCGCTCCCACGTACCTCGTGCCGCCTTATGCCGCCGGACCGGCCTGCTCGCCTGTCGGGCCGCCGGCGGAGGAAGAGTGGGCCGGCCTGAAACAGAAAGCACTTGCGGACGGATGGACCCTGCCATGACCTTCAAGAACTTCGCCATTTCCAGGATGCGGCTCGGATTCACTGCGCTGCTGGTCGTCCTGCTGGGCGCCTCCTGCATCGCCTTCGGATTGCAGCAGACCGAGGCACAAGCGAGCGAACCCCAAACCGTCCAGAGCTCCGGGTACCTCCCGGGAGCCAAGCACGTGTTCGTGATCAACCTCGAGAACAAGGGGTACGACACCACATGGGGACCGGGTTCGGCGGCACCGTACCTTTCCACCACACTGCGCAACCAAGGCGTCCTGCTGAACCAGTATTTCGGCACGGCACACAACTCGCAGCCGAACTACGTCGCCCAGATTTCCGGTCAAGGACCCAACCCGCAGATGCAGGCCGATTGCCAGACGTACTCCCCGTTCGCGAAGACCGGAACAGCAGATCCCGGCCAGGCCGTTGGGGACGGCTGCGTCTTCCCCGCCGATGTGCCCACGGTGGCAGGCCAATTGACGGCAGCGGGCAAGACCTGGAAGGGCTACATGGAGGACATGGGCACACCGTGCCGCCACCCGGCCCTCGGCGCACCCGATGACACCCAGAAAGCAAGGGTCGGGGACCAGTACGCGGCCCGCCACAACCCCTTTGTCTACTTCGCGGGGATCACGGGGTCGCCGGATTGTGCGAAGAACAACGTGGACCTCGGAGACCTGAAGACCGATCTCGCTTCGGTCTCCACCACGCCCAACCTGTCCATGATCACGCCGAACCTTTGCCATGACGGACACGACTCCCCCTGCGTTGACGGACAGCCCGGCGGCCTGACCAGCGCCGATGCCTGGCTGAAGCAGTACGTTCCGCTGATCACCTCGTCTCCCGCCTTCCGCCAGGACGGCGTCCTGGTGATCACCTTCGACGAATCCGACAGCCCCCAATCAGACGCTTCCGCGTGTTGCGGCGAGGGCCCCGGGCCCAACTCCCCGCTTCCCGGGATTGTCGGACAGGGCGGCGGCCGGGTCGGCGCTTTGGTCATCTCCCCCTTCACCAAGGGCGGCACCTGGTCCACCACGCCGTACAACCACTACAGTCTGCTGGCCAGCATTGAAGACACCTTCGGCCTCCCGTATCTCGGCTACGCAGGCACCCCTGGGCTGAACCGCTTCGGACTAGACGTCTACAACGCCGGCCTCTAAGCCAAGCCGACGGCGGCGGTCGGCACGACGGCGCCGGTCGCCGTCGAGTCCGGGTTCAGCATCCAGCCGACCCGCTTGGCCGTGCTGAGCATCACGACGCTTTCGACGAGTTCGATCCCGGGAATGCGTTGCTGGATGGCGAGTTCCATCTCCATGACCTCGGCCAGCGTGCGCAGCCACATGATGATCACAAAGTTGGTGCTGCCGGTGGTGGAAGCCGTGAACCTGACGTTCCTCACGGCCCGCAACTCGGCGGCCGCGGCCTCGTGCTGGCCTGCTGGAACATTCGCGAACCACTGGCACGTCATGGGATAGCCGGAGAATTGCTGGGCGATTTCGCAGCGGAAGGACAGCATCCGGCTTGCTAGCACCCGGCCGAGCTGCCGTT
>NZ_DF952476.1:160255-163236 GCF_001263615.2 Arthrobacter sp. Hiyo1 | reverse complement strand
GCAACCCTCTTGGCCGAGCGGCGCGACCAGCTGGCCGGCGACGTCGTCCTCATGTTGCAGCCCGGCGAGGAAGGCTTCGACGGCGCGGGCCACATGATCCGCGAAGGCGTCCTGGACGCCGCAGGCCGCCGTGTTGACGCCGCCTACGGCATGCATGTCTTCTCCTCCCTGGAACCGTATGGCCAATTCTGCACCAAAGCTGGCGTGATGATGAGCGCCTCGGACGGACTCTTCGTCACGGTCCTGGGCGCCGGCGGCCATGGCTCGGCGCCGCATTCGGCCAAGGACCCCGTGACCGCGGCCGCGGAAATGGTGACGGCGCTGCAGGTCATGATCACGCGTCAGTTCAACATGTTCGATCCCGTAGTCCTGACCGTGGGCGTGCTTCAGGCAGGTACCAAGCGCAACGTCATCCCCGAATCCGCGCGTTTCGAAGCCACCATCCGCACGTTTTCCGACGCCTCCCGCGAGCGGATGATGACTGCGATTCCGCAGCTCCTCAAGGGCATTGCCTCCGCGCACGGCCTTGAGGTGGACGTCGACTACCGCGGCGAATACCCCATGACCGTCACTGACGAGGACGAGACGCACACCGCAGAGGGTGTCATATCTGGAATGTTCGGCGATTCCCGGCTCTCCCGCTGGGCCACGCCGATCAGTGGCTCGGAGGATTTCTCCCGGGTCCTGGCCGAAGTTCCGGGAACCTTCGTGGGCCTCAGCGCCGTGCCGCGGGGCGTGGACCACACCACCTCACCGTTCAACCACTCTCCCTATGCCACGTTCGACGACGGCGTCCTGTCCGATGGTGCGGCGCTCTACGCAGAGCTCGCGGTCTCCCGTATCGCCACCCTCGCCGCCGGCAACTAACCACCACCCCCAGACCTTGGAGCAAGACATGACCGCAACCGTAGGCGCTTCAGCCACAGCCCAGGTTCACAAGTCCCATCTGCGAACCCTCATCGGCACCGGCATCGGCAACGCCGTCGAATGGTACGACTGGGCCATTTACGCCACGTTCTCGCCCTTCATCGCCAGCGCGCTCTTCAGCAGCGCCGACCCCACGTCCGCGGTCCTCTCCACCTTGGCGATCTTCGCCGTCGGATTCGTGGCCCGGCCGTTCGGCGGCTTCGTCTTCGGCTGGATCGGCGACCGGATCGGCCGCAAGACGTCCATGACCATCGCCGTCGGCCTCGCGGCTGTCGGCAGCCTGTTGATCGGTATCGCCCCGACATTCCAGGCCGTTGGGGCCCTGGCATCCGTCATGCTCCTGGTGGCCCGCCTCATCCAGGGCCTCGCCCACGGTGGCGAGCTGCGTCGTCGCAAACGTATTTGTCCGAAATGGCGCCCAAGGAAAAGCGCGGCTTCTGGGCGACCCTCATCTACACCTCCGGCACAGCCGGCATCCTCGCCGGGACCCTGCTGGGCGCCATCCTGACCGGCGTGCTGAGCAAGGCCGACATGAACGCCTGGGGCTGGCGCATCCCGTTCCTGGTGGGAGGTGCCCTGGGCATCTACGCCCTGGTCATGCGGGCCAAAATGAAGGAGACCGAGGCGTTCCAAGCCGAAGCTCCGACGGAAAAGCGCGAGCCCATGTGGCCGCAGATCGTCAAATACCGCAAGCAGGCCCTGCAGGTTATCGGGCTGACCGTCGGCCTCACCGTTGTCTACTACATCTGGGGCGTCGTGGCGCCGAGCTACGCGGCCAGCAGTCTCAAGATGGATCGTGGCGCAGCCTTGTGGGCCGGCGTCATCGGCAACGTCGCGTTCATCGCGTCGCTGCCGTTCTGGGGCAAGCTGTCCGACCGCATCGGCCGCAAGCCCGTGCTGATCGTGAGTTCCGCCGGGGCGGCGTTGCTGCACTTCCCCATGACGTGGCTCCTGAAGGACTCCCCTTGGCAGCTTGCCGTTTCGATGTCCGTGATGTTGTTTTTCATTGCCGGCAGCGCCTCGATTGTCCCGGCCGTGTACGCCGAACTGTTCCCGACCAAGATCCGCACCGTCGGCGTCGGCGTCCCGTACTCCATCTGCGTTGCGGTCTTCGGCGGGACGGCCCCGTACCTGCAGACGTGGCTCGGCAGCATCGGCCAAGCCAACATGTTCAACGTCTACGCCGTGATCCTGTTGGCCATCGGTATCGCGTTCGCCTTCATGATCCCGGAAACCAAGGGCAAGGACCTGACGCACTAACCTCCCCCGTTCGGACCCAACTGACTCGCAGTTAACGTCGTTTTGAGCCCTGAAAACGACAACAACTGCGAGTCAGTCGGGCTAGCCGACGTAGCGGTTCCGACCGGCGCGGAACCCGAAGAAGGCCGCCAGGGACCCCACCACGAGGAACAGGATGCCGGCTGCGGCGAAGCCACCGGTCGCTTGGTGCAACTGGCCGACCATCAGCGTTCCCGTGGAGCCCAAGCCATAGCCGACGCCCTGCATCATGCCCGAAAGGTGCGCGGCGGTGTGCGAATCGCGGGTACGCAGCATGATCATGGTCAACGCCACGGCCGTGAGGCTCCCCTGGCCAAGGCCCAACAGTCCGGTCCACACCCAGATCAGGTCCGTGGGGCCGAAAATGCTCAAGGCAAAGCCACCCCCGGTCATGAGCGCCACCACGGTGTTGATGACGCGCTGATCCTTGAACCGGGCCGCTAGCCCCGGAGCAACGAACGAACCAAGCATCTGCAGGACAATCGACACGGACACGATCAAGCCGGCCGTCCCGCCGTCGATCCCGCGATCACGCAGGATCGGCGCCAACCAGGCGAACACGCTGAAGGACATCATCGCCTGCAACACCATGAAGGCGGTGACCTGCCAGGCGACGGCGGAACGCCAGACGTTCGCACCGCCGTCGGCCGCGTTGTGGCGGACGGGGTGCTGGCGGATCGCCAGCGGCAGGAAAAGCAAAAGTACGACGGCGGCGGGCAGCGCCCAGAACCACAGCGCCGAGGTCCAGTGCCCGGCCGCCGCGAAGACGGGGTAGG
>NZ_DF952476.1:157366-159067 GCF_001263615.2 Arthrobacter sp. Hiyo1 | reverse complement strand
GCACCCTCTCGGCACCGAAACGGCGGGCCAGGATGGGCGCCAGCGGAGCGAAGACACCCAGCAAGGTCACCGGCACGGTGGTGAGGACAACCACCGCCCAGCCCGGCAGACCGGCGTCGGCGGTGACTTCCGGAAGGACAGCCGAAAAGCTCGAGAAGACCGTCCGCAGGTTCAGCCCGATGAGCACCAGGCAGATCCCCAGGAAGACGAGTCCGCCGCGCGTCTTGACCTGGGTGGGCTCGGCGGCGGGGAGCTCGTCGATCTCGGCGTCGACAAGTATCTCGCGACGCCGGAGTGTGGCTTGGTGTTCTTGGGGGCGCTTGAAGCGGGGGTCACCAACCCATTCTGGCAGTCACTCCCGTGCGCGGACGCCTCGTGACGGAAGAGTGCGCAGGTTCCGCCGCGGGCGTTTGGTCCTGCAACGGTATTCTGGAGGGGATGAGTGAAACCCCAGAATCCCCTGAAACACCGCAGTCTTCGCGCCCCGTGACCCCAGGGAGCCAGGCCTCCTTCGGCACCTACGGCGGCCGGCCGGTCAGTTTCGTGCGCCGCGGACGCGCCTCCAGGGCCGCCGCCAGGCAGCGTGGGAAGAGCACTCGGACCGCTGGGCCATCCAGGTTCCGCGGCATGTCGCCAACACCTCGGTGCACCCGGACTACGTGTTCGACGCCGAAGCGGAGTTCGGGCGCAAGGCACCGCTGATCGTTGAAATCGGTTCGGGACTCGGCGACGCCGTATGCCACGCTGCGGAGGAGAACCCGGACAAGGACTTCCTCGCCGTGGAGGTCTACACCCCGGGCCTGGCCAACACCATGATCAAGATCAACAGCCGCGGGCTCAGCAACGTCCGGGTGGTCGAAGCCAACGCGCCCGAGGTCCTGGCTACCATGCTTCCTGCCGGTTCGGTGAGCGAGCTCTGGGTCTTCTTCCCCGACCCCTGGCACAAGTCCCGGCACCACAAGCGCCGCCTCATCCAGCCCGCGTTCGCCGAACTCGCTGCGCGGTCCCTCAAGAAGGGTGGCCTGTGGCGGATCGCCACCGACTGGTCCAACTACGCCGTCCACGTCCGCGAGGTCCTGGCCGGCTCAACCGAGTTTGAAAACCTGCACGACGGCGAGCGGGCCGGCGCGGACAGCCCCCTCACCCAAGTGTGGGAATCCGGAGTCGAATCCATGGTGGGCGGGGCCCCCGTCAAGGAAGGCCGGGCACCGGTCAGCACCGAGCACACCGGCCCCAACGAGGGAGTGGACCACGTAGGCGGATGGGCTCCGCGCTTCGATGGCCGCATCCGCACCAGCTTCGAAAACAAGGCCCACGAGGCCGGGCGCATGATCTTCGACCTTAGTTACCGCAGGATTTAGCTTCACGAATGCTCACGTGCCCTTTGCGTGCCGCACAGGCACCGGATACCATGTGAGACGTGTCACCGGAAGGCGGCACACGCTTATGATCTGCGGCGGGAGAGCCCTGCCGGTACGTTTCAGCAGGCGCCGTAGGAGCAAATCCTCCCCAGGAATCTCTCAGGCCCATGTACCGCCGCGGCAAGGCAACTCTGGAAAGCAGCCCGGGCAACCGGACTCACCGACGGTGCAAGCGTCCAGCCGCAAGGCAGGGACGCGGAAACTCTCAGGTCCAATACAGAGCGGGGAGGAACCGAATCATCGTGGTGCGTCCGCGCCACCTGAATTATGGAGTTCCTCA
>NZ_DF952476.1:154640-156054 GCF_001263615.2 Arthrobacter sp. Hiyo1 | reverse complement strand
GAAAGGCCGCGAAATCCCCGCTCATCTGGCCCACATCGCCGAAGGCATCCAGGACTCCGGCACCACCCGCCAGGAAGCCCGCACCCTCCTCGCACACCACGCCACGGCCTGATCGGCAAGGAGCCAGCATGTTCCCCACCCGGATTGAAATCATTCCCTCAGCCGGAATCGTTGAGAAAGTCCAGGCGGCGGTGCCGCTTTCCACAACGCTCACCGTTACCTGCCTGCCCCATCACGGAATCGCGCGGACCATGGAGGCTTCAATCAAGCTCAGCCTCCTCGGCTACACCGTGATTCCGCACCTCTCGGCACGCGGGCTGGAGCACCGTGCGCAACTCTCCGGTATCCTCCGGGACTGCGAGGCCGTCGGGATCAGGGAGGTCTTCGCCATCGGTGGCGACGGGCCGCAAGGTTCCGGCCCCTACCGATCGAGCCTTCCCCTCTTGGCGGATATCGCCGAGTACACCGGTGGCAGCATCACGGCGGGCATCGCCGGTTATCCCGAGGGACATCCTTCCGTGAGCGGGCTCGACTTGCTGGACGCCTTGTTGGCCAAACAACACTTGGCCACGCACGTTGTCACGCAGATGTGCTTCTCCGCCCCGACGATCCTCGACTACGCAGCACTCCTGCGCCGGGAAGGCGTCGAGCTGCCGGTGTGGGCAGGCGTGGCCGGGGCCGTTCCCCGGACCAAACTGCTGGCCTTGGCAGCCCAGATCGGCGTCGGGACGTCCCTGAAGTTCCTCAGCAATAAAGGAACCCTTGCCCGGAAGCTTCTAGGCGGGGACAAGTACTCACCGGAAGGCCTCGTTTCCGAGATCATGGCGCACCCGGATGGCATCTCGGGAATCCATCTTTACAGCTTCAACCGACTGGACATGCCCATCTGGGAACGAAGCGACCTCCCCGATCCTGAGGCCAGCGAGGCAGCATCCGCGTAATCTGGCACCGCCTAGGTCCTGGGGACCCCTAGCTCCCCGGGACCGAAATCACCGCGACCGTCTTTTGGTTGTCATCGCGCAGTTCCACGCCCGAAATCCCGGCGAGCTGGACCGGCGTCGCACCCGTGACCTTGATGTGGCCACTGGACGTCGCGGTCCATCCGCACGCCATTTCCTCCGTGCCGTCGCGGCCCTTGACCCACAGGTACATCGTGCCTTGCGCCGGCATGCTGCGGCCTTCCAGCTGAAGCTCGGTCCCCCACGCCTTCCTGACGAGCCCCACGGTGAGCTGCAGGCCATTGTCTGTCTGCACGGAGTAACTGGCGTCAGGCTTGGGTGGCTGGTTCAACACGGGCCCTGCCAGTATGCCCAAGCCAAGGCACGCCGCGGCGACGGCACCCACCAGGCCGCCCACCGGCGTCGGGATTTCCGCCGCCGTGCCGCCATCTTCAGGAGGATCGGCTGCGGGAGCG
>NZ_DF952476.1:150448-153863 GCF_001263615.2 Arthrobacter sp. Hiyo1 | reverse complement strand
GGGACGGCGTCGAGGAGGGCAGGGAGGCTCTCCAGCTCGCCCAACTCGAGCCGGCAGTCAGCGCAGCTCGCCAAGTGCTCCTCGAAAATCCGGGCCTCGGCAGCCTCGAGTCCGCCGAGCAAGTAGGCGCCCAGCAATTGGTGAAGTCCGGTTTCGTTCACCGCTGCACCCCCATTTCGTCGAGAATCGTGCGGAGCGCCCTCACGGCGTAGAAGGCCCGGGACTTCACTGTGCCGCTGGGGATGTTGAGCCTCAACGCGGCCTCGTTCACCGTGAAACGTTCATAATGCAGTGCTACCAGGACCTCCCGGTGTTCGGTGCTGAGCCTCAGGAGCGCCTCCTCCATGAGGACCCGGTTGAGGAGCTCGTCCACCCGTTCGGTGGCCTCCTCCGGATCCGCCATGTCGCGTTCGGCAGCCTCTGCCGGGCGCCGCTGGGCCTTGCGGTAGTTGTCGATGATGACGTTGCGGGCAGTGCGGAACAAATAGCTGCGCAGGCTGCCGGTGATCTGCGGGGCGTGCTGCCACACGCGAAGGATGGTTTCCTGGACTACGTCCTCAGCCAAGTGCGCGTCCGGCGTGCAGCTCAGCACGAAGCGGCGCAGGGCCGTGCCGTGGTCGCGGTAGATCGCGGCCACTACATCCTCGTCGAGCGGCATCGGCGCCTCCTTGGTGCTCGGCTTCCCCTTCTCCTGCGATACGACGTGCCCGCCACGAAAAAGGTTCAAGCCCCCTGAACCATTCTTCACCCGACGGCGTCGTACGGGTTAGCTTCCGGCACGTCCACGGCCGGTCGACCCGAAGGAGCAAACCATGAAGAAGCAACTCGGCACCGGGCTCGGCATCCTTGCTCTGGCCATCGCCCTCACTGGCTGTGGAGGAAGCCCCGGCGCGTCGTCATCTTCGAGCGCCACCAGTCCCAGCCCCGCGGCGTCGAGTTCAAGCGCTCCGGCGTCGAGCACTCCTGCTGGCGCGGCGGAACTGAAGACGGCGTCGTCGAGCGTCGGCGAGAGAGTGGTCGCGGCGAACGGCAAGAGCGTCTACGTCTTCGCGAAGGACGTCAAGGATTCCGGCAAGAGCGCCTGCACCGGCGGCTGTGCCACCAACTGGCCGGCAGTGACAACGACGTCGGCCAAACCGGCGGTTGACGGGGTGACCGGAACCATCGGCACCATCCCCACGGCAGACGGCAAGATGCAGATCACCATCAACGGGATGCCTATCTACTTCTACTCCAAGGATGAAGACTCCAGTGACACCTACGGACAAGGCGTGGGTGGCGTGTGGTTCATGGTCAGCCCGTCCGGTTCCATGCTGACGCCGAGCAGCACCCCAAGCAGCACCCCAAGCAGCAGCACCCCAAGCGGGAGCAGCATGGGCTACTGAAACCGTCGCTCACGTTTGCACCCCAAACGGCAAACGCTCGCTCAGATCTTTCCGGACCGGCCGGAAGATCTGAGCGAGCGTTTGTCCAAAAGGCCTCAAAGGTGAGCGGGCGTCCGCCCCAGATGCCCTAAAAGTGAGCGGGCGTCTTAGGCGTCTTAGGCGTCTTCGAACGCTTCAGCGTCCTCGAACTCCACCGCGGCGATGATTTCCTTCGTCTCGGGGTGGATCATGAAGCTTCGTCGTCCTCTTCGATCATGATGTAGTTGCCGTGGTCCGTGGCGAAGTGCCAGGCGAGGATCGTCTCGCCGTCGTGCTCGTAGTTGGGATCGCCCATGGTGATCTTCTCCAGCCGGTAGCCGGCGACATCGCACAGTTCGCGGATGATGAGCTCGAATTCGGGGGCGTTCTCGAGTTCGGCTTCGGCCGCCTCGGCCTGGCGCTCTTCGAGGTTCGGGATGAGGGCTACACGCTCGGCGATGTGTGCCTCGAGCTGCTCCTCGTCGAGGTAGAGCACACCGTCCTGGCTGCGGAGCCACGCTGCGTTGAGTTCGATGATGTCTTCGGTCTCCAGGAGGGATTCGAATTCGCCGTCGAGGGCCTCGAGCTCGGCAACGGCTTCCGGTGCCACCTCGGACTCGTCAAGGTCGCCGTCCAGGTAGGCCTCGGCGTCCTCCTCGGACAGCGCGTCGAAAGCTGCTGCGGTGCGGTTGAACAGCTCGAGGTGGCCCTTGGCGCCCATTCCTTCAAGGCCTTCGCGGACAAACGCATCCACCTCTTCGCGCTCCGGGACCGTGAAGACGTACTGGGCGAAACCGCCCGCGAGTGCCTGTGTCAGGTAGTAGTCCACAAAGTAGCTGCGCAGGGCGTTGGTAGCGATTTCCTCATGGTTGAGGAGCTCCTCGTACATCTCGTTGACCACGGTGACGTTCGCGTCCACAACGTCTGCGTTGTCGGCCTCGATGCTGTCCTTCGTCAGAATGACGGGGTTCTCATTGCTGGTCATGGGATTTCCTCACTGCTTGGAAGCTTGTGCTGCTCCGGACCCTTTCAACGTACGCGGGGGCGGTTGTCGGGCAAGCTAGGCAGAGGTGAACGTCGGGCAAAGTTTCAGGGCTGCTGCGTGGGCCCTAGGATTCATAGATAGCCTCCTGCCGAAAGTAGCCTTAACGAATGCCTTCCCACTCAGACGATTCCTGGGAACTGGCGATTCAGACACCCGCCATTAACGACCGCTCCCTCGCGGCCGGCCTCGCCTATGCCATGGGAAGCCGGGTCAGCGGCATCACCTTCGACTCCGCCACGGGCCTGATGATGGGCAAGGTCAGGGGCAGCGGCCCGTCACCGTATTCGACGTCGGCCAAGCTGGTCCGCAAGCCCGGAGGCTGGAGCTGCACCGTGGGCGTGTGCAGTTGCCCCGTCCGCAAGGACTGCAAACACGTGGCCGCCCTTCTCTTCGCCGCCGAAGACCATCCCGCAGTGCGGGCACAGCTGCTCAGCGCGCCCGCGTTCGGACAGACGGCCCAAACAGGGGGAATCGTGCAGCGGCCGGCCTGGGAACAGGCGCTCAGCAAGCTCATCGCCACCCCGGGGACCGCACCGCAAGGCCAGGGCCTCCCCTTGGCACTGGCCTTCGAAGTGGAAGAACCGGCCCCGCACTTCTCCTACACAGGCCGGCGCGATCCTCTCCGCAGCGTGCGCCAGCTCAAGGCCCGCCCAGTGATGATGGGAGCCAAGGGCAAGTGGATCCGGGGCGACGTCTCCTGGACCAACCTGAACTACCTCGGCTACAAGCGCGAGTTCAACGAAGCCCATATCGACTGGATGCAGAACTTCCTCGCCGCGCATTCCACCGCGGACTACCGGCAGCTCACTTCCAGCATGTGGATGCTGCTCAACGAATTCGCCGGCAAGAACCTGTGGAGCCTGCTCGCCGAAGCCTCGAAGGTCGGGGTTTCGCTCATCCACTCCGGCGGGACCGAGCCGGTCCGCATTGCCGCGGAGCCCGCCGTCGTCGGGCTTGACCTTAGCCG
>NZ_DF952476.1:134327-149562 GCF_001263615.2 Arthrobacter sp. Hiyo1 | reverse complement strand
CGGCGTGACCGGGCTGCCGCTGCCGGGCTCGCTCGACGCCGAGCTGCGCCCGTACCAGTTGGAGGGATTCAACTGGCTGAGTTCCTCTACCGCCACAGCCTGGGTGGCGTCCTGGCCGACGACATGGGCCTCGGCAAGACAGTGCAGGCGATTGCTTGATGTGCGCGGCGAAGGAGCAGACTGAGTCCGGCGCCGGAGGCACCGCGGGCGGCAGCGCCCCCTTCCTGGTGGTGGCGCCCACCAGCGTCGTGGGTAACTGGGCCGCGGAAGTGCAGCGCTTCGCGCCCGGTTTGAGCATAAAGACCGTGGGAGAGACCTTCGCCAAGAGCGGCGCGGATCCGCAGGAATCCATGGCGGGCATCGACGTCGTCATCACCTCGTACGCGCTGTTCCGGATCGACTACGAAGCCTACGCGGCCAAGGAATGGGCCGGACTGATGCTCGATGAAGCCCAGTTCGTCAAGAACCACCAGTCCAAGGCCTACCAGTGCGCCCGGAAACTCCCGGCATCCTTCAAGCTGGCCATCACGGGAACCCCGCTTGAGAACAACCTCATGGAGTTCTGGGCGCTGACCTCGATCGTCGCACCGGGACTTTTCTCCAGCCCGCGCCGCTTCGCGGAGTACTACCAAAAGCCGGTCGAAAAGAACGGCGACAAGGCCCAGCTCGCCAAGCTCCGCCGTCGGGTCCGTCCCCTGATGATGCGCCGCACCAAAGAGCAAGTCATCAAGGACCTGCCGCCCAAGCAGGAACAGGTGCTCGAAGTGGTGCTCAACCCGCGGCACCAGAAGGTGTACCAGACCCACTTGCAGCGGGAGCGTCAGAAGATCCTTGGGCTCATCGACGATGTCAATAAGAACCGCTTCACCATTTTCCAGTCGCTCACCCTGCTGAGGCAGCTGAGCCTGGACGTCTCCCTGGTGGACGAGTCCTTGTCAGCCGTGCGCTCGTCCAAGTTGGATGTGCTGTTCGAACAGCTGGAGGACATCGTCGCCGAGGGGCACCGGGCGCTCATCTTCAGCCAGTTCACGGGGTTCCTGGGCAAGGTCCGGGAGCGGCTCGACGCGGAGGACATCGAGTATTGCTACCTCGACGGCAGCACCCGGAACCGGGCCGACGTCGTGAGCGAATTCAAGAACGGCGCAGCGCCCGTGTTCCTCATTTCCTTGAAGGCCGGCGGGTTCGGCCTGAACCTGACCGAGGCCGACTACGTGTTCCTGCTGGACCCGTGGTGGAACCCAGCTTCCGAAGCACAGGCCGTGGACCGCACCCACAGGATCGGGCAGGCGAGGAACGTCATGGTCTACCGATTGGTGGCCAAGGACACCATCGAGGAAAAGGTCATGGCGCTCAAGACCAAGAAGTCGCAGCTGTTCGCGGATGTCATGGAAGGCGACGCCCTGGCCGGTGGCGCGCTGACGGCGGAGGACCTGGCCGGGCTATTTGCGGAGTAGGGCCGCGCCTGCGGCGGAGAAACGACCACGGCAAAATCGACGTCGCCGCTAGCATGTATTCAAATTTTGACGATCGTTACAAACACGGCATCCCACCGACTCTAGGTCATGAAACACGCTCAAGGCAATGACTTTCCGGATGTTTACGAAGTGCCCGCGCCGGCATCAAAACTTCTTTCTTGGTATGCCAAGTGGCGTCAATCCGCCATCCGCTGCCCATTTTGTGCCACGAAGACTCCTGTATTTAAAGGAAACTCTCCAAATCCCCGTTGACGGCAAATTCCAGCTTGGTATACCGTGAGCGAAATCGACGCCCGGTTGACGGGGCGCCATGACGAGGAGGGAAAATTCTCAATGGTTGAGCTGGAATCACATGCCACCCCCAAGGGCTTGGGCTGCGACGCCTGCGGCTACGATGGCGCGGTTGCGGAAGACTCAGGGCTCTTTGGCGGCAAGCGAAGCGTGCCGAAAGGACAGGCTGCAGGCCTCGCTGAACGGGTCCGGCACGACTCTGCCAGTGCGCAGCAACGAGGCCTCGGACCAGACGGACAGCGTGACCAGAACCGCCCGCTAGTCCTCGCGGCAAGTTGGGTTCTTGCCCATCAGCAAGGCGAGTTGGTCCTTCTGCGCGATCACGAAGTAGTTGTGCGCGGCGACCGCATCGAGGCGGTCCGCCCTTGGACCGGTACCACCGACGAGCGAATCGACCTGCAAGGGCAGCTTCTGGTCCCGGGCTTGATTTCAATGCACAGCCACGTGGCGGGCGGCGCCGCCACGCGTGGGTATGTCGAGGGCAACCTCACTCCCATGAGCAAAGGCGCCATTTTGCGCCAGGGCAGGCAATTCCTCAATGCCATGGTGTTGCTCGAGGATCTTCCGGACGAAGACCTCGACACCATGACTGCCCTGAACCTGGCAGAAATCCTCCGCGGTGGCTGCACCACCCAGGTTGAAATGTCCAAGGGCTTGAGATCGATGCAGTCCTACGTCCGCGTCGCACGGCAATTCGGAATCCGCGGCTACCCTTCCGGGGCCGTGCCGGGGATGAGGCGGATCCTACCGATCTGGAAACGCGGTGACGACGACCAAAAGTTGTTCAATTCGGTGCCCGAGACACTGGCCGAAATCCAGGAAAACCTCGCCTACGCTCGGACCATCAACGGCGTCGACGACGGCCGCATCCTGCCAATGATGGCGCCAGCGACAAACGCGGTGCACACCCCGGAAACGTTCGCCGCAATGAAGGCTGCAGCCGAAGAGCTGCACGGCCTCCACATTCACCTGCAGGCAGGGTACGGCCGGGCGCCGCAGCCGGACAAAGCTGCAATGAACCGCTTATGGGGCCAGGACGAGATCCCGTGGCTGCACAGCCTTGGCCTCTTCGACGGCTCGGTACGGGTTTTTGGAGCCCACCTTCTCGGAATCGACTTTGAGCGCGATCTTCCGCTGTTGGCCAATCCCAGTTTCACTTTCGCCAACTGTCCTTCAGGCACCGGCGCAGGTGTCACACCCGCACAGTGGCCCTGGCCGGAAGTTCTCGGAGCAGGCGTCAACTCCGGCATCGGCCTGGATACGCACTCGAACGACTACATCGAAAACCTCAAGATGGCTGTTATCTACGGTCGGATCAGGGCGGATTTCCTCGGCGATTCAACCCGGTACCCATGGTCCGGCCGTCCATCTGGACAGCCGTGGAAGCCGCGACGCTGGGAGGCGCCCGGGGCCTGGGACGTGAAGACCTTGGCCGGATCGCAGTCGGCGCGAAAGCTGACCTGACCAGCATCGATGTCAGCGGTCTGTTGGTTGGGGTAGGGACGGTTCCGCGGGAACCGCTCAATCACCTGATGTACGCAAACGGACTCTCCGTCAAGAACGTCATGACGGACGGTCACTGGCAAGTCCGCAACGGCGCACTCGCGGTGGTTGACGAGGCCAGGCTTGTCCGCGAGGCAGGCAAGGTAGTCCAGCGCATCTGGGACCAGATGGCCGCCGACGGCGTCTTCGTCGAGGAACCTCGCAGCGACCTGATCCCAGCTGCCGCCTCGTAGCGTCTCCGGGCACCCCCAACGCATTTCTCCCCAGCCCGCTTGTCCGGGCTGATCTTCCTTTCATCTTTTGCCCGCGTTTGTTCCCGTTCATCACAAGTAGGAGAAAAATCAATGAAGAACTTTGCTCCCCGGGTACCAAGTCTCTGGAGAAAAGTCGCGATCGCCGCGGTTCTTGCCTCTACCCTCGCCGGCACTGCCGCCTGCGGAGGTTCAGGCCAGGCCTCATCGCCCCAAACGAACAGCGCCGATACTTCCCTCACGGCCCTGGTGCCAGCTGACATCAAGGCCAAAGGCACCATCACGGTCGGAACCCAGCCGGATTTCGAACCGGCCAACTTCACCCCCATCGGCGAAAACGGCGTCAAGGGGTTCAACATCGACCTCATGGATGCCATGGCCGCCAAGCTCGGCCTGAAGATCAGTTACCAGAAAGTGCCCTTCGACCAGCTGCTGGTCGGCGTCCAGACCGGCAAGTTCGATGCCTCCATCGCCGGAATGACCGACCGGAAGGCCCGGCAGGAGAATGTCGACTTTGTCGACTACCAGGTTGCGGGCACGGTCTTTATGGTGGCCAAGGGAAACCCGAAGAAGATCACGGGTGAGCCCGACGGCGGTTGCGGCATCAAGATCGGCGGAGTCAAGGGCAACGACGACGAGCGCTTGGTGGGGATCATGGCCAAAGCCTGCACTGCTGCAGGAAAGCCTGCACCCGAGCTCGTTACCTTCCCGACTGGCAGCGACAAGAACCTGGCGTTGACTTCAGGCCGCGTGGACGCCATGTTTTGGCCGGACATGGCCGTATCGGTCATCAACGGGAAACCCAGGGGAAGCTCGAATCAGTGCCGGTGAACTTCGAGCCCAAGGTCTTCCTCGGCATGATCTTCAATAAGCAGAACCCGCAATTGCGGGATGCCTTCCTGAAGGCAACGGAGGCCATGCACGCTGACGGCAGCTACGACGCAATCCTGAAGAAGTGGGATGTCACTGTGATCGACCTGCCAAAGCCAGGCGTCAATCTCGCAACGTCTTAGTCATTACCGGAGTGCGGTCTTCCACGACGGACCGCACTCCGGATTCCAGTTCCGCAAAGAAGGACACCACATGCGTACGAAAACAACACTCCCGCCGTCGGGTGATCTCCGCCATGATCGTTGACGGCCAGGTGGCACCGACGCACGACAACGTCGGGAAGCCTCCCTTCACAGTTCTTGATCCAACACACGTGCAGGACGGCCAGGTGGCCGGAATCCAGGCCAAGCGCCGGAAGCCCTACGGGCAGATGGCGAGCGGGGCAGTCATTGTGGCGATTGCCGCGCTCTTCATCTGGTCCCAGGCGGCAAATGAGAATCTGGACTGGTCCAGCGTCGGCGAGTTCATGTTCCACCCTGTCATCTTCAAAGGCATCGCAGTCACGCTGGAACTTTCGGTCTTCAGCATGTTGATCTCGGTGGTCCTGGCTTTCGGCGTGGCCCTCATGTGCCAGAGCCGGAACCGGCTCGCGGCGATTGTTGGCCGGGTCTACGTGTGGTTCTTCCGCGGGGTGCCGCTCCTGGTCCAGATCCTCATCTGGTTCAACCTGGCGGTGCTCTTCCCGAAGATCCTCGGCGCCGACACCAACCAGCTGATCTCTGGATTCACCGCGGGTCTCTGCGCACTGTCCCTGGCCGAATCGGGCTACATGGCTGAAATCATCCGTGGCGGCATTCTGTCAGTCAGCAAGGGGCAGACGGACGCCGGCCTCAGCATCGGCTTGACTCGGGGACAGGCTTTGCGAAGGATCGTGCTACCGCAGACCATCCGGGTCATCATTCCTCCGACGGGAAATCAGTTCATCGGCCTCCTCAAGGCCAGCTCCTTGGTTTCTGCCATCGGGGGAAGCGATCTGTTGACGCAGACCCAGCTCATCTATGGCCAGAATTTCAAAATTGTGCCGCTGCTCATTGTGGCCACGGTCTGGTACCTCATCCTTGTCAGCGTCGCCAGCATCGGCCAGTATTTCCTGGAACAAAAGTTCAACCCCGACGGCGCCGCAGCCGGCGGGTCGTTCCGGGAACTCATCCGCAGGAATCTCCTGTTGCGAAACCGCTCCGATCTTTCCCGAAAGGCAGTCCAGCCATGACCATTGCTCCAGCACAGGTACCACTCATGGTGATCGACGGCGTCCACAAATGGCTTGGCAAGAACCACATCCTTCGCGGCGTGAACATCGCCGTGGCATCCGGTGAAATCGTTTGTGTCCTTGGCCCTTCAGGCTCCGGAAAGAGCACGCTACTTCGCTGCATCAACGGTCTGGAGGCCATTGAGTCCGGGACCGTTGAAATCGGCGGAGACCGCGTCGGATACAAGGTTCACAAAGGACAGTTGTTCGAACGCACCGAACGGGAATCGGCCAGAATGCGACGGCGGATAGGGATGGTGTTCCAGCACTTCAACCTTTTCACGCACATGACAGCACTGGAGAACGTCAGTTATGGCCCGCGACGGGTGCTCGGGCTGTCCAAAGCCGAGGCCAGGGAGCAAGGACTGGACGCCTTGGGGAAGGTCGGTCTGAAAGACAAGGCCGGGTCCTACCCGGCGCAACTTTCCGGCGGTCAGCAGCAGCGCGTTGCCATCGCCCGGTCCCTGGCCATGAAACCCGAGGTGATGCTCTTTGACGAACCCACCAGCGCACTGGACCCTGAGTTGGTCGGCGATGTCCTTCAGGTCATGAAACGCGTTGCCGAAGAGGGCATGACCATGGTTGTGGTCACCCACGAGATCGGGTTCGCCCGCGAAGTCGCCGACCGGGTGATATTCATGGACGAAGGACGGGTCATCGAATCCGGACCGGCAGCACATGTCCTGGACAATCCTTCCCACGAACGCACCGCCAATTTCCTGCGACACGTCAGATGACGCGGACTGCTTCCGCGTACATCCACATCCGGGACCGGATCATCAGCGGCGAGCTGACGCCGGGAACATGGCTTCGAGAACGGGAACTCTCTGCTGAATTGAATGTGTCACGGGTCCCAGTGCGGGAGGCGCTCCTGCAACTTGAGGCAGATGGCTTCACCACGACGGGTCCGCGTCACGGAGCGGTCGTCAGGCAAATGACGATCCAGGATGTCGATGAAGTCTTTGACATCCGGCTCAGCATCGAGGTTTCAGCCGCGAGCATTGCTGCCCACCAGGTGGGGGCGGGGGCCAGCCCCGATCGCCTGCTGTCGGTCCTCGCTGACGCTGAGGCTCTCGTATCCAACCACGACGAGGACCTCAGGGCCAGCACCAACGTGGCCATCCACGACGAGATCTTCAGCCTGACAGGCAACGAACTCCTGACCACCGTGATCCGCCCGGTCGCGAACCGCATGCGGTGGCTCTTCGGAAACGTCGTCCAGCAGGATCCCGAGCAACTTTGCCGGGAACACCGCGCACTGTGCCAGGCGATCTGCGCCGGGCAAGCCGAGCTCGCCTCCGCGCTGGCCATTGCCCACATCGAACACAGCCGCGGACCCGCCATTTCGCAGTTGGAGGGGAAGCTTCCCCTCCGCCGTTCTCCAGCTGTCGTGGACGGCCGGACGCCGGGCGGCCGCCGGGAGCGCTGAGGGCGTCCGGCGGTTTCCCGCTTCCTGTATCACCCCCTCGGCATATCGGGATCCTAACGGCCGTCATTTGATGTATACAATTGAACGCGGCCAGAGCAATACAGCGTCGCCGAAGGGGGAACCGTGGAGGGCACCGAAGCACAGTCAGAGACGCACGCAAGCATCGATAGAACTGTGGAATGGGTGGACACCGACGCGTCGGGCCATCAACACAACTCCGCAATCATGCGCTGGGTCGAGGCCGCCGAGGCAGAGCTTTTCCGCAACCTGGCGCTTCCGGAGTACTTCCCGAGTGCTCCTCGAGTGCAACAAGTGGTCAATTACACGGCCAAGCTGTGGTTTGGCCAACGAGTGACGGCAACCGTGAAGATCCAGAAGCTCGGGCGAACCTCCATGACCCTTGCCTTCGAGGTCTATGGCCACGCACATCCAAACTCGCCGGGCGGACTGGCTGCACATGGGACATTGACCACTGCCCACGTGCCAGCGGGCTCAGCTTCAGCCCAGCCGTGGCCGGAACGGATCCGGCAGGCGGCTGGCGTAGCGGTCCCGAACAGTCCGGGGCTCTGAACCATGATGGACATGCCCGCTCCCCCGGTACGTCACCAGCAGCTGATCGTCACGATCTATGGTCTTTATGGCCGCAGTTCGGGCGATGCCCTCCCCGTCTCTGTGCTGATTTCAATGCTGGGCGACCTGGGCTATGACGCGCCCGGGGTTCGTTCCTCCGTCTCGCGGCTGAAGGCCAAGGGTGTCCTGAAAAGTGTTCGCCTGGACGGCGTCGCCAAATACGAACTATCCGACACCGTCATTGACGTCTTCCGCGAGGGCGATCGAAGGATCTTCGCAGCCGATCGCTCCACCGAGCTGGAAGCCTGGGTCCTCGCGGTGTTTTCCGTCCCCGAATCAATGCGGAACCGTCGGCACCAACTACGCTCCGAGCTGTCCGGGCTCGGTTTTGGATCCGTGGCCTCAGGGGTATGGATCGCGCCGGCCCGAGTCCTTGAACAGGCCCGTGAGCGGCTTGCATCGCGGGGTCTCATCCAGTTTGTGGACTTCTTCCGGGGCGACTATCTGTTTGAGGGCCCCATGCCCCCGAAGGTGGCCGAATGGTGGGATTTGAAGGCCATCGACGAGCAATTCGCCGAATTCCTGGA
This sequence comes from Arthrobacter sp. Hiyo1, assembly GCF_001263615.2. Taxonomy (NCBI): domain Bacteria; kingdom Bacillati; phylum Actinomycetota; class Actinomycetes; order Micrococcales; family Micrococcaceae; genus Arthrobacter; species Arthrobacter sp. Hiyo1. Next base: position 141,316 of record NZ_DF952476.1, on the reverse strand, counting down.
CCTCTACGAAGGCGCCGGAAATCTTTGGGCCGGACTGGTCGGGGATGATCCCGAGGCCGCCTTGGCCAACTCGACCGCGGAACTGCGCCGGGATGCTTTCCGCTACTACATTCCCATGCTGACTCTGTGGCGCCGCTTCCCGTACCGGGACCCTAACCTGCCGCTGGAATTCCTCCCGAAGGACTGGCGCGGACCTGCGGTTCGCGAGACGTTCCAGGCGGTTCATCGCCTGGCCGCACCCCTAGCCGCGGCCCACGCGCACGAACTCATCCACGGCAATGCGGATCTGGTGGCACCCTAACGCGTTGCCCGGCCTACCAGGGAGCGATCGGATGGACCCCGATATGCCGCCCGTCCTTGTCGCACAGGTGACCCATCCGCTTTGGCGTATCCAGAGCGACCATCCGTTCGGTCACGTTCATGGTTGGCATCCGTGAACCCAAAGCCGTCTCCAAGCGCTGGATTTCTCCGAGGTTGCGTACCCAGAAAGTCGCATAGACATTGGCCTCGCCTGTCACTGCGGCGACCAGGCGGCATGCCGGCCAGGCCGCGAGCTGTTCACAGATGAAATCGACGTCCTTGGCCGGCGCCTTGGCGAGCAACGAGGCCTGGATGGGCCACCCGGCCAGCGACCGTGCAATATCGCAACGGAAAGTCACCCCACCCGAGGCCACCAGTCTTTCGACCCGCCGGCGCGCGGTTGCCGTGCTGCAATCCGTCGCCTACGCCAGCTCAATCCACGTAAGCCGGCCGTTTCTGACGAGCAGATCGAGCAAGCTGCGATCCAGCATGTCCAGTCGCGTCGTGTAGTTGGCCGGATTCGCTGACATGGTGCCGTTGTTGATAATCCTCGGACTGAAGACGCAGATGGTGCCCGCCACCTTCGACACCATCCTGCCCGGGCTCAGCAGCGGTAAGTATGACCTGGGAATCTCCGGATTCATAGAAACGACGGAGCGCAAGAAGAACGCCGATTTTGTCAGCTACGAACAGGGCGGCACCTCGATCGCGGTTCCGCTCGGAAATCCAAAGAAACTGTCCACGGAGTGGACGACGCTCTGCGGGAAGAAGATCGCAGCCGGCAAGGGCACTATCCAGGGACTGACCATACTGCCCGACTTTGCCGCGAAGTGCGTGGCCGCGGGCCAGCCCGCCATCGACGCGCAGCTGTTCCCCTCCATGAATGACGCCAATCTCGCCCTGAGGTCCGGCCGCGTGGATGGCGTCATGTCGGAGAGCGCATCCATGAGCTGCCAGGCCAAGCTGGCCGGAGACCCCTTCGAGCTTGTTCCCGGCGCGAATCTTAGCCCGGGAATCGCCGGGGCCGCTCTGCCCAAGAATTCCCCGCTCACAGCCGCCGTGCGGGCCGCAATGACCAAGCTGGTCGACAGCCCGGCGTATAGCGCGATCACCAGCAAGTGGAGCTTGCCGGAAAACCACAAGGTCACGGCAGGCCAAGTTGCAGGCAACTAGTCGAAAAGGCCCGGATGCCATCATGATGGGCAATGCCGCACCGGTCCTGGACGAACCAAGAATCGTCAGGACGAAACACATCGGGCGTTGGACAGGGGCTTTGCTCTGTGCAACGCTGGCCGGCCTCCTTCTCCAGTCCGCCCTGACCAATCCACGCTTCGGCTGGGACCAGGTGGCCCTGTTCTTCCGCGACGGCGCGATTGTCCAGGGCATCGGCGTGACCTTGGAACTGACGGTAATCTGCATGGTCCTGGGCGTTGGACTCGGGATCGTGCTGGCCGTCATGCGGATCTCCTCAAACCCCGTGATCAGCTGGATCGCCAGGGCCTACCAGGGCTTCTTCCGTGGCACCCCGGTACTCGTGCAGCTGCTGTTCTGGTTCAACCTGGCCGCCCTGTACCCTTCCATTTCCTTTGGAATTCCAGGTGAAGTCCTCGGGAACCCCCGCCACGAACGTACCCAGGCGTTCCTCGCCTCGGTGCGCTGAGGAGCGGAACCAGCGATATCACTGGCCTACTTATAGGCCTGCCCACCACAAAAGCTCATCTCACGTCCAAGGGAATCACGTATCAATGCACACCAAAAACCACATTTCCGAGGGCAAGCTCGGCCCGTACAGCCATCAGGAGGCACCCCAAGCATACGGCGGGGAAACAGCGTCAATCGCGCTGAAAAGGACCGCAAGAGACGCACTACACCGGGCACAGCGCGACATCGTCGGACTAAGCCATCAGTTGCATGCGAACCCGGAGCTGGCGTTCGCTGAATACGAATCGGCGCGGGCCATCACGGATCTTCTTGAGCGGCACGGATTCGACATAGAACGCGGCATAGCGGATCTCGAAACCGCGTTCGTCGCAACCTCGGGTCATGGCGAATTGGTCGTGGCATTCTGCGCTGAGATGGATGCGCTGCCTGAAGTCGGCCATGCTTGCGGGCACAACGTGATTGCCGCCGCCTCCGTCGCGGCAGCAATCGCCCTAGCCGAGGTCGCTGACAGCGTTGGGGTGTGCGTGAAGGTTTTCGGCACTCCGGCGGAGGAAGCCGGAGGCGGAAAATCATCATGCTGGAAGCCGGCGCGTTCGATGGCATACATGCGGCCATGATGGTCCATCCCGCTACCAAGGAGTACGCGGATCACCACACGCGGGCCTTAGTCGGGCTTCGCGCAAGCTACACGGGACGCACGGCTCATTCGGCTGCGGCACCCCACGAAGGAATCAACGCCGGCGATGCCGCCACCGTGGCCCAAGTTGCGATCGGTTTGCTCCGTCAGCAGCTTCTGCCGGGGGCGCTCGTGCACGGCATTGTGACCAAGGGAGGTGAAGCGGCCAACAGCATCCCGGGCGCCGCTGAATTGCTCTACGATGCGCGCGCCAACAGCGTCAAGGAGCTGGCCGAGGTCAAAAAGCAGCTCATTGTCTGTTTCGAAGCGGGAGCTGTCGCGACCGGCGCCAGCCTGCACATCACTGAGGAAACAAGGGAGTTTTCCGGGTTCCGGAACGATCAGCCGATGGTCGGTTTTTACCAAGCGAACGCGGAGTCCCTTGGACGCCGCTTTGATGACGAGCCCTTGGAAAAGCGCTTGTCGGAAGCCGCCTCGACCGACATGGCCAACGTCTCACTGGCAATACCGTCAATTCATCCAGTGATCAGGGTGGAAGCCCACGGAGCGTCAAATCACCAGCCGGAGTTTGCCCGCTGGTGCGCCAGCGAGGACGCCGACAAAGCAGCGTTGGAAGGCGGGGCAGCGATGGCGTGGACAGCGATAGACCTTGCCCTGGACACCACGGAACGACGACGGCTCATCACCGTCGGAGAATCTTCCGGTCCGGGCGCCGAAGCAGCGGACTTCTAGCGTTACCTGCCTGAAGGCATCGGGATTGCCGTCCCGACGCCTTCTCGTCGGCCGATGTCGCCGTCGTCGGTGAACTCAATGACGACGGCCGGACACTCGCCGACACCGTCGCCTCGATCTTGGGCCCGAGCCCCATGGCATGCGTGGAGTTGCGGAGCTCCTGGGAATCAGTCAACAAACGGTCAAATCCCACCTGCACAGGGTCCGCCAGCGCTACGCCGCCTCGGGAATCGACGTGGGCAATGTCCTCAGCCTCCAGGACCGGCTCCGCAAAGACGGTTGGCTGGCCTAACGCCTAGCGCCCAGGGATGACGGCGATGCCTTGGATCTCAATGAGGGCTTCCTTCTGCCATAGCCGCGTGACGCCGATTCCGGCCATGGCGGGGTACTGGGATCCGGCCATTTCACGCCAGATCCTTCCGATCTCGCGGCCGTTGGCCGTGTAGTCGTCAACGTCGGTCAGGTAGATGGTCACGTTGACGAGGTCCTCGGGCTGGCCGCCGGCCTCGCGCAACGTAGTGAGGACGTTCGAAAACGCCTGGGTGAACTGCTCCACGATGCCGCCGGGAACGATGTTCATGTCTTTGTCCAGGGCGGTCTGCCCACCCAGGAACAAGGTGTTTCCGGCGAGCATGCCGTGCGCAAACCCGGATGGCTTGGGGAGCGACTCCGGGTTGATCGTCTTGTGGCTCATGCTGTTCCTCCTCGTTGTGGCAACTGCGAAAACTTTTGGAAAGCCTCTGTGCAGATCATTCCTGCCGTGCTACGTTGAGCATATGTGACGATCGTAAAAAAGTCGACATATGTATTTCGGGAAGCAGTATTTTGAGAAGCAGCAATGGAAGGACAAAAACGCATGAAACTCGCCACCCTGCGGACGGCCGGTGGAGGCACGACGGCGGCACTCGCCACGGGCGCCAACTCTTACCTCGCGCTGCCGGTCACCGACGTCGGGGCGCTTCTTGCCCAGCCGCAGTGGCGAACCATCGTGGAGAAAGCCGTGGCCGCCGGAGGCAACGCCATCGCTGACCCCGACTTCGCTCCGCTGCTTCCGCGGGCAGGCAAAGTCATCTGCTGCGGACTGAACTATGGCGACCACATCCAGGAGATGGGCCGCGATCTTCCCGAATACCCCACGCTCTTCGCCAAGTACGCGGACACCCTCACGGGCCCGGCCGACACCATCCACATCCACGGCAGCAGCCGCGTCGACTGGGAGGCCGAGTTGGCCGTCGTCGTCGGCTCCGAACTCTTCGGCGCGGACGAAGACGAAGCGCGGAAGCTATTGCCGGATACACAATCGCCAACGACGTCTCCATGCGGGATTGGCAGAACCGCACGCTGCAGTGGTTCCAGGGCAAGGCGTTCGACCGAACGACACCGGTGGGGCCAGTCATGCTGACCGCGGACGAGGCCGACGGCGACTTCGAGGTCCGCGGCTACGTCAACGGCGAACTCGTGCAGCACGGCAACACCAGCACCTTGGTGTTCGGCCCGGCACGCCTGCTCTCCTACATTTCCCATTTCACTACCCTGCGCCCAGGCGACCTTGTCCTGACCGGTACGCCCGGCGGAGTGGGGATGGGTATGACACCGCCGCGCTTCCTGAACGACGGCGACGTCCTCACCACCGAAATCGACGGGATCGGACGGCTGGAAAACAATTTCCGGATCCACGCACCCGTCCCCGCCATCGCCTAGGCCAATACCAACCACTTCAAAGGAGTGACCACCATGAACCCAACCGCAACCGATTACCGCCTCGAAGGCGACAACTCCATCTACGCCCAGCCGGACGGCAAAGTGGTACCCGTCGTCACCCGCGCGGGTGAAGAGGACACCAACACCGCCCAGTCCGGCGACTGCATCCGCGTCTCCGGCGTCAGCATCCAGCACACGCCGGCCACCAAGATCTGGTTCGGGCAGGTCTCCAACGTTCCCGGCTACCGCTCCCTGCCGCACCACCACGGCGAAGCGGAAACCGGCGGCTACGTGCTCCGCGGCCACGGACGCATCTACTTCGGCGAAAACTACTCCGAGTTCCTAGACATGAATACCGGCGACTGGGTATTCGTCCCGCCGTTCATGCCGCACGTCGAGGCCAACATGTCCATCACCGAAGAACTCGTATGGCTGACCGCGCGCACCCCGGAGAACCTCGTGGTCAACCTTGACGACGTTGCCGACGAGACCCTCGCAGACTTCCGCAGGGCCTGATGGACATGTCCACCGGAACCTTGACGTCGGAGACATTCCTCAAGGCCATCGAGCTGACGGCCGTCCACGCCCAGATCCACGACGAAGCCTACGAAGCCACCTCGCAGTACGTCCCGTGGCCCAAAGCCTACGGCGGAGACATGGTGGCCCAAGCCGCGGCAGCGATGATGCGCTCGGTCGACGACGACCGCTCGCTGCATTCCATGCACAGCTACTTCATGCGCCCCGTGGAGATCGGGGCCACCGTCCGCTACGAGGTCGAACGCCTCCGCGACGGCCGTGGATACTCGACCCGCAGCGTACGGGGCTACCAGAACGGCAAGACCGTTTACGCGGCGATGGGCTCCTTCCAAGTGCCCGAAGACGGCCCGGACTTCCAGCCTGAGGCGCCATCCGCCGTCGAGCCCGAATCCCTCCGCAGTGCCGCCGAGGTGCTCCAAGGGGTCGAGGGGCTGGCCGCCGAATACTGGTCTTCGAAGCGAAGCTTCGACATGCGGCATATTCCCAGCCCGGTATATCTGCAGGTGGAAGGCGATTCCGTGCCGCACCAGGCGATCTGGGTCAAGGCCTTCGAGCAATTGCCTGACGCCGGCAACGAACACGCGACCGCCGATCTGCACCGGGCGGCACTGGCATATGTCTGCGACTACACCATCCTGGAGCCCCTGCTCCGGGTGAACGGACTCCACTGGTCCAGTCCCGGACTCGCCACGGCCAGCCTGGACCACTCCATGTGGTTCCACCGGGCCGGCCGCGCCGACGGCTGGGTCCTTTACGCCCAGGAAGCAGTATCCGGGCAGAGCAACCGCGGGCTTGCCATGGGCCGTTTCTTCGACAGGCAAGGACGCCTGCTGGCGACGGTGGCCCAAGAGGGCATGATCCGCGCCGGCTCCTGAACACACCCGACTTATCCGCGTATTACTGAAAGGAGTGGCCATGACGATGTTGAGATCAGCCACGTGGACACCTTCACCCACGACCATTTGCCACCGGCGGGCACATGGCCGACGCTCGAATTCACCCTGCCGGAACTCCAGTACCCCGAGCGGCTCAACGCCGCGGCGGTACTCATTGACCACGCCGTCGCAAACCACGGTGCCGCGCGGCCCGCCCTGCGTACCCCGGACGGTACGGTCTGGACTTACGGCGAATTGCAGCAGCGCGCCAACCAGGTGGCCCAGGTCCTTACCGAGGACCTCGGGGTGGTGCCCGGTAACCGCGTCATGCTTCGCGGACCGAACAACCCCTGGATCGTTGCTGCCTGGCTCGGCGTGCTCAAAGCCGGGGCCGTGGTGGTTACCACCATGCCGATGCTGCGCTCAAGCGAGGTCGGCACCCTCATCAGCCTCACGCGTCCGGCTGTGGCGATCTCCGACCACCGATTCATGGACGAACTGGCCGCGGCCGCAGGCGAGGACACCGTTGTCCTCTCCTACGGATC
>NZ_DF952476.1:130754-134096 GCF_001263615.2 Arthrobacter sp. Hiyo1 | reverse complement strand
AGATCACAATGCATTTCCACCGGGACATCCTCGCAAACGCCGACACTTTTGCCCGCCACATCCTGCAGCCAACCGCAGACGACGTGTTTGCCGGTTCGCCGCCCCTCGCCTTCACCTTCGGCCTCGGCGGGCTGGTGGTCTTCCCGCTGCGCTTCGGCGCATCGTCGTTGTTGACCGAACGGGCTACCCCGGTTGAACTTGCCGAGAGTGCAGCCGCTGCCGGCGCCACTATCCTTTTCACCGCGCCCACTGCGTACCGCGCCATCCTCAAGGAAAAGCGCGGCGAGCTGCTTAGCGGACTGCGCATTGCGGTTTCCGCCGGCGAACACCTACCCAAGGAAACGTGGGAGGCAGTTCGGGAGGCCACAGGCCTCCGGCTCATCAACGGCATCGGAGCCACGGAAATGCTCCACGTCTTCATCTCCGCCGCGGGCGATGACATCCGGCCCGGCACCACCGGACGGGCAGTGCCAGGGTACAGGGCAACCATCCTCGATGACGAGGGTCTGGAACTCGGACCCGGGCAGCTTGGCCGGCTCGCGGTCATCGGCCCCACTGGATGCCGCTACCTGGACGACCCCCGGCAAGCAAATTATGTGGTCAACGGCTGGAACGTCACCGGCGATACCTTCACGAAAGACGAGGACGGGTACTTCACCTACCAGGCCCGCTCGGACAACATGATCGTTTCCTCCGGCTACAACATCGGCGCGCCAGAGGTGGAGACAGCCATCGACCTGCACCCCGACGTGGTGGAGAACGCCGTCATCGGCCGCCCCGACGAAGCACGCGGCAGCGTCGTCTGCGCGTTCATCGTCCTGCGCGAAGGTGTCACAGGCGATGACGCGAAGCGCAAGGAAATCCAGGACTTCGTCAAACGGACGATCGCCCCCTACAAGTACCCGCGGGACATCCGGTTCGTCGACGAACTTCCCCGCAACCCCAGCGGCAAACTGCAGCATTTCAAGCTGCGCGACCGCATCAACAACGACCCCGAACAACTTGCCGGCGCAGGCCTCGGCCAGGCCTGAAAAGGAGCAAAAGCATGAAAATCGCAATCGTAGGAGGCGGCCCCGGCGGCCTGTACTTCGCGGCCCTGATGAAGCAGCTCGACCCGTCACACGACATCACCCTTTGGGAACGCAACGCCGCCAGCGACACCTTCGGTTTCGGCGTCGTCTTTTCCGATGAGACGCTCGGCGGCATCGGCAACGCCGACCCCGTCGTGGCCGAGTACATGAGCCGTCGCTTCGCCCGCTGGTCCGACATCGACATCCACTTCGGCGGCGAAACGGTGACGGTGGGCGGCCAGGGCTTTGCGGCCATGAGCCGAAAGGAACTGCTGGAACTGCTTCAGCGCCGCTGCGCCGAACTCGGAGTCGACCTGCGTTTCCAGACCGTCGCGCCGCCCGTTGAAGAGCTTGAGGCCAGCCATGACCTGGTCCTCGCCGCAGATGGGATCAACTCCCAGATCCGCGCCAAATATGCGGACTCCTTCTCTCCAAGCCTGGACCCGCGGCCCAACAAGTTCATGTGGCTGGGCACAGACCAGGTATTCGAGGCATTCAAGTTCTTCGTCAAGGAAACCGAATGGGGAGTCATGCAGATCCATGGCTACCCGTACTCCGACGAAGGATCCACGTTCATTGTCGAAATGCACGAGGACGTGTGGCGGGCTGCCGGCTTCGACGAGACCGCAGCCGATGTCTTCCCGCCAGGCGTGTCCGACGAGAAGGCGATCAGCAAGATCCGTTCCATCTTCGCCGAGGAACTCGATGGCTACGAGGTCCTGTCCAACAACTCCAAGTGGATCAACTTCACCACCGTCCGCAATCAAAACTGGCGCCACGGCAACGTTGTGCTCCTCGGCGATGCCGCGCACACCGCACACTTCTCCATCGGCTCGGGCACGAAGCTCGCCATGGAGGACTCCCTGGCACTCGCCGCTTGCCTGCACGAGCACCCGGATGTGGAATCTGCACTCTCTGCCTATGAAACCGAGCGGCGTCCGGTTGTCGCCTCCACCCAGCGTGCAGCCCAGGCTTCGCTGGAATGGTTCGAGCGGATCGCCCAATACAAGGAGCAGGACCCGACGCAGTTCGCTTTCAACCTGCTCACGCGGAGCCGCCGCATCACCCAGGAGAACCTGCGCTTGCGCGACCCGGAATTCGCCGACACCGTAGACCGCAACTTCGCCCAATCCCAAGGACTGGCGGAGACCGCCCCGGCCATGTTCCAACCGTTCCGGATCGGCGGACTCGAGCTCAAGAACCGCATCGTCGTGTCCCCCATGGACATGTACTCCGCAGTGGATGGCGTCCCCGGCGACTTCCACAAAGTCCACCTCGGCTCCAAGGCACTCGGCGGTGCCGGACTGGTCATGACCGAAATGGTGTGTGTTTCCGAGAGCGGGCGGATCACCCCCGGCTGCACCGGCCTGTACACGGACGGCCAGCGCGAGAGCTGGAAGGAAATCGTGGACTTCGTCCACGCTCGCTCGACAGCCAAGATCGGGGCCCAAATCGGACACTCCGGACGCAAGGGCTCCACCCGGCTGATGTGGGAAGCATCGACGAACCGCTCGAATCCGGCAACTGGCAGGCCGTTGGCCCGTCGGCCCTGCCGTACGGTCCCGGCAACCAGACGCCCGTGGAACTCGACCTTGCAGGCATGAAAGCCATCAAAGCCCAGTTCGTGGAAGCTGCCCGTCGGGCCGATGAAGCAGGCTTCGACCTCCTCGAGCTCCACGCCGCGCACGGCTACCTGCTCTCCTCCTTCCTTTCGCCGGTGTCCAATCTCCGGAAGGACGAATACGGCGGTAGCGTGCAGAACCGGCTGCGGTTCCCCTTGGAAGTGTTCGACGCCGTCCGCGCGGCTTGGCCTGCCAGCAAGCCTGTGACGGTACGCATCTCCGCGACGGACTGGATCGAAGGCGGCAACACCTCGGACGACTCGCTCGACATCGCGCGGGCATTCGTGGCCCACGGCGCCGCGGGGATCGACGTCTCCACCGGCCAGGTCGCCAAGGAAGAACAACCGGCTTTCGGCCGCAGCTACCAGACTCCTTTCGCCGACCGCATCCGGCAGGAAGTTGCCGCGCCGGCGGGAGCAGCCGTCATCGCCGTCGGGGCCATCTCCAGCTACGACGACGTCAACTCCATCCTCCTTGCAGGACGGGCAGACCTCGTGGCGCTTGGCCGGACGCACCTGTTCGACCCCCAGTGGACACTCCACGCCGCAGCCGAGCAGGAATACCAGGGCGCCGGAGCGCAGTGGGTGCCTCAGTTCCGGGCGGGCCGGCGGAAACCGCCGAGCTCCCGCACGGATGCGGTGCGCCCCGCC
>NZ_DF952476.1:123979-127796 GCF_001263615.2 Arthrobacter sp. Hiyo1 | reverse complement strand
GACGCGCTTGCGGTAGTTGACGTACTCGGCCTGCAGGCGCAAGAGGTCGTTGCGGAGTTCCGCGGCCTCTGCTTCCGCAGCGGCGCCGGGGGCTACCGACTCTTCAGCCGGGACCTCCATGCCGTTGAGGATTTCCTCAGCCTGGGACAGGGCGTCGCCCTCGGCAGCGGCGTTGGATTCAGCTGCCGATCCTTGGGTGTGGCGAGCGGCCCCGGTCTCGGGGTCAACCTTGCGGTTGTCCCGAATGACCGGCTTGTGCTGCTCGTTGCCCTCGTTGTTGGAAGGTGAGTGCTCTGCGTCGTTGCCGTGGTGAGGCATGCTTACTTCTTTTCGTCTTCGTCGATGATCTCGGCGTCGACGATGTCCTCGTCTGCCGTGGCGCCGGCGTGGGCGCCTTCAGCACCTGCGGCGCTGCTTGCGCCATCCGGGGAACCGGCCTGCGAGTAGATCGCTTCGCCCAGCTTCGACTGCGAGTGCTGCAGCTTCTCGAAAGCAGTCTTCACTGCTGCGTCGTCGGTGCCTTCGAGGGCCTTCTTGAGGGCGTCGACGTCGGCCTTGACCTCGGTCTTGACCTCTTCCGGCAGCTTCTCGTCGTTTTCGGCGATGAGCTTGTCTACGGAGTAGGCGAGCTGCTCGGCAGTGTTGCGGGTGTCGGTAGCTTCGCGGCGGGCCTTGTCCTCGGCTGCGTGTTCCTCGGCTTCACGGACCATGCGGTCGATGTCTTCCTTGGAGAGCGCGGTGCCGCCGGTGATGGTCATCGACTGCTCCTTGCCGGTGCCCTTGTCCTTGGCGGAGACGTGGACGATGCCGTTGGCGTCGATGTCGAAGGTGACCTCGACCTGGGGGACGCCGCGCGGTGCCGGAGCGATGCCGGTCAGTTCGAACGTGCCCAGCGGCTTGTTGTCGCGGGTGAATTCACGCTCGCCCTGGAAGACCTGGATGGCCACGGACGGCTGGTTGTCGTCAGCGGTGGTGAAGGTCTCGGAACGCTTGGTGGGGATGGCCGTGTTGCGCTCGATCAGGTGCGTCATGACGCCGCCCTTGGTTTCGATACCGAGGGAGAGGGGGGTGACGTCGATCAGGAGGACGTCCTTGCGCTCGCCCTTCAGCACACCGGCTTGGAGGGCTGCGCCAACGGCAACAACTTCGTCCGGGTTGACGCCCTTGTTGGGCTCCTTGCCGCCGGCGAGTTCCTTGACGAGATCGTAGACGGCGGGCATACGGGTGGAACCGCCCACGAGCACGATGTGGTCGATTTCGGAGAGCTTGATGCCGGTCTCGGCGATGACGTCGTGGAACGGCTTCTTGGTGCGCTCGAGCAGGTCCTTGGTGAGGTCCTGGAACTTGGCGCGGGTCAGCTGCTCGTCCAGGTGGACCGGGCGTCGGGGGTGACGGACAGGTACTGGAGGGAGACGTTGGTGCTGGTGGAGGAAGAGAGTTCCTTCTTGGCCTGTTCCGAAGCCTCGCGCAGACGCTGGAGGGCGATCTTGTCCTTGGAAAGGTCGATGCCCTTGATCTTGAGCTGGTTCAGCAGGTAGTCAACAACGCGCTGGTCCCAGTCGTCGCCGCCGAGGCGGTTGTCACCGGCCGTGGCGCGGACCTGGATGGTGGAGAAGCCGTCTTCGTCCTTGCCGACTTCCAGCAGGGAGACGTCGAACGTTCCGCCGCCGAGGTCGAAGACCAGGATGAGTTCGTCTTCCTTGCCCTTGTCCAGGCCGTAGGCAAGTGCCGCGGCGGTGGGCTCGTTGACAATGCGGAGGACGTTCATGCCGGCGATTTCGCCGGCTTCCTTGGTGGCCTGGCGCTCGGCGTCGTTGAAGTAGGCCGGGACGGTGATGACAGCGTCGGTGACCTTTTCGCCGAGGTAGCTCTCGGCGTCGTTCTTCAGCTTCATGAGGATACGCGCGGAGATTTCCTGCGGCGTGTACTTCTTGTCGTCAATGGCGACGGACCAATCGGTGCCCATGTGGCGCTTCACGGAAGCGATGGTGCGGTCGATGTTGTTGACGGCCTGGCGCTTGGCGATTTCGCCAACCAGGACTTCGCCGGACTTGGAGAATGCAACGACCGACGGCGTGGTGCGGCCACCTTCGGCGTTGGCGATGACGGTGGGCTCGCCACCTTCGAGAACAGAGACGACGGAGTTAGTGGTTCCGAGGTCGATACCTACAGCGCGTGACATATGTTGCTTCCTTTCAATGAAACCGGGTTGAGCGTTCTGCACTCAACTGTACTCAGGCCTCATTCAATGTCAATCCAAAGTTGAGTCGAGTACGCTCAACTCTGCTCACCGGATGCCAAAAGACCGCGGAAACTCGGGGATTTACGCGCGATTTCGCCGTGGGAGAACGCGTGCAGCGTCAGGCGGCATCGGCTTGTACACCCACGCCACCAGCACCACGGAGATGATCATCAGGAGGAACCACGAGACAAGCTTGTCCGGGGACACCAAGTGCCAGCCGTCCAGTTGGCTCGGATACAACCAGGCGTGCGACCAGGTGGCGATGTTCTCGGCAATCCAGATAAAGAGCGCCACCAGCAGGAACGAGACGACCAGCGGCATCCGGAATCGACGCCGGAACACCCGGAAGTGCATGACGCACCGGCCAAAGATCACGACGACGGCGGCCAGCAGGACCCAGCGCGCATCAACGATGAAGTGGTGCGAAAAGAAGTTCACATAGATGCCCGCAGCCAGGACCGCAGTGATCCAACGCCGCGGATACCTCGCGAAGCGCAGATCGAAAACCCGGTAAACCCGCACCATGTACGAGCCGACCGCTGCGTACATGAAGCCGCTGAAGAGCGGAACGGCGCCGACCCGCAGGACACCTTCGGCTTCATAGGACCACGAGCCGACGTCGGTCTTGAACAACTCCATGGCCGTTCCCACCAAGTGGAAGAGCACGATCACCCTGAGCTCGCGCAAGGTTTCCAGCCTCGTGGCCACCATGAGGATTTGGATCACGACGGCGGCGATCGTCAGGAAATCGTTCCGCGCGAGGCCGGCGTTGGCCGGATACCAGAGGTGAGCTGCGAAAATGACGGCAAGGAGCGAGGCGCCGAAGACGCACGCCCACGCCTGTTTGAGGCCGAAGACCGTGAACTCGGTGAGCCTTGATCGCAGTCCTTGGGCCGGGGCACTTCCCAGGAATCGGCTCGCGCTCCCGTCGATAAGTTCCTCCACCGCGGTGAGCTCACGCATGGGCGCCTACTTGCCAGGGCCCGGCTCGCCCGGTCCGAGCCGGCCAAGATAGTAGTTTTTCGGCCAATGCCTGATTTTTTCCGGCAGCCTTGGATAAGCCGCCGCCAAGAGCCGGATGGTGCCATCGAAGCTGCGTTGATGGCGGGCCTTCCACGGAAGCCCGAATCCCGCGCGAAGATGCTCCGGCAGCAAGCCCGCAGTCACCAGCCGGACCAACGGCATGCTCAAGCGCATCAAGAACGGCCCGCTCACGGGGTGCAGGAGTTCGTGTGCCACCCTCAAAGCGGCTGCATCCGGCTCGAGGTTCCGTAAGGATTCGTCCCAATAGCGCGCGAAGGCCGGGCGGTCGGCAGGCCAGAGCTCGGCGGGCAGCTGCAATGCTGTCCCGATCCGCGCATACTCGCGGTAGATACGATCGGCCGTGTCGTCGTCGAGGGCTCCATGGACCTTTTCGTAAACGGTGACGGCGGTGTCGTAGAGGGTCGCAACCACCCAGAGCTGGGATTGCGCGTCGAAGGCGTTGTACCCCGCGGTGGAATCGTCCGCGGCCCGGCGAACCGGAGCGTGGGCACGATTCACGGCCCGGCGCACGGCGGCCAGTTGCTCTTCCGT
>NZ_DF952476.1:117700-120888 GCF_001263615.2 Arthrobacter sp. Hiyo1 | reverse complement strand
CCGGCGCTCGCGGCCGGGTCCGTCCTCGGCGCACGCGGCCAAAATGCGGACTTGCCGAGCAAGCCGAGGGCCGCAGGAAGCAGCGTCAGGCTGGCCACCATTGAAAAGACGATTCCGATTGCGCCGATGGGCCCCAATCCGCGGTTTGAATTCAGTTCCGAGAAGAGCAGGCAAAGCAACGCCAAGGCGACCGTTGTCCCGGATGCCAGGATGGCGCCAAAACTCCCCTTGTATGCGCGTCCCACAGCCGACCATTTGTTCGACGCCTGACCCAGGGCCTCACGGTAACGGGCCACAAAGAGGAGGGCATAGTCGGTGGCTGAGCCGACTACCAGGATGGACAGGATCCCTTGGCTTTGTCCCGTCAATTGGATCGCGCCCGCCTTCGCCAAGGCAAAGACCACCAGGATGGAGCCGCAAAGCGCGAAGACGGCGGTAAGCAACACCACAAAGGGCAGCACCACGGATCGGTAGACGGCCAGCAGGATGACCAAAACGGCCCCCAGCGCAGCGAAGAGCAATATCCCGTCGATCCCGCCAAAGGCGTTGACCAAGTCGGCAAGGAAGCCCGCCGGTCCCGTCACGTAGGTGGTTGTTCCAGCGGGAAGCCCTGCCCCCACTGCATACCCCGCCGCCTTCTCGCGAAGCGCTTGGATGCTCCCCTTGACCCCGTTTCCTTCTTCCACCGGGACGATGAACTGCGCAGCTTTGCCGTCCGTGGACGGAATCGGCCCGACCGTCGACGTCGAATGGCTGACCCCGACGGCGGCGGACAGTTGGGTGCCGAGGGGCGCCAATCCGGCCAGTTGAGCGGGTGAAAGTTTCTCAGGAGACTCGATCAGCACCACTGCGGGAACGCTGCCGCTGGAAGTGAACTTGCTTTGCCATTCGCGGGCTTCGGTGGATTCGGCGCTCGCTGGCAGGAAGGATGCTTGGTCGTTGCTGGATACCTCGCTGAGCTTCCCAAAGGTCGGGCCGCCGATTCCGCCGATCGCCATCCACGCCACCAGCGATAGCACTGCCCCCGCCAACCACCACCGCGAACTGCTGCGTCGCCCGGTTCCAATCCGTTTGTCCATCATGCCCGCACCCTCCGTAATTACTTCCATGACAAAATATATCTATCATGGAGATAATTGGTCAATGATAGATCGGTGGGATAATTTGAGGCTGAAGGAGGCCTCATGGATGACAATCAGCACGTCCGGTCCGCAGCCGTACTCCTTGGGCTACTCCAGCAGTTCACGCTCGAGACGGAGCGGTATGTGGAGGCCGTCAGCAACCGCCACCACCTCCATCGGACGGACCTGAATGCCTTGGCAGCCATGGTGGCTGCCGCACGGGAGGGCAAGACGATGACTCCCGGAGCGCTCAGGGCGGCACTCAACCTGAGTTCGCCGGCTACAACAGCCCTTGTGGACAGGCTCGACCGGGCAGGCCACTTGGCACGACGCCGCAGCGAGAAGGACCGCCGTCAGGTTCATCTGGAGATGACCGATTCCGCGCGTGCCACCGGCAGCGAATTGTTTTCTCCCCTGGCGAGCGCCATCGCCCCGGTCATCGACGCGCTTTCGCCGGAAGAACTCCACGTAGTGATGGCTTTCATGCAAGGGGTCATCGAAGCCACCATGACTGCCCGGAACGATGTCACGCCAAACCAGGAACCATCGAATGGAGTTACGCCTGTGATCCCAGTGACTCGCAGGCCACTGCGGGAGTAACCTATAGCACATCGGCTGTGCTGGACCACTTTGTGGGACTGGGGTGTCACCGTGGGTGTTGTGAGATCGTCGTTGACCGAGCTCCTCGGGATACTTTCCGACGCCGTTTCGCCCGAGCGTGTCCGCTTCGACGACGGCTCCGAACCACCTTCCGGTCAACCAAGCGATGCCGCTGTCACCGTCCACACCGTCGCCTTGAATCGGGTGGGCCGCTCCCGGCGTGAAGGCCCACTGCTGGACCTCGAGCTCAAAGTTGCCGTGGAATGCCACGGCCCCACGCAACTGGACAACATGGAGAAACTCCTGCTGACCCTCGAGCAAAACACCCAGTACTCGGTGGTCTCCAGTGGCGAGTTCCAGCCGGACGAATACGATTCCGGCATCCGCCAAGGCCTCGGTTTCCTGATCCGCGTCCCGGTGGGGATACGGCTCGACGAGCCTTTCGGACCGCCTGTCACTGAACCCCTCATCGCGTCCACCACAGTGGCCCGCCGGATCCACGGCCGGCTGGTCGACGTCCACAACAAGGGCATCCCGGATGCCTACATCCGCCCGCATTCGTCCGCCGCCGCCGTCGTGAGCGATCCCACCGGCCATTTCGAGGTCCTGGCCTCGGCAGACGAACTCCAGCACTTTGTCGTGGCAGTCCGCGGCACTGAACGTGAAGTCTCAGCAGACACGAGCAGCCTGCCGGTCATCATCCGGTGGGAGTGAAAGGGAGCACACCATGGCGAATTACCAGGCGCCGGGAGTGTATGTACAGGAAGTGCCCAGCGGTGCACGCTCGATCGGACAGGTCAGCACCAGCATTGCCGGCTTCGTAGGAGTGTCCCCGGATCCCTTGGCGTATCCGGATGAAGCAAGGGTCTTGGACAACTGGACCCAGTTCGTGGACCAATACGTTGGCAAGTCCACGCAGGGGACACCCCTGTCCAACGCTGTCTTCGGATTCTTCGCCAACGGCGGCAGCCGCTGCTACGTGGTCAACATCGGTACCGGCGGCAGTCTCACAGGCACGGCCGCAAAGCCCAGCGGAGTGACCCTGTTCGAAGCGATCGACGACATCTCCATGGTGGCCGCCCCCGGATACAGCGACGCCGAAGCGTACGCGGCGCTGCAGGCCCACGTGGAGCATCCCTTGCGGCAAGACCGCATGGCGATCATGGACACTCCGGAGAAAGTGGACGACGTCGGAGCCCTCACCCGGGCGGCTACTTCCGGCGTGCCGGACGCACCGAAGTCGAGCGACGGCGACTCCGATGACGGCAAGTCCGACGACAAAGCCGACAACACAACGACGGCGCGGGCGACTGGCGAGGACGCGATCGGAGCGCCCCAATCCCCCGGCGGCTACACCGCGCTGTACTTTCCGTGGATCGTCATGACGGATCCGGTGTCCGGCAAGAAGGTGACCCAACCGCCGTCGGGCCATGTTGCCGGGGTGTGGGCTCGCGTGGACGCAACGCG
>NZ_DF952476.1:111931-113543 GCF_001263615.2 Arthrobacter sp. Hiyo1 | reverse complement strand
CAGTGCTGGATGTGGAAGATCCGGAGGGCCGCGGCCGGGCACGCGTTCGGCTCCCTGCGTATCCGCCGCTTGAATCGGCTTGGGCGCCGGTCCTCACAATGGGAGCTGGAGTAGGGAAAGGCCTCGTCGTGGCGCCCGCCCCGGAGGACACGGTGCTCGTCCTGTTGCCTGCCACGGATCCGGCGCAGGCCATCATTCTGGGCGGGCTCTACGGCCGCGAACAGACCCCGGACAAGAGCGTGAACACTCCCCGGGACAGCCGCTACACCTTCCGGAGCGCTGACGGGCAGCAAATAGTGCTCGACGGCGGCAGCCGCACCATCAGTTTCACGAACGGCCACGGCTCAACGGTGGAAATCGGGCCGGAGAAGCTGCGGATCACCTCGGCTACGGACCTGGTCCTGGAGGCACCGGGCAAGGCCATGAAGATCCGGGCAAAGACCGTCGATTTCGAGGAGGCGTGATGCCGAAGCTCCTCATCAAGGAGGCCATCTTGCGCTGCGGGCACGACGGCAAAGTGGAAAACGTCCCTTCCCAGCAGTGGGTCCGCGTTGCCGGCTCGCCGGTTTTGGTAGACGACGATCCCCAAGGACGCGACATCAGCATGTGCCCGAACGTGGGTCTCAACATCAAGCCCTGCAACAAGACACTGCCGGTGATCAAGGGATACTCGGGCTTTGTCCGGATCGGCGGCAATAAGGTTTGCCTGGACACTGTGGAGGGCTACACGGACGGCACCCCGCCGGGTGCCGTCAAGTACACGGTCCGGCGGCCGGGCCAGGAATTCGTGGCGGCGGGATCATGAGAGGCGGCGAATGGTGAGCGTCCCCAGGTACAAGTCGGTGGCCTTCGTGCACCCGGATTTCGATGCCGCCACCGGCCTTCCCGGCTTGCGGCTGACGCCCGACGGACGGCTCGCCACCGTCACGGACGCAGCTTCGGTGCGTCAGGCCCTCCTCCTGCTGCTGAGTACGAGGCCCGGCGAGCGCGTCAACCGCCCCACCTACGGCTGCCATCTGTTCCGGCTCGCTTTCGCCCCGGCGGATGACACCACGGCAGGCCTGGCTATCCATTACGTTGCCCGGGCCGTGGAGCAATGGGAGCCCCGGATCACCGTCCTGGCCTTGGATGCCTCCCGCTCCCCCGAAAGCCCTGAAGTGCTGGAGGTCCGGTTGCGGTACCGGGTCCGTTCCACCCAGCTCGAGGACCAGCTCGCCATCGCCCTGCCCGTCGCCTCCGGAGGTGCGGCATGAGTATCCCCGTCCCGAATCTCGATGACCGCAGCTTCGCGGACTTGGTGGCCGGCGCCCGCGAGCGCATCCAGCAGATCGCCCCGGAGTGGACGGACCTCTCCGTCCACGATCCCGGCATCACCATCCTCGAGGCTTTCGCCTACCTCACGGACACCCTGATGTACAGGCTCAATCGGGTGCCGGAAAAACTGTATGCCGTCTACTTGAACCTGCTCGGCACCAGCCTGTACCCGCCGAGCACAGCCGAAACCATCCTCGAATTCACGCGAACGTCGGCGGGAAGCGCTACCGACGGCCAGGACATCCGCATCCCTCGCGGCACCCAGGTCAGCTGCCCACCAGGCGTGCCCGGCGCGCCG
>NZ_DF952476.1:104472-109691 GCF_001263615.2 Arthrobacter sp. Hiyo1 | reverse complement strand
CCGCCGGCAGCTTCAAGCAGATCAGGGCGGCGGGCGAGGACATCCGCTGCATGACGATTCAGTACGACGGCGGCGCGAGCTACGTCTGGCTCGGCCGTTCAGTACCTGAAGGTACAGGGACGGGCTGCGTGCGACTGAAAATCGATGAGCTGGCCCGCACCCAGTTCGACGCCGCCTCCTGGCGTCGTGGGAACAATTCAGCGCGGGCTGGACCGGTGGAAGCTGTTGGGGCGTGCATGTGACGGGCAATGCCGCGTACGCCGCCACGCAAAGCGGCGGCGTGTTGCGCCTTCAGCTCGGCCAGGCTTCCGCTCAGTGGAGCGTGCCCGATGTGAACTGCGGGCTGCCCCTGCGGGACCGGACCCGTTTCGAGCCGGTCCGCGCTGTGTCCGGCGTAGAGCGCGACGACGGTTCGCCGCTTGTGCTCGCGGCTGGCCCCAAGGGGATCTACCGGAGCACGGACAACACTGTGTCCTGGGCGAGCTGTACGCGGCGGATGGTTGACGACGTCGTGACGCTTCCCGAGACGTGGCTGTTCTCCTCGGGCGAGCACCGGATCGAAGTGGTGCATGGCAATGGTTGAACCCGTACCCCGTAACTCTCCTCTGCTGAAGGTCCTGCCCGAGATCTTCCAGGTGGCGGCGGAAACCAGTACCCCATTGCAGGCCCTGATCGCCGTGGCCGAGGACATGCACGGGCCCGTCCGGGATGTCTTGGACCGCATCCACACCGTTCCCGATCCAGGCCGCTCGCCGTCGTCGTTCATTCCTTTCCTGTCGCGGTGGGTGGACCTTGACTGGTTGACCCTGCCAAGCCCGGAGTCCGTGGACTCCGCGGCGGCGGGAGTCCCTGTGGCCCGCCAGCGGGACCTGATCGCGTGCGCGGCCTCGTTGTCCGCACGTCGGGGCACCGTGGACGGTCTCACCCGCTTCCTGCAGCTGGCCACCGGTCCCGGGGGTCGACGTCGAATCCGTCCCGGGCGAGTTCCACATCAAGGTTCTGGTACCCGCGGCCGCCGCTGGGCAAGTGGAGCTGGTCCGCAGGATCGTGAAGGGCATCAAGCCCGCCCACGTAACGGACGAGGTCGAGGTGGTGGGCACATGAACGGGCCTGTGCCGTGAACGCCGGGAACCGGAAGCCCCTCATCGTGGTGATCTCGTGCGGTGTCATCGCTGTGCTCATCCTGGTTTTCGGCGTCAGTTGCGGCGGCGGGAACAACAACGCGGCGGCCAGTTGGCAGTCGGGCTTCTCGCAGGCTGCCAAAGGAGGCACCCTCGCTGCCTCGGATCTCGTGGGCCCGGGCGGCCAGTGTTCCGCGGCGGCAACGCAGCTGCTCGTGGCGGGAAGCTGCGTTTTCGAGGTCAAGAAGTTCGGGGGCCTGTTCGATCTGGGCAGCCCCACCAAGCGTGCCCGGCTGGCTCCCCAGCAAGCAGTCACCGTGACGCTGGTCGTGGAGGGCACGCGAACAGAGCAGGACGTCTCTGCCGGGGACACTGTCAGCCTGACCTTCGGCACTTCAGGAGGGCAGCTGGGAATCGCGTGCCGCGTTGTCGGCACGTGTGCGCTGAAGCTCCTGGAAGCAGGAGGATGAGTTCATTGCCCGAAAGGCGGTTGTCGCATGAGCACCATCACCATGACGCTGAGTTCTCCCACTGTTGAACTCAAGGACGGCAAAGGTTCCCTCACGGCGTCCGTGACCAACGGAGCTCCAGGCCCCGAACGCGTGGTGCTCGGAGCCTTTCCCGGAACGGAGAGCACACCGCCGTCCCCGACGTACGCCGCCATCCCCACTCCGTTGCGGACCATCGCAGCCGGAGCCACCGAGCAATACCTGGTCAATTTCGACACTGCCGGTGCCGCGCCCGGCTCTTATCCCGTGAAACTGATTGCCTACTCGGCCGACGACGCCCCTGAGGACTATGCCGACCAGGCCCACGTCGTCACGCTGACCGTCACCAAGCCCGCCGAAACACCGAAACCGCGCCCGGGATTCCCGTGGCTGTGGGTGATCATTGGCGGCGTGGTGCTGTTGGCGGCTATTGGTGGGGTGATCTGGTTCCTCCTCAAGGACGTCAATGTGCCGGACGTGAAAGGCAAGCCGCAAGCAGAGGCGGTACAAATCCTCAAGGACGCCGGGTTCTCGACGGCCACCACGGACAAGGAAAGCGATCAAACCGCCGGGACGGTGGTCACCCAGTCTCCGGAGGCAAACAAGCCCGCCGGGCGCGGTTCCACCGTCAACCTGGAGATCGCGACGCCGGTGAAATCGGTGGTGCCCGCGGTCCTTGGCTCGCGGATCGAAAATGCCCGCACAGCCTTCCAGACCGCAAAAATCCAACTGGATTTCACCCAGGGTTCCACGTGCACGTCCTCGTCCGGATTCTTGCAAAGCTGCGTGGTTGTTGGGGTAAATCCCGATGTGGGGAGCAAGGTGAACCAGAACGCCCTGGTCCTGGTCCGCACCGAAATACGGCAAAACGTCATCATCGAGCCGAATCCGATCAACATTTGCATGGTCCAGCCGCAGATCTGTGCGATCAAGCAGTAGGGCGCCCTCGGTGCTGCGTGTCATCCGGTGCCGAAAACGGTGCGCCCATGAAATGATCAACCATGCGTCCGATGCAGCACTCCAGCAAACTACAGAACGTCCGATACGAACTCCGTGGGCCCATCCTCCAAGCGGCCAAGACCATGGAGGCCGAAGGCCACCGGATCCTCAAGATGAATCTTGGGGACACCGCGCCGTTCGGGCTGGAAGCGCCGGAGTCCGTCGTGGTGGATATGATCCACCACCTCCGCGGTGCCCAGGGTTACAGCGATTCCAAGGGCATCTTCACGGCACGGACAGCCATTTCGCAGTACTACCAGACCCAGAACCTGATGAATATCGGCGTCGAGGACATCTTCATCGGCAACGGCGTCAGCGAACTGATCTCGATGACGCTGCAGGCGTTCCTGGAGAACGGCGACGAGGTCCTCATTCCCGCGCCGGACTATCCGTTGTGGACGGCCACCGTGACCCTCACTGGCGGCAAGCCGGTGCATTATCTCTGCGACGAGGGCCAGAACTGGTGGCCGGACATGTCCGACGTCGAAGCCAAGATCACCAAGCGCACCAAGGCCATCGTCATCATCAACCCGAACAACCCCACGGGCGCGGTGTACCCGCGCCACATCCTGGAGCAGTTCGCAGCACTGGCGCGCAAGCACGATCTTGTCCTGTTCTCGGACGAGATCTACGAGAAGATCCGCTACGAGGACGCCCAGCACATCCACACAGCGTCCGTGGCTGACGACATCTGTGTCCTGACCTTCAGCGGCCTTTCCAAGGCCTACCGCATGCCCGGTTACCGGGCTGGCTGGGTCGCTGTGACCGGCCCGCACGCGGCAACCGCCGAATACCGTGAGGCGCTGGAGCTCTTGGCGTCCCTCCGGTTGTGCTCCAACGTCCCGGCGCAGCACGCCATCCAGACCTGCCTGGGCGGTTACCAGAGCATCGAGGAGCTCATCAGGCCAGGTGGCCGGCTCCGCGAACAGCGGGACCTGGCCTTGAAGCTCCTGACTGCGATCCCGGGAGTGAGCTGCGTACCGGCAGCCGGGGCCATGTACTTGTTCCCGCGGCTGGACCCTGATGTCTATCCGATCGAGAGTGACGAGAAATTCGTCCTCGACCTCCTGCAGGACCAGAAAATCCTGGTCTCCCACGGTTCGGCTTTCAACTGGCCAACCCCGGACCACTTCCGCTTCGTGATCCTGCCCTCCGTCCGCGAGATCGAGGAGGCCGTGCGCAGGATCGCGACCTTCCTGGCCGCCTATCGGAACCGGCCTCAAGAGTAGGGCCCTTCTAGTCCCCCGCCGAGCCGCTGACCCGCAGCGCGTTGATGATCGCCGGGATCGAGCCAATAAGCATGACCAGGGCCCACACCAAGGCCACCACCACGGTAATGAGCGCCCAGAACTGGTCCCCGATGGACACAAGTGGCCCGGGGAGGAAACTGTGGATGAGGCCCAGGATGACTTGCACCAGCACCGATACCAGAAGCAGCACCACGAGCCCGGTGACCTTCAGGAATTTCGGCTGGCTCAGAACCAGCAGCACCGCGAAAACGATCTTGAGCAGCAACAGGAGGGCAAGGATGGCCGCAGCCTGGCTCGTGGGAAAACTTCCCCATAGCGCCAGGTAGGCAATGGTCCCGAAGGGTGCAGCGACGAACAGGCCGAACATCAGGAAGAGCTTCGCCAAGGCGAGGAGGGCCGTGAAGAACGCGCCGACCACCCAGAGAAACGTGACAATCAAGGTGATGATGCCTTGGATCCGTC
Source organism: Arthrobacter sp. Hiyo1 (assembly GCF_001263615.2). Taxonomy (NCBI): domain Bacteria; kingdom Bacillati; phylum Actinomycetota; class Actinomycetes; order Micrococcales; family Micrococcaceae; genus Arthrobacter; species Arthrobacter sp. Hiyo1. The sequence goes on along the minus strand of NZ_DF952476.1, from coordinate 105,371 downwards.
CGTAAACCCTGAGCTCCATGATCAGGCTGAGTCCGAGCATCACCACCGTGAACAGCAACAGCCCGTCAAGGAACGCAAGGAAACCGATCCCGCGCCCGGCGGAGCAGCTGATGCGCGTTGGGTCTTTAAGAAGACGTCGATCGGGACCCCGAGCTCTTCCGCGGCGTCAGGCGAAACGGGCTCGACGGCGGTCCCGCCGAGGAGGATCGACAAGCCGATTTCAGCCAACACGACGACGGCGAAGACGGCCACTGCCGCTACGAAGAACGGGCGGCGCAGGGCATCCGGGGATGGTCCGTCACGCAACCCGCCGAGGCCCGATCCGCGCCCCAGCTGCGACCCCTGACCCCACCACGCTGGCGCCATGGGTCCATTGTGGCAGGCAGGGGTTTGAAAACAAGGTTTAGCCCAAGTTCCGCCCGCTTTCCGCTCCATCGGGGTAGCGTTTCCCTATGAACGAGCAGAAGCCTGAAGACGTCTACACACACGGCCATCACGAGTCCGTCGTACGCGCCCATGCCTCCCGCACAGCCGAGAACTCTGCCGCGTTTGTCATCCCGCATCTCACCGCCGGGACATCAGTGCTCGACGTCGGATGCGGGCCTGGGAGCATCACCTGCGACTTCGCGGAACTGGTGGCTCCGGCGAAGGTCGTCGGGCTCGACCGTTCCGCCGAGATCGTGGCGCAGGCTGCCACGCTTGCGGACGAGCGTGGCGTGGAAAACGTGGAGTTCGTGACGGGCAACATCTACGATCTGGACTTCGAGGACGAGACCTTCGACCTAGTCCATGCCCACCAAGTCCTGCAGCACCTGACCGACCCCGTGGCCGCGCTGCGCGAGATGCGGCGCGTGGCCAAGCCCGGCGCCATCGTGGCAGTACGCGACGCCGACTTCCAC
>NZ_DF952476.1:101463-103221 GCF_001263615.2 Arthrobacter sp. Hiyo1 | reverse complement strand
GGCGGCTTGTGTCCTGGGCGCAGCAGGCGGGCTTCACCGACGTCGCGCCCTCCAGCAGCAACTGGCTGTACGCCACGGCGCAGCAGCGCCGTTGGCAGTCGCGGGTGTGGAGCGAGCGCGTCCTGCACTCCGCCTTTGCAGAGCAGGCCCTGGAATACGGGCTGGCCAACGAGGCTGACCTGGCCCGGATCGCCGCCGGATGGCACCGTTGGGGCTCCACGGATGATGGATTTTTCCTGATCCCGAACGGGGAAGTGATCGCACGGGCGTAACGGCCCGCGGACAGCCCGCCAAACATTTTCCGGGAATTTCCATCAACCATGTCGAAAACCGTCCGGTAGTTCCGACCCATGAACGAAAGCGCCCACACGGAGCGCCCTGATAAGGAGTTCGAGATGAAATACATGATCATGATGTTTGGTTCGGCCGAGGGCATGATGGAGACCGCGGATCCCGAATGGATCAGGGAAATGATCGGGTTCATGATCCAGATCGACAAAGATCTCACCGATTCCGGCGAGATGGTATTCAACGCCGGACTGGCCGACCCCGGCACCGCCAAGCTGGTCAAGCAGACGGACACCGGGATCATCACCACCGATGGGCCCTTCGCCGAGGCCAAGGAATCCCTCATCGGCTACTGGGTAGTGGATGTCGCCAGCGAGGAACGGGCCGTGGAAATCTGCTCCAGCATCGTGAAGTACGCGCCGGTTGTGGAGTTGCGCCGCGTCCAGGACGCACCGCCGGAGGTCTAGCGCTTGGCCGAACCTTCCCGGGAATCCACGTTCGAGGACCTGCTGCGCACGCTGGCGCCGCAGGTCCTTGGCGTGCTCGTCCGCAGGCACGGCCAATTTGCCGAGTGCGAGGATGCCGTCCAGGAAGCCCTGCTCGAGGCAGCATTGCAATGGCCGGCCTCCGGTGTCCCGGACAACCCGAGATCGTGGCTGCTCACGGTCGCCACGCGGCGTTTGGTTGACTACTGGCGCAGCGAAAGTGCCCGGCAGGCTCGAGAACAACGCGCGGCGGCCATGGAACCGCCGCCCGGCGAGGACCCCTCCTCAACAAGTGAGCCGGAAGGGTTTGCGGAAGACACCCTCACCCTCCTTTTCCTGTGCTGCCACCCCGCCCTCTCGGCACCGTCGCAACTGGCACTGACCTTGCGGGCAGTCGGAGGGCTCACGACGGCGGAAATCGCCAGCGCGTTCTTCGTCCCGGAGGCCACTATGGGCCAGAGGATCAGCCGGGCCAAGCAGAGCATCAAGAAGGCCGGAGCCCATTTCGAGCTCCCGGAAACGGGCGAGCGACAGGCGCGGCTCGGCGTCGTACTCCACGTCCTGTACCTGATCTTCAACGAGGGCTACGCGGCCAGTTCAGGCCCGTCCATGCAGCGCGAAGACCTCACTGCCGAGGCCATCCGCCTTGCCCGGCTCCTTCGGGGGCTGCTTCCGGGCGAGCTCGAAGTGGGCGGGTTGCTGGCCCTCATGCTGCTCACCGACGCACGACGACGGGCGAGGTCCCTCCCGGACGGGATGTTGGTGCCGCTCGCGGAACAGGATCGCCGGCTGTGGGACACGACCCAGATCGCCGAGGGCCTTGAACTCTTGTCAACAGTGCTCGGGGTCGGCCGTCCGGGCCCCTACCAGCTGCAGGCCGCCATCGCCGCAGTCCATGCCGAGGCATCCTCGGCCGACCAGACCGACTGGCCACAGATCCTGGCGTTGTACACGGTCCTTGAAGCCATGGCCCCAAGTCCGGTCG
>NZ_DF952476.1:96095-101438 GCF_001263615.2 Arthrobacter sp. Hiyo1 | reverse complement strand
ACAGGCTCGACGCCGTTCGCGGGCACCTGCTCGAAATGGCCGGCGAGCTTGCGGGCGCCCGGGAGTGCTTTCTTGCCGCGGCGAAGAAGACGGGGAGCCTGCAGGAGCGGCAGTATCTCCTGGTGAAGGCGGCCAAACTGGGGCAGTTGTCCACATAGGCAAAGTGGTCTCTGTTTGTGGGCCGCGGCCGCGAATAGCCTCAACACATGATCATTCAAGCAGGCTTTGACCTCCAGATTCTTGCCCGTCCGCTCATAGTCCAAGATGAAAAACTCTACCCAAGACTCGTCGTGATTGGCCTCGACGCCGAGATGCAGCTGGAAAGCATCCGGGTTGTCACGGAGTCCTTTGAAGGCAGCTTGAATCCATTCCGGGACGCCATCCTGGAAGATCTGGATATCGAGGGCTCGACGTATTTTGCGATCGCGCACGCCGGAATTTGGGCCGAGGACGACTACTTCAATGAACAGCCAATCCTCGCGGAGGCGAAGCACTTGTCAGAGGCAGCGGCACGGCAAGGGCTTCACATGATCGGCCATTTTGGGCTCGACGAAAACGGGTACATGTCCAACGGCCCGCACTCCTACTTCGACCAATATGTACTTGGCGACGATCTCCCGGAAACGATGCTTCACTGGGTGCATTCGAGGTTTGGCAAGTGTGCCTGAGCGCCGTCGGCTGGGGCCCAGAAGCATCCACCGTGCCACTGAGCCTTACGTCGGATGGGTTGACCAACTAGACTTGGTCAACATGGCACAGTACAACGTTCAGGAGGCAAAGACCCGCCTTTCTGAGCTCCTCAACATGGTTGAACGGGGCGAGGAAGTGGTTATCGCCAAGGCCGGCAAGCCCGTCGCACGGCTCGTGAAGATTGAGCGGCCCACCAAGCGCCGCCTTGGATTCGTCAAGGGACAACTTCCCGACAATTTCCTAGAGCCCATGGATGAGGAGGAACTTACGCTGTGGGAAGCACCCCTTATCTCCTCGATACGCATGCCCTGATTTGGGCCCTGACGGAACCCCGGAAGCTCTCATCCAAGGCGAGACGCGCAATCCAGTCATTCGACAACCGCCTCGTGGCATCATCCGCCAGTGCATACGAGATCGGCTACAAGCACAAGCTGGGTAAGCTCCCCGGCTTGGACGGACTGCTTCTGGGTTATGCGCGGCATGTCGCCGAGCTGTGCAACGAGGAGTTGTCCATTCGGAGTGTCCATGCGCTTGCGGCCGCCCACCTCGATTGGGAGCATCGAGACCCGTTCGACAGGCTGATCGCTGCGCAAGCCATCGTGGAATCGATGGTGGTTATCACGGCCGATCAGGAATTCCATAGCTTCCCGTTGGTGGAGACGCTCTGGTAACCGCTCGTCCGTGTAGCGCGCCCTGCGGGCATAAGCTGGATTGGTGCAAATTTCGCTTTGGCTGGCCCTGGTAGCGCCGGCACCCTGATCAGTTTCACTCCCGGCGCGGGCGCCATCTCCACCATGAGCAATTCGCTCAACTCCGGATTCCGCCGCTCCATCTGGGGAGTGCTGGGCCAACAGGCGGCACTGATCATGCACATCCTGATCGTTGCGCTCGGGGTAGGTGTTCTGGTCTCCAGCTCGCCTGTGGTCTTCAACGTGATCCGCTACACGGGGGCGGCATATCTCGTGTACATGGGCATCCGACAATTCCTGCACCGGCCGGACCTGGACAGGGAAAAAGTAGAGGCCCGGCGGAACGAGCCGGCCTGGTCCATGTTCCAGCGAGGCGTTTGGGTCAACCTGCTCAACCCCAAGGCGATCGTTTTCTTCCTGGCCTTCATGCCCCAATTCATCCGTCCCGAGCAGCCGCTGATCCCGCAGTATCTGATACTCAGCACCACGATCGTTTTCATCGACATCTGCGTCATGTGGTTCTTCTTCGCCTTGGCGGCCCGTTCATTCCAACGGTTCACGCACAACGAGCACGGCCAAAAAGTCCTCAACCGCACGTTCGGAGTGCTTTTCATGTCCGTGGGCGTGCTGCTCGCCGTCATCCACTAGAAACTAATCGATTGCTCCCCGCCGGCTCCCAGCCTTCGCAAGCTCAGGCCGGGGCCTCGCCGGCGTGGGCCCAAACTGTCGTATTGAACCTTCAGAACGACAGTTACGGAGCAATCGATTTTAAGATCGGGCAGGCCGCCAGCCGGCCTGGACCAGCGCGCCTCGGACCTTGGCTATCGCAGCTTTCGCATCGTTCACCATGTGGCGCTTTGAGATCCGGACCTCCGTCCAACCCAGCGCCTCATACCGTTCCGATCGGCTGAGGTCCCGCACCACTTGTGATCGCCAGGCGGAGCAATGACTCCTGCGGCGAATCCGAGCCTATCCGGATCAGTTGGATGGCTAATTTTGCTTTGCGCAGCCCTCTCTTTCCCTTATGGCGATCGATCACTCGCTGAAGATCCCCAAGAGTGCACAGCGGCGTGTCCCGCCCTTCGAATTCAACCCGCGGTATCCGCACACAGCTGTCCCCCATGACCACCAATTCGTCCACGGTCAGTATCTCGGCCATGTCCAACCAGGTACGCTCCACAGTGGTGACGGGGACGCCGTCAACCGTAGTGACCTCGTCCTCATAGAGCTTCATGCGGTGCACGACGACGTGCGGCCGGTTGAGGTGGGCAGCACCCTCGGGGCGGATCACATGGAACATTTGCGCTGGCTCCTTCTGGCGACGTCGCGGCAGGTCAAGGAGTTCCGCCGCTGTGAGGTGGGATGCGGCGCATCGCTCATTGACCTCGACGAAAGGGCGCACGCGGATGCACAAGGGGAGCTCCGCCGTCGGGCTTTCCGAACGAATCCCCCTGCCAAGTCTCTTCAGAGAGCCGTGCCGAAGACGCCCAGGGCTGACGCCCTCGCGGACCGCTTCGGAGATAGTGAACGGCCGGCTCTCCAGACTCAACGGAAGGCGACGCGGGGTTTTCATGGCCCCATCAGAACAGAAACCGGCCCAACCTCGCAGAAGTTATCCACAGCCTCCATCGATTGTTCCGGAATTGTCGTTTTGGAGCCTCAAAACGGCAATTAGGGGCCCACGCCGGCGAGGGCCCCGGCCTGAGCTTGCGAAGGCTGGGAGCCGGTGGGGAGCAATCGATGGGGAAACCTACCCCGTGGAGCCGCGCACCACCAGCGAGCTCTCGAGGGTCAGTTGCGGCTGGTCCAGTTCACGGCCTTCCATCAGCCCCCGGAGTTGTTCGCCGGCCTTGAGTCCCAGTGGAGTGGCCGGCAAGTGCACACTGGTCAGGCTCGGGTTGCTCGTGGCCGAATACGGCAGGTCGTCGAAGCCGGCAACCGCCAGTTCCTCCGGAATCCGGACCCCGGCCACGCGGGCTTCCTGAAGCACGCCGTACGCGTGGGTGTCCGTTCCGCAGACGACGGCGGTGACCCCGGCTCGCTGCCAGTCCGGCCAGGCGGCAGCGAAGGCAGCCGCGGCAGCGCCGACGTCGATGGTGGTGCTGATGATGTGCGCGTCGGCAACGGAAATGCCGCAGGAATGTGCCTCATCCAAGAACGCCGCCCGGCGCACTTCGAACGTCGCGGTGCCGGTCACGCTGTCCACGTAGGCAACTCGCTTGTGCCCGGAGGCCGCAAGGTGCGCGGCCAATTCACGGGCGCCGTGGGCGACATCGAGGTTCACGGACGGAGCGTAGGCCTCAAGGCCGGGCGCATCGAGAAGGACCAGCGGCCCGGCGACGGAAAGGTCATCCAGGAAGGCCGCATTGGGCGCATCCACCAGCAGCCCGGCAGGGCGAAGGGCCAGAAGCTTCCGGACGTCCTCCGCACGGGGGAACTCACCGGCGTCGGTCACGGAAAGCAGCAGCTGGTACTCGGAGCCGAGCGATTCCCGGACGCCGGCAATGACCTTGGCGAAAAAGGGGTTGGAAATGTCCGGCGCCACAAGGATCACAATCGAGCTCACGCCCTTGGCCAACGAACTGCCGATGCCATCCACCACGTAGCCTAGCTCGGCGATGGCCTGGCGGACCCGCGAAATGTTGTCCTCGGAGACCCTGCCCTGCGTTTTGCCGTTGGCAACCAGGGACACGGTGGCAGTCGAGACCCCTGCCAGGGAGGCCACCATCGCCGCGGTGACGCGCTGCGTACGGCCTAAGGCCCGATGCACTGGTTCCGCGGATTCCATACAACGATCGTAGCCGGGAATCGGCCCCTTCCCACACCGCAAGGCATCAAGCGCTTGACGCAATCAGCGTTAAGCGTTTGACGTAGCAGGTGGACCAGTGCCAGAATTCCCCTGAATGCTTTAGCGCCCTGCCTCGGCAGGCCCCAATGACGTGGAGATGAACATGGATCCCAACACCATGACCCGTGAACGCAAGAAGATCATCCTGGATTGCGATCCCGGGCATGACGACGCCGTTGCCCTGCTGCTGGCCCATGGCAACCCGGACATCGAACTGCTCGCCGTCACCACGGTGGTCGGCAACCAGACCCTCGAGAAGGTCACCCGCAACGCCCTGTCCGTGGGCACCATCGCAGGCATCACGGGTGTTCCCTTTGCCGCCGGCTGCGACCGTCCGCTGGTCCGCTCCATCGAAACCGCACCGGACATCCACGGCGAAACCGGTATGGACGGCCCGGAACAGCCCGAGTCCACCATCGAGCTGGACCCGCGCCACGCCGTCGACCTCATCATCGAGACGATCATGGCGCACGAGCCGGGCACCGTGACCCTGGTCCCCACGGCGGGACTCACCAACATCGCCATGGCCGCCCGCAAGGAGCCGCGCATCGTTGAACGCGTCAAGGAAGTCGTCCTCATGGGCGGCGGCTACCACGTAGGCAACTGGAGCGCCGTGGCCGAATTCAACATCATCATCGACCCCGAGGCCGCGCACATCGTCTTCAACGAAAAATGGCCCGTAGTGATGGTCGGTTTGGACCTCACGCACCAGGCCCTGGCCACCCCGGAAGTGGTCGAGAAAATCGCCGCTGTGGGCACCAAGCCCGCCAAGTTCGTCATGGAACTGATGGAGTTCTTCACCAAGACCTACAAGGACGCCCAGGGCTTTGACTATCCCCCGGTGCACGATCCCTGCGCCGTGGCCTACGTCATCGACCCCACCGTGATGACCACCCGCAAGGTACCCGTTGACATCGAACTGCAGGGCAAGCTCACCCTTGGCATGACCGTGGCCGATTTCCGCGCCCCCGCACCGGCCGACTGCAACACCTCCGTCGCGGTCGACCTCGACCACGAGAAGTTCTGGAACCTCGTCACCGACGCGATCGTCCGCATCGGCGATCCCACAACCGGCGCTGCCGCCACCACCGCCGCCACGCCCGCCGCCGCCGGCAT
>NZ_DF952476.1:93169-95199 GCF_001263615.2 Arthrobacter sp. Hiyo1 | reverse complement strand
AGGAGAGGCCAAGTAAATGACCACCCTCATCAACGAAACCAAGACCAACCGCGGCAACGTCACCGCCCTCATGGTTGCCCTGCTGGCGGCCTGCGTGGCGTTCCAGCTCAACGCATCGATGCTCAGTCCGGCCCTGGTCACCATGGGCAACGAGCTCCACACGGACCAGGCGGTCATCGGCCTCTCCCAAACCTGGTTCTTCACGGCCGCAGCCCTGTTCTCGCTCTTCCTGCCGCGCCTGAGCGACATCGTCGGACGCAAGAAGATCCTCCTCGGCATGATGCTGCTCATGGCCGTCGGCTCGGTCATCGCGGCCATGGCGCCCGACGTTACCTGGCTCTTCGTGGGCCGCATCATCCAGGGCGTCAGCGGTCCCACCGTGCCGCTGTGCCTCATCATGCTGCGCTCCGCGGTCAACAACCCGCGCAAGTACGGAGCCCTCATGGGCCTCATCACAGCGGTCAATGGCGGCGTCGCCGGCGTCGACTCCTTCGTGGGCGGCTACTTCGCCGAGCACTTCGGATTCCGGAGCATCTTCTGGCTCATGGTTGGCCTTGCCATCGTGGCCACGGCGTTGATCGCCATCCTTGCAGGGGAAAGCAAGCCCGCCGCCGGTACCGGAATGGACTGGCTTGGCGTGTTCTTCATTGTCATCGCTGTGGGCGCACTCCTGACAGCCCTGAACGAGGGATCCAAGCTGGTCGGCGCTTTCTCTTCCGGAACGCTCATGCTGGCCATCGGGCTGATCGTGGTCGCCGCAGCCGCGTTCGCCGCCTTCTGGACAGTCGAGAAGCGCTCCAAGAAGCCCATGGTGGAAACGATCCACCTTCGCCAGCGTTCCACCTGGGCACCACTGCTGACCACCACGCTCGCCATGACCGGTATCTTCGCAGTCATCAACGGCATCGTCCCTGCCTACGTCCAGGCTGCGGCCCCGGGATTCGGGGTTGGACCCACCGAGATGTCGCTCATGATCCTCACGCCGTACGCCCTCCTCGGCTGGGTGTTCGGACCCATCAGCGGCCGGCTCGCTCCCGTGCTCGGCTACACCAAAGTCCTGCGCATCGGCATGCTGGGAAGCATCGTGGCCCTTGCCATCATCGCGTTCCTCGGACTCAGCAGCCTGCCCCTCATGATCGTGGGAACGGCCTTGCTCGGCATCATGTACGCCGGTACGGTCAACATCATGCTCAACGGACTCGGAGTTGTCCTCTCCCCCGCCGGAAACCCCGGCTTCCTGCCCGGCATGAACGCCGGAGCCTTCAACCTCGGCGCCGGCCTGAGCTTCCTCGTGTTGCCGGCCGTCCTTGTGGCGACCTCGGCGCTCGGCGACGCCAAGGCCTCGTACTTGACGGTCGTCGTCGTCGGCCTGGCCATCACGGTTGCCGCCTTCGCGGCGTCGCTGCTCATCCCCAAGCCGCTCGAAGCCGAGGTTGAAAAGTGAACCGCAGGATCGTGGTCGTCGGGTCGTTGAACGCGGACCTGACCATCTATTGCGAGCGGCTCCCGCTCCCGGGCGAAACCGTCCACGGCAACGGTTTCGCGGTCAATCCCGGCGGCAAGAGCGCCAACCAGGCCGTCGCGGCGAGCAAGCTGGGCGGCACGGTGACCCTGATCGGCGCTGTTGGAAACGACTCCAACGGCGACATGCTGCTCACCTCCACGGAAGGGTCCGGCGTGGACGTTTCCCGCGTCCGCCGTTCCGCGGATGATGCCACCGGCGTCGCGGTCATCGCGGTGGACGCGAATGGTGAGAACAACATCATCATTTCGGCCGGCGCCAACGGAACGCTCGCCCCGGCGGACGTGCCGGCGGACGCCTTCGACGACGCCGCGGTGCTCTGCCTCTGCCTGGAAGTCAGCCTTGAGACCGTGGAGCTGCCGCCAAAACAGCGCACGACGCCGGCGCAACAGTCCTGTTGAACCTCTCACCGTACGCCGAGATCCCGCAGAGCCTGGCCGCCTTGAGCGATAGACGATCTTCGACGAGGAGAAGACCATCGGCGTTGACACCTCCAAGGTCAACATCG
>NZ_DF952476.1:90591-92797 GCF_001263615.2 Arthrobacter sp. Hiyo1 | reverse complement strand
CGAGATGCCCCATCCGGGCGCGCACGCGAGCGCGTGGGAGCCGGTCCGGGAGCCAGTTCGCGGAGCGGGGGGCTGGAGCGGGTGCTCGTTACCCTTGGCTCGCATGGCTCGGTGGTTTTGGATTCACTCGCCGCGTCCGGGGAACAGATCTCGCGCATCGCACCCACCAAGGTCAGTGCCGTGGATACGACCGGTGCGGGGGACGCCTTCACCGGTGCCGTGGCTGCCCGCCTCGCCGCAGGTGTTACCTTGGCGGAAGCCGCGGCGTTCGCATCGGTTGCCGCAGCGCTCGCCACTACCAAGAAGGGCACCCAGGCCGCCTACCCCGGCGCCGAGGAAGTCCTGGAGCACTTGCGGATTTCGTGACTCATTACGCCTCCACCAGCGACTTTACAAATCCTGTAATCTCACCCTTCTTTTGACTAGCCAAGACGGGGTGGCATCCCCCATGCTTGCTCCATGTACTCAGCGTCGAGCCCATACCGCATCATCACCGTCTGCACGGGAAACATCTGCCGCTCACCCATGGCGCAACTGATGTTGACTGAAGCGTTCGACGCCGGAGGGCTTGGTGGAGCGGTTGTTGTGGACTCCGCGGGGACTACATCCTATGAGGCCGGACATCCCATCGATCCACGCGCAGCCCGCGTCCTTTCGGCCCATCGCATCCGCTCCGAAGGCCATATTGCCAGGAGTTGGCGCCAGGAGTGGTTCCGGGAGCGGGACCTGATTTTGGCGCTCGACGTGGATCACTATGGCTGGCTGCACGAGGCCGCGCCGGATTCGGAAACCCTCGCCAAGATCCGGATGCTGCGCAGTTTCGACCCAGCCGTTGCCGGCCGGAGCACCCTGGACCTGGGCATCGAGGATCCTTGGTATGGGGGCCACCACGATTTCGACGTGACCTGGGACCTCATCCGCGCGGCTGTCCCCGGGATCGTCGCGCACACCCGGGACGCCCTCGCCGCCAGGCAGCACGGACAGCACCACGACCCGCAGCAGGTACGCTCTATTTCATGACCCCAGCACCCGTGATCATCGCCATCGATGGCCGGTCCGGCGCGGGAAAGACCACTCTCGCCGTCGAACTAGCCGCCCGCCTCCGCATGCATCACAAGGTGTCGCTGTTCCATCTCGAAGATATCTATCCGGGCTGGAACGGCCTCGCCGCGGGTATCGAGCGGTACGTCACCACGGTCTTGGCACCGTTGCGCCGCGGCGACGCCGCCGAGTGGGTCAGTTGGGACTGGGAGAAACATTACGACGGCCGCAGCCACGTCACCCTGCCTGCCGAAATCGTCATCGTCGAGGGCGTCGGGGCAGCCGCGAGTGCCGCCCGGCCCATGCTGGACGCCGTGGTCTGGGTGGACGCTCCCGACGACGACCGCCGGCATCGTGCGATGGCCCGGGACGGCAGCAGTTACGAACCGTTCTGGGACAGCTGGGCGGCGCAGGAGGACGAGTGGCTGGAGAGCGACGACGTCCTCGACCACATTGACGTCAGGGTGCTGAACCGCGCGGACGGCAACGCCCCGGACGACGCCCTGCAGGCGCTGAGCTACCTCTCTTCGCTCTCCCCCGTGCTTGCTCCCGAGCTCTCGGCACGCCGCGGATTGCAGCTCAAGGCCGAACGGATCGATGCCACGCCGGACGCCGCAGCCCTGTTCCACGCGCTGTACGCCCACTCCGCCAATGCCGTCTGGCTCGATTCCTCCAATGCGGCCTCCAACAGGGGCACAGTCGACGACGCCGGTTCCTCCAACGCCGGGTCCCCCAACGCCGCGGCGGAGCGGAGCCGCTTCAGTATCCTCGCGGACGACGGCGGCTCCTTCGGTCAGTCTGTGATCCACAGCTCCGGAACCACCCGCCTCAGCGCCGGATGCGCCACCGTCGAGACCACCGGTCCCTTCTTCCGCTGGCTGGACACCGTGTGGGGCCGCAAGGCTTTGAGGGCACCTGAAGGCTATGACTGCGAATTCACGCTCGGTTGGCTGGGGTACCTCGGCTACGAACTGAAGCGGGAGACCGGTGGCAGCGATGTCCAAGCCGGCACTCCCGATGCGGCGTTGCTTTTCGCCGGACGGGCCGTGGTGATCGACCACCGTGAGGCTGCGGTCTGGCTGCTCGCCATCGACGCTCCCGACGCCGGTGATTGGCTCGGGCTTGCCCGTGAGTCCGTGCTGTCCGCGGCGTCGGCACCCGAAGG
>NZ_DF952476.1:82902-89754 GCF_001263615.2 Arthrobacter sp. Hiyo1 | reverse complement strand
ACCATCGACGCCCGGCTGCGGCCTGGAGCACCGCGGGCCGAGGCCGTGGCGGCCGCGTTCCCTGCCGGCTCCATGACGGGCGCCCCGAAGATCAGCACCATGGACATCCTTGACGGCTTGGAGTCCGGACCGCGCGGGGTCTACTCCGGCGCGATCGGGTACTTTTCGCTCAATGCGGCGACCGATCTCGCCGTCGTGATCCGGACCCTGGTGATGGGTCCCGACGGCAACGGCGGACGCACGCTCAGTCTCGGCGTCGGGGGCGCCATCACAGCGGACTCGACACCCCAGGACGAATACGAGGAAATCCGGACCAAGGCGTTCGGCGTGCTCTCCGCCCTGGGCGCGGAGTTTCCCACTATCTGAGCGTCAGTCGTGTTCCTCCGTTCGGGCGCGGACCGTCCGGGGATCGTTGCGGGTGATCGTGTAGTAAATCAGGCTGGCCAGGATGGCCCCCACGAACCATGAATACGGGCCCAGGCCCGAGCCTCCCGGCAGGAATGTCTGCAGGGCCGGGACCAGGGCCAAAACACCTGCGACGACGGCGGCAGGGACCAGCGCCGCAATGGCCTTGAGGTTCCAGCCCTTGGTGTAGAAGTAGAGGCCTTTCTCGTCCTCGTGGTACAGGTCCGAGACCTTGCACCGCTGGTGCCGGATGCGGAAGAAGTCCGTGAAGATGACCCCGAACAGCGGACCGAGAAGCGCGCCCAGGCCGCCCAGGAAGTACACGATCACTACGGGACTGCTGAAGAGGTTCCAGGGCAGGATCACGATTGCCAACACCGCGCTGATGAGGCCGCCGCGGCGGAAGTCGATCCTGTGCGGGGCCACGTTGGCGAGGTCGTAGGAGGCCGAAACGAAGTTGGCCACCACATTGATGCCGATCGTGGCCACCACGAACGTCACGGCGGCGATGATGGTGATCCACGGATTCTTGATCGCCTGGACGATCGCCACGGGATCGGTGATGACCTTGAACATGTCCTGCCCGCGGTACTGGTCTGCGGAGAAGTAGGACGCCGCACCGGCTGTGACCACCACTGTGACCAGGGCGAACGCGATGAAGTTCACGGGCAGGCCCCAGAAGTTGCCGCGCAGGATGGTCTTCCGGTCTGGTGCGAACCGGGAGAAATCGCAAAAGTTCAGGAGAAGCGCGGCAAAGTAGGTGACTGTGAGGGCGATGGCAGAGAAGAACTGGGTCAGGGCTGCCGGGCCGTCCAAGGGCGCGACGCCGGGGATCGAGAGGCTGAACTTGTTGCCCGCTTGCGTCAGGATGTAGATTGCGAGCGCGAACATGGCCACCCAGATTGCAGGGCCCGCCCAATCCTGGAACTTCCGGACCGTCTCCATGCCGCGCCGGATGACCAGCAGCTGGACCGCCCAGAGGACCAGGAAAGCCGCCCAACCAAGCGGCGTCAGGCCAAGGATGCGGGGCACGTCCGGACCGTCGAGCGACGTCAACTGGGGCCACACGGAAAACAGCAGTACCAGCACGGCTTCCGAAGCGAGCCAGGTCTGGATGCCGTACCAGGCGATGGCGATGAGTGCCCGGATCAGGCAGCCAGGTTGGCGCCGAACAGGCCGAAGGACATCCGAGCCAAGACCGGATACGGTACGCCCGTTTTCTGCCCGGCCGTCCCGGCGAAGTTCATGAGGAAGTAGACCAGCGTAATGCCGAGGACCAGGGCCAGGAAGACTTGCCAGCCCACCAGTCCCGTGATGAAGAGGCCGGCCGCGAAAGTGTAACCGGCGATGCTGTGGACGTCGCACATCCACAGGGCGAAGAGGCTGCGGACCCTCCAGTTGCGTTGCCGGGCGGGTGCGAGGTCCGCGTTCCACAGCCTGTCGCTGACCAATCGGCCTTCGGCGAGGATCCGGACTTTCTCAGGGTATTCGTCTCCCGGCTCGGGCGGTGCCTGCACAGCCGGGGACTCGTTTTTCCGCGCCATGACGCCTCCGAAGAACGCTTCCAAACATGCTTGGAATTCCAGAATCGCCCCATTGCGGCGCGAAGGAAAGCCCCCTTGGTAGTGCCCGCACGCCGTCACGTTAGCATTGGTCCCACTACGTCTTACCAGGAGGGTGCATGCCGTACATCGTTGACTTCGAGAATGTCTCTACCGTCGGACTGGAATCGTCTCCCGTTGCCGAGGCGCTTGCCGGGTTGCGCGCCAACGAGGGCCGCTACTACCGGAACAAGTACGGCCACGTCTTCACAGTGAGCCCCGCCGGCGAGGTTCCGGAAGTCGTCGAGCGCGTGAGCCGCATCCTGAAGGAGGAGCGTGACATCGTCATCAGCTCCCGCCCGCTGGAAGCAACCGCCTTCGACGTCGACGGTTTGCGGATGGCCTACGTCTTCTACGAGTCCGGGTTGTCGGTCAACGTTATGTACGGCATCGAGGCCGACGGGAAGCGGGCTGTCGGATTCAAGCTCTCGGACGGCATGGAGATTCCGGAAGAACTGGCGTCACGCTTCAAATTCGCTCGCCAGAAGTCGAAGCTGGCAGGCGTCATCCGCGGCTCCTACTTCGTGATCAAGGGCGAGTACTGAACCGGCTCACGGCATCCAAGTAGGGCACACTCTATTTAGGAAGCCTACTGATTGTGTACCGTGGCAACCATCCTATTCATTGCCGCTTGTTACCGGTGCGGTGAAAGACCGGCCGGGCGGTTGAGGCAAGGCCATGCCGGTTATCCCCGGGAAGGTTCGTGCCGCCACAAAAATTGGGGTCTACACATGAAAAAAATGCTCGCACCGCTCGGGATTCTCTTTGCTGGCATACTGGCGTTGACCGGCTGCGGAGGTCCCGCAAATCCGGGCAACGCCGCCGCTTCCTCCTCGACACCGACGCCTACACCAACACCAACTCCTACACCGAAGGCGTACACCAACGAGGAACTTGCGTCGATCGTCGCGCAGTTGAAGGATGACCAGGGCAAGCCCTTGACCGTGGTGCCTGCCGCGCAGCTGGATCAAGGCATCATCGCGGCGAAGCAGATGCTCGCGTCCGCCGTCATCACACCCCCGGCGTGCGCAGCGTTGGCGAACACCAACGCGCAAGTCCCGGACGGTGCGACGTATGCGGCAGGGGAGAGCATTTCGGCGGCGGATAAGTCCGTCACAGTGATCACCGCCCTCGCGGTGAAGGACCCCGCCGTCCTGGCCGGCCAGACGAAGAAATCCGCTGATGCCCTGGCGCAGTGTTCCACCTTCACGATCGAGGTGGGCGGGCAGAAGGTCACTACCCAGACCCAGCCGTTGCCGCAGAAGACCAGCGGGGACCAGTCAACGGGAGCATTGAGCACCCAGGTCCTGCCGTCGGGCCAGAAGGTGACCACACTGACCGTGACCGGCGTGAAAGGCAATCTCGGAGCCACAGCGATCAAGACGGGCGCCACTGTCACCGCGGACTCCGCGGCGGAACTGGTCAAACTCGTCAACGCCGTCCTCGGCTAGCAGTCAGCGGAAGCGGACAGCTCAAGCGCCGAGGTTCAACATTTCGACATAGCGGTCGATCATCATGTGTTGGCCCTTGATCTGGGAAATCAGCTCCGGGCTGGCGATCTCGCCGTCGGGCAGTTGTCCCGAGCCGCCGGACGGTCCCAACGGAAGGATGATGACGGGCTTCGACGGCGTGTAAGCGGCCAGATCCGCGGAGCCTTCGATCTGGGCTTGGATGTTCTTGGCAACCACTGCGGCCTCGCGACCCGCGACGCCCGCCTTGTTCACGTCGATCGCCGAAATGTCGCCCAAAGCGTAGACGTTCTCGAAGCCCGCAACGCGGAGTTCGGGGGTGACGTCAAGGTATCCCTCGGCGTTCCGCGCGGCAAGGAGGCCTCCCGCCACATAGTCCGTCTGCGGGGCTATTCCATAGCAGCGGAACCAAATGTCCGCCTGGATGGCGGTACCGTCCGCGGTGTTGACGGTAAAGGTGGCAAATTCACCCGCAGGAACAGGAGGCAACTGCACCAACGGGCTTCCCAGAATCCGGCGTACGCCGAGTTCATCCAACTGCCGGTTGACCTCAATCCGCAGCCGTGGATCGTAGGGCCCGGGAAGGATGTCCGCCGCCACATCTACCATCACGATGTCCTTCTCCGGCCATGCCGCCGCGATCTCGCCTGCGAACTCAAGGCCGACCGCCCCGGCGCCCAGCAGCATCACCCTGTCTGCACGTTTGAGGTCGTCATGTGCGGCTTGGTAGCGGGCGATGGCGTCGCTGGTGACCATTCGATCGCTTTTGGCCGGGAAGGGGTAGCTGGAACCGCTGGCGAGGACAAGGTAGTCCGGCGCCAGGCTGGCACCCGAAGCCAGCTCGACCGTGTGCCCGTCCACCCGGACAGCGCGGTCCCGGAGTACCTCTCCATGCGCCAACAGGCGGTCATAGGGAAGGAACATCCGCGGCAGGAAATCGGTTTGGACCACAGATCGGAGGGCCGCAATGTTGTGTACGAAAGCGTCCTTGGGTTCCACCAAGGTAACCGTCGCGTGTTCGTCCAACGCCTTGGCTACGGAAATCCCGCCGTAGCCTCCGCCGATAACCACCACAGTGGGGTGCTGAGCCTGGTCATTCATGGCAACTCCCTCGGTAGAAAGCTCACGCTGCGCGGCTTGTGCCGCCCAGATCGTTTATGAATGACAACGATTGTTGGTTATCAATAATTTCCTCAGTGATAAGATTTTCCTGATGAGTTCTTCGGCAGCGGGAAAGCAACTGGGGTTCCTCCTTGCGCGTCACGGGCGCATCATGAATACGCGCCTCCGCCAAGCGCTGGACTCCTCCGGGCTCAGCCCGAGGCATGCCGTGCTGCTGTGCCGGCTTGACGAGTCCGGCCCGCTCAGTCAGCAGGGCCTGATCGATGCTCTCTCCATCGACGCGAGCGGACTAGTAGCGGTCCTGAACGACCTTGAGCGCCAAGGGCTGGCGGAACGACGCCGGGACCCCGCGGACCGCCGTCGTCATATCGTAGAAATCACCGCGGAAGGCAAACGCGCGGTGGGATCCATTGAAGTTGCGGTGGCCGACGTCGAGCAGGAGGCCTTTGCGGGATTCTCCGCTGATGAGCTCCAGCAACTCCATGGATTGCTGTCGAGGATCCACGGCGAACCTGCGGACGAGGCCTGCGAGGACTGAGTCCCTACTGTAGGGTCGCCGTAAGCCGCGCTACATTGTCCACGTATTTGGCAAGCATCGGCCGGTGCAACCAGCCCTCCAGGGTCAGCTCGCGGCACATTTCCCTGTAGCTCGACTCCACAGAGCGCATACTGTCCACGGCTTCGGCGCCCAGGAGCATCACGGACACCTCCATGTTGAGTGAGAAGGAACGCATGTCCATGTTGCTGGAACCGAGGACGGCCACTTCTTCGTCAATGGTGAAGTGCTTGGCGTGCAGGACGTACGGCGCGCGGTACAGGTAGATCCGTACCCCGGCTTCCAGCAGCGCCTCGTAGTAGGACCGCTGCGCATGGTGGACCAGGAACTGGTCGCCCTTCTCGGAGACGAAAAGTTCCACGTCGACGCCACGCTGGGCCGCCGTCGTGATGGCGTACAGCAGGGAATCGTCGGGCACGAAGTACGGGCTGCAGATCGAGATGCGGTGCTGGGCCGAGTAGATCAGCGTATTGAACAGGCGGAGGTTGTTTTCCGTGACGAACCCCGGGCCGCTCGGAACCACCTGTGCGGTCATCCTGCCGGGTGTTGCCTGGACCGCGACTTGCAGTTGATGTTCGAGGGATTCGTCGGTTTCGCTCAGCCAGTCGGTGGCGAAGACGACGTTGAGGGTTGCAACGATCGGCCCCTCCATCCGCGCCATAAGCTCCACCCATTTGCGCCCGGCGCGTCGGTGCTTGGGGTTGTTGTAGGAGGGCTCAATCAGGTTCTGGGAACCCGTGAAGGCAATTTCGCCGTCGATCACCAGGATTTTCCGGTGGTTCCGCAAATCCGGACGGCGCCACTGGCCATGGATTGGCAACAGCGGCAACATGCGGCGCCACTGGATCTGGCCGCGCTTGAGCCTGCGGACCAGCTTTCGGTAGCCGGGAATCCGCAGCGTGCCGATGTGGTCGAACAGAAGGCGGACGTTGACGCCGCGCGCGGCTGCCTTTTCCAACTCGGTGAGCAGTTCGTCCGTGACTGAGTCGCTGCTCATGATGTAGAACTCCGCGTTGACGAACTTCTTGGCCCCCTTGACCGCTTCCGCCATGGCTTTGATGGACTCTTCGTAGCCGGGGAAGAGCTCCACGGAGTTGCCGTCCACCATCGGCAAGGATCCCAGCCGCCGGTTCAGTTCACCGGCCGACGTCACCCATTCGGGTCCCGAGTACGTGCTGACGACGTCGGCGAGCGCCGACGTGCCTGCACGCACCCGATCGTTGACTTCCTCCTGCTGTTCACGACGACGGCGGGACAAGCGGAAATTGCCGAACAACAGGAACAGGACGAAGCCGACGGAGGGAACGAGGAAGACGGCCAGGAGCCACGCCATGGCCGTGGTGGGGCGGCGGTTACCGGGGATGACGCCCAGCAGCACCACCCTCAGGATAATCTCGACGACGGCCCACGCGCTGAGGAGCCAGGTCCACTCAACCCCGAACTGAAAAGGAAACAGCACCCCACACCCCCACGATCGAATAGTTAGTCAAAGAACCAACAGTCAGCCCAGCCTATCTGGCGCACCGCTCGCGACTGTTCGTCCTGTGGGCCAGCACTAAGCTGGAAGCATGACTTTACCTGCCTCGACGGTCCTCGTTTTCCTGGATCCAGCGTTCGAAAACGGCCGCGTCGCCGATTCCACCAGCCTCAGCTCATGGCAACCGACCTGGGCGCCACCCGGGGCGACGGGCGTCTTCGA
>NZ_DF952476.1:80605-82653 GCF_001263615.2 Arthrobacter sp. Hiyo1 | reverse complement strand
CAAGGTGCAAGCGCACCTGAACAGGTAGAGAGCTCAGCCCGCGCACTGGACCTCAACATTCCCGAACAGGACGTCTGGCGCCGGGCGATCGACACCGCGATCACCCGAAATTCCGGGACGCCTTCGCCCCGCGCCGAGCCCGGCCGAAGACGAGGTAGTGTCAAGCTGCTGGTGACGCGCGGGGTGGAAGGGGCCTCGACTCCCACGTGCTGGATCCAGGCTTCGCCGTCCCCCGCGGCAGTCGCCGGCAGCGCGAGACGGGCATCGACGTCGTACTTCTTGACCGTGGCTTTGACACGGAGGCGGGCGACCGCGCCCCCTGGCTGCTGCTCGGCGCCAAGACGCTCTCCTACGCGGTGAACATGGCCGCGCTGCGCTACGCGCACAAGCAAGGTGCGGACGACGCAATCTTCACGTCAACGGACGGCCGCGTCCTGGAGGGCCCGACCTCCACGGTGTTGCTGGCCCACGTCGAAACGGTCGACGACGGCGCCGGCTCGGCGCGCACGGTCAAGCGCCTCATCACTCCGCAGCTGGACAGCGGCATCCTGCCCGGCACGTCCCAAGACGCGCTTTTCGCCAAAGCGAAGGCAGCGGGCTGGGAGCTCGGCTACGGCCCGCTGGTCCCGGAAGACCTGTTCGACGCGGACGCGGTGTGGCTGATCTCGAGCATCCGGCTCATCGCGCCCGTCAACCACGTGGATGGCAGGGAGATTGGCACGCCGGCAATGCGCAAACAGCTGACGGCCGAGCTCAACGAGCTGTTCGCGGGGATCGAGTAGGGTTTTCGCGCCAACTGCCTCCCCTGCCCAACTAACTAGCAGTAGATGTCGTTTAGAGCGCCCTAAACGACATCTATTGCGAGTCACTTGGGTGCGGTGATTTGTTCCCGCAGGATGTCCGCGTGACCGCAGTGTTGCGCAAGCTCGCGCAGCATGTGGAGGTACACCCAGCGCAGCGGGAGCGGGCCGCGTCGGTTGCCGTTGAGCATGTCGTCGAGCCCCAAGGACGATGACGCCCGGCGCGATGCTTCGCATGCCTCGCGGTGCGCCTGCTGGATTGAAGCGATGGTGTCGCCGTCGTCGAGGATAAAAGATTCATCCGGCGTCGCAGGGATGCCGATCTCCGCGCGCGAACGGCACGTGATGGCTTCGTCGAACCAGACCTTCTCCACGAAGGTCGCATGTTTTACGAGGCCCAGCAGGGTGGTCCGGGACGGCACCAATGACCGCCGGACCTGTTCCTCCGTCAACCCGTTCAAGCAGTCATTGAGCGCGCGCCGGTGCTCATCGATGAATGCCTCGAATTGGATGCGAATTGGCTGGTTGAGGTTGTCTTCGGCAAGCGTCACGGTTGCACCTCTGTTTTCCGTCAAGCAGGGATTCAGTCAGTATCGATGTGATCCGAGCTTAGCCGGGGAATAGACTCCGTTCATGCGTCTGGCGATCATTGGAGCGGTGCTCCTTGCGGCCGGAGCCGTGGCGATCGCCACCGGCGCCCTGCCTTTCACCGATCTAGTGGCACTCGTGGATCGGGTGGCTCCGATTCTGTTGTTCGTCGTCGCGATGACGGTTGTGACTGAGCTGTGCAGTGAGGCTGGAGTGTTCCTTTGGACTGCCCGCCGGCTCCGCTATTGGGGCCGCGGATACAGCATTCTTTTGTGGCTGTTACTGGCGGCATTCGCGACGCTGAGTACCGTCTTCCTCTCTTTGGACACGACGGCGGTGCTGCTGACCCCCGTGGTGGTCAGCGTGACGCGGCAAGCCGGACTGCCGGCCCTGCCCTTCGCGCTGACGACGGTGTGGCTGGCCAACACGGCAAGCCTGCTGCTGCCCATTTCCAACCTGACCAACCTTCTGGCCCAGCACAGCCTTGGCGGTATTACTCCGGGCGGGTTTGCCGGCCTGATGTGGGCTCCTTCGCTTGCCGCCGTCGTCGTACCCCTGCTGTTCATCGCCGTCGTCTTCCGGCGGGATCTGCGCAACCGCTATTCACGGATCCCGGTCGGACGGATCAGGCCGGATCAGCCGGCCGGGGCTGATTCCAGG
>NZ_DF952476.1:79522-80580 GCF_001263615.2 Arthrobacter sp. Hiyo1 | reverse complement strand
TGGATCCCGGCCCTGGCCGGTGCAGTGGTTCTTGGTGTGGTGTTCGCGTTACGGCGCCCGCGGGTTCTCAAGGTGTCGCTGATTCCATGGTCCTTGTTGCTGTTCGCTTCCGGCCTCTTTCTGGTGATGGAAGCAGCCAGGCATCTGGGGGCTCCCGTGTTGCTGAGTCAGCTGGCCGGACAAGGCCAGGGCTTTATGGATCTGGTTCGGCTTGCCGCGACGGGCGCCGCCGGTTCCAATGTCCTCAACAATTTGCCTGCGTACCTGCTGGCAGAACCGCTGGCCGGGTCGCCTGTGCGGATGGCGGCCTTGCTGATCGGAGTCAATGCGGGCCCGATCATCACACCGTGGGCCTCCTTGGCCACCCTTTTGTGGCACGATCGGCTCATGCGCATGAATGTGCTGATTACGTGGAAGGGCTATGCGATCTTCGGCCTGATTGTTGCGCCTCTGACGGTGTTCGCAGCGGTGGCGGTGCTGGCAATCGCTGGCCAGTGAGTGCGTTCGGCAGAGACGGACCCTGTCGCCGGGCGCGAAGATTCAGGACAGAATGTAGAACAGCTTGGCCGGTACCGCCGGAACTTCGATACGAGAAGGATCTGCATCATGCTCAGCCTGCAGGACATCGACAACATCGTCCTCAACGGAGGGATTGTGGTAGACGCCGCCGGGGAGAAAATCGGTTCAGTTGAACAGGTCTTCACGAGCGGTGATTCCGGGGATCCTGTGTTTGTCACCGTGCGGACCGGCTTGTTCGGCATGTCCGAGTCTTTCGCCCCGCTTTCCGGAGCCAGCATTGAGAATTCAGTGATCAGGGTGGCCTTTGCCAAGGACAAAGTGAAGAACGGCCCGCGCATCGAGAGCGACCGCGGCGTGATCACGGAGACGCAGGAACAGGAACTCTACAGCTATTACGGGCTCGCGGCGGAGGAATCCAACGATGCCGCCACGGGAACCGATCCCAAGGAAGCCGGGACGGTGCCCGAAGCCTCGGCTGGGGAGACCGAGCCCGACGGCGGTCCGCCTCACCCAGCCCCGCACGGTGCCCCGCATCCGCC
>NZ_DF952476.1:75841-78945 GCF_001263615.2 Arthrobacter sp. Hiyo1 | reverse complement strand
ACAAACATGTACCCCGGCCTCCGCATCCCGGCCCGCCCCCGCCGCATCGGACACCCGGGCCACTTGGGCCCCCACCGGAACCGGAAGACCTTCAATAGCCGCGGCTTGCCGGCGGATTTCAGCCGCCGGCCGTGGATCCTCACCGAACTCTATTGTGCCGCCATGGCGGCAGTAGTTAACTAGTCCCGTGAACTCTGCTGGGGAAGGGTGATCTGCCTCTAGGCCCAGTGGGCACCTGGTTTCACGGTGCCGTGGAATCAGCAAAGTTGATGGAGGGCATCGTTATGAGTGCAGTTTCTTCGTCCCAGAATTTCAATCACGGGTTTCCCACGCCCGGACCCCAGGATCCCTCGCCCCAGAAAGTCATGGATCACGTTTTCTTCCTCTCCGAGGGGGAATGGAAAAAAGTCCGCGAAGAGGAACAATTCGACCACATCGTCATCGGCAGTGGGTTCTGCGCCTACGCCTTCGCCGAGCGGACACTGACAGTCAACCCGCACGCACGGATCCTGATCATTGAACGGGGTCCGTTTTTCTTGCCGCAGCACTTCCAGAACCTGCCGCTGCCCTACAAGGAGACCCTGGGAGGCCTCTCGGAGACCTTCCCGTGGACCTTGGCAGCTGCCACCGCCACCCAGCCGCCGGGCAAGATTTCGTGGCAGCACGGCATGGTTCCTTTCTACGGCGGACGAAGCATCATGTGGAGCGCGTGGTGCCCCCGCCCCGAGGAAGATGAAATGCGGGGCTGGCCGCGGGCAGTGATGGACGCCGCCAAGTCGCACTTCACGTCCGCGGAAGACCTCCTGAACGTGGTTTCGGCGGACCAGATCGACGCCGGCCGGTCGGCCGACGTCGTCGATCTCATCAACGACACCCGGCCGGTCTACGGAATCATGCAGAAAGCCCTGCAGGAACGGCTTGAGGCAGGCCTGCACAAGATCGATTCCGCCACCCGCAGCATGCCCGCACCGCTCGCTGCGGCGACTGGCGCGACGTCGGGCGTGGACTTCGCGAAGTTCTCGACGCCGGCAGTCCTCCTTGAACTGACGGACAAGCAAGCAGCCCTCGAGGCCCAAGGCAAGGGCGCGGCTCTTCGCATGGTCACGGACTGCACCGTGTTGAGCGTGCTCCAGCAGGACGGACGGGCCACCGCGTTGAACACCAACCGCGGCGTAGTGAACGTCGGCAACGCCAACCTGGTCCTGGCCATGGGCACGCTTCCACCGGCAACGCTGGTCCTCAATTCCTTCCCGCAGGTGCAGGGGGCCGGCGGGCATTTCAGCGCCCACTTCATCACCTCGGTGGTGGCCAGGGTTCCCCGCGAGGATTTTGATTTCAGCGGACAACTCGGCGAGCTGGAACTGGCGGCCATCTATTTGGCGGGCAAGAGCCCGGCCGGCATGCAGTACCACGTCCAGCTTTCGGTCCTCTCGGACCGTTGCCCGGACAAGAACGCCCAGAAGTCCGAACGCTACGCCCCCGACGTCGTCGCCACGGCTTCGCTCGCGCAGCTGCGGTCCTCGGAGGACTACCTGGTGTTCGTCTGCGCCGTCCTCGGCGAACTGGACGAAAGCAACCCGGAGAACCACTTGCGGCTTTCCGGCGGAGCGGACCCCACCTGCAACGTCACCTTGCAGGTGTTGGCCAACGCCACCGACGACGACACCTGGGACACCATGGACGAGGGAACCTTCCAGATGCTGGAGCGGGTCCTCTCCCCGGCCGGCGCGGAGCGGGTCGAATACTGGCACGGAGATCCCGACGACGGAACCTGGGGTGCCGAGCGTCCCGCCATCCCGGAGCGCCGCGTTCCGGGATTGGTCCACGAAAGCTCGAGCCTGCCGATCGGCGAAGAGGAGGGCGCCGTCGTCGGAATCGACTACCGACTCAACGGCGTGCAGAACGTCTTTGTCACGGGCGGCAGCCTCTGGCCCACCGGCGGTTCGTGGAACCCGACCATGACAATGGTCGCCTTGGCGCAAGACCTCGCCGAAAGACTCGAGGCCGACGGCGGAGCGGCGGCAGCGCCATGACTGTCGCCCCGGCGCTGGACCCGGCGCTCCTTCCCACGGTTCCGCCTATGAGTGTCGCCGATGTGCTGGACCGGCAGGACGGCGTGTACTGGGTGGTGAAGGACGCGAATTCGGTCTTCCTGTGGGTCAACCAGAACTTCGCGGACCTGGTGGGCATGGATAAGTCGGAGCTGATCGGGCACCAGGACTCGCGCGCGGAACACGTTGCGCATGACAAGGAAGTAATGGCGAGCGGAAAGCCGTTGCTCAACTTCCACGAGACCATCGCCGTCCCCAGCAAGGACGGCGGCATGGTGAATGTGGACATCGTGACCCAAAAGGGGTTGCTGCGGGCCCCGGGCAGCAAGGACATCATCGGCATCACCGTCTGCTTCTCACTGAAGGACCCGGTCACATGAGTGGATTCGCAGAGGACTGGATCAAACGGTTGGACATGTCCCCTGCTAGCGTGGGCGGCTGGTTTGCGCCCGCGCTCGTGAGCAACGAGGACATCGCCGGATCGGCGCTGCCTCCGCGTTTCGGCGTCGACCATCCGCTCTACAGTTCCAACTGGTACCTGCTGGAGGCGGGTGAGGTCCTCCAGTTGCACGCCCTCAAGCAGGACGAATTGTGGTTCTTCCACGTGGGGACACCGATCAGGCTGCACGTCTTCTCCCGGGAGCTCGGACTTCAGGACTTTGGCTATACCGAAGCCTTGTTGGGGCCGGATCCGGAAGCAGGCGAGATGTTGCAAGGAGTTGCCCCGAACTCCACCTGGTTCGGTGCCGAGTTGGCCGGGCCGGGGTTCGCCTTGGTGAGCTGCAGCCTCGCACCGGGATACGAGAGATCGGACTCCGCGAAACCAACGGCACGGGACATCGAGTCGCTCGTCATGAGGTTCCCCGGGCATGCCGAGCTGATCCTGCGCCTGGCGGTGGTCTAGCCGGGGCCGGCGGGATGGGCTGGGCAGGCGGGATGCCCGGATAAAACGTCTGGTGCGCCGGTTCTGGGGCCGGCGCACCAGGCTTCTCCCACCCAACTGACTAGCAGTAGTTGTCGTTTAGAGGCTCCAAAACGAACAACAAATGCGTG
>NZ_DF952476.1:71568-75816 GCF_001263615.2 Arthrobacter sp. Hiyo1 | reverse complement strand
GGTCCCTGCCTGAGCTCGCGAAGGCTGGGAGCCGACGGGGACTTGCGAGGCGAGGGTGGCGGTGGGGACCAGTTGGGCATCTCAGGAGCCGATCGGCGACAGTTCCCGCACCAGGCCGAAGAGGTCCTTGGGGTCATCGGGATTAGCGACGAGGTCAATCTCCTCGAAGAATTCTGAACCCTCAACGGCGTCGCGGAGATACCTCAAGGCGGAAAAGTCCTCGATCGCGAAGCCCACGGAATCGAATATCGTGATTTGGTCCTTGGAGGTCCGGCCCGGAGCGTGCCCGGCCAGGACCTGCCAGAATTCGGTGACGGGAAAATCGGCGGACATTTGCTGGATCTCGCCTTCAATCCGCGTCTGGGGATCGTATTCCACAAAGACGTCACCGAGGCCGAGGATGGCAGCGTCGAGTTCAGTCTTCCCTGGGCAGTCGCCTCCGATCGCGTTGATGTGGACTCCGGGCGAAACCTGGTCTGCTGTCAGGATCGTGGCATTGGCCTTGTCCGCCGTGCATGTGGTGACGACGTCGGCGCCCTCCACTGCATGGGCCGCCGAGTCTGCGATGGTGATGTCGAAGCCGAGGGGAGCCATGTTCCGGACGAACTTCTCCATCGCTGCCGGGTCCGTGTCCCAGATCCTCACACTGTTTATACCCAGGGCCGCCCGGAAGGCCAGCGCCTGAAACTCCGATTGGGTTCCGGTTCCGATCATCGCCATGATCCGGGCATCGGGGCGCGCGAGCTTCTTAGCGACCATGCCGGACGTGGCCGCCGTCCGCAACGCTGTCAGCACTGTCATCTCCGCAAGGAACGTCGGGTAGCCGTTGTGGACGTCGGACAGGACACCGAAAGCTGTCACGGTCTGGAAGCCGCGCGCGGGATTCGAGGGGTGTCCGTTTACATACTTGAAGCCGTAGGTTTCCTGGTCGCTGGTGGGCATCAGCTCGATGACGCCAAATGGCGTGTGGCTTGCCACCCGCGGAGTCTTGTCAAAAGATTCCCACCGCCGGAAGTCGTCTTCCAGGTACTGCATCATCTCCGAGATGATGGTCTCCGGGCCCCGTCCGGCCGTCCAACGAACCATATTGCGGACATCGACAAAGCGCGTCATGTGCGCTCCTTTCCCTCATAAGCACTGTTGCTACGAGGCTACGGAGCGGCGATATGCATCCACAATTGCCAAAGTACGTACTTTTCATTGAAAACATGCACAAAATGATGACTGCTTATGCACACAATGATCAACGGCAGGCGTCCGTCATAAAAGCGACTATCGCAGGACGGAACTGAGCAGCAGGCTCGTCTCGCTATTGACGATCCCCTCGATCCCGCGGATCCTCCCCAACACCTGGTCAAAGTCGCTGAGGCTTTCCGTGCGCAACTCGGCCACGAGATCCCAACCGCCGTTCGTGGTGTGTAGCGCCCAAATCTCGGGAAGTCCGCGGAGTTGGCGAATGACCTTGTCCGCCGACCTTCCCTCCACGGCAATGAGCGCAATGGCCCGGATCGCAAGTGGATCCACCTCGTCGCGCACCCTCGCGGTGAAGCCAACGATGGTCCCCGAGGAGACAAGACGCTCAAGCCGGCTATTCACGGTGGCCCGAGCAACGCCCAGCTTGCGCGCAAGGCTCGCCACGGAGGCCCTGCCGTCCTCCCGGAGAGCGGAGAGGAGCTGGCGGTCAAGGTCGGTGAGTGCTGCCATAAAGATAAACGTATCGCCCATTCCCCAAGCGGGCCTGAGTCCGTAGGGTATCGACATGAGCATCTACATCAGCCCCGACTCTGCTGCATGGTCCCTGACGGCCATGGCGACTGGTGCGTCAGCGGGATCAATCGATGATGCAAATGGCATGTCCAACTTGGTGAAGGAAATCTACGAGACAGAAGGTTTCGAAGCCCTGTCGGGTGTGGTTTTTGCCTTGGCTCATCACAACAGCCTCTCGCTGCATGCACTCGCCACGGCCACCGGGATATCCGTCCACGAACTGCTGGAAATCCGGAAGCATCAAGGTTCCACTTTTCGTCACTCCCCTACGGCAGTAGCATCGCGGTTCGACGCCATTCCACCCCGGATCCAGGCCAGCCTGGAACCGCTGCCCAATGAAACCGAGTCCTAGTCCCCCGGTTACGGAACATGACGTCGGCCGGTGATGCAGGCCGCCGTCGTGGATGTTATTTTTCTTCTTGAGTAATGAGCACCAGCGCGAAGCCCTGACTTGCTGGTCGGCAACCCTCTCTCCGGCGGGGTGCCTCAGGTGACTACTCGGCGTATCGACACTTTCGAACTGCAAGCGTGACTGAGGAGCACCAATGCCTGAACCCACCGAAGAAAAACTCTCGTACCGTCTCATCACGGGCCCTGACACCAAGGAATTCTGCGAGCGGATCTCCACCGCCCTCGCGGAGGGATACGTGTTGCACGGCAGCCCGGCCGCGACCTTCAACGGCACGGACGTAATCGTGGCACAGGCCATCGTCCTGCCCGCGGCAATCGCGAGCGCAGATGCCGCCGTTGCCAATGCGGTGGACCAGCTTGATGAAGAGTTCGACGGCGAGGGCCACGCATGAGCTACGCAGGCGACCTCAGCCCGCACGACGCCTGGGCCAAGCTCGAGCAGGGCGCCATCCTGGTGGACGTCCGCACCGAAGGCGAGTGGGCACACATCGGGATCCCGGACACCAAAGCCACCGAGAACGATCCCCTGTTCATCCAGTGGAACCTGGCCGGAGGCATCCCCAACACCCGTTTCATCGAAGAGTTGACGCAGCAGGCCCCGGAGGCGGATGGCACCGAACTGGTTTTCCTCTGCCGCTCCGGACAGCGCTCCATCGCCGCCGCGATTGCCGCCACCCAGGCCGGCTACACCTCCTACAACGTCCTCGAGGGCTTTGAGGGCGAGCCGGACCGCTACGGCGAGCGAACCGTTAACGGCTGGAAAAACCGTGGACTTCCGACGAACCTGGGGAACATCTAAGTGACTTTCAACCCTGACGCCGCCAGCTGGAGCCCTGACACCCAGGCCGTCCGCGGCGGTCTTGACCGTACCAACTTCCAGGAAACGTCCGAGGCCGTCTTCCTGAACTCCGGCTTCGTCTACGAGTCCGCCGCAGCCGCCGAGCGAGCATTTACGGGCGAGGACGAACGCTTCGTCTACTCCCGTTACGGCAACCCCTCCGTAGCTACCTTCCAGGAGCGCCTCCGCCTGCTCGAAGGCACCGAAGCGTGCTTCGCGACGGCGTCGGGCATGTCCGCTGTCTTCACCGCCCTCGGTGCGTTGCTTGCTGCCGGTGACCGCGTAGTTGCCGCCCGCTCGCTCTTCGGCTCCTGTTTCGTCATCCTCAATGAGATCCTGCCGCGCTGGGGCGTCGAGACCGTCTTCGTCGACGGGCCTGACTTGGACCAGTGGCGTGCCGCTCTGTCCGAGCCGACAACGGCAGTGTTCTTCGAGTCGCCGTCGAACCCCATGCAGGAAATCGTGGACATCGCCGCGGTGAGCGAGCTGGCCCACGCGGCCGGCGCCACGGTGGTCGTCGACAACGTCTTCGCCACTCCCCTCCTGCAGCGCTGCGGCGATCTCGGAGCAGACGTGATTGTCTACTCGGGCACCAAGCACATCGACGGCCAGGGTCGGGTCCTTGGCGGAGCGATCCTGGGCACCAAGGAGTTCATCGACGGTCCCGTCAAGCAGCTCATGCGGCACACCGGTCCGTCTCTTTCCGCGTTCAACGCCTGGGTCCTGACCAAGGGCCTGGAGACGATGGCGCTGCGCGTCAACCACTCCTCGGCGTCTGCGTTGCGGATCGCCGAGTGGCTCGAGGAACAGCCGGCCATCAGCTGGGTCAAGTACCCGCTGCTGAAGTCGCACCCACAGTTCGAGCTCGCCGCAAAGCAAATGAAGGCCGGCGGAACTGTGCTCACCTTCGAGCTGCTCCCCTCCGCAGGGCGATCGGCGAAGGAGGCCGCTTTCGCGCTGCTGGACGGGCTCGCCGTCATCGACATCTCGAACAACCTCGGCGACTCCAAGTCCCTCATCACCCATCCCGCCACCACCACGCACCGTGCCATGGGTCCGGAAGGCCGCGCGGCAATTGGCCTGAGCGACGGCGTCGTGCGGCTTTCGGTGGGGCTGGAGGATGTGGACGATCTCATCGGGGACCTCGAGCGGGCCCTCAAGCAGGTCTAGCCGGGCGCTTCGCGCCAGTCCTGGCGCACCCAGGTGAGGACGGGTTGCGGCTTGGTGTCGCT
>NZ_DF952476.1:70668-71543 GCF_001263615.2 Arthrobacter sp. Hiyo1 | reverse complement strand
CGCATCGTGATCTGGACGGCGTGCTCGACGACGGCGGCCAGCCCGGCGGCGTCGGGCGCGCTCCCGTTGCTCTCGCTCCAGCGCCCGGCAACACCACGCTGTTCGATAGCGCCGTTGCCACGGCTCAAGATGGCTGCCACGCCGGTTTGGACCAAGTCGAATTCACCCTGTTCGGCGAGCACTGGTTCCAAGTATTCCACCAACGACCAGACGACGTCGGCGGCGGGTTCCGGGCGAAAGGTTCCGAAGTCCAGCAGTTCGGTACGCAGTCCGAAGTTGCTTGCTTGCCAGGACGCCATCCGCAAAAGCGCAGTGGGCACGGCAGCGGGCTCTATTCCGGCATGGTATTCACGAACAGAAGTCTCAACCAGTGCCCTGACGAGCACCGCGATGAGCGCCGCATCCTCGGCCCGGAGGCAGACATCGGCCACCCGGACCTCCACCGTGGGAACGTGCCGGGACAGCCTGGCGTCGAAGTAGACCATCCCCTCGTCCAGCAGCACTCCCGTTTCGATGAGCCTCCGGACAACCCGCCGGTAAGCAGCCAGGGAACCGAAGATGGCTGACGGCCCCGACGAAGGCCAGCGGTTCCACGCCTGCGTCCGATAGCTCTCAAAACCCGTGGCCAGGCCACGCCAGTAGGGAGAATTGGCGCTCATCGCCGTGAAGACCGCGAGCTTGTCCCGGATGCGGTCCAAGACCATCACGCCTTCCTCGGGGGACTCGATCGATGTGTGCACGTGGAATCCGCACGTGAGCTGTTCGTGCGCCGTGATACCGAACCGTTCGAGCATGATGGCGTACCGGGGATCCGGAGTGGTGTGCAACGCGGCGTCCACGGGCGATGTGGCCAACGCGGCGATCCGAGCGCCGTG
>NZ_DF952476.1:66230-69237 GCF_001263615.2 Arthrobacter sp. Hiyo1 | reverse complement strand
CAAGCGCGAGCGGCTCGCCGGTCACGGGATCGACGATCAGCAACTCCTCCTCCACACCAAAAGTGCGCACGGATCAATTGTGCGCCATGGCAGCCTTGCGGAGACAGACCGGGATTTTACGGGCCGCCCGAGGGATTCTCCTGGATCACTCCGACAGGACCGGGGGACAGCCTCTATTTTCCGGGCATTAGCGATAAGCCACCCCCGGGTGATCCAGCAGAATGTCCGCCAACTCATCCACATACGGCACATTCCCTGGGGCGTCAGCCGCAATTCCATGGATAGCTGGATCCATGGATGCTTTGGAATTCCTTGCCACGGTGGGTGGGGTCGCGCGCGTGGGCCTACTGCGCGCCAGCGGCTATACGCCCTCAGCCATCCGCAAGTTGGCTTCCGCCGGGGCACACCAACCGCGAAAAGGCGTGTGGGCCCTCCCGTCAGCGGATCAGGAATACCTCACGGCGATCCTCAATAACGGGCATGTCACCTGCGCGAGCGCAGCTTTACGCTACGGCCTGTGGATCAAGGACAAGCCCATGCGCGTGCACCTGGCTACGCGGCACTGCCGGGGCCGGGGCTTCGTCCGGCATGGCGGCCTACGCCTATCTCGGGAGAATGCCGTCCCCTTGGCATCCGTCGAGGACACTGTGATTCATGCATTGGTCTGCTTGCCAGAGGTCGATGCCATTTCGATTGCGCAGTCTGCCATACAGCAGTTCGGCATCCCGCGGGCCCTGCTCGAAAGCGAGATCTCCGCCAACTACTACGGAAACGCCAGGAGGCTTCTCGCCAAGGCAGACGGCCTGTCCGAATCCGTACCGGAGATCAGCGCCCGTCTGCTGTTCGAATCAGAAGGCCTGACATTCCGTCGCCAAGTCAAAATCCGCGGCGTGGGACGTGTGGACTTTCTCATTGGACGGTGGCTCATCGTTGAAGTCAACGGCTACGCCTTCCACAGCTCGCGGGAGGCTTGGAGGAAAGATATGGCACGCCTGAACGCTGCACAGGCACGTGGCTTTGACCTCCTGAGCTTCGCCCCCGAGCAGATTTGGAACAACCCGGAGCAGGTGATGGACGAAATCCGTGCCGTCCTCGCCCTACACGACGAACAGAGGTGATCGCAACGACGGATTTTGCCGGATCATCGCCAGGGCGCAGAAGGCAAACCCATTGTTTTCGGGGGTGAGCGAACGCTGACTCCGGATGATCCAGCAGAATGTCCTGCTGGTCAGTCCGAATCGTGGAGATTCCGACGTTCTCCGCCCCCATCAGTCCTGGAAGTACTCGATCTTGGCGCCGATGGTGTTGAGCCGCTCGGCCAGGTCCTCGTATCCGCGCTCAATCACGTAGATGTTGCGCAACTCGGACGTGCCGCGGGCCGCCAGCATGGCCAGCAGCAGGCAAGCTGCGGGTCGCAGTGCCGGGGGGCATCCGACTTCCGCGCCACGCCACTTGGTGGGGCCATTGACGTAGATGCGGTGCGGATCGAGCAGTTGAACCTGGGCGCCGAGTTTGTTGAGTTCGGTCAGGTAGATGGCCCGGTTTTCGTAGACCCAGTCGTGGATCATGGTCTGGCCTTCGGCGTTGCCGGCGATGACCGCGAAGAACGGCAAGTTGTCGATGTTTAGACCCGGGAACGGCATCGGATGGATCTTGTCCTCCGGAGCGCGCAACCGTGATGGCTTGGTGGTGACATCCACCAAGCGCGTCCGTCCGTTGCGCGCAAAGTACTCGCCGGAGATGTCGAGCTGTTGGCCCATCTGCTCGAGCGTGGCAAGTTCGATCTCCATGAACTCGATGGGGACCCTGCAGATGGTGACTTCCGAGTTGGTCACGATGCCCGCGGTGATCAGGCTCATG
Organism: Arthrobacter sp. Hiyo1; assembly: GCF_001263615.2. NCBI lineage: Bacteria > Bacillati > Actinomycetota > Actinomycetes > Micrococcales > Micrococcaceae > Arthrobacter > Arthrobacter sp. Hiyo1. The sequence continues at coordinate 67,377 of NZ_DF952476.1, read as the reverse complement.
GCCTCGATCGGGTCTTCGGACGGGAAGTACTCAATGTCGACGTCGATCGCCGGGCGCCCAGTGATCTTCAGGGTGGTTGTCCCGATGCCGTCGATGACCACGCCGAGCCCCTGCAGGTAGAAGCAAAGGTCCTGCACCATGTAATTGGGGCTGGCATTGCGGATCACCGTGGTACCGCTGCGGTGTGCGGCGGCCATGATGGCGTTCTCCGTTACGGTGTCACCGCGCTCCGTGAGCACGAAGGTGCGGTGCTCGCCGTCGGCCGGCGGCGCCTGCACGGAATAGAAGCCCGACTTGGCCTCCACCGAGAGTCCGAACTGCCGCAACGCCTGCATGTGCGGTTCCACGGTCCGGGTCCCGAGATCGCAACCGCCGGCGTAGGGCAGTTGGTACGAGGCAGCCTCATCGAGGAGCGGGCCGAGCAGCATGATGACGCTGCGGGTGCGGCGTGCGGCTTCCACGTCCATGGAGGCGAGGTCCAGCGTTTCCGGGCGGCGGATGCGCAGATCGTTGCCGTTCAGCCAGGTGCATTCGACGCCGATGGAGGTCAATACCTCGACGATCCGGTTGACTTCTTCGATCCGGGCGAGCCGCCGCAAGGTGGTGGTGCCGCGGTTGATGAGGCTCGCGCAAAGCAGTGCGACGCCGGCATTCTTGCTGCTGTTGACGTCCACCGAGCCGGAGAGCGTACGTCCGCCCTCCACGCGCAGGTGGGTCATCTGCCGTTTGCCGACCTTGACGATGGTTCGTCCGAAGATCGACTCGAGGCGCTCGATCATGCGCAGGCTGAGGTTTTGCTTGCCTTGTTCCATGCGGGCAATGGCGCTTTGGCTGGTGCCCAGTTCCGAGGCGAGCTGTCCCTGTGTCCAGCCCTTTTCGCCGCGGGCGTCGCGAAGGAGGAGACCTACATGTTCGGCAGTCGGTTGCGTCATGATCAATAAATATCACAGATGGTCTAAGAATTGGAGATTCTGCGACGCAACCCGCTGATTCAGCCAAGCGCTAGTCGCCTCGTGCGATAAGTAAGTCGCAACGGCCGCCGTCGCGTGCCCGGGGCTGCCGGATGGCGGCCCGCCCAATACCCAAGTAGCTCGCAGTTGTTGTCGTTTTGGGGCGTCAAAACGACAACAACTGCGAGTCAGTTGGG
>NZ_DF952476.1:62447-64584 GCF_001263615.2 Arthrobacter sp. Hiyo1 | reverse complement strand
TCCAGGCGGCTGTAGGTGGATTCGCGCGCCCAGGTCCGCCGTCCGCCGCCGAAGCCGCGCGCCTCCATGGTCACCGCCAAGCGGGACGCCCGTCGAATCGCCTGGACCAACAAGCCGAAGCTTTGGCCAAGCATGGCCTTGAACCGTTGCGGCGGACTTCCGTGCGAGCCGACACCCCGCGCGCGCCGTGCCATGCCGATGGTCTGCCACTCCTCCGCCATGAGTCCCACGAGCCGCAGGGCCGCCAGGGTACCCAAGACAAAACGGTGCGGCAGTTTCGCCTTTTGCGCCAGGGCATCGGCGAGATCGGTGGGATCGGTGCAACTCATCAGGAGAATGGCAGGCAGCGCTATGGCAAGACCCCGCAGCATGAAGCCGAGTCCAAGCTGAAGCGAGCCTTCGCTAATGGACCAGATCCCGACGTCGAGCAGTATCCTTCCGCTGTCCGCCGACAGGATCGCGGTGCTCCAACCTCCGAGCGCGGCCGCGATAATCAAGGGCCAGCCGCGCTGCCAGAGCAAGCGCACGGTGAGCCCCGCGAGGGGGAACAACGCCAATTCGCCGAGGAGCGCGGTCGAGGCTGACACCAAGTCGATGGACAACGCCAACACCAGGGTGATCAGGAAGACCGACACGAACTTGGCCAGCGGATTGGCGCGTGTCAGGAGGGCGTTGTTGCCGCGCAGGGTCAGGGCGTCCCTCATGCCGCACCTGCTTCCTGCCGGGCGCCGCCTTGGAATGCAGGCTCGAGCCGCATCTCGGCGCCGCCCAGGACGGAGCTGAATTCCTGGTCGTGGGTCACGGAAACCACGGAGGTGCCGGCGTCGAGCAGTTCGGACAGGAACGACGCAAGCTCAGCCCACGTGTTCGCGTCCTGGCCGAAAGTGGGTTCGTCCAGCACCAGGACGCGGGGGTGCGCGGCGAGCACCGTCGCCACGGATAGCCGCCGTTTTTCGCCCCCGGAGAGCGTGTACGGATTGGCGTCCACGAGATGCCCCAAGCGCAGCCGTTCCAGCAACTCGTCCACCCGTTCCTCGCCATGGCCAAGATGCTTGGGGCCGAACATGAGCTCATCGAGGACGCGGCCGGTGACGAACTGGTGCTCGGGCTCTTGGAACACAGTCCCGATGCGGGAGATCAGCTGCTGGGCCTTCCACTTGAACGGGTCGGGGCCCGCGCCGTCGCTGAGCCCGACGGCGGCAGTCACCGCCCCGGATATCGGCGCCAACAGCCCCGCGAGGTCAAAGCGAAGGTCGATTTTCCGGCGCCATTGGGACCGGTGATTGTCAGTGCCCGTCCGGCAAACACTTCGGCGTCGAGTCCGGACTGCACAGGACGCGGGGCGATCGTTTTGAACCCCCGGCGCCGTGTCCGTTCGCGGGACACCGCAAGCTCCTGGGTGGCGAGCAGCAACTCGCCCCCCTTCCGGGAGCTCCCCGCTCCGGAGTCGGCCGCCGGTCCGGCGCCTGTTCCCGAACGTGGGCGGGTGGCCGGCACGTAACCAGGCACCCAGACGCCCGCAGCAGTGAGCATGTCCCTTGCTTGCGCCAGAACCGTGTTCGGGTCACCGTCCAGAAGCACCGCCGGCGTCGAACCTCCCGAGGAGGAACTGCCCGGCTGAAGCACCACAATCCGGTCCACGAGGTCTTTCCAGACCGATACCCGGTGTTCCACCACCACCAAGGTGGCGCCGGTCTTGTCCAGGCAGCGGCCCACGGCATCGCGCACTTCCAAGACGCCGGCCGGGTCAAGGTTGGCGGTCGGCTCGTCCAGGAGGATCAAGCCGGGCCGCATTGCCAGTATGCCGGCGAGCGCAAGGCGCTGTTTCTGCCCGCCCGAGAGGGCCGACGTCGGGTGGTCGAGCGAAAAGTTGCCGCTGGCACTGCCACCGGCACTCCGCAGCAGCCCGACGTCGTCGAGCGCTTCATGGACCCGCTTCCAAATCTCGTCCCGCGGCACGCAAAGGTTCTCGGCGCCGAATGCAACGTCGTCGCCCAGGCGGGAAAGCACCACCTGGGTTTCGGGGTCCTGTTGCATGAGTCCGGCACGGCCCCGCTGGGCCTTCGGGGAAACGCCGTCCACCAGCAACGAGCCGGTCTCGTCGGCGTCGTCGCCTTCCTCGCCCAGCACGCCCGCC
>NZ_DF952476.1:55544-60201 GCF_001263615.2 Arthrobacter sp. Hiyo1 | reverse complement strand
CGCAGCGTGAGGTGTTCGAAGAGGCCGGGCTGAAGCTTGACGCCGCCACCCTCCGCCCGTGGGCCAACTGGGTCACTCCGCAGGACCAGCCCAAGCGCTTCGACACGTACTTCTACCTTGCCTGCCCGGTTTCCGGTGCCGAGCCAAGGCACCAGACCACGGAAGCGTCGTCGTCCTTGTGGATGCCCGTCCGCGGAATCCTGGACGCCGAAGTCGCCGGAACACTCAAGCTCATGCCGCCCACGCTGGCGCTGCTGGATGAGCTCCTCGCCCTCGGCACAGTGGAAGCGATACTGGGCGAGGACCGTGACATCGTGCCTGTCCGTCCAAAGCCCGGGGCCTTGGAGGAGTTCTTCCGGCAGAGGCGCCAAGCTCCATCCGTTGCTCCGGAACTGCCCTGAAGTGGGGTTAGGCTGGGGACGGTCCTGTTTCCACCCGCAAGGAGTCCCGGAATGAACCTCCTCATCAAACTGCTCGGCACCGGCGTGAGCATCGGCGCTGGCTTTGTCGGCACCAAGCTCGTCAATGCGCTGTGGGAAAAGTCCACCGGCAAGAAACCTCCCAAGGGTCACGATGATATGGAGGCAAGCCTGCGCTCTGCACTGACCTTCGCCCTGATTTCGGCGACTGTCAGCGCCGTCATCCAGGTTTTCGCGAGCCGCAGTACCCAGCGCGCCATCTCGCGTTTCTCGAAGACACAGGACATCGTCTAGGCTGACGGCCCGCCGTTGGCGCCGTGAGGGCCTGGGCTCCCACCGTTCCCGCTGTGGGGAGTTGTCGGGTCGGCTTGGGCTTTCTCCGCTGCCCGTTGACCGGCGGCCCGCAGCACCACGGCCTCGAGTTCGTCGATGCTCAGCAACTCGGGGTGCAGGTGCTTGGTCCGGTAGCCTGCGCGGCCCACCATGTGTGCGGACACCGGCACCGTCAGCAATTGGAAGATCCAAGCGACGGCCAGGATCGGCCACACCCACCATTCGCGCATCTGCAGCCCGATGGCCGCCAAGACGAGGAACAGCCCGAGCACTTGCGGCTTGGTAGCTGCGTGCATGCGGCTCATCAGGTCCGGGAGGCGCAACAGGCCGATCGCCGCGCCCAATGACATCACCGCACCGACGATCAGCAGCACCGCGGTGACGGCATCGATGACGGCATCCGCTCCGGTGGCGTCAGGAGTCATTGACCTGTCCTCTCCGGTCGGCCACGAAGCGCGCCACCGTCACCGATCCGATGAAACCGATCAGCGTCAGCGCGACGAGCAGCACGAGGTTGTTGAGGTGCCTGTTGACGGCCATGTCGATGGCCAGCGCAGCACCCAGTATGGCGAGCAGCACGTCCGAGGCGAGCACCCGGTCCAGCAGGGACGGCCCGACGGCGATCCTGTAGATCGCGCCGGCGGCGGCGAGGCTAAGGATCACCGCCGTGACGATCAGCACGATGTCTTTCACGAGCGAGCTCCCCTCGTTGCAGGCCAGCCTTCGGCCTGGAGTGCGTCCATTTCCGCCTGGGTACCCATGATCCGGATCAGCGAGGCCTCCGTGTCTTGGACTTCCTTGCGCAGCTTGGCGGTGTCCACATCGTTGCGGACATTGAGCCCATGGATATAGAGCGTGGACGTCGAGCGGTCCACCTCCACCACCAAGGAACCCGGAATCAGCGAAATCACGTGCCCTGTTGCGGTCACCATGAGGTCGGAATGGCTACGGAGGGGAACAGCGACGACGGCGTTGGTTACCAAGGGCCCGCGGAAGACCGCGAGGTACATGACCTGGAAGCTCGCGGCCACCACTTTGCCAAGGAACACGACGGCGAAAGGAATGGCGCGCAGCACGTTGAATCGTCCGCTGAGCTCCACTGGAGGCAAGTAGAAGACCCTGGCTACCACCACGGCGATCAGCGCACCGAATACCAGGTTGCCGGGGCTGAAGTCCCGCCAGAGCGCACCCCACACGACCACCAGCCAGACCAGCAGGGGCAACTCGGTGCGGAACGAAATCCGCTTGCGGCTCACTTGCCAACCCCCTGCAGTGGGGTCGACGCACCCGGCGCAGCGATGCCCGGGACTTTGGCATTCTCGCCGAGCACGGAATGGATATACGCCGTACGGTCCAGCATCTGTTCCGCGGAGTTGCCGGCCAATTGGAACAGCGGACCGGCGAAGACTGTCAGCGCCACGCCAAAGACCACCAGCGCGGCGGTTGGCCCCACCATGGTCCTCGGAAGCAGGCCGACGGCGGCAGTGTCCTTGAGGACGGCGGCCGGGTAGTCAGCGTCCTCGGGCTTCCGCCAGAATGCGCGGTTCCAGACGCGGGCAATGGCCAGCAAGGTCAAGAGGCTCGTGACCACCCCGCCCACCACCAAGGTAATGGCCAGTGGTGTCCCGAGGGCGATCCCTGCCTGCAGGAGTCCGAGCTTCCCCAGGAACCCGGAGAAGGGCGGGATTCCCGCGAGGTTCATGGCCGGAATGAAGAACAAGAGCGAGAGGAGTGGAGACAGCTTTGCGAGCCCACCCAGCCTATCCACCGACGAGCTCCCACCGCGGCGCTCGATCAAGCCGGTCACCAGGAACAGGCTCGTTTGGACAGTGATGTGGTGGGCCACATAGAAGACGGCGGCAGCAAGCCCGGCTACGGAAGACATGGCAAGCCCGAACACCATGTAGCCGATGTGGCTGACCAAGGTGAAGGAGAGTAATCGTTTGATGTCGCTCTGGGCTATGGCACCGAGAATGCCCACGAGCATGGTGAGGAGCGCAACCACCATCAACGGGGTGTTCAAGGTATCGCCCGGGAAGAGCAGGGTCTCCGTGCGGACCATGGCGTAGACGCCCACCTTGGTGAGCAAACCGGCGAACACGGCAGTGACCGGTGCCGGTGCGGTCGGGTACGAGTCAGGCAGCCAGAAGGACAGCGGGAACACGGCGGCCTTGATGCCGAAGGCCACGAGCAGCATGACGTGGAGCAGGTTCCTGGTGCCCGGATCCAATTCGGCCAGCTTTATAGCGAGATCTGCCATGGTGATGGTTCCGGTGGCTCCGTAGATCATCGCAATGGCGATCAGGAACAACACCGAAGACACGACGGAAACCACCACGTAGGTGACCCCGGCGCGGATGCGCGGACCGGTACCGCCCAGTGTCATGAGCACGTAGCTCGCCGTCAGCAGGATCTCGAAGCCGACGTACAGGTTGAAGAGATCACCGGTGAGGAAGGCGTTCGAGACACCGGCCACCAGGATCAGGTAGGTCGGGTGGAAGATCGACACCGGTGCCTCACGGTCGCCGTCGGCCATGCCCTGGCCGGTGGCGTAGATCAGCACCGCGAGGCTGATGACGGAGGAGACCACCAACATGAGCGAGGAGAACTGGTCCACCACCATCACCACGCCAAACGGCGGCTGCCAGCCGCCCAGGGTGACGGATGCGGTGCCTGTGGTCCATACCGAGGCAAGGAGCCAGCATTCCAGGAGCAACGTGAGGGACAACAAAGCGATGCTGACCGCGCGTTGGGCCAGCGGGTTCCTGTTCAGGGCGAACGTCAGTGCGGCACCGAGGATGGGAAGCACGACGGCGAGCGGCGCCAGGCTGGCGATGTTCACAGGGGGCCTCCTTCCTTGGCTGCTTCGGTGACTGCCGTAACCGGGAATTCGGATGTTTCCTCGGGAACCACCGAGTCGTCTTCGGCGTCAAAGCTGGGTGTCTTCGCGACGCGCCTGTCTTCGGCGTCGTCCTGGATGTCGTCCTGCCGTGCCAATGCCCAGGTCCGGTAGATGATGCCGAGCATGAATGCCGTCACCGCGAAGGAAATCACGATCGACGTCAGGATCAACGCTTGCGGCAAAGGATCGTTGTAGTCGCGCGGATCCGTCGATTTGTTGAACAGCGGGGCAAGTCCGGCATATCCACCCGTCGCGAGGATCAGCAGGTTGGTGGCGTTTGCCAGGAGCATGAGCCCCAGGAGAACGCGGGTCAAGCTGCGTTCCAGGATCAAATAGATCCCACAGGCGTAGAGCACTCCCATGACGATCAACAAGGTCAAGTTGACGCTCATGGGGTCCCCTTCCCGAGCGAGGTTGTTGCCGACTGCGCCGTGGTTGCGGCCGTTGGTGCGGAGGTGGGAACTTCCAATCGGGCATCCCCTGAATCCCGGACGTCTCCGCTGGCGGTCTCTTCGAAGTGTTCGTCGATCTCGGCTCCCAGGCTCCGCAGCACGTCCAGGGCCAGGCCTACGACCACGAGGTACACGCCGATGTCGAAGATCGTGGAGGTCACGAACTTGATGTCCCCGAACAACGGTAGCCAGAACTCGATGATGGCGCTTTGGAACACCTGGCCGCCCAGAAGCAACGGTACGAAGCCCGCTGCGGCCGCCGTCGCAAGGCCGGTTCCCAGCAGCATGCCGGCGCTGATCGGTGCGGCTTCCCGCAACTCGAACCGTCCGCCGGCCAAGTAACGGATGGTCAGGGCAAGCCCGGCCGTGAGTCCGCCGGCGAAGCCGCCACCCGGAAGATTGTGTCCCGCCAACAGCAGGTACACGGAGAAAACGATCATCGAGTGGAAAATCAGCCGCGTGACCACTTCGAAGATGATGGAACGCCGTTCCGGTGCAAGGGTTCGGCCGGCCACGAGCCAGGGGTCCGTCAGGGAGCCCGCGAACTTGCG